>NZ_JACVUP010000060.1 GCF_016625195.1 Erwinia sp. S63
ATCCACAAAATGGCGGATTTCACATTTTTGCAAAACATCGAAAATGACCATATCCACAAAATGTCGGATTTCACATTTTTTCAAAACCCCCTCAATATAGGTCTCATATGAAAGGGCTTGACGAGTAGAATCCAGTACACTAGGTTAAAACATCGAAATCGAAAATGACCAAATCCACAAAATGGCAGATTTCACATTTTTGCAAAACATCGAAAATGACCAT
>NZ_JACVUP010000061.1 GCF_016625195.1 Erwinia sp. S63
TATTTATATATGGTTCCCCGACGACTGCACAGGAAGGCTCAGTTTTGTGCTCCAGACCATGCGTCCCCTCCTGGCACGGAGCAGACCTCTGGCTGGTAGAGGTCCGCTGTGAGCGATTAACGGACATTAGGAATGTTTACTTTAGTCTCTGACTTTCCCTCCCAAGAGGGGAGTACAACTGTCACACCTTTTAATTAAACTCAAATCAAAAGATT
>NZ_JACVUP010000062.1 GCF_016625195.1 Erwinia sp. S63
GAAGTGAATGCTGTTGGAAGGGGCACAATATTTGAGGCCGTAGCACCTCTGCTGCTGCAAGGGCTATCCGCAGCGCTGAGGCTTCTACGTTGGGATGAGAGATCCACACAGGGATGACCCAAATTTTACAGTCTGCTGATGAGCTGAAGCGAATGCTGTTGGAAGGGGCACAATATTTGAGGCCGTAGCACCTCTGATGCT
>NZ_JACVUP010000006.1 GCF_016625195.1 Erwinia sp. S63
ATGGTAGTGTGGGGTCTCCCCATGCGAGAGTAGGGAACTGCCAGGCATCAAACAAGTGAAGAAACCCTGAACGAAAGTTCAGGGTTTTTTTACGTCTGCAGATCGGTGAAATCCCCGCTAACAGCCACGAAGATCGCCAAAACACCGCTCAATGCGCTGCGAAAAAAGATTGAATTGCTCCGTAAAGCCTCCCATTTTTCCTCTCAAACACTGTCATTACACCTCATCTATATGCAAAAAACGCATAGAACACCGCGTTGGTCGCACAAAGATGCAGCATAAATACACGGATCAGACCTCCAAATCCTGCTTTAAACTGAAACATTTTCATAAACTGCATGAAGACTCGACATTCAGTAGATGCCAGGCTAACCTCGGGCATCTGGATGTCTAAACGTTTATACGGTTATCAGTAAGAGGTCAGTTAGTTATGCCAATCAGAATCCCCGACGAATTGCCGGCAGTGAATTTTTTGCGTAATGAGAACGTGTTTGTCATGGCCTCATCACGCGCCAGTGTTCAGGAGATTCGTCCGTTAAAAGTACTGATCCTCAATCTGATGCCAAAGAAGATCGAAACGGAAAATCAGTTCTTACGCCTGCTGTCCAACTCGCCACTGCAGATTGATGTGCAGCTGCTGCGCATTGATAGTCGTGAGTCACGTAACACGCCGAGCGAACATCTTAATAACTTCTACTGCAACTTCGAAGATATTGAGCACGATAATTTCGATGGTCTGATCGTCACGGGTGCTCCGCTGGGATTGGTGGATTTTAATGACGTAGCATACTGGCCGCAGATTCAGCGTGTACTGCACTGGGCGAAAGAACACGTCACCTCCACGTTGTTTGTCTGTTGGGCGGTACAAGCCGCGCTGAACATTCTCTACGGCATTCCAAAGCAAACGCGTCAGAACAAACTTTCAGGCGTGTATGAACATCAAATCCTGCATCCGCATGCCTTGTTAACCCGTGGATTTGATGACAATTTCCTCGCGCCGCATTCGCGTTATGCCGACTTCCCGAGCCAGTTAATTCGCGACTATACCGATCTCGAGTTGTTTGCCGAATCTGAGACCACGGGTGCTTATCTGATGGCGAGTAAAGACAAGCGGCTGGCTTTTGTTACCGGCCATCCTGAGTACGATGCGCTGACGCTATCCGGTGAATACCATCGTGATTATGATGCCGGGTTGCATCCGGAAGTCCCGTTTAACTACTTCCCGCGGGACAACCCAGAACTGCCGCCGCGCGCCACCTGGCGCAGCCACGGTAATCTGCTATTCTCAAATTGGCTAAACTATTACGTTTACCAGATCACACCGTTCGATCTGCGTCATATGAACCCGACACTCGAATAAAGCAACAGCTGGTTTTTCTCATTGAATGTGCCGTGACAGCCGCGTGTTGTCGCGGCATTTTTTTTGCCTTTAACAAAATTGTGGAAGTCATTGCCTTTAATTCGAGGGTTTAAATTACATATTTATCAGTACAATAAGTCAGTTTAAAAATAAAAATGGAAATAGTTTTTGAAAACAAAATAAAAATCATTATGCTCTGATCTTGCCGGTTAAAAATCACCCTACACCCGGATCCCAGTAATTGGGGACGGATCATAACAGGAGCAGCCCGCATGACAGATTCGGTTATCCACAATACGCTGACCTTCACTCAGCCCTTTACCCACGCGGAAAAGCAGCTGCTCACCCCGCAAGCCATCGACTTCCTGCACACACTGGTCGCGCGTTTTGCACCGGAACGTGAGCGCCTGCTAAAAGCACGTCAGCAGCGTCAACAACGTTACGATCAGGGTGCCTTACCTGACTTTGATTCGGAAACCACTTCCATTCGTGAACGTGACTGGCAGGTGCGCCCGATTCCCCAACTGCTGCGCGATCGTCGCGTAGAGATCACCGGCCCGCCGGATCGCAAAATGGTGATCAACGCGCTGAATGCGAACGTCAACGTCTTCATGGCCGATTTCGAGGATTCGTTAGCACCCACCTGGCAGAGATTGATGGATGGCCAGCTGACACTGCGGGATGCGGTCAACGGCACGCTGAACTTCACCAGTGAAGCGGGCAAGATCTACCAGTTGAAATCCGATCCTGCTCTGCTGATGTGTCGTGTACGTGGGCTGCATCTGAATGAAAAACACGTTGAGTGGCGCGATCGGGCCATTCCCGGCGGGCTGTTTGATTTTGCGCTCTATCTGTTCCACAACGTTGAGGCACTGCTGGAAAAGGGGCATGGCCCCTGGTTTTATCTGCCAAAAACCGAGCATGCGTCTGAAGTGGCATGGTGGCGTGAGATCTTCCGCTTTAGCGAAGATCGCTTCGATCTGCCGCGCGGTACGATCAAAGCCACGGTATTGATCGAAACGCTGCCGGCGGTATTCCAGATGGATGAGATCTTATGGGAGCTGCGCGATCATGTGGTGGGCCTGAACTGTGGCCGTTGGGACTACATCTTCAGCTACATCAAAACCCTGGCACAGCACGGCGATCGCATTCTGCCAGACCGCCAGCAAATCAGTATGGATCAGCCCTTCCTCGATGCCTATTCACGGTTGCTGATCAAAACCTGCCACCGCCGCGGCGCACTGGCGATGGGCGGCATGTCCGCGCTGATTCCGAGCAAAGATGCCGAGCGTAATGCGTGGGTGATGCAGAAAGTACAGGAAGACAAAGCGCGTGAAGCCGGTAACGGCCATGACGGCACCTGGGTCGCGCATCCGGGTCTGGCCGATATCGCCATGGCTGAATTCGACCGTCAGCTCGGCAATCAGCCTAATCAGCTGCAGGTCAGTCGCGATCAGGATGCACCCATCACCGCCGAACGTCTGCTGCGGCCATGCCGGGGTCTGCGCACTGAAGCGGGTATGCGCGCCAACATTCGCGTGGCGTTGCAATACCTTGAGGCGTGGATTGGGGGTAACGGCTGCGTGCCGATTGATGGGTTGATGGAGGATGCCGCCACGGCAGAAATTGCCCGCACCTCCATCTGGCAGTGGATTCATCACAAGCAGATCCTCAGCGATGGTCAACTGGTGACCGCCGAACTGTTTGAGCGGCTACTCGATGAAGAGATGCAGGCCCTGCAACAAACGCTGGGCGAGGAGCGCTTCCGTAGCGGACGCTTTGCCGATGCCGCCGCGCTGATGGCGCAAATCACCACGGATAACGAACTGGTTTCTTTCCTTACTCTGCCGGGCTACCGCCTGCTGCCATGAACCTGGAGATAACGCTATGAATCGTCACCAACAGATCAAACAACTCGAATCGAGCTGGAACGACGCGCGCTGGCAGGGCATTACCCGCCCCTACAGCGCGGAAGATGTTATCAACCTGCGTGGCTCAGTGAATCCGGCCTGCACGCTGGCAGAGCGCGGGGCGAATAAACTGTGGTCGCTGCTCAACGGTGAGTCCACCAAAGGATATATCAACAGCCTCGGCGCCTTAACCGGTGGGCAGGCAATACAGCAAGCCAAAGCCGGCATAGAGGCGATCTATCTCTCCGGCTGGCAGGTGGCGGCGGATGCGAATATGGCCGGGCAGATGTATCCCGATCAGTCGCTCTATCCGGCGAACTCGGTACCGAATGTGGTCGAGCGTATCAATCAGAGCTTCCAGCGCGCCGACCAGATTCAGTGGGCGAATGGTTTGTCGCCAGAAGATGAAGGCTTTATCGATTACTTCCTGCCGATTGTGGCGGATGCAGAAGCGGGCTTTGGTGGCGTGCTCAATGCCTTCGAGCTGATGAAATCGATGATTCAGGCAGGTGCCGGTGCGGTGCACTTTGAAGATCAACTGGCCTCGGTGAAGAAGTGTGGCCATATGGGCGGCAAAGTGTTGGTACCCACTCAGGAAGCGATTCAGAAACTGGTGGCTGCACGGCTGGCAGCCGATGTCATGGGCGTGCCGACGATATTGCTGGCACGCACCGATGCGGATGCCGCTGATTTGATTACCTCCGACTGTGACGAGCGCGATGCGCCGTTTATCACCGGGCAACGTACCGCGGAAGGGTTCTTCCGTACTCGCGCCGGTATTGAGCAGGCGATCAGCCGTGGCTTGTCGTATGCGCCGTACGCGGATGTATTGTGGTGTGAAACCTCGACGCCGGATCTCGAACTGGCGCAACGTTTTGCCGACGCGATTCACGCGCAGTATCCGGGCAAGTTGCTGGCTTACAACTGCTCGCCGTCATTCAACTGGAAGAAGAATCTCGACGATCGCACCATCGCCCGTTTCCAGCAGGCGTTAAGCGACATGGGTTACCGCTTCCAGTTCATTACGCTGGCCGGCATTCACAGCATGTGGTTCAACATGTTCGATCTGGCACACGCGTATGCGCAGGGTGAAGGGATGCGCCATTACGTTGAGAAAGTGCAGCAGCCGGAATTTGCCGCGCGCGAAAAAGGCTATACCTTCTCCTCCCATCAGCAGGAAGTGGGCACCGGCTATTTTGACCGCATCACCAACGTGATTCAGGGCGGCCAATCTTCCGTGACGGCATTGACTGGTTCGACGGAAGCCGCGCAGTTCTGATCAGTCTGCATGCGTGCCCTACGAAAATTGCACGACACCTTCGTAGGGTCGCCATTGATGGCGACTAAAACCGCATCGCGGACTTTCATCACGCCTGACCCATGGATGGGCTCCCTTTGCCGGAGCGTTGCCGATGACACCGAGAGAATCTCTGATCGCCCACACCATCCTGCAAGGTTTCGACGCGCAGTATGGCCGCTTTCTGGATATCACCGCAGGCGCCCAGCAGCGCTTCGAGCAGGCCGACTGGCATGCCGTGCAGCAGTCGATGAAAGCGCGTATCCATCTGTACGATCACCATGTTGGATTGGTGGCCAATCAACTGCGCATCCTCAATGATGTATCGAACTGGGATGAGGCATTCTGGCTACGGGTGAAAAGCCACTATGAGACGCTGCTACCCGGTTATCCGCGCCATGAAATTGCCGAAAGCTTCTTTAATTCCGTCTATTGTCGCTTGCAGGGGCACAGCCATCTCGATCCCAATCGGCTGTTTATCTTCCCGTCGCAGCCCTATGCCGCCGCGCCGATGGCACAACGTCCATTGTCGCGGCTGTACCGTCCACAAGGCAGCTGGCATGAAGTTTTAAGGCAGGTTCTTAACGATATTCCTTTGCGCTTACCCTGGCAGGATCTCACCCGCGATATCGGCTGGATCGTCCGCCACTTGCATGAGCAGTTCAGCCCCGCTCAACTGGCCACCGCCACGCTGGATGTCGCCGGTGAACTGTTCTACCGCAATAAAACCGCATGGATCGTGGCGCGATTGCAGTTGAGTGATGGCATGGTGCCTTGCTTGTTGCCCATCCAGCGTGATGAGGCGGGACGCTTGTGGATCGACACCTGCTTAACCGACAGCGACGACGCCAGCATCGTGTTTGGCTTCGCCCGCGCCTATTTTATGGTATATGCACCCGTGCCTGCGGCGTTGGTTGCCTGGCTGCAACCGATTCTGCCGGGAAAAACCCTTGCCGAACGCTACATGGCCATCGGCTGCCAGAAACACGGCAAAACCGAATGCTACCGCGAATACCTGCATTATCTGGCACACAGCGGCGAAGAGTTCACCATCGCGCCCGGCATCCGCGGCATGGTGATGCTGGTGTTTACACTGCCCGGATTTGATCGCGTATTTAAAGTCATTAAAGATCGATTCGCGCCGCAGAAAGAGGTCACCGATGCGCAGGTGCGGGATTGCTATCGCATGGTCAAAGAGCACGACCGCGTGGGACGTATGGCTGATACGCAAGAGTTTGAGTACTTCGCGATACCGCGCGCACGCATCCCGGCAGCGCTGATGGCGGAGTTTGAACGCGATATTCCGGAGAAAATGGAACTGCGTGACGATGTGCTGATCATCCGCCATCTGTGGCTGGAACGCCGCATGGAGCCACTGAATCTGTGGCTGGCTCAGGCCACGCCGGAACAGCGTCAGCACGCGATCAGTGAATATGGCGATGCGATTCGCCAACTGGCGGCAGCCAACATTTTCCCCGGCGACATGCTATTCAAAAACTTCGGCATGACGCGTCACGGTCGAGTGGTGTTTTACGACTACGATGAAATTCGGCCTATGACTGAACTGCAGTTCCGCGATGTGCCGCCAGCGCGTTATGAAGAGGATGAGCTCCAAGCCGAGCCGTGGTACAGCGTGGGGCCGGATGATGTGTTCCCGGAAACCTTCCGCTACGCACTCTGCAGCGAGCCGGGCACCGGTAAGTTATTGCTCGCGCTGCACCCGCAGCTGTTTGATCCAGGCTGGTGGCGCGCGCTGCAAACGCGCATCCGGGAAGGGCATATCGAAGAAGTTATCGCCTGGCGCGCCGGACAGCGTTTCAGCGCGCGCTATGCATCAGTGGCCGCTTAACGGCCAGAATAGGTCTGCGTCACCTGTCTGGCGGCGCGGATCACCAGCGCGCCCAGTTCAGTGACGCGGTCATCGGTCATACGTGCTATCGGCCCGGAAATCGAGATGGCGGCAAAAGGCTCGCCGTGCTCGTCATAGATGGGTGCCGCTACGCAGCGCAGGCCTAGCGCATGCTCTTCATCATCATGTGAGAAGCCCATTTTGCGAATCAGCGCCAGATTCTCTTTCAGGCTGTGCGGTGACATCAGGGTTTTCGGCGTGTAGTGGTGCAATCCTTTTTGATGCAACAGGGCAGTCACCTGTTCATCGCTGAGGTGGGCGAGAAACGCCTTGCCCGCGCCAGATGCGTGCATCGGTAGCTTACCGCCAATCGGTGCCGACATACGCATCAGCTGCGTACACTGCACCTGGTCGATAATCACTGCCTGATAGTCGCTGAGATCCAGCACCGCCAGATTCACCGTTTCACCGGCATCTTCCATCAGCTTACGCAGGATAGGATGCACAATCGCCAGTAAATTGCGGCTCTGCAGGAAACTGCTGCCCACCACAAAGGCATGTGATCCAATCGTCCAGAGGCCCAGATCGCCGACCTGATGCACAAATCCCTGCTGCTGCATGGTGGTCAGCAGGCGGTGCGTGGTGGAGTTAGGTAATCCGGCCTGTTGTGCCAGCTCGGTCAGTGCAACGCTGCCATGAGATTCGGCGATCAGTTCAAGTAAACGCAAACCGCGTGTCAGGGATTGAACTTGTCCACCTGCCGGGGCGCTGGTGGCTGCTGCGGCACGCGGTTTTTTTCCACGTTTCGCCGGTACTGGGGTTGCCATAACGTCTCCACAATCGCATCAATGCTGGAAACCATTTTCGTTTTTAGGCGCATGAATGCAAACGCTGCTTTACTGGTCGGATCTGTAATGCTTTCAGGCTGAAAATGTCTCATCTGTCGTGACTTTTGCTCTCTGGAAAGTTATGCCAGTATGTTTGGCTGGCATATTAGCCAACGCAATGACGTGGACGGGGCGAGAGTGAGCAATAAAACAGAAATGCTGCATCAGCAACTGGCACAGCGGATTATGATTTTGGACGGTGGCATGGGCACCATGATCCAGAGTTATAAACTCAGCGAAGCCGATTTTCGTGGCAGCCGTTTTGCCGACTGGCCCTCCGATTTGAAAGGCAATAACGACCTGTTAGTGCTGACCAAACCTGAAGTGATCCGTGAAATCCACGATGCCTATCTCGCCGCTGGCGCGGATATTCTGGAAACCAACACCTTCAACTCCACCACCATTGCGATGGCAGATTACGCGATGGAAGCCCTGTCCGCAGAGATCAACCTTGAAGCGGCAAAGCTGGCGCGTGCCAGTGCCGATGCATGGACGGCGAAAACCCCCGATCGTCCGCGCTATGTTGCGGGCGTGCTCGGCCCCACCAACCGCACCTGCTCCATTTCGCCTGATGTAAACGATCCCGCCTTCCGTAACGTTACTTTTAATCAGCTGGTGGCAGCCTACCGTGAATCGACGCATGCGCTGATTGCGGGTGGCTCCGACCTGATTATGATCGAAACGGTGTTCGATACCCTGAATGCCAAAGCGGCGATATACGCTGTGCAGGTCGAGATGGAAGCGATGGGCGTGAAGCTGCCGCTGATGATCTCCGGCACCATCACGGATGCCTCTGGCCGCACGCTCTCCGGTCAAACCACCGAAGGTTTCTACAACTCACTGCGTCACGCCGAGCCACTGTCGTTTGGCCTGAACTGTGCGCTCGGTCCAGACGAGCTGCGCCAGTACGTGCAGGAATTATCGCGCATTGCGGAAGGTTACGTCACAGCTCACCCTAACGCCGGTTTACCGAATGCGTTTGGTGAATACGATTTAGATGCAGCAAACATGGCGGAACAGATCGGTGAGTGGGCGCGTGCCGGTTTCCTGAATATTATCGGCGGCTGCTGTGGCACCACGCCAGCACATATCGCGGCGATGGTGGCGGCGGTAGAAGGCGTTGCGCCGCGCGCGCTGCCAGACATCCCAGTAGCCTGCCGTTTATCCGGCCTTGAGCCACTAAACATTCATGCCGACTCGCTGTTTGTGAACGTCGGTGAACGCACCAACGTCACCGGCTCGGCTAAATTCAAGCGACTGATTAAAGAAGAGAAGTACAACGAAGCGCTGGATGTGGCGCGTCAGCAGGTGGAAAGCGGTGCGCAGATTATCGATATCAATATGGACGAAGGCATGCTGGACGCGGAAGCTGCGATGGTGCGCTTCCTCAACCTGATTGCTGGTGAACCCGATATCGCGCGCGTGCCGATTATGATTGACTCCTCCAAGTGGGAGGTGATCGAGAAAGGGCTGCAGTGCATTCAGGGCAAAGGCATCGTTAACTCGATTTCGATGAAAGAGGGCATTGAGCCGTTTATCGAACACGCGCGCAAAGTGCGGCGCTACGGTGCCGCCATGGTGGTGATGGCGTTTGATGAAGTCGGCCAGGCGGACACCCGCGCCCGTAAAATTGAAATCTGTCGTCGCGCCTACAAGATCCTGACGGAAGAGGTCGGATTCCCGCCAGAAGACATCATTTTCGACCCGAATATCTTCGCGGTCGCCACCGGTATTGAAGAGCATAACAACTATGCGATGGACTTTATCGGCGCCTGTGAAGACATTAAGCGCGAACTGCCGCATGCGATGATCTCCGGCGGCGTGTCTAACGTGTCGTTCTCGTTCCGTGGTAACGATCCGGTGCGCGAAGCGATTCACGCGGTGTTCCTCTATTACGCCATTCGCAACGGCATGGATATGGGCATCGTCAACGCCGGTCAGCTGGCGATCTATGACGACTTGCCCGCAGAACTGCGCGATGCGGTGGAAGATGTGGTGCTGAACCGTCGTGACGATGGCACCGAGCGGTTACTGGAGCTGGCGGAGAAATATCGCGGCAGTAAAGGTGACGGCGAGCAGGAGAAGCAGCAGGCAGAATGGCGCAGCTGGGACGTGGTTAAACGTCTGGAATACTCGCTGGTAAAAGGCATCACAGAGTTTATTGAGCTGGATACCGAGGAGGCGCGCCAGGCTGCGTCGCGTCCGATTGAAGTGATCGAAGGACCATTGATGTCCGGCATGAACGTGGTCGGTGATCTGTTCGGCGAAGGCAAAATGTTTCTGCCGCAGGTGGTGAAGTCCGCGCGCGTGATGAAGCAGGCGGTGGCTTATCTCGAACCTTACATTGAAGCCAGCAAAGAAGCCGGGCGCAGCAACGGCAAAATCGTGCTGGCGACGGTGAAGGGCGATGTGCATGACATCGGCAAAAACATCGTCGGCGTGGTGCTGCAGTGTAATAACTACGAAATCATCGATTTGGGCGTGATGGTGCCGAGTGACAAAATCCTCAAAACTGCGATTGCAGAGAATGCCGATATTATCGGGCTCTCCGGACTGATCACGCCCTCGCTGGATGAAATGGTCAACGTGGCGAAAGAGATGGAGCGTCAGGGCTTCACCATTCCGCTGCTGATTGGCGGCGCAACGACGTCGAAAGCGCACACGGCAGTGAAGATCGAGCAGAACTACAGCGGCCCAACGGTATACGTACAAAACGCCTCGCGCACCGTGGGCGTGGTGTCATCGCTGTTATCCGATACGATGAAAGAAGAGTTTGTGGCGCGCACGCGCAAAGAGTACGACACGGTGCGTATTCAGCACGCGCGTAAGAAGCCACGCACGCCGCCGGTGAGCCTGCAAACCGCACGCGACAACGATTATGCCATTGATTGGGAAAGCTATACGCCGCCGGTCGCGCATCGCCTTGGGGTGAGCGCGGTAACGGCCAGTATCGACACGCTGCGTAACTACATCGACTGGACGCCGTTCTTTATGACCTGGTCGCTGGCGGGAAAATATCCGCGCATCCTCGAAGATGAAGTGGTAGGGGAAGAGGCGAAACGCCTGTTTGCCGATGCTAATGCGATGCTGGATATGCTCAGCGACACTGGCACCCTGAATCCACGTGGCATAGTGGGGATTTTCCCTGCCAACCGCGTCGGTGATGACATCGAGGTGTATCAAGATGAGAGCCGTGACCATGTGTTGTGTGTGAGCCATCACTTACGTCAGCAGACGGAGAAAACCGACTTCGCCAATTACTGCTTAGCCGACTTTGTGGCACCAAAATCCAGTGGCAAAGCCGATTACCTGGGCGCGTTTGCGGTCACCGGTGGACTGGAAGAGGATGCATTGGCCGAAGCCTATGAACAGCAGCATGATGACTACAACAAAATCATGATCAAGGCGCTGGCAGACCGTCTGGCCGAAGCTTTTGCCGAGTATCTGCACGAACGTGTACGTAAGGTGACCTGGGGCTTTGCGGCTCATGAGAATCTGAGTAACGAAGAGCTCATTCGCGAAAATTATCAGGGCATTCGTCCGGCACCGGGCTATCCGGCCTGTCCGGAACACACCGAGAAAGCGCAGATCTGGCAGTTGCTGGATGTGGAAACGCACACCGGCATGAAGCTCACGGAGTCCTTCGCGATGTGGCCAGGTGCGGCGGTATCCGGCTGGTACTTTAGCCATCCTGACAGTAAATACTTCGCCGTGGCGCAGATTCAACGCGATCAGGTGGAGGATTACGCGGCGCGTAAGGGCATGAGCGTCAGCGAGGTAGAACGCTGGCTGGCACCGAATCTCGGTTATGACGCGGATTAGTGTGCTGAGGATTTCTCAATTAACACCGAGTCTTCCCGGTCGGTCGCCTTAAAGGGTGACCCGACGACATGCAGCGTCGTAAATTTCCAGATGCGCTTGTATGCGCACCCGGAAACCCATGCGGGTTTAATACCCGCATTAACGCTTAATTAAACCGCGCATCACGATCCGACGTCATGTCATACAGTTGATATTTACGACCCAGCATCTGTCCGCCATCACGCGTTAACGGCACCCAGTTCACCTGTGCACGGCCACGCGTTGGCGTCACGGTAAACAGATCCATTGGAATCGAAATATAGAAGCCTTTGGTAAAGTCACCTTCACCGTATTCAGCTGCCGAAACGTTGGTCTTGGTGGCGTAGAAGCCAACCATCACGCCGCTGTCGAAGCGCTTCGACACATCGACCGTCACGCCTTTATCTTTCGCCAGATATTCACCCACGCTGGCTTTCACCAACACATCCTGCATAAACCACGGACGCCAGTACGCTGTGAAGTGTCCGGTTGGCGCTTTGTAGTCGGTGAACTGCATCATGTTGTCCCAGTCACGCTGCTTCACGTAGTTGGCATCAACACCAAAGGCCCAATTGCTGTCGATTGGGCGATACAACACTTCTCCGCCGACACCGCCGTACATGGTTTCGAGATAACCGCCGTACACCTGGCCGTAGAAGCCATTGCCGAGGTAACCCATGTAGTTGGCTTGCAGGTCGTTAACGTAGACATTGTTCTCGACGTAGTCGCGAATGTGGGTACGTACGCGCGGCAGGGTGGAATCAGCCGGTGCGCCGTTGTAGTTAAATTTGTCGTAGTTGTTGGCGAGGTTGCCGAACAGGCTGCCGCTAACCAGCAGGTGATCGGTGAGTGCATAATCTGCGCTAGCCATCGCCCCGAGCTGGTACATGTAGAAGCTTTCCGGCCCACCAACTGACTGATTGAGCACCGGAGCCAGGTTGTAGTGAAGGCGATCTTTGCGGATAAAGAAGCCTTGTTCAGTCTCGCCAGGATCGACCGGATTTTCGCGCGTCTGCTGCAGCGGCTGCTCATGCCCCAGCGGATAACCGCTCAGTTCATTGTGCAGGCTGGCAACGTTGGTGCGGGTGGTGACCTGCGGCATATTGAGCCGCGACTCAGTGACCTCAATGGTATCGATACCGGCTGGCAGGTTATTCATGATAATGCGATTGGCGCGGTCAACGCCCTCACGCGTATCGCGGTATTTCGTCTGTTCGCCTGATACGTACAGCGTACTGCCTTTGGTCTGAATGCGCGGACCGCTTAATCCGGCGTTGTACTTCAGGTCGGTGAGTTGATTTGCCACCACCGTGGACTGCAACAGGTCGCCCTGCGGTTGCGGGTTATAGGCCGGTTTAGCGCTGTCGATGTGCGACTGATGCAAATCGTTGAAGTTGGTACGTACGGTGACACCGAACATAAAGGTATTACCGCGCTCGTAACTGGCGTTGATATCAGCCCAGTCAGTCAGGCGATAGATCGCCCCAACGTTCACCTTACTGCGCTGTTCAAGCCGTCCGGCAAAGTCATCCTGATAGTCGTTGCCTTCGTATTCCAGCTTCAGGCGCAGTGGCTGCCAGGGCGTTTGATACTCCACGCCGCCAAACAGCGCTGCCGGGCCATGGAACATCTGCGATCCATTGATGGCGCCCGCCGTCCCGCCCCCGGTGCGGGTGCAGAAACTGTCGCTGTAAGAGCAGAAGGGGTTCTTGATGCTGCCGCTGTTACCAAGGTAGCCCCAGCCGATGCCCATGGTGAAATCAAACGGTCCCCAGGCTTTGGTCGCCACCAGATATTCGCTATCAAACAGACCGGTGCCGCCCAAATCACGCGAGCCTACCGCTACTTCAGGCAGCCAGTAACTTTCCTGCCACAGACGCAGCTTCACATCGAACGCTTTGTCTTTATAGCTTTGATCGCCACTGAAGCCTTCAACTGCGCTATAGCGACGCGTGCGCACGTCGGTGTAACGCACGGTGGTTTCCAGCCACGGGAACAGCTGTAACGAAGCAGAGTAGTAACGATATTGATCGTTATCGCGGAAGTTCAGGCTGAATTCGCCCTCTTTCGCCATACGTGCCGTAGGGGTCTGCATCAAACCCACGCCGCCGAAATCCGATTGTGATGGCCCGATCGGTTCCGGCCAGGTTTCCGCGTGCACCTGGCATGCCGCAGCAACAGAAGCAGCCAACAGGCTGAGAAGTAATTGTTTTTTCATCAGTCTGGAATCCGGTGTGTCAGAACAGAGAGCATGCGCGCATTCAAATCAGCTTTGCCCCAGGGCAGGCTCCACGAGGTAAAGCCCAGCCAGATGATGCTGCCGGGTTCCACTTCAACATGACGTTGATTCCAGTAGGCGACCGGCACTTGCTGCGTCTGGCCAGACGGGGCGATGAGGGTGGCGAAGCTGCGCTCAGCACCCGACAGGCGGTCGTGCGCCTCAAGGTAGTCCCGCACTGTGCGACCGGGTTGCCAGCTCTCTTTACCGGGATGGTCCAGGGCGCCGAGAATCAGCACTTGCGTGGGCTGTGGCAGCGTATAGAGGTCGTAGCTGCCTTGCAGCGTACGATTGGCTTCAGGCCGCAGGCGTACCCAGTCAGGATCGAGTGAAGTGAACTGGCGTCCGGTAACTTGTATCGCGCTTAGCTGGTGGATTGCTGCGCCAATGGTCGCTGCCAACGTATCGCCGCTGTCGGCCTGCCAGGTGCGTAAGTCAGCCAGCAGCTGCTGCTGTTGTTGCTGTGCCACCGCGGTTGCGCCACGTTCGGCAATCACCGTACCGGGCCACCAGGTGTGTAGTGCGGGATTCGTCACCAGCTGCGCCAGATTCTGCGCATGATCGATCTGCAGGATGTTTTGGCCATGCAAGTCATGCACGGTCACCTGGCTATCCGCCAGCGCATAACCGGCCGTCAGTAAGGCGACAGCCGTTAGCAGAGGAGTAATTATTTTCATGATTTCGCCGGCTTCAGAATGGTGGTTTCAACAGGGAAAGCGTCTGCGGCCAGCATTTGATTTGCCTGCAACACCGCGCCATCACGGTTATCGATCCAGAAGGTGTTTTGCCATTCTGCGCCCAGACTCTCCATGCGGACCGTCTCGATCCATACGCGACATGGCACGCGTTCGCCTGCCACATTCAGCACTGCGTCATCGCCGCGCTGAAATTGAGATACGGCGGTGGCGGCGCGCACGCGATCTTTCTCGCGCCACTGCACCACGCGGGTCCAGCTGGCGTTGTTTTGCAGATGCAGTGGATCGGCGAGCGGGTCTTGCGCCAGGTTACTCACATCGTCGAGGTTGCTGGCCAGCCCCAGGGTCTTCACCAGGCGTCCATGCTGCATCACCAGCATCGCTTTATCCTGGGTGATCCATTTCTGCTGGCCGTTTTCGTCATACCCAAGCACCACGAAGATACGCGGTCCTTCATTGATGCGTGCATACAGGCTGGCGTAGGGGAGACTGGCGATTTGTTCATCGGTGACGGTGACATCATCCGGGCCGTTCACGGCCATCATCACGGTTTGTTCAAGGCCTTTTTGCGTTTGTGTGCAGGCCTGCAGCAAGAGGCAGAAAAGCAGCAAGGAGAGTCGGTGCACTGTGTATATCCCTGTTAAAAATAAAACCAGGCAAAAAATAACCACACGGCTGTGTGGTTATGTTTAAAGGTGCTACATCAACGAGTGGTGCTCGTTGTGGTGGTCGTTGTTGTGCCGGTATTTGCTCCGTCACCGCCGCCAGCAGCAGCGATGCCGAGTCCTACTAACGCGCCCAGTGCGCCGATACCCACAGCGGTCGTGGCACCGGTCGAGATTGCTCCCGCCTGCGCGCCCGCTGCAGCACCAGCTTCTTCCGGTGCGGCAATCGCAGCGGAAGAAACGGCAACGTAAAGTAAGGCTGCACCGGCAACCATCAGTTTTTTCATAACAACGTTTCCTGCATTTTTAGAAACAAATGAATGAAGGATGTACCCTAATTTCGGGCGCGTTCAGTATAGGGCAACAAATTACCAGAGTTCATCGCCAGTAAAAGAGGGTGAAAAACAGGGGTTATTCTGGTGATAAATACGGCGAATTGGCGATAGCTGCTTTTTTTAAATGAAGATTTTTCAGGTGGCGGGATATTTGAGTGGTTGTGGCTGACACGGCAGCATTTTTCACTTTTGCATTAAAAAATGGTACGGAATAGGAATAATCAGATTTTCCTGAATGTGCTTTAATTTTAATGGTAGATTAATCAAATAGATGCTTATTTTGGGTGGGCGAATTAGATCCATTTTTTGATGAGTGTCATGCTATTCATTTTAAACAAACTCCGATTTTCCTTAGCGCATTTTAAGAATTATCTAACCGTAACGGGATCGCTAAATAACAAAATTGCGAGGTTTATTGCATGTTTGATAGAAATAAGGCGGCAATTAAGCCGCCTTATTCAGATTGGCAGGAAAATTAACGCCAGGATTTATAGCGGTTAATTAAGCCATTCGTGGAACTGTCGTGGCTGCTGATCTGCGTTGCATTTTCCAGCTCTGGCAGAATACGGTTTGCCAGCTGTTTGCCCAATTCAACACCCCATTGGTCGAAGGTGAAGATGTTGAGAATCGCGCCCTGGGTAAAGATCTTGTGTTCGTACAGCGCAATCAGTGCACCCAGGCTGAACGGAGTGATTTCACGCAGCAGGATGGAGTTGGTTGGGCGGTTACCCTCGAACACCTTGAACGGCACGATGTGGGCAACAGACTCAACGGATTTACCGGCATCGGTAAACTCTTTCTCCACCACATCACGAGATTTGCCAAACGCCAGCGCTTCGGTCTGCGCGAAGAAGTTCGACAGCAGCTTCGGATGGTGATCGGTCAGTGCGTTGTGGGTCTGCGCCGGTGCGATAAAGTCGCAAGGGATCAGTTTGGTGCCCTGATGAATCAGCTGATAAAACGCATGCTGACCGTTGGTGCCAGGCTCGCCCCAGATAATTGGGCCGGTCTGGTAATCCACCGGGTTACCTTCGCGATCCACGTACTTACCGTTGGACTCCATGTTGCCCTGCTGGAAGTACGCTGCGAAACGGTGCATGTACTGGTCGTAAGGCAGGATGGCTTCGGTTTCGGCACCAAAGAAGTTGTTGTACCAGATACCGATCAGTGCCAGCAGCACCGGCAGGTTCTGCTCGGCTGGCGTGTTGGCGAAGTGGTTGTCCATCGCATGTGCGCCGCTCAGCAGCTGTTCGAAATTCTCGAAGCCCACTGACAGGATGATCGACAAACCAATCGCTGACCACAGTGAATAGCGACCGCCGACCCAGTCCCAGAACTCGAACATGTTGTTGGTATCAATACCGAACTCGCCCACCGCTTTACCGTTGGTCGACAGCGCAGCAAAGTGTTTGGCGACATGCTGCTGGTCGCCCGCGGTTTTCAGGAACCAGTCGCGCGCGCTGTGGGCGTTGGTCATGGTCTCCTGGGTGGTGAAGGTTTTAGACGCCACGAGGAACAGGGTGGTTTCCGGGCTGAGATCTTTCAGCGTTTCGGCAATGTGCGTGCCATCAACGTTAGAAACAAAGTGCATGTTCAGGTGATTTTTATACGGGCGCAGCGCCTCAGTCACCATGAATGGACCGAGATCCGAACCGCCGATACCGATGTTCACCACGTCGGTGATCGCTTTGCCGGTATAACCTTTCCACTCACCGCTGATGATGCGCTCAGAGAAGCCTTTCATCTTCGCCAGCACCGCATTCACTTCTGGCATCACATCTTTGCCATCCACGATGATTGGCGTGTTGCTGCGATTACGCAAAGCAACGTGCAGCACGGCACGCTCTTCGGTGCGGTTAATCTTCTCGCCAGAGAACATGGATTTGATGGCGCCCGCCAGATCGGTCTCTTTTGCCAGCGCCTGTAACTTATCGAGGGTTTCCTGGGTGATGCGGTTTTTTGAGAAATCCACCAGCATCTGGTCATCGAAGGTGGCAGAGAATTTCGCAAAACGATCGGCATCATCTTTAAACAGGTCGGCGATCTGCACCGATTTCATCTGGTCAAAATGCTGCTGCAGCGCTTTCCAGGCTGCGGTTTGTTTCGGATTGATATTTTTCATGGCAACACTCTTGTTGAAATAAGAACCGTCATTCCAGCCGGGCGCGTCCTGCTGGCCCAGCGTGCTAAGCATTTCTTGTGGCTGATACGCTACCGCGAACGGGTTTCAGTATGACCACAGTTGCAAACGAAGGGAAAAAATTTGTGACCGTGGCCGCAAGGTTTCAGGTTAATCCGGCGGCGATTGTCGATGTTCTGGCAAAAAAATTCCCTGTGCCGCATCAGCAAAAAGCCGTGTTTTTGCGCGCCGTTGACTACTTTAGGCGGGTGTGGCTGCCAGCGTTTGTTCTGCGATGCGCTGGCGTAATTCTAAAAAAGAATTTTCAACGTGTTGCAAGGCTGGACAGCAGCAAAATTAATCAGTATTTTGTGCCCGCGACTTGCACCTTTGGGTGCAAGCCAGAAGAGGCGCGTCGCCCAGGCAGTGTGTTTGAGGATCCGTATCCAACGACAACACATCATGGGGTGCGACGCCGAGATGGAACAACACGCGGAGTGTTGTCCTGTCGGCTGCAGGGGCTGAATCCTCTGGGTTGTCACCAGAAGCGTCCGCAGTCGGACGTTTCGCAAGGTGAAGTGCTTTTGGTGACTCATCTCCTGATCTTGTCTGTCCAATTCTGCTCTTCTCTTGTGCCAAGGCTGAAATCACCTCTTCCGTTTAACCACGGGAGAAAGCTAATCTGACACGAGGTTCGTAACATGTCTCAAAACCTGATCGTGGCAAAATTTGGCGGCACCAGCGTTGCCGATTTTGATGCCATGAACCGCAGTGCGGATGTTGTGCTCTCTGATGCCAATACCCGTTTAGTGGTGCTCTCTGCGTCTGCTGGCGTGACTAATCTGCTGGTTTCTCTGGCTGAAGGCCGGGAACTGGAGCAGCGCGCACACCTGCTGGACGAAATTCGCAACATTCAATACGCCATCATTGATCGCCTGCAATCCCCTGAAGTGATTCGCCAGGAGATTGATCGCATGCTGGAGAACATCCTGATGCTGGCGGAAGCGACTGCGCTGGCGACCTCACATGCGCTGACCGATGAGTTGGTAAGCCACGGTGAGCTGATGTCGACCCTGCTGTTCGTGGAAGTGCTGCGTGAGCGTCAGGTCAATGCCGAATGGTTTGATGTGCGTAAAGTGATGCGCACCAGCGACCGTTTTGGTCGTGCTGAGCCTGATGTTGCCACGCTGAAAGAGCTGTCCACTGCGCAATTGGCCCCACGCGTTGCTGAAGCGCTGGTGATTACTCAGGGCTTTATTGGTAGCGAAGGTAAAGGGCGCACCACCACGCTGGGACGTGGCGGCAGCGACTATACCGCAGCACTGTTGGGAGAAGCCCTGCAGGCGTCGCGTGTGGATATCTGGACTGACGTGGCCGGTATCTACACCACCGACCCGCGCGTGGTGCCCACCGCGAAACGCATCGAAGAAATTACCTTCGAAGAAGCGGCTGAAATGGCAATCTTCGGCGCGAAAGTGCTGCATCCGGCGACCTTGCTGCCAGCTGTGCGCAGTGACATTCCGGTGTTCGTCGGTTCGAGCAAAGATCCGGCTGCAGGTGGCACGCGCGTGTGCAATGAAACCCAGAATCCACCGCTGTTCCGCGCGCTGGCACTGCGTCGTAAGCAAACGCTGATGACGCTGCACAGCCTGAACATGCTGCACGCGCACGGCTTCCTTGCTGAAGTGTTCGCGATTCTGGCTCGTCATAACATCTCCGTCGATCTGGTCACCACGTCAGAAGTGAGCGTGGCGCTGACGCTGGATACCACCGGTTCTTCGACCACCGGTGAGAGCCTGTTGACGCAAGCACTGCTGACCGAACTCTCTTCACTGTGCCGCGTGGAAGTGGAGGAGAACCTGGCGCTGGTGGCGATTATCGGCAACAACCTGTCGAAAGCCTGCGGTGTCGGTAAAGAGGTGTTTGGTGCCCTTGAGCCGTTTAATCTGCGCATGATTTGCTACGGTGCCAGCAGCTATAACCTGTGCTTCCTGGTGCCAACGCCAGACGCAGAAGAAGTGGTGCGCGCGCTGCATAAGAATCTTTTTGGCAGTTAATCCAGACATGCTGAAAACGAGCCGGACATTGTCCGGCTTTTTTATTTCTGTAACAGGCTACAGGCGTGCGATATCTCGTCCACCGCCTTAAAAGCAGCGGATATCTTTGCCAATTTCCCTGCTTTGCCGCAGACGATCCGCATTTTATCCTGCCAGCGACTTCCCGCCTTACGTCACGATAATGAAATGTTATGATCCCGCGTCCGTCGCTGTGGTCGTTCCCCGCGCGGCACTTCATCTGTGGCATATGAAATAAATTAAAAAATATCTAAGGAAGTCTCTCCATGCTCGCCAAATTAACCCGCCTGTTCCCACTCTGGGCCGTGCTGCTCTCGGTCGCGGCGTATTACTCGCCCTCTACGTTTCTCGGCATTGGGCCGTGGGTCACTTACCTGCTAATGCTGATCATGTTCGGCATGGGTGTGACGCTGAATATTGATGATTTCAAACGTGTGCTGACACGCCCGGCACCGGTTATCGCCGGCACCTTTTTGCACTATCTGGTGATGCCACTCGCCGCCTGGGGCCTGGCAAAACTGTTCCATATGCCGCCGGATCTCTCGGCTGGGATGATTTTGGTAGGCAGCGTGGCCAGCGGCACCGCGTCCAACGTGATGATCTATCTGGCGAAGGGCGATGTGGCCCTGTCCGTGACCATCTCTTCGGTTTCTGCGCTGGTGGGCGTCTTCGCCACGCCGCTACTGACGCGTTTCTATGTCGATACTCACATTCAGGTCGATGTGATCGGCATGCTGCTCAGCATCATTAAAATCGTGGTGATCCCGATTGGTCTGGGTCTGATCATCCACCACTCAATGAACAGCGTGGTGCGCCGTGTTGAGCCGTATCTGCCAGCGTTCTCGATGGTGTGTATTTTGCTGATTATCAGCGCAGTGGTGGCGGGCAGTCAGGGCTTTATTGGTTCTGTCGGTCTGGTGGTGATTGCGGCAGTAATCCTGCATAACGCCATTGGTCTGCTGGGCGGTTACTGGGGCGGCAAGCTGTTTGGCTTTGACGAATCCACCTGCCGCACGCTGGCACTGGAAGTGGGCATGCAGAACTCCGGTCTGGCGGCAACGCTGGGCAAACTCTACTTCTCGCCACTGGCCGCCTTGCCGGGTGCGCTGTTCTCGGTGTGGCACAACCTTTCAGGTTCGCTGCTGGCCGGTTACTGGTCGGGCAAACCGATTGAGAAGAAGCAGAAGTAATCCTGCGAGCGGGCGGCCAAAGTGCCGCCCGCTGTCATTGGGTAGCCGGTGGGCGCTGAACGGAGGGCGGAAAGGCGAGAAAGGGGAACAGCAAGAAGGGCGCAATCAGTAGCAGCATAAACACGCCACGCGAATAGCCTGCGTCATTGATCCTACGGCTGCCGCAAGCCAGCGTTGGCAGGATAAATAGCAGCAACGGCACAAAGCCAATCTCCGCATCCTGCGACGCAAACTCTTTCAAGTACAGACAAAACCAGGCAACCTGAAATATCACGAAAATGATATATCGTGCGCGCGTTTCCACCCCACGATAATTAAACATTTTCAGGAAGCCCTGCTTAATGATGTTTACCAGCGACATCAGCGCCATTTTTTTCGGATCGCTATGAATATAATAAATGCAGCTAAACTGGCAACCAAATAAGTCAGAACAATTTTCTGCGTATCCAGGTCAATTAACTGGGTTGCACCACTCAATTCGTTGCTGGTTTTCCAGGAAAACAGTTTTGCGGACAACAGCAGCAGTAAAACATTAGCGATAAAAAAAAGAGTTTGAAATACCACTTCTTTACTGGTTGTGGGGCGTGATAATTTCCTGAAGGTAAAGCTGCTGGCAATATAATAAAGCAAATAGAACAGTGCAGTAAAAAGTGGTGCAATCAATACGCTACGAATATCGGCAACCGTGCCCGCGAAATTGCTTAGATAAAAGCTGATGGTTTCGTTATATGAGAGATAACCGAAAATCAAAAAGAGTGCGCCGAACACAAGATGTGAAACAGGAATTCTCATTTTATCGCTCGCAGGGAAGTTAACTGGCGCATCATGCCAGGCAGTTCATTATTGGGATCAATCAATTTTATCTGCTTAGTTTTCAGGTCGTACTTTGCGGCGGCTGTGGGATCGTCCTTGCCGCCGCTGCCCATGACAAATTTTGCATCCGGGCGGCCATACAGCGTGGCGGTTGGAATCGGATCGCGGCCATAAGCCATTATTCTTTGCGTCGGCAGCGTATATTCTTTGGTAAGGAAATCTGGAATTTTTTTCGATTTGAGGCCGCCAATCGAAACCGGCGTGCCCATAAAACGCGATCCGGCATAGTCGAGCGCAAAACGCCTGACATTATCTGCCGAATTCTGTTGCACTAATTGCGTACCGGAAAGAATTTGAATGCGTTGCCATAACGTGGCGCTTTGCGGTGTAATTCTTTCGCCGTCCAATGAAACATCTTGCTTGCGATAGAGTTGGTACACCATTCGATGAACTTGCATTAGCGCTGTGCCAATGCCGTGCCAGCTGGGGGAATCGCGACTGTAGAGCCGTTCGACAATAATGAATATTCCCGCACCTTTGTAGGTGTCCATATTATCCGCCACAAATGACTCCCTGTTCGCCATAGGCATTTCAAGAATTAGAACTATTTAACCCTCTAAGCGTTAGCCGGTTCTATGCGGATAAATCCTAAAGCCTGGCAATTTAAATGAATTATTTATGACGACGGATGGCCCTGTTTAAGGGCCATCGATCTTCAGCAGGAGACTTAAAGCTTGAGATAGGTTCGAATCCCATCCAGGAACATCTGCGTTGCCAGCATAATCAAAATCAAGCCCATCAACCGCTCCAGCGCGTTAACGCCTTTGTCACCCAATAGACGTAAAAACAGCCCTGACATCAGCAAAATGATCACGGTAACGCCCCAGGCAATCAGCAATGCGCCAACCAAATGTGACATCTGATTGGGATATTGATGTGACAGCAGCATCAGCGTGGCTAACAGCGAAGGGCCTGCAACCAGCGGAATCGCCAGCGGCACCAGAAAAGGTTCTTCACCTGCAGGTAATCCGCTGGTGCTGGTTTCGCCAGAGGGAAAAATCATGCGGATGGCGATCAGGAACAGAATGATTCCGCCGGAGATCGAGACGGTTTCAGTGCGCAAATTCAGGAACGCCAGAATACGTTCGCCGGTAAACAGGAACAGCAGCATGATGATCAGTGCGATCAACATTTCACGTATCAGCACCGCACGCCGGCGCTTGGGTTCGAGATGCTTGAGCACCGACATAAAAATCGGCAGGTTGCCTAGCGGGTCCATAATCAACAGCAGCAATATGGTCGCAGATATCATTTCAGTCATAGGTAAAAGCCATCCCTTGTTCCCGTCATTCTTCAACTAAGGTGCGTTGGCGGCGATGGGCTTGCGGAGCGCTGACTTGCGTAGCCGATCGAGATACTCCGAATTTCCGCCTGCCCGTACCTCGATTCATTGAGGGGAGTATTAGTTGTACTGCTGAAAAAGTTGGCGCAATCGAATTAATTCACTTGCCAGAAAGCCTGCATTTTGTAGAGTTGGAGGTCGCAGGTAAACCTGATTATTACGCAGATCAACTGGATATTCCGCTTGGTCTTTTCCTCGCACCACGAAGGGCACAGTGAAAACGCCCCGGACGGACAGAAAATGAAGAATGTAGGCTTTATTGGTTGGCGTGGCATGGTCGGCTCAGTGCTGATGTCACGCATGAGTGAAGAACGTGATTTTGATGTGATCAATCCGGTCTTCTTCTCCACGTCTCAGCTTGGTCAGGCAGCACCGACATTCGGCGGCAAGTCGACCGGTGCGCTGCAGGATGCTTTTGATATCGAGGCGCTGAAGGCGCTGGATATTATTATCACCTGCCAGGGCGGTGACTACACCAGTGAAGTTTACCCTAAGCTGCGTGAAAGCGGCTGGCAGGGTTACTGGATTGATGCGGCGTCGACGCTGCGCATGAAAGATGACGCCATCATCATTCTCGATCCGGTTAACCACAATGTGATTCGTCAGGGCCTCGACAACGGTATCAAAACCTTCGTCGGCGGTAACTGCACCGTCAGCCTGATGCTGATGTCACTTGGCGGTCTGTTCGCTAACGATCTGGTGGAGTGGGCCTCTGTCGCTACCTATCAGGCGGCCTCCGGCGGCGGCGCACGTCACATGCGTGAGCTGTTGACCCAAATGGGCATGCTGCACGACCACGTGGCGAAATCCTTGCAGGATCCGGCTTCGGCGATTCTGGATATCGAACGTAGCGTCACTGATTTCACCCGCTCTGGTACCTTGCCGACCGACAACTTCGGCGTACCGCTGGCGGGCAGCCTGATTCCATGGATCGACAAGCAGCTGGATAACGGCCAGAGCCGCGAAGAGTGGAAAGGCCAGGCAGAAACCAACAAGATTCTGCGCACCAGCAGCGTGATCCCAGTGGATGGCCTGTGTGTGCGCGTCGGTGCACTGCGCTGCCACAGCCAGGCATTCACCCTGAAGCTGAAAAAAGATATCCCGCTGAACGAAATCGAACAGCTGCTGGCTTCTCATAACGAGTGGGTGAAAGTGGTGCCAAATGACCGCGAAATCACCATGCGTGAACTGACGCCAGCGGCCGTCACCGGCACGTTGACCACGCCGGTTGGTCGTCTGCGCAAACTGAACATGGGGCCGGAATATCTCTCCGCCTTCACCGTGGGCGATCAGTTGCTGTGGGGCGCGGCTGAACCGCTGCGCCGCATGTTGCGTTTGCTGATCGACTAAGCGCAGCGACAAACCAGACAGGCCGGGATTTCCCGGCCTTTTTTATGCCAACCAGGTTGCAAAACTTAACCCAAATTGCGCCTGACAAGTGATCCGCTTCCCCTTTTTGCTTGCCCGACAAGATTTTTTTGCTTTCCCCCCTGGCTTCTGCCAGCCCCAAGCTATGATTTAACAGTGATGTGCCGGTTGTTAACTGTTTTTGCTTTCCGAACTGAATGGTTGTTGTACACGGCAAAGATCTTCTCCCATGGACGGTGTCCTCTCTTGCTGGTGTACGTATGGCTCAATGAAAAGCAGCGCACCAGAGGCGGCATTGTTGTCCACTCCGGTCGCCTGCGCAAAATCATAGGAAGAAAGTCATGTCAGAGCTTCCCGATCGCCAGGCGATCAATGCCCTTTTTGCCGGGAATTATGCCGATCCCTTCTCTTTTTTGGGGATGCACCAAACTGTCGAAGGCCTCGAAGTCCGTGCGCTGCTGCCCGATGCCTCCGAAGTCTGGGTGATTGAAACCAACACCGGACGCAAATGCGCGCAGCTTAAATGCCTCGATTCACGCGGCTTCTTCTGCGGTGTGATCCCACGCCGTAAAAACCTGTTTCGTTATCAGCTGGCGGTCACCTGGCACGGCCAGCAAAACCTGATCGACGATGCCTATCGCTTCGGCCCGTTACTGGCCGAAATGGATGCCTGGCTGCTCGGCGAAGGCACGCATCTGCGCCCGTATGAAACGCTAGGTGCACATAACGCGACCATCGATGGCGTCAGCGGCACCCGTTTCTCGGTGTGGGCACCGAACGCACGTCGCGTCTCCGTAGTGGGCGAATTCAACTTCTGGGATGGTCGTCGTCACCCGATGCGCTTCCGCCGTGAGCTGGGTATCTGGGAGCTGTTTGTGCCGGGCGCGGTGAATGGCCAGCTGTACAAATATGAAATTATTGATGCGTCAGGGCAGATGCGCATCAAAGCCGACCCGTTTGCCTTTGAGGCACAGATGCGCCCGCAAACCGCCTCGATGATCTGCGGCCTGCCGCCGAAAGTGGAGATGCAGCCACAGCGTAAAGCCGCCAATGCGTTTGATCAGCCGATCTCGATTTACGAAGTACATCTGGGGTCGTGGCGCCGCCACACCGACAACAACTTTTGGCTGAGCTACAAAGAGCTGGCCGAACAGCTGGTGCCTTACGTCAAAGAGATGGGTTTCACCCACATTGAACTGCTGCCGATCAATGAACATCCGTTTGATGGCAGCTGGGGCTATCAGCCTCTCGGCATGTATGCGCCCACGCGCCGCTTTGGTACCCGCGATGAGTTCCGCCATTTTATCGCCGCAGCGCATGATGCCGGCCTCAACGTGTTACTCGATTGGGTGCCGGGCCACTTTCCCAGTGACGATTTCGGATTGGCGAAATTTGATGGCACCGAACTGTATGAGCACAGCGATCCGCGTGAAGGCTACCATCAGGACTGGAACACACTGATCTACAACTTTGGTCGCCGCGAAGTCAGTAACTATCTCTCCGGCAACGCGCTGTATTGGATGGAGCGCTTTGGCATTGATGGCCTGCGTGTGGATGCCGTGGCATCGATGATCTACCGCGATTACAGCCGCAAAGAGGGCGAATGGGTGCCTAACCACTTTGGCGGTCGCGAGAATCTTGAAGCCATCTCATTCCTGCGTCACACCAACCGCACGTTGGGCCGCGCTGCGCCGGGCACCATCAGCGTGGCAGAAGAGTCCACCGATTATCCTGGTGTGACACGCCCTTCTGAAGATGGCGGACTCGGTTTCTGGTTTAAGTGGAACCTCGGCTGGATGCACGACACGCTGGACTATATGAAACTCGACCCGGTGCATCGTCGTTATCATCACAACCTGATGACGTTTGGCATGCTTTACAACTACACCGAAAACTTCGTGCTGCCGCTGTCGCATGACGAAGTGGTGCACGGTAAACGCTCGATTCTTGATCGCATGCCCGGCGATGCGTGGCAAAAGTTTGCCAACCTGCGCGCCTATTACGGCTGGATGTGGGGTTTCCCAGGCAAGAAGCTGCAGTTTATGGGCAACGAGTTTGCGCAAGGGCGCGAGTGGAACCACGATTCGAGCCTCGACTGGCATCTGCTGGAGGGCGAAGACAACTGGCACAACGGCGTACAGCGTCTGGTGCGCGATCTCAACCACAGCTACAAACACTTCACGCCATTACATCAACTTGATTTCGATGCGCAGGGCTTTGAATGGCTGGTGGTCGACGATCATGAAAACTCGGTGTTTGTGTTTGTGCGCCGCGATCGTGACGGTAATGAAATCATCGTTGCCAGTAACTTCACGCCGGTGGCGCGCCACGACTACCGCTTTGGCGTCAATCAACAAGGCGGCTGGCGTGAGGTGCTGAACACCGATCAGCAGGATTATCACGGCAGTGATACCCGCAATCACGGCATCGTGCATACCGATAACATTGAGAGCCACGGTCGGGCGCAATCCCTGAGCCTGACCTTGCCGCCGCTGGCCACAATTTGGCTGGTGCGGGAGGGCGACTGATGCTGGAGCCCGGGCAGCCAACGCCGTTGGGCGCCCATTACGATGGGCGCGGCGTTAACTTCACGCTGTTTTCCCGCCATGCCGAGCAGGTGGAGCTGTGCCTGTTTGACGCGCACGGCGTTGAGCGTCGCTTTACGCTACCCGCGCGCAGTGGCGATATCTGGCACGGCTATTTTCCAGCGTTAAAACCCGGCCAGCGTTACGGCTATCGCGTGCACGGCCCATGGGCACCGCAACAAGGACATCGTTTCAACCCTGCCAAATTACTGGTCGATCCCTGCGCCAAAGCGGTGGTGGGGGATGTTCCCGACGATCCGCGTTTTAGCGGAGGTGAACACCAGCCGGATGAGCAGGACAACGCCGCCATTGCGCCCAAATCACTGGTGATCGCCGAGGATTTTGACTGGGAAACGGATCAGCCGCTGCGCACCTCGTGGGGTAATACGGTGATTTATGAGGCGCACGTGCGTGGCTTAACCCGGCAACATCCGGAAATTCCGGAAAGGCTGCGCGGGACTTATGCGGCACTGGGTCATCCTGCTATGGTGAAGTACTTACGCCATCTCGGTATCACCGCGCTGGAACTGCTGCCGATTGCACATTTTGCGACAGAGCCACGGCTGCAGCGTCTCGGGCTGAGCAATTACTGGGGCTATAACCCCTTTGCGCTGTGGGCGGTGGATCCGCGCTATGCCACCGGCGAGCACGGCTTAACCCCGTTGCAGGAGTTCCAACAGGCGGTCAAAGCGCTGCATGCGGCGGGTATCGAAGTGATCCTCGATGTGGTGTTCAACCACACCGCGGAACTGGAAGAGATTGGCCCCAACATTTCACTGCGTGGCGTGGATAACGCCAGCTATTACTGGCTCGACGCGCAGGGTGAATATCAAAACTGGACCGGCTGCGGTAACACGCTCAATCTCAGCGATCCACAGGTGATGGATTGGGCCTTAGAAGCGCTGCGCTATTGGGTGCGGGACTGCCATATCGATGGCTTCCGTTTTGACCTCGCCAGCGTGCTGGGTCGCATGCCTGATTATCGCCAGGATGCGCCGCTGTTTGCCGCCATTAAAGCCTGTCCAGTGCTGTCACAGGTCAAACTGATTGCTGAGCCCTGGGATATCGGTCCCGGCGGCTATCAGGTAGGCAATTTTCCCGTGGGGTTCGCCGAATGGAATGACCATTTCCGCGATGCCGCGCGCCGTTACTGGCTGCACGGCCAGCTCAACAACGGTGAATTTGCCCGGCGCTTTGCCGCGTCCAGCGATGTGTTCCAGCGCGAGGAGCGTTTGCCGCACGCCAGCATCAATCTGATCACCGCGCATGACGGCTTTACGCTGCGTGACGTGGTGAGTTTCAACCACAAACATAATCAGGCCAACGGCGAGGACAATCGAGACGGCAGCAGCAGTAACTTCAGCCATAACCATGGCAAAGAGGGGCTGCAGGTCAATTTCGATATCGTCGAACGGCGGCGGCGCAGCGTACACGCCTTACTCACGACGCTGCTGCTGGCGCAGGGCACACCGATGTTACTGGCCGGAGACGAACGCGGTCACAGCCAGCACGGCAACAATAACGCGTACTGTCAGGACAACCCGCTCACCTGGTTGAACTGGCATCAGGATGATTTTGGACTGGTCGACTTCACTGCCGCGTTAATCCGGCTGCGTCAGCGCATTCCTGCACTGACAGCGGATCGCTGGTGGCAGGAGGGCGATGGCAACGTGCAGTGGTTCAATGCCAGCGGCAAACCACTGGGAAATGAGGAGTGGGAACAGGGGGCGCACAGAATGCAGATCCTGCTCTCCGGCCGCTGGTTAATAACAATCAACGCCACGGAATTGGTGAGTGACCTTGCCTTACCAGACGGAGAGTGGCGTGCCATTCCTCCTTTCGCCGGGGAAGATAACCCCATCCTTACAACTGTCTGGCACGGGCCCGCACACGGCGTGTGTGCGTTCCTAAAGCAATCATAAGGAGTCAGACATGGTGAAATTAGATAGAACAGATCATCTGATGCTGGCGCGCCAGCTCCCTACACAAACGGTGGCCTTGATCCTTGCTGGCGGGCGCGGAACGCGCCTGAAAGATCTCACCGCGAAACGCGCCAAACCCGCTGTGCACTTCGGCGGAAAGTTCCGCATCATCGACTTTGCATTGTCCAACTGCATTAACTCGGGTATCCGGCGTATCGGCGTGATTACGCAATATCAATCACATACGTTGACGCAGCATATCCAGCGTGGCTGGTCGTTGTTCAATGAAGAGATGAACGAATTTGTCGATTTGCTGCCGGCGCAGCAGCGTGCCGCCACTGAACACTGGTATCGCGGTACGGCTGATGCGGTTTCACAGAACCTCGACATTATTCGCCGTTATAACGCGATGTATATCGTGATCCTCGCTGGCGATCACATCTACAAAATGGATTACTCGCGCATGCTGCTCGATCACGTCGATCGTGGCGCGAAGTGCACCATCGCCTGTTTGCCGGTGCCGCTGGCGGAAGCCACCGCATTTGGTGTGATGGCCGTGGATGAAGCAAATAATGTCATTGATTTTGTGGAGAAACCGCCGAAACCACCGTCAATGCCGGGTGATGACACCAAAGCGTTAGCCAGTATGGGGATCTACGTGTTCAACGCGGATTACCTCTACCAGCTATTGGAAGAGGATTTGCAGATCCCTGAATCGAGCCACGATTTCGGCAAAGACTTACTGCCAAAAATTGTCGCCAGCGGTGAAGCCTATGCGCACTCCTTTACCTTGTCGTGCGTGCAGAACGATGAAAACGCCGAGCCTTACTGGCGCGACGTCGGGACGCTGGAAGCCTACTGGCGCGCTAATCTTGATCTGGCCTCCGTCACACCTGAGCTGGATATGTACGACCACGACTGGCCAATTCGCACCCATATGGAACCGTTGCCGCCCGCCAAATTTGTGCAGGATCGCTCGGGCAGCCACGGTATGACGATGAATTCGCTGGTCTCCGGCGGCTGCATCATCTCCGGCTCGGTGGTGGTGAATTCGGTGCTGTTCCCGCGCGTGCGTATCAACTCATTTTGCAATATCGACTCTTCGGTGCTGTTACCGGATGTGGTGATCAATCGTTCCTGTCGTCTGCGTCGTTGCGTGATCGATCGCGCCTGCGTGATTCCGGAAGGCATGGTGATTGGTGAAAACCCTGATGAAGACAGCCGCCGTTTTTACCGTTCAGAAGAAGGCATCGTTTTGGTGACGCGCGCCATGCTGGCCAAATTGGCTGGCTGACCACGAAAGCAACGAGCAAGCACACAGGCAATCGCCGCGGGGAACGCGCGCGATAACACAATAGGGGTCCAGGATGCAGGTTTTACATGTCTGTTCAGAACTTTTCCCGCTGCTCAAAACCGGCGGGTTAGCTGATGTCGTCGGCGCATTGCCTCAGGCTCAGATTGCGGGTGGTACGGATGCGCGGGTATTGCTTCCCGCGTATCCGGATCTGCGTAAAGGGATTCCTGACACCGAGATCGTTGCGGAATTACATACTTTTGCTGGCCCGGTCCGTTTATTATTTGGACAATTCAACGGAGTTGGCATTTATTTAATTGATGCGCCGGGATTGTATGAGCGTCCCGGCAGCCCTTATCACGACACATCGCAGTTTGCCTACGTGGACAACTATCTGCGTTTTGCGCTGCTGGGCTGGATGGGCGCAGAGCTGGCCAGCGGACTGGATACCTACTGGCAACCCGATGTGGTGCACGCGCACGACTGGCACGCAGGGCTAACCTGTGCCTATATCGCGGCCCGGGGTCACCCGGCAAAAACGGTGTTTACCGTGCACAATCTGGCTTATCAGGGGTTGTTCAATGCGCGCCATCTGGATGAGATTCAGATCCCGCGCAGTTTCTTCACCATGCATGGCTTGGAGTTCTACGGACAAATTTCGTACCTCAAGGCGGGATTATTTTATGCCGATCATATTACGGCAGTCAGCCCGACGTATGCTCTGGAAATCACCCGGCCAGAATTCGGTTATGGCATGGAATCGCTATTGGAGCAGCGGCTCAAAGAGGGTCGGCTGAGTGGCATCCTGAATGGCGTTGATCCCGGCATTTGGGACCCGGCGCACGACCTGCTGCTGACGGCGCGTTATGACCGGGAAACGCTGGAGAGCAAGGCGGAGAACAAGCGCCAACTGCAGATCGCCATGGGCCTGAAGGTGGATGACAAAGTGCCGGTATTTTGTGTCATCAGCCGTTTGACCAAACAGAAGGGGCTGGATCTGGTGCTCGAAGCGTTACCGGGCTTACTGGCGCAAGGCGGCCAGCTGGTGTTGTTGGGCCAGGGCGATGCAGAGTTACAACAAGGTTTTCTCGCTGCGGCTGCTGAACATCCTGGCAGCGTCGGCGTACAGATCGGTTATCACGAAGCCTTCTCGCACCGTATTGTGGGTGGAGCAGATGTCATCATGGTGCCGAGCCGCTTTGAACCGTGCGGCTTAACCCAGTTGTACGGTTTGAAATACGGTACGCTTCCGTTGGTGCGCCGCACCGGCGGGTTGGCGGATACCGTGCAGGACAGCTCGCTGGAGAACCTCGCTGACGGGGTCGCAAGCGGTTTTAGTTTCGAAGACAGTAACGCCTGGTCGCTGCTGCGCGCGATTCGACGTGCTTTTGTCCTCTGGTCCCGTCCTTCTCTCTGGCGTTACGTTCAGCGGCAGGCGATGGGGATGGATTTTAGTTGGCAGGTGGCCGCACAAGCCTACCGCGATCTTTATCAACGTTTGCTGTAATCAGAGATTGGGATACTGGATATGAATGCACCTTTCACCTATGCCTCACCCACGTTAACGGTTGACGCACTGAAGCACTCAATCGCCTATAAACTGATGTTTACTATTGGTAAAGACCCGTCGATCGCCAATCAGCATGAGTGGCTTAACGCCGCCTTGCTGGCGGTGCGCGATCGCATGGTGGAACGCTGGCTGCGCTCCAGCCGTGCGCAGTTGTCGCAGGATGTGCGTCAGGTTTACTACCTGTCGATGGAGTTCCTGATGGGACGCACGCTGGGCAATGCATTGCTGGCGATGGGTATCTATGATGATCTCAATCAGGCGCTGGATGAGATGGGGCTCGACCTCAGCGAACTGATGGACGAAGAGAACGATCCGGGGCTCGGCAATGGCGGCCTGGGTCGTTTAGCGGCGTGTTTCCTTGACTCGCTCGCCACCCTCGGCTTGCCGGGACGCGGTTACGGCATTCGCTACGATTACGGCATGTTCAAGCAGAATATTGTCGACGGTCAGCAGCGTGAGTCGCCGGATTACTGGCTGGAATACGGCAATCCGTGGGAGTTCCAGCGCTTCAATACCCGCTACAAAGTTCGCTTCGGCGGCCGCTTGCAACATGAAGGTGCGCGCGTACGCTGGTTAGAGACCGAAGAGATTATTGCGGCGGCTTACGATCAAATAATTCCCGGTTTTGATACCGATGCCACCAACACGTTGCGCTTGTGGAGTGCGCAGGCCAGCAATGAGATCAACCTCGGCAAGTTTAACCAGGGTGATTACTTTGCGGCGGTGGAAGATAAAAACCACTCAGAGAACGTGTCGCGCGTACTCTATCCGGATGACTCTACCGACTCTGGCCGTGAACTGCGTTTGCGTCAGGAGTATTTCCTCGTCTCGGCCACGGTGCAGGATATTTTGAGTCGCCACTGGCAAATGCATGAAACCTGGGACAACCTGGCGGATAAAATTGCTATCCACCTCAATGATACCCACCCGGTTTTAGCCATCCCTGAACTGATGCGCTTGTTGATCGATGAGCACAAATTCAGCTGGGATGATGCTTTCGAAGTGACCTGTCAGGTGTTCTCGTACACCAACCACACATTGATGAGTGAAGCGCTGGAGACCTGGCCAGTGGACATGTTCGGCAAGATCCTGCCGCGCCATCTCAGCATCGTGTTTGAAATCAACGATTACTTCCTGAAAACCATTCAGGAATACTATCCGGACGATTGGGATTTGATGTCGCGTATCTCGATCATCGACGAAAACAACGGCCGCAAGGTGCGCATGGCGTGGCTGGCGGTGGTAGTGAGCCACAAGGTGAATGGCGTTTCAGAGCTGCACTCCAATCTGATGGTGCAGTCGCTTTTTGCTGATTTTGCGCGCCTGTTCCCGGGACGTTTCTGTAATAAAACCAATGGCGTGACGCCGCGTCGCTGGCTGGCGCTGGCTAACCCGGCGCTTTCTGATGTGCTGGATGAGACCATCGGCCGCACCTGGCGTACCGATCTCAGTCAGCTGAGTGAACTGACGCCGCACATTGATTACCCGGCCTTTATCGAGCAAATTTCCGACGCCAAATTCGCCAATAAAAAACGTCTGGCGGATTGGGTGGCGAAGAACATGGATATCGTGCTGGATCCGCATGCGCTGTTTGATGTGCAGATCAAACGTATCCATGAATATAAGCGTCAGTTGCTTAACGTGCTGCACGTCATCACCCGTTATAACCGCATCAAAGCCGATCCCACTGCGGATTGGGTGCCGCGCGTCAATATCTTCGCCGGTAAAGCGGCGTCGGCCTATTACGTAGCGAAGCACATCATCCATTTGATCAACGACGTTGCCAACGTGATCAACAACGATCCGCAGGTGAAGAACAAGCTGAAGGTGGTGTTTATTCCTAACTACAGCGTGAGCCTGGCGCAGATCATTATTCCGGCGGCGGATCTGTCCGAGCAGATCTCTACGGCGGGTACCGAGGCATCGGGCACCAGTAATATGAAGTTTGCGCTGAATGGCGCGTTGACGATTGGTACGCTGGATGGCGCGAACGTTGAGATGCGCGAGCATGTGGGTGCGGAGAATATCTTTATCTTCGGCAACACCACGCCGCAGGTCGAGCAACTGCGCAAGGATGGCTACAACCCGCGTAAATATTATGAGGAAGATGCCGAACTGCACCAGGCACTGACGCAAATTGCCAGCGGTGCATTCAGTCCGGGTGAACCGGGTCGTTATCGTAATCTGTTTGATGCGTTAGTGAATTTCGGCGATCACTATCAACTGCTGGCCGATTATCGCAGCTATGTGGATGCGCAGGATAAGGTGGACAAGCTCTATCGTCAGCCAGATGAGTGGCAGCGCCGTGCGGCATTGAATATCGCCAATATGGGCTACTTCTCAGCAGACAGGACGATTCAGGAGTACGCGGACGAGATTTGGCATATTTCGCCGGTGAGATTGTAAGGTATGAAATGGGTCGCCATTGAAGGCGACCCTGAACGCATTGGATGAGATTTTCGAAGGGTGCGCTTTTATGCGCACCTGTAAAGCATTACTTGAGAGTGATGCTTTTCACGATCGCATCAGCATCGCTCTGCGCCTGCTGCTGATTGTCGGCTGGCAGAGTGATCTGCAGGGTCAGCAATTTGCCATCCACTTTTGCCAGAATCACGGAAGACCATGAGGTTTGGTTGTTGGCCGAAATCACGGTATCCAGCTGCTGAGCAGGCTGATCTTTCAGCGTCACCGCTTTATTGGAAACGACCTGCAACTGCGGATCGCGACCGCGCTGCTGCTGCTCCAGACGCTGTGACAGTGCATCCAGTGCTTCGTTGGTCGGATCGCCCGCAATCACGATAATCGCGCGCTGGCCGGTTTCATCGGCGTACACATGCATATTGGTAGATTCAGAACCGAGTTTACCGCTCTTATCTGACATGCCCGCCGGCAGACTGAAGCTCAGCTTGCCGTCCATCAGGTTCACCGTCTGGGCTGACTGGCTGGCGCTGGCACCGTTGCTGCCTGCCGCCGCATCTTCTTTCTTCTGATCACAGGCCGCAAGGCCTAACACCAACAAACCAATACCCGCATATTTCACTAAGTTACGCATTCTTTTCCCTTTGATGATTCCAGTCAGGTGCTTTCTACCCGGTATAAAAACGGAATCGGCGGTCAAAAGCAACCGCCGGTTTGTCAGGAAATCTTAGCGCGCTGCGGCGTTTCGTCTATGTGTAATTAGCCGAAATTGATCTGACGCTGTGTTGAGCGCTCTGCCAGACGTTTCAGCAGGCTGTTCAGCAACACACCGTAAGCAGGCAGGAAGAAAATCATGCAGATCAGCACTTTGAAGCTGTAATCCACCAGGGCGATCTCCACCCAATGCGCGGCCATAAACGGGTCCGGACTCTTGTAGAAGGCGATGAAAAAGAAGGCCATGGTATCGCTGATATTACCGAGGAACATGGCGGATGCCGGGGCGATCCACCACTGCGGTAAACGACGCAAACGGTTAAAAACGTGGATATCCAGAATCTGACCGAGCGCATAAGCCATAAAGCTGGCGCTGGCGATACGCGCGACAAACAGGTTCACCTGCTCCAGCGATGCCCATCCCTGCCATTCGCCCTGGTAAAACACACAGGACACGACGTAAGAGATAAACAGCGCCGGGATCATCACCGCCAGAATAATGCGGCGGGCTAATGGCGCGCCAAAGATGCGCACGGTGAGATCGGTAGCGAGGAAGATAAATGGAAAACTAAACGCACCCCAGGTGGTATGGAAGCCGAAGATAGAAACCGGCAGCTGTACCAGATAGTTACTGGAGGTGATCACCAGCAGATGGAATAGCGATAGCCAAAACAGCGCATGCATGCGCTGACGTGCAGAGAAATCAATCATGTCTGACCTTTTTGAGTAATGGGGTGAGGGAACCCAACAATCCTCTTCATACTTCGCGTTGTAGCTGCGTTGGCTGCGTTCGCGTACCCCAGTCACTTACTTGTGTAAGCTCCTGGGGATACACGCCCTTGCCGCCTTGCTAAAACGCGAATTATTTCGAGGATTAAACAATTTGGTAAAAAAACGGCGGCATCTTAGCGCGTTGCGCAATTAATGCAATGGTTAATTTTAACGCAATCGTTATCGCCTTGCGCTGTGTATTTTGCGCGCTAGAATGAGCGCCCACCTTGAATGAAGACAGAGAATCATGAGCGATCCCTTTTCTGCGCCGGACCACACGCTTGATGCCCTTGGCCTGCGCTGCCCTGAGCCGGTAATGATGGTGCGCAAAACCGTGCGCACCATGCAGGCGGGCGAAACCTTGCTGATCATTGCTGACGATCCGGCCACCACGCGTGATATCCCCGGTTTCTGCCGCTTTATGGAACATCAGCTGCTGGCACAGCAGACGGAAACGCTGCCGTACCAGTATCTGATTCAGAAAGGCGCGGCTTAACGCCGACGCAGTAATCGCAAGGCGTTGGCCGTGACCAGCGCCGTCGCGCCTGAATCTGCCAGCACCGCCAGCCACAAACCGGTAAACCCGAGCAGCGTGGTGACGAGGAAAATCCCCTTCAGCCCCAGCGCAATGGCGATGTTCTGACGGATAATCGCACGCGTGCGGCGGGCCAGCGCCACGGTACGCGGCAGAATCGCCAGACGGTTTTGCGTCAGTGCGGCGTCGGCGGCTTCCAGCGCGACGTCGGTGCCGCTGCCCATCGCGATGCCAATCGTGGCCGCTTTCATCGCCGGGGCGTCATTAATGCCATCGCCCACCATCGCCAGTGATTGCTGCTCTCCCAGTGTGCGCACCGCCGCCACTTTATCGGCAGGCAACAGCCCGGCGCGATAATCGATATTGAGTTCAGCTGCAATCGCCGCCGCTGCACGCGGGTTATCACCGGTCAACATCAGGCTATTAATGCCCATCGCTTGCAACTGCGCCAGCGCCGTAACGGCTTCCTCACGCAGCTGATCCTGCAACGCCAGGGTGCCCAACACCGTCTCATCCTGCAACAGCACTACTACGGTTTTACCTTGTGCTTCGCGTTGCGCTATCGCCTGCTGCTGATCGACCGTGAGCGTGGTGGCATCGCGTGGTGCCAGCAGCTGATAGGTCACGCCATCAATCTGCGCCCGAATGCCGCTGCCAGCCAGCGTTTGCTGCTGCCGGGCGTGCGGTAGCCTGAGCTGGCGCTTTTCGGCCTCGCGCACGATGGCGATCGCCAATGGATGGCTGGAACCTTGTTCGACTGCCGCCGCAATGCTCAGCAGTGCATTTGCTTCCATCGCACTGAAAGATTCGACCTCGGTCACCTGCGGTTTACCCAGTGTGAGGGTGCCGGTTTTATCGAATGCCATGGTCTGGATGCGGCTGAGACGTTCCAGCGCGGCGCCACCTTTGATCAGGGCGCCCTGTCGCGCGGCCGCCGCTAAGCCAGAGGTGATCGCGGCGGGTGTTGATATCACCAGCGCACAAGGGCAACCAATCAACAGCAGCGTCAGGCCTTTATAAATCCACGGCAACCAGGCCGCCCCTGCCAGTAGTGGCGGTAGCGCCATTACCAGCAGCGCCAGCAGCATAATGGCGGGTGTATAGATGCGGCTGAAGCGATCGATAAAGCGCTCAACCGGTGCACGGTGGCTTTCGGCTTCTTCTATGAGCTGCAGGATGCGATCAATCGCGCTCTGGCCAGGTTGAGAGATCACTTTCAGCGTGACCAGGCGATCCACGCTGGTCGCGCCCGCCATCACTGCTTCGCCCGGCTGACGCGCAACCGGCACCGATTCACCGGTCAGTGCGCTTTCATCAAAGCTGGCGCTGAGGTTCAGCAGCTCACCATCGGCCGGTAAACGTCCGCCGGCCGCGACTTCAATCCTATCGCCGGGACGTAAGTCTGTCAGCGCCACTTGCTCACGCTGAGTGCCGTTCAAACGCGTCGCGGTATCGGGACGCAGCGCCATTAACGCGGTCACACCGCGACGAGCACGTGAAGCGGCGTAAGATTCCAGACGTTCGCCCAGCTGGAACAGCAGCAGCACCATGGCTGCTTCAGCGTGCGCGCCAATCACTAATGCGCCGGCGGCGGCAAGGGTCATCAGCGTTTCAATACTGAACGGGGAACCGCTGCGCAGCAGTTTCCAGGCGCTCAGTGCAATCGGCGCTAAGCCGATCAGCGTGGTCACTACAAACAGGCGATCTCCCCAAAGCGGAGAAACCTGGCTCAGCAGCCAACTGGCGAGCATCAGCAGTGCCAGTAACAGTAAACTGGCATTTTCCTGCCAGCGGCGTTGAGGCGCGGGCTGAGATTGCGGGTCGGTTGAGGTCAGGGTAAAACCGACATTTTTGACGGCCTGTTCGATGGCCGGGCGAATATCCTGGTCGGCATCCACCACCAGTTTTTCACTGGCAAAAATCACGCGAGCGGTGCGCACCTGCGCCAGCTGTTGTACGGCACTTTCAATTTTTCGCGCGCAGCTGGGGCAATCCATACCGGCAATCTGCCAGCGGAATTGATGAGAGGTGGACGAGGGCCTGTCGCTTTCGGCGTCGCTTTCGCCGCCGGGACTGCCACTGTCGTTATCACAGCAGCCACAGCCACTTTCTGGTGTGGCGGGCAGGGCAGCCGAGATTTTTAGCGCAGAAGGCGATGCAGGGCGAATGCTGCACAGCGGCTGGAGTGTGCTGTGGGATTTCCCACAACGGCATGAATGAGAATGAGCGTGCATATGACCTCCGGGATCAATGCGGGCCACTGCCCGCATCTCGAATGCTACACTCTGGAGTCAACTCCAGAGTCAAGCAAAAGGTCATCTTTTCTTCAATACAGCCACAGTGAACGCACAATCATAAAATGACCGGCGAAGTAACAGGCCGCAACAATGGCGCTATCGGCACTGAAACGGCGGCGATAATGGGTGATAAACCAGACAATATTGCCTAACAGCAGCAATCCTGCGCCGACCAGCAGTGAGAAGCTGTAATCGGTCGGACGGAAGAAGTAATTCTCTGCCGCCATCCAGTTCATCACCAACGTCATACCAATCAGGGTACAGATTGGCCAGCGCAAATCCTCCAGCTTCGACCAAATCACGCCAATCACTACCGCGCCTATCACCAGCAGCGTCACCGGAATCGGCCAGAAGAAACTCATGGTCATGTGGGCAGCAAAGCTGATGGTGTAGAGCAGATGTGACAGGAAGAATGCGCCCAGCGCATAGAGCATTTGCTGGCGAGGCAGTAACGTCAGCGCATCGCCCACCAGGGTAGCAATCAGACCGGCCAGAATCAGGTAATCGGTGGTATTGAGTGTGGGCGCTTGCCAGGCCCAGGCGACCAGCAACAGCAAGGTAACAGGTTTGAACAGCCAGCGTTGCCACTGTGGGCCACGGTATGAAGCATCAACGTACAGCCAACCGGAAAAAAGTACGGCAAGGAAAGACCAAAGCATGTTTTCTCCCTTTTCTGAACGCGACGTCCAGAGTCATGAATTTTCCCAAAATCGCGATCTCAGTGTAAGTTACCGGCGACGAATGTGACAATCGGTCAACTCTGGTTGTATGCTTTGTCGTCTTTTTACTGTTCCGACACTAACGCAAAGCGCGAGAGAAATCATGAGCAAACCACCGCTAATCTTTTTCATCGTTCTGGCGATTATTGCCGTTTTGGCGACCCGTCAGTTTATTAAGCAACGCCGTGAAACCGCGGTAAATGATGCTTCACCGGTTCGCTCACTGAGTGTTGAAGTGAAAACCAAACGTGAGTTCCCCTCGCCCAATCGCCGTTCGCGTCAGCGTGAAGAGATTGTGGCGGAAGATATGAAGTATGAAGCCTGGTTCCACCCGCTCAATGGGGCGAGTGATATCAAAGTGGTGGTGAGCGCCAATGACTACCATCACATTGATAAGGGCGCGAAAGGGGAGTTAAAAATGCAGGGCAGTCGCTTTGTCAGTTTTACGCCCGCGCAATAAAATGGGCCGCTGCCGCGGCCCATATCGTTACATCTTCGGATAATGCTTCTTCTGCCACGCCAGCAGTTCAAACACACCAAAAAAGAAAATCTTCGCTTGTGTGACACCACTGAGTTTTGGCGCCTCTTTCGGTTGGGTAGCGCGCAGCAACACCAGCTGCAAGCCGTGCATAATCACCATAAAGAACAGTGCCACATGCACAAAGTAGCGCAGCGGTGTCGGGAAAGGGTGCACCAGATTCAGCAGCAGAAATGCCCAGACGCAAATCATCAGTAATCGTCCCAGATTAAGCCACATCTTGCGTCTCCTGTTGGCGTTGATAAAGGCGATAAGCCACCTGACCGGCAATTTTCTCGCGATATAAATCCCAGTTAGCGGGCGCCACTGGCGTGCCGTGCTCCACTTCACTTTCGACGTAAATCAGCGCGTTCTCCGCCAGCCAGCCATTGTTTTCCAGCAGCGTCAGCGTCTCCAGCAGCAAGCCTTTGCGGAATGGCGGATCAACAAACACCACATCGAACGGCTCACCCGGCTGGCTTAACCACTGCAGGGTATTGGTCTGCACGACTTTGCCTTGCGTCGCACGCAGGGTTTGCAGATTCTGCGACAGCTGCTGGGCAACGGAACGTTCCATCTCAAGCAGCGTAGCAGACGCCGCATAGCGTGACAGTGCTTCCAGCCCGAGCGCACCGCTGCCGGCGAAGCAATCGAGGCAGCGCGCTTCCTGAATGTCCGGCGCTAACCAGTTAAACAGGGTTTCACGCACGCGATCGGTGGTAGGACGCAGGCCTGCGCTATCCGGCACCGGTAATTTGCGGCCGCGCCACTGTCCGCCAATGATACGAATCTGGCCAGCGGCGCCGCTGCTGCGGGGGGATTTACTCATTTCGCTCACAACTCGTCATAATTTGTTGCGTAGTTTAACGGGCGTGGCAGGCAGAAGAAACGTAAAAAAGGGTGCTGTGGTGCGCTGGCTGGAAAGTGTTAGACTACTGAGTTGATATGGCGCGCGTAATTGCCTGATTTTTACGCCGCTCGCGAACAAAAAATTGAATTTTTTATCCCCTGGGAACAGCGTGCTACCGGGAATAAGCCATCGAGGAGTGTGGTTACACAATGGCAAAAGAGAAAAAACGTGGCTTTTTTTCCTGGCTAGGCTTTGGCAAAGAAGAAGAGAAGCAGCAGCCTGCGGAAGAGCAGCAACCGGCCGAAGCGGCGCAACAGCCGATCGCTGAAGAGAGCGCGTTAGTAAGCGCCGAAGCGCAGGCAGAAGAGACGGTTGCCGTCACTGAGCACGTAGCCGAAGAACAACGGACGCAGCCTGAAGCGGCGGTGGCTGAGCCGATCACGGCAATTGAAGAGGAAGTGCTGCCGGAGGATGAAATCCATTCGGACGTAGCACTAATCGAAGAAGAGCCTCAGGCAGAAGAACTGATTATTGCCGCGCCTGCTACGCAGCACGAGCCGGAGATCGAAGAAGCGTCCGTTGAGCCAGTAATTGCGCAGCACGAGCCGGAAATCGAAGAGGCGGTCGTTGAGCCAGTAGTTGCGCAGCACGAGCCAGAGATCGAAGAAGCGGTCGTTGAGCCAGTGGTTGCGCAGCATGAGCCAGAGATCGAAGAAGCGGTCGTTGAGCCAGTGGTTGCGCAGCACGAGCCAGAGATCGAAGAAGCGGTCGTTGAGCCAGTAGTTGCGCAGCACGAGCCGGAGATCGAAGCAGCAGCCGTTGAACCGGAAGACGACGCGTTAAGCGACGAGGAACTGGAAGCGCTGGCGTTGGCAGAGACCTACGCAGAAGACGCTGAAGCCGAAGCACAAGATACCGTCAGCGATTTGCCGCTGGCCGCTGCGCCACTGGTGACGCAAGAGCAGGAGCGTCCGACCAAAGAAGGCTTCTTTGCTCGCCTCAAGCGCAGCCTGGTCAAAACGCGCGAGAACCTCGGTTCTGGCTTTGTTAGCCTGTTCCGCGGCAAAAAAATCGATGATGACCTGTTTGAAGAGCTGGAAGAGCAGCTGCTGATTGCCGATGTCGGAGTGGAAACTACGCGCCGCATCATCACCAATCTGACGCAGCAGGCTAACCGCAAGCAACTGCGCGATGCTGAAGCATTGTACGGACTGCTGAAAACTGAAATGGCCGGCATTCTGGAAAAAGTGGATCAGCCACTGGATGTGGGCGGCAAAGCGCCATTTGTTATCCTGATGGTAGGCGTCAACGGCGTGGGTAAAACCACCACTATCGGTAAGCTGGCGCGTCAGTATCAGGCGCAGGGCAAATCAGTCATGCTGGCGGCGGGCGATACTTTCCGCGCAGCCGCGGTTGAACAGCTTCAGGTTTGGGGCCAGCGCAACAACATTCCGGTGGTGGCTCAGCATACGGGTGCTGACTCGGCTTCGGTGATCTTCGACGCCATTCAGGCCGCGAAGTCGCGCAACGTGGATGTTTTGATTGCGGATACCGCTGGTCGCCTGCAGAACAAAGCCCATCTGATGGAAGAGCTGAAAAAAATTACCCGCGTGATGAAAAAGCTGGATGAGGATGCGCCGCACGAAGTGATGCTGACCCTTGATGCCAGCACCGGGCAAAACGCCGTCAGCCAGGCCAAACTGTTCCATGAAGCGGTGGGCCTGACCGGTATCACGCTGACCAAGCTCGACGGCACCGCCAAAGGTGGTGTGATCTTCTCGGTTGCCGATCAGTTTGGCATTCCGATTCGTTATATCGGTGTCGGGGAAGGCATCGAGGATTTACGGCCGTTTAAGGCCGCAGACTTTATTGAGGCACTGTTTGCCCGAGAGGAATGATTGGGATGATTCGCTTTGAAGAGGTCAGTAAAGCATACCTGGGAGGACGTCAGGCGCTGCAGGGAGTGGATTTTCATCTGCGCCCCGGCGAAATGGCATTCCTGACCGGCCACTCTGGTGCAGGTAAAAGTACCTTACTGAAGCTGATTTGTGGCATTGAGCGCCCGAGCGCCGGGCAAATCTGGTTTAGCGGCCACGATATTTCGCGTCTGCGTCACAGTGAAGTGCCTTTCCTGCGACGTCAGATCGGGATGATTTTCCAGGATCACCACTTGCTGATGGATCGTTCGGTCTATGACAACGTGGCGATCCCGCTGATTATTTCCGGCGCCAGTGGTGAAGACATTCGTCGTCGCGTCTCGGCAGCGCTGGATAAAGTCGGCCTGCTCGACAAAGCGAAGAGTTTCCCGATCCAGCTCTCTGGCGGTGAACAACAGCGTGTCGGCATTGCCCGCGCGGTCGTGAATAAACCTGCGGTGCTGCTGGCGGACGAACCCACCGGTAACCTGGATGATGCGCTGTCGGAAGATATCCTGCGCCTGTTTGAAGAGTTCAACCGCGTCGGTGTGACGGTATTAATGGCGACGCATGACACCGGGTTGATTGCCCGCCGCAATTACCGCTTGATGACGCTAAATCAGGGACGCCTGCACGGAGGCCATGATGGTCAATAAACGCAATAAGCGCCCGGCCGCGCCGAAAGCGACGAAGCAGCCTTCTAAAAGCAAGGCGCTGAAAGGCGGTTGGCAGGAGCAGTGGCGCTACGCACTGCGCGGCACGCTTTCGGATATGTGGCGTCAGCCGCTGGCGACACTGCTGACCGTGATGGTGATTGCTATCTCGCTGACGCTGCCCAGCGTTTGCTATATGGTGTGGAAAAACGTCAGCCAGGCAGCGACGCAGTGGTATCCGGCACCGCAGTTGACGGTGTATCTGGATAAAGCGCTGGATGATACGGCGGCCGAGAATGTGGCAGCTGAACTGAAAAAGCTGGATGGCGTGGATAACGTCAACTATCTGACGCGCGAAGAAGCGCTGAATGAGTTCCGTAACTGGTCTGGTTTTGGCGGCTCGATGGATATGCTGGAGCAAAACCCGCTGCCTGCCGTGGCCATCATCACGCCGAAACTGAATTTCCAGAATTCAGACACCATGGCTAACCTGCGCGACCGCGTGTCAAAAGTGCAGGGTGTGGATGAAGTGCGCATGGATGACAGCTGGTTTGCCCGTTTAGCGGCGTTAACCGGGCTGGTAGGGCAAATCGCTTCGATGATTGGTCTGCTGATGGTGGTGGCGGTGTTCCTGGTGATTGGTAACAGCGTGCGCCTGAGCATCTTTGCCCGTCGTGATACCATTAACGTGCAAAAGCTGATTGGTGCCACCGACGGCTTTATCTTGCGTCCGTTCCTGTATGGCGGCGCGCTGTTAGGTTTCAGTGGTGCAGTGCTTTCACTGCTGCTGTCCGAAGTTCTGGTACTGCGTCTTCAATCAGTCGTAGCGCAGGTGGCGACGGTGTTTGGCACCACCTTTGTACTGGAAGGTTTTTCCTGGGACGAAGGGCTGCTGCTGCTGCTCATCGCCGCCATCATTGGCTGGATTGCTGCATGGTTAGCCACTGTACAACATTTACGCCGATTTACGCCGCAGTAACCAACAGCAACGTTTTTTGATATACTCTTCCTCTGCTGCCGACGATCTGGGAGCAGAGGAATCTTCCTATTTTCCCCGCCGTCATCTGTGTGTAAAATATTCACTGCTAATATTGAACTTGTGGATAACTTTGTCGTCCAAGTAGCACAGATTGCTTTTGGTTTTTTCGCGACGTTGACATAATGTAACGTCTGCGCAAAATACCGCGCAGCAAGTCCATTGAATTTGTGAGGGTTTGAATGACCAAAGAAATGCAAACTTTAGCGATTGCGCCTCTGGGTAACCTGGAATCTTACGTCCGGGCTGCCAACAACTGGCCGGTATTGACGGCAGAAGAGGAGAAGGCATTAGCGGAGAAACTGCATTACCAGGGCGATCTGGATGCAGCTAAGACGCTGATCCTGTCTCACCTGCGCTTTGTTGTTCATATTGCTCGTAACTACTCCGGTTACGGCCTGCCACAGGCGGACCTGATTCAGGAAGGTAACATTGGCCTGATGAAGGCGGTGCGTCGCTTCAACCCTGAAGTTGGCGTGCGTCTGGTGTCATTTGCCGTGCACTGGATCAAAGCAGAAATTCACGAATACGTGCTGCGTAACTGGCGTATCGTGAAGGTCGCGACCACTAAAGCGCAGCGTAAGCTGTTCTTTAACCTGCGTAAAAGCAAACAGCGTCTCGGTTGGTTTAACCAGGACGAAGTGGAGATGGTTGCGCGCGAGTTAGGCGTGAGCAGCAAAGATGTACTCGAGATGGAATCTCGTATGGCCGCGCAGGACATGACGTTTGATATGTCCGCTGATGATGAAGCCGGTGACGGCAAGCCAATGGCACCGGTGCTGTATCTGCAGGATAAAACCTCTGACTTTGCCGATGGCATCGAAGAGGACAACTGGGATGCACACGCTGCCGATAAGCTGAGCGATGCGATGCTGAGCCTTGATGAGCGCAGCCAGCACATCATCCGCGCCCGTTGGCTGGATGATGAGAACAAAACCACGCTGCAGGAGTTAGCCGACAAATATGGCGTCTCTGCAGAACGTGTGCGTCAGCTGGAAAAGAACGCCATGAAGAAACTGCGTATGGCGATTGAAGCCTGATAATCATCAGGTGAAAAACGGGGCGACTTTTATAGTCGCCCTTTTTATTTCACCCAGCCATCTGCCTGCGCGCGAAAACCACAGGCCTGCATAAATGCCGCGCGGATATTCTGATCGTCTTTGCCGTCATCGGCTACCCACCAATCCGCCAGCGCGCTGTTCTGCGCCATGGTGTCTTCCAGCAAATATTGCCCGACGCCGCGACGCCGCGTCACTTCACGCACATTGAGGTGTGAAATCTTCCCCTGCGTGCCACAAATCTCCAGTTGCAACCCGCCCAATAGACGATCGTTAAACCTTGCCGCATACAAGCGCTGCGTCTCGCTTAATGCGGTTTCCAGTTGCGAAATATCGATCTGCGGCCAGACTTTAGCTAAATCCAACCGATCCTGCGGCGTGAGTGCGGTGATTCGCTGAATAGTGAGCTTCATTACCCTTACCTGTACTGCCAGAAAGGCCATAGTGTAGCGAATTTAGACAGTCAGCGTGCTGTCACTTTTTTGCAATGAAAATAGGTCAAATGCCAGCCACTTTGCCAGGATTGTGGAGGAAGGCATCAATGATTGCTGAAAAAGCCAGCATAAAGCCCTGGTAACCTGACTAAATTACGGCCAGATAAACCAGATGATTCTGCTGTTCCACGCGACTAATACTGAATATGTCAGTTGATTTACAGAAGAAAGTTCCTGTTTAATAACCTGAAAAATAAAGCCTTCTTAACAAAAAATGCCAGAAAAGTGCGCTAACTCATTATTCTAAAATCAGTTTTCCTCTTTGACTGGCTGAAAATAAACCAAACACAACGACACACGACACAACAGATGGGGAAGTTCGCATGAAAATGAGTAAAGGACGCGCATTACTGGCAGGTTGCGTCGCGCTGGCGATGAGCCACGCGGCACTGGCGAAAGACATTAAAATTGCCATCGTTGGCGCAGCAACCGGTCCGGTTGCGCAATACGGTGACATGCAGTTCACCGGCGCAGCGCAGGCGATCAAGGACATCAACGCCAAAGGTGGCGTGAACGGCGACAAATTGGTTGGCGTGGAATATGACGATGCCTGTGACCCGAAACAAGCGGTTGCGGTTGCCAACAAAGTGGTTAACGACGGTATCAAATACGTTATCGGCCATCTCTGCTCCTCTTCTACTCAGCCTGCATCTGACATCTACAACGATGAAGGCATTCTGATGATCACCCCAGCGGCAACCGCACCGGAACTGACGGCACGTGGTTATGCGGACGTGCTGCGTACTACCGGTCTGGATTCCGATCAGGGTCCAACCGCTGCGACCTATATTCTCGACCAGATCAAACCAAAACGTATCGCTGTGGTGCATGACAAACAGCAGTACGGTCAGGGCCTGGCAGAGTCGGTGCAGAAAACCCTGAAAGCCAAAGGCGGCAATGTGGTGTTGTTCGAAGGTATCACTGCGGGCGATAAAGATTTCTCAACCCTGATTGCGCGTCTGAAGAAAGAGAACGTCGACTTCGTTTACTACGGCGGCTACTACCCAGAGCTGGGCCAGATTCTGCGTCAGGCAAAATCAGCCGGTTTGACTGCGGGCTTCATGGGTCCAGAGGGCGTGGGCAACGCCTCACTGTCTAACATTGCCGGTGATGCTTCTGAAGGTCTGTATGTGACCCTGCCGAAGCGTTATGACCAGTTGCCAGAGAACAAGGCCATCGTTGACGCGATCAAAACCAATACGGCCTCAAACCGCAAAGATCCAACCGGTCCGTTCGTCTGGACGACTTATGCCGCGATTCAGTCACTGGTGGCCGGTATCGAGCGCAGTAAGAGCGATGAGCCTGATGCGATTGCTAAGAATCTGAAAGAAGGCGCTGCAGTGCCAACCGTGATGGGCAACCTGAACTGGGATCAGAAAGGCGACCTGAAGGGCTTCGAATTTGGTGTCTTCAAATGGCACAAAGACGGTTCTTCTACCGCTGTTAAGTAATTCCCAAGCTTAAATAGATTGGCCCTCTCTCTTGCCGGAGAGGGCTGGGAGAGGGACAGCGCGCACGACATTCACGACATGCGCTGCTGTTCCCTCACCCTAACCCTCTGCCAAAAGGGAGAGGGGATTTTTAGTCCACATGCAGGTCCTCACTATGTCCGAGCAGTTTCTCTATTTCATTCAGCAGATGTTTAACGGGGTCACCCTCGGAAGCACCTACGCGCTGATCGCCATTGGTTACACCATGGTTTACGGCATCATCGGCATGATCAACTTCGCCCACGGCGAGGTGTATATGATCGGCAGCTATGTCTCCTTTATTGTGATTGCCGCCCTGATGATGATGGGCATCGATACCACGTGGCTGATGATTGCCGCCGGTTTCGTGATGGCGGTGATCATCTCCAGCGCTTACGGCTGGAGCATTGAGCGCGTGGCGTATAAACCCGTGCGTTCCTCTAAGCGTTTGATCGCCCTCATCTCGGCTATCGGGATGTCGATCTTCCTGCAGAACTACGTCAGCCTGACGCAAGGCTCGCGCGATCTGGCGTTGCCAAGCCTGATCACCGGCCAGTGGACGCTGGGCGAGAGCAACGGTTTCGCCGCCACGCTCTCCACCATGCAGCTGGTGATTTGGGTGGTGACCTTCCTGTCGATGCTGGCCCTGACGCTGTTCATCCGCTATTCCCGTATGGGCCGCGCCTGCCGCGCTTGTGCGGAAGATCTGAAGATGGCCAGCCTGCTGGGTATTAACACCGATCGCGTGATCTCACTGACCTTTATTATCGGTGCGGCGATGGCGGCGGTGGCGGGCGTGCTGCTCGGCCAGTTCTATGGCTCCATTAACCCGTTCATTGGCTTCATGGCCGGGATGAAGGCGTTTACCGCTGCGGTATTGGGTGGTATTGGCAGTATCCCGGGTGCGATGATTGGTGGTCTGGTACTGGGCATTGCGGAAGCGCTGACCTCGGCGTATCTGTCGACGGAATACAAAGATGTGGTGTCGTTCGCGCTGCTGATTGTGGTGCTGCTGGTGATGCCGACCGGGATTCTGGGCCGTCCGGAGGTGGAGAAAGTATGAAACGCCTCGGACTGGTCAACGCCGTTATCTCTACGGTGATGTTACTGATTCTCGCCACCTTCTTTATGGGCGTCCGTCTCGATCTGGACGGTACCAAACTGGTGGTGGCTAACGCCGGGGCCGCGCGCTGGAACTGGATTTTCATCGGCTGTGCCGTGGTGTTTGTTTTCCAGCTGCTGCGTCCGCTGTTCCATGGCAAGTTCAAACGCAGCGGTAAAGGCTTCGTGCTGCCAGGCTTCGATGGTTCGACGCCAAAGCAAAAGCTGGTGATGGCGCTGATGATCGTTGCTGCGGTGCTGTGGCCGTTTCTGGTGTCGCGCGGCAGTGTCGATATCGCCACGTTAACGCTGATTTACGTGATGCTGGGTCTTGGCCTCAACGTGGTCGTCGGTCTTTCTGGCCTGCTGGTGCTGGGCTATGGCGGTTTCTATGCCATCGGTGCTTACACCTTCGCGCTGCTCAATCACTATTACGGCTTTGGCTTCTGGGAGAGTCTGCCGCTGGCGGGCATTGTCGCCGGTGCATTTGGTCTGATGCTGGGCTTCCCGGTGCTGCGTCTGCGCGGTGACTATCTGGCGATTGTGACGCTCGGCTTCGGTGAAATCGTGCGTATTCTGCTGCTGAACAGCACCTCGATCACCGGCGGTCCGAACGGTATCGCGCAGATTCCGAAACCGAGCCTGTTTGGCATTGAGTTTGGGCGTCGCGTCAGTGAAGGCGGCTGGACCACTTTCCATGAGCTAACGGGCCTGGAATACGATCCTAACCACCGCGTAATCTTCCTCTATCTGGTGGCGCTGCTGCTGGTGGTGCTGACGCTGTTCGTCATCAACCGATTGCTGCGTATGCCATTAGGCCGTGCGTGGGAAGCGCTGCGTGAAGATGAGATCGCCTGTCGTTCATTGGGACTCAGCCCAACGCGCATCAAGCTGACCGCTTTCACCATCAGCGCCGTGTTCGCCGGTTTTGCCGGCACGCTGTTTGCCGCACGTCAGGGTTTTGTTAGCCCGGAATCCTTCACCTTCGTCGAATCAGCCTTTGTACTGGCGATTGTGGTGCTGGGCGGTATGGGTTCGCAGTTTGCGGTGATCCTCGCGGCCGTGCTGCTGGTGGTGTCGCGCGAATTGATGCGTGATTTGAACGAGTACAGCATGCTGGTGCTGGGTGGTTTGATGGTGCTGATGATGATTTGGCGTCCGCAAGGCTTGTTGCCGATGAAGCGTCCACACCTGAAGTTGAAAAGCAGTAAACAAGGAGAGCAGGCATGAGTCAGCCTTTATTAGCCGTTGAGGGCTTGATGATGCGCTTTGGCGGCCTGCTGGCCGTCAATAATGTGGCGCTGGAACTGCATCCCCAGGAAATCGTGTCACTGATTGGCCCGAACGGTGCCGGTAAGACCACGGTATTCAACTGCCTGACCGGTTTTTATAAACCGAGCGGTGGCACCATCAAACTGCGCGATCAGGAGTTGCAGGGCCAGCCAGGCCAGAAGATTGCGCGTATGGGCATCGTGCGTACTTTCCAGCACGTGCGCCTGTTCCGTGAGATGACGGTGATTGAGAACCTGCTGGTCGCTCAGCATCAGCACTTGAAAAGTGGCGTGTTCTCCGGCCTGTTCAAAACCCCGGCGTTCCGTCGTGGGGAGAGTGAAGCGTTGGATCGTGCTGCCACCTGGCTGGATCGTATCGGCCTGCTGGAGCTGGCCAATCGCCAGGCGGGCAACCTTGCTTACGGCCAGCAGCGTCGTCTGGAGATTGCGCGCTGCATGGTGACGCGTCCGGAAATCCTGATGCTGGATGAGCCTGCCGCAGGACTTAACCCACGCGAAACCCACGAACTGGATGAACTGATTGCCGAACTGCGCGGTGAGCATAAGGTCTCGGTGCTGTTAATCGAACACGATATGAAGCTGGTGATGGGCATTTCTGACCGCATTTATGTGGTGAACCAGGGGACGCCGCTGGCTAACGGTACGCCGGAAGAAGTGCGTAACAATCCGGATGTGATCCGTGCTTATTTAGGTGAGGCGTAATATGGCAAACCCAATTTTAACGTTGCAAGGGGTGAGTGCCCATTACGGCCCGATTCAGGCACTGCACAACATTAACCTGCACATCAGTCAGGGTGAAATTGTCACCCTGATTGGGGCTAACGGCGCGGGTAAAACCACGTTGCTCGGCACCCTGTGCGGCGAACCGCGTGCCACCAGTGGCACTATTATCTTCGACGGCAAAGAGATCACCGACTGGCAAACCGCCAAAATCATGCGTGAAGCGATTGCGATTGTGCCGGAAGGCCGCCGCGTATTTTCACGTATGACGGTGGAAGAGAACCTGGCGATGGGCGGCTTCTTTGCCACGCGTCAGCAGTATCAGGAGCGCATTGAGCGGGTGTATCAGTTGTTCCCGCGTCTGGCTGAACGTAAAGTGCAGCGCGCGGGCACCATGTCCGGTGGTGAACAGCAGATGCTGGCGATTGGTCGTGCGCTAATGAGCCAGCCGCGTTTGCTGTTACTCGACGAACCTTCTTTAGGTTTAGCACCGATTATTATTCAGCAGATTTTCGATACCATCGAACAGCTGCGCAAAGAGGGTATGACCATCTTCCTCGTTGAGCAAAACGCCAACCAGGCGCTGAAGCTGGCCGATCGCGGCTACGTGCTGGAGAACGGTCATGTGGTGCTGGAAGACAGTGGTGAAGCGTTGCTGTCCAACGAAGCGGTACGCAGCGCTTACCTCGGCGCCTGACCTGGCTTACTTACCGCCAACGGTCTGAACAGTGGCACGAGTTTGAGATAACTCGTGCCACTTTAAACTTTCTAATACGCGCAATCCCTGTCATATCCCCGTCATAAACCTGTTATTAATCCGTCATTTCCCCGTGTCATGTTACTTCGCGAACAAAAAAATGCGTGATTTCGCGCGTACCTAACAGCACAGGAAAAAACTTATGTCCGCTTTTACGCTTCGTCCCCGCCTGATGAGTGTTTTGCTTGGTCTGGCGCTCAGCGGTAATGCGCTGGCTGCTACTGACATTCCTTTCTGGCACTCAATGGAAGGCGAGTTAGGCAAAGAAGTCGATTCTCTGGCACAACGTTTTAACCAGGCTCACCCAGAATACAAAATCGTACCGACTTACAAAGGTAACTACGAGCAGAGCCTGGCAGCGGGTATCGCTGCGGTGCGTACCGGTAAAGCACCGGCGATTCTGCAGGTTTACGAAGTAGGTACGGCGACCATGATGGCTTCAAAAGCTATCGTGCCAGTGCATGACGTGTTTAAAGACGCGGGCGTGCAGATGGATCCAAAACAGTTCGTGCCAGCGGTCGCGGGCTACTACAGCGACAGCAATGGCCAGCTGATCTCTCAGCCATTCAACAGCTCTACTCCTGTGCTGTACTACAACAAAGATGCGTTCAAGAAAGCCGGTCTGAACCCAGACCAGCCGCCAAAAACCTGGCAGGAACTGGCGAAAGATGCCGACGCACTGCGTAAAGCGGGCATGACCTGTGGTTACGCCAGCGGCTGGCAGGGCTGGATCCAGATCGAGAACTTCAGCGCCTGGCATGCACTGCCAGTGGCTACCAAAAACAACGGCTTCGATGGCACTGACGCGGTACTGGAGTTCAACAAGCCGGTGCAGGTTCGCCACATCCAGATGCTGGAAGACATGAACAAGAAGGGTGATTTCACCTACTTCGGTCGTAAAGATGAGTCTACCGCTAAGTTTTATAACGGCGACTGCGGCATCACCACGGCCTCTTCTGGTTCACTGGCGGATATCAAGCATTACGCGAAATTCAACTTCGGCGTCGGCATGATGCCTTATGACTCAACTGTGCCTAACGCACCGCAGAACGCCATCATCGGCGGCGCGAGCCTGTGGGTGATGAAAGGCAAAGATGCCGACACTTACAAGGGCGTAGCAGAGTTCATGAAGTTCCTGGCTCAGCCAGAAATCGCGGCAGAATGGCACCAGAAGACCGGTTACCTGCCAATCACCACCGCGGCGTATGAGCTGACCAAGCAACAGGGCTTCTATGACAAGAACCCAGGCGCAGACATCGCCACGCGTCAGATGCTGAACAAAGATCCACTGCCGTTTACCAAAGGCATGCGTCTGGGCAACATGCCGCAGATTCGTACCATCGTGGACGAAGAGCTGGAAGGCGTGTGGACCGGCAAACAGGCGCCACAAGCTGCACTGGATAACGCTGTGAAGCGCGGAAACGAACTGCTGCGTCGTTTTGAACAGCAAGTGAAGTAATTCCGTTGTCTCGGGGCTGGCGCATGGCGTCAGCCCCGATTTCTCTTTTGGCGAGTCTGCTATGTCCTCATCACGCCCCGTTTTTCGCTCCCGTTTCTTGCCTTACTTGCTGGTGGCACCACAGCTGGTCATTACCGCTATTTTCTTCCTGTGGCCGGCCGGTGAAGCGCTGTGGTATTCGCTTCAAAGCATCGATCCCTTTGGTATTTCCAGCACCTTCGTCGGGCTGGATAACTTCAAACGCCTGTTCAGCGACAGCTATTACCTCGACTCTTTCTGGACCACCATCGAATTCAGCGCACTGGTTACGGTGTGCGGCATGACCTTCTCGCTGCTGCTGGCGGCGCTGGTCGACTACGTGGTGCGTCTGAAAAAACTGTACCAAACGCTATTGCTGCTGCCTTACGCCGTTGCGCCGGTGGTTGCAGCCGTGCTGTGGATGTTCCTGTTCAACCCCGGCCTCGGCCTGTTCAGCCATCTGCTGAACCAGATTGGTTATAACTGGAACTACGCGCAAAACAGCGGTCAGGCGATGTTCCTGATCGTGCTGGCGTCCATCTGGCAGCAGATGAGCTACAACTTCCTGTTCTTCTTCGCCGCGCTGCAGTCGATTCCCAAATCGCTGGTGGAAGCAGCGGCGATTGACGGTGCCGGTCCGGTGCGTCGCTTCTTCAACCTGTCACTGCCGCTGATCACCCCGGTGAGTTTCTTCCTGCTGGTGGTTAACCTGGTGTATGCGTTCTTCGATACCTTCCCGGTGATTGATGCTGCGACCGGAGGCGGTCCGGTGCAGGCCACCACCACGCTGATCTACAAAATTTATCGCGAAGGCTTTACCGGTCTGGATCTTTCCTCCTCCGCCGCGCAGTCGGTGGTGCTGATGCTGCTGGTGATTGGCCTGACGATCCTGCAATTCCGCTTTGTCGAGCGTAAGGTGCAATACCAATGATTGAGAATCGACGCGGTCTGGATATCTTCAGCCATACCCTACTGGTGCTCGGCGTGCTGACCATTCTGTTCCCGCTGTACGTGGCGATTGTCGCCGCCACGCTGGATAACGAAGCGGTGTATCAGGTGCCGATGACGTTAGTGCCCGGCACGCATCTGTGGGACAACATTTCGCGCATCTGGACGCAGGGCGTCAACGGCAGCGGCCCGGCCTTTGGCATGATGATGCTCAACAGCCTGATCATGGCGCTCGGCATCACCGTGGGAAAAATCGCGGTGTCGATGCTCTCCGCGTTTGCACTGGTGTGGTTCCGTTTCCCGTTGCGCTCGCTGTTCTTCTGGCTGATCTTCATCACCCTGATGCTGCCGGTAGAAGTGCGTATCTTCCCCACGGTGGAGGTGATTTCCAACCTGCACATGCTGGATAGCTACAGCGGTTTAACCTTGCCGTTGATGGCCTCGGCCACCGCGACCTTCTTGTTCCGCCAGTTCTTTATGTCGCTGCCGGATGAGTTGATTGAGGCGGCGCGCATTGATGGTGCCAGCCCGATGCGTTTCTTCTGGGACATCGTTTTGCCACTGTCCAAAACCAACCTCGCCGCGCTGTTTGTGATCACCTTTATTTACGGCTGGAACCAGTATCTGTGGCCGCTGTTGATCATCAACGATCCAAGCCTCAGCACCGCGGTTGCCGGGGTGAAAAGTATGATCAACACCAGCGGCGGCCCGACGCAGTGGAACGAAGTGATGGCGGCAATGTTATTAACCCTGATCCCACCGGTAGTGGTGGTACTCGTGATGCAACGTGCCTTTGTGCGTGGCCTGGTGGAGAGTGATAAATAAATGGCAGGCGTAACCCTTCAGACCGTCACCAAATCGTATGACGGCAAAAATCAGATCATCCAGCCACTGAACATCACCATCAATGATGGCGAGTTTATGGTGATGGTGGGCCCTTCCGGCTGTGGCAAATCGACGTTGCTGCGTATGGTAGCGGGCCTGGAACGTGTGACCTCGGGCGATATCTATATCGACGACAAGCGCGTTACCCATATGGAACCGAAAGATCGTGGCATCGCCATGGTGTTCCAGAACTATGCGCTTTACCCGCATATGACTGTGGGCGAAAACATGGCTTACGGCCTGAAAATTCGCGGCATGGGCAAAGAGCAGATTGAGCAACGCGTGATGGAAGCGGCGCGCAGTCTGGAGCTGGATCATCTGCTGGCTCGCCGTCCACGTGAGCTGTCGGGCGGTCAACGTCAGCGTGTGGCAATGGGCCGCGCCATCGTGCGTGAACCAGCAGTGTTCCTGTTTGATGAACCCTTGTCGAACCTTGATGCCCGTCTGCGCGTGCAGATGCGTCTGGAGCTACAACAGCTGCATCGTCGTCTGAAAACCACCAGCCTGTACGTGACGCACGATCAGGTAGAAGCCATGACGCTGGCTCAGCGCGTGATGGTGATGAACAAAGGCGTGGTCGAGCAAGTGGGTACGCCAGTGGAAGTGTATGAGCGTCCGGCGAGCCAATTTGTGGCATCGTTTATCGGTGCGCCCGCCATGAACCTGCTGCCAGGCCAGATCAACAGTGACGGCACGCGCTTTACGCTCGATGCGCTTAATAGCCTGCCATTGGGCGAAAGCAAAGCGAAGTGGGCGAATCGTCCCCTTACGCTGGGCATCCGTCCTGAGCATTTGGTGCTCAGCTCGCAAGCCGCCGGTGGCATTCCGTTAGTGGTGGATACACTGGAGATGCTGGGTGCAGATAACCTCGCGCACGGCCGTATCGGCAACACTCGGCTGGTCGTACGTTTGCCGCACAGTGAGCGTCCACCATCGGGCAGCACCTTATGGCTGCAACTGCCGCCAGATGCGTTACACTTCTTCGATTCAACCCATGGAAAGCGTCTGGAATGAGTGTAAAAAATTGGCCATACCCACAGATCGTCGCCCATCGTGGCGGCGGTAAACTGGCCCCGGAAAATACCCTGGCGGCGATTGATGTCGGCGCGCAGTACGGTCACACCATGATCGAGTTTGATGCCAAGCTGTCGGACGACAAGCAGGTTTTCCTGCTGCATGATGACACGCTGGATCGCACCAGCAACGGCTGGGGCGTGGCGGGCGATCTGTCATGGAGTAAGTTATCGCAATTGGATGCGGGTAGCTGGTACAGCCGTGAGTATGAAGGCGAGCCGCTGGCACTGCTGCGTGACGTGGCCGATCGCTGTCGCCAGCATCAGATGATGGCGAACATCGAGATCAAACCCACTACTGGCAAAGATCTGGAAACCGGACGCGATGTGGCCCTCGCCGCGCGTGAGCTGTGGCAGGGGCAAACCGCGCCACTGTTGTCTTCCTTCTCTTATGAAGCACTGGAAGCGGCAATGCAGGCGGTGCCTGAGTTGCCACGCGGATTGCTATTGGATGAGTGGCGCGAAGATTGGTTGGCGCTGACGAGCGCGCTGGATTGCGTCTCCATCCATCTCAATCACAAACTGCTGGATGTCGAACGCACCGCGCAGCTGAAAGCCGCCGGATTGCATATTTTGGTGTACACGGTGAATCAGCCCGCGCGGGCGCGCGAGCTGTTGAGTTGGGGCGTCGATGCCATCTGTACTGACCGCATCGACATCATCGGACCCGACTTCCGTTAATTCCCGCTCTGAGAATTACTGTTCTGCTGGCCCGGCTGCGATTGAATCACGCGCTGCTGGGCACTATCCCGCCGTTCCTGCATTTTCCGCTGCAACTCCTGATTTTGCTGCTGCTGGTCCTGACGCAATTTTTGCTGCTGCTGTTGCTGCTGAACCTGCATCTGCGTTTGCATGCGCTGCTGGCTCGGATTGTAGCCGGGTTTATAAGGCTCACTCGTATTGTTGAGCATGTTCGCCATGCTGCTCAGCGGCAGCAATGCGGCAATCACAATTAGCCATTTTTTCATGGTCTTCCTCCATTAATGCAGCCTGCTGTGTGCTGTCGCCAGATAATCTGGCAACAAAGGCTGCTGTCATAAGTTTATGCGATGTCACAAAGTCCTGAACCAGGAGTGCGCCGAATTTGGCTTACTGCTACGCTTTTTATCGTGTTTGCAAACACTTGCATCAAAAAATAACAAATGTAAATAACCGCAAAGGAAGATCGCAAATGAGACTAAAGGGCAGCGTGCGCCAGGTTGGCTGGGCATTATTGATGAGTTTCACCGTGGTGCAGGGTGCGTTCGCCGCGCCCGCGAGTGCGCCACCGGTGTCATACGGGGTGGACAGCGACACCTTCCATCCGGTGAAGGCGCAGCACGGCATGGTGGCGTCAGTGGATGCGATGGCCACCCAGGTTGGCGTCGATATTCTGAAGCAGGGCGGTAACGCCGTGGATGCGGCTGTCGCGGTCGGCTTCGCGCTGGCGGTGACCCATCCGCAGGCCGGGAATCTGGGCGGCGGCGGTTTTATGATGCTGCGTACCGCATCGGGCCGCACTGCGGCGATCGATTTCCGTGAAATGGCGCCAGCGCGTGCCTCACGCGATATGTTCCTCGATAAGCAGGGTAATGCCGATCCGAAGTTGTCGCTCACTTCTCACTTAGCCTCTGGCACGCCGGGAACTGTTGCTGGATTTGCGCTGGCGGCACAAAAATACGGCACGCTGCCGCTGAGCAAACTGCTGGCTCCGGCGATTAAGCTGGCGCGTGAGGGCATCATTGTTAACGATGCGCTGGCGGACGATTTGGCGACCTACGGCAAAGAGACGCTGATCAACCATGACAACAGCCGGGCGATTTTCTACAAAGCAGACGGTAAGCCGTATCAAAAAGGCGAGCGTCTGGTGCAGAAAAACCTCGCCCATAGCCTGCAGTTGATTGCCCAACAAGGGCCGGATGCGTTCTACAAGGGCAAGATTGCCGATGAGATCGCCGGGGAAATGGCACAGCATGGCGGATTGATTGGCAAACCGGATCTGGCTGCTTATCGTGCTGTAGAGCGCAAACCTGTCAGCGGCACCTATCGTGGTTATGAGGTGTTCTCAATGCCGCCTCCGTCATCGGGCGGGATTCACATCGTGCAGATCCTGAATATTCTCGAAAACTTTGATCTGGCTAAGTGGGGCTTTGGCAGTGCGGACGCTATGCAGGTGATGGCGGAAGCAGAAAAATACGCTTATGCCGACCGCTCGGAATATCTTGGCGATCCTGATTTCGTCAAAGTGCCGCAGCAGGCGTTGACCAGTAAAGCCTACGCTAAAACTCTGGCGCAGCAGATTGACGTCAACAAAGCGCGTCCTTCCAGTGAAATTAAACCGGGCAAGCTGGAGCCGTACGAAAGTAACCAGACCACGCACTTCTCGGTGGTGGATAAAGACGGCAACGCAGTGGCGGTGACTTACACCCTGAATACCTACTTCGGCAGCGGGATTGTGGCCGGGCAGAGCGGCATCTTGATGAACAACGAGATGGATGACTTCTCCGCCAAACCGGGTACGCCGAACGTGTATGGTTTGGTGGGTGGCGAAGCGAATGCAGTGCAACCGGCTAAGCGCCCATTGTCGTCGATGTCACCGACCATCATCGCCAAAGACGGTAAAACCTGGCTGGTGACGGGCAGCCCTGGTGGCAGCCGTATCATCACCACCGTACTGCAAATGGTGGTGAACAGCATCGATTTTGGTATGAACGTAGCGGAAGCCACCAATGCGCCGCGTTTCCACCATCAGTGGTTACCGGATCAGCTGCGCGTGGAGAAAGGCTTTAGCCCGGATACGCTGAGTTTGCTGGAAGCTAAAGGTCAGCATGTGAAAGTGATGCCCGCAATGGGCAGCACGCAGAGCATTATGATTGGGCCGGATGGCATGCGCTATGGTGCTTCGGATCCACGTTCGGTGGATGATTTGAGTGCCGGGTATTAATTTAGCGCAATAAAGTGCGCCGCTACCGCCTCAGTACGAGTTGTAGCGGCGCGATTCATCGCGCAAGTTATTTCAAGCGCGCCATGTAGTGGGTATCAATCATCTCGCCGTCACGCATGGCAAAACGCTTCGCCGTCCCTTCGATCTCAAAGCCAAACTTCTGATACAGGCCAATCGCTTTATGGTTATCAGCGAACACGGTTAACTCGATTCGTGTCACTTGTAGCCAGTTGTCACACAGGTCAATCATCGCAGCCATCAGCGCCGAGCCTACGCCGCGACGGTGAAAGGCGGGATCGACGCCCATACCAATCGATGCGGCATGGCGACGACGTGCCACCGTAATGCCATCCAGCGATAGTTGACCGACAACCTGTTCATCAATGCACGCCACCAAACGGTACTGGCCGGGACGCATCTCTTTAAGACGTTCCTGCCATAGCCCCGGTGATTGATAGGGTAGATGCAGCGTGCCGGCCTGCGTCTCTTGCTGGCTATAAAGATGGGTTAATGCGGCGGCATCTTCCGGCGTGGCGTGACGAACAGTGACCTGACTCATAGAGCGACTCCTTGTGCAAAGTGAATAAAATCCCCTTTAACATCAAGGAATTCTCACGATGCGTCAATGGAAAATAATTCTCAAAAGGGGTTTACAGACGCGAATGATAATGATTATTATTGTCATGCGGACCGGGAACGTCTCCTGACTACCGGGTAAGCACGACATTGCTCACATTGCTTCCAGTGTTTCTTAGCCAGCTCGGGTGCTGGCTTTTTTTTTTGCCTGCTATTTACCTCTTTCATCCTCATTGTCCGATCACCGCCAAAACGTTCAGCATTTTTGAACAGAGGCGTGAAGTTTTTCAGCTATCAATCAATCTCTCTCAGGCACACACTGTAAAAAACATTGAGGAGAATTGAACATGATCTACGTACGCAAAGCAGAACAACGCGGTCACGCCAATCACGGTTGGCTCGATAGCTGGCACACATTTTCCTTCGCCGATTACTACGACGCCAACTTCATGGGCTTCTCAGCACTGCGCGTTATCAATGAAGACGTGATTGATGGCGGTCAGGGTTTTGGTACTCATCCGCATAAAGATATGGAGATCCTGACCTATGTGCTGTCTGGCACCGTGGAACATCAAGACAGCATGGGCAACAAAGAGCAGATCCCCGCGGGTGAATTCCAGATCATGAGCGCCGGTACCGGTGTGCGTCACTCGGAGTACAACGCCAGTGACAAAGATCCGCTGCATCTGTATCAGATCTGGATCATTCCAGAGCGCAAAGGCATTGAGCCACGTTATGCGCAGCGACGCTTTGAAGACGTGAAAGGACGCCAGTTTGTGCTGTCTCCGGATGAGCGTGAAGGATCGCTGAAGGTGTTCCAGGACATGACCTTGTCGCGCTGGGTGTTTGCTGAGGGTGAAACCGATGCGGTGACTGTCGAAGCGGGTCGTCGTGTGTGGATTCAGGTGGTCAAAGGCCTGGTGAGCGTAAACGGCGAACAGGTTGGCACCAGCGATGCGCTGGCGATCTGGGATGAGAGCGCGCTGACCATCAACGCTGACAGCGATGCAGAGATTCTGTTGTTTGATCTGCCGCCAGTGTAAAACATACGCAATAAATTGCGTCGCTACCGATTCCAGAGGGTCCGTAGCGGCGCGATTCATCGCGCGTTATGGCCATAGCCGCTGCACAGCCAGAAAATGACAAAAAAATGATAGACTCATCGTATCTCTGACCTCAGGCGCATACGATGAAGAAGAAAAGGCCGGTACTACAGGACGTTGCCGATCGCGTCGGCATCACAAAAATGACCGTCAGTCGCTACCTGCGCAATCCCGATCAGGTCTCTGCGGCACTGCGCGATAAGATCGCCGTCGCACTGGATGAACTCGGTTATATCCCCAATCGCGCCCCCGATATGCTCTCCAATGCCACCAGTCGCGCCATCGGCGTGCTGCTGCCTTCGCTCACCAACCAGGTGTTCGCCGACGTGTTACGCGGCATTGAAACTGTCACCGATGAGGCCGGCTATCAAACCCTGGTGGCGCACTTTGGCTACAACGCGGACAAAGAAGAGCTACAGCTGCGATCGCTGCTCGGCTGGAACATCGACGGCGTCATCCTCACCGAACGCACCCACACACCCGGCACACTGCGCATGCTGGAAGTGGCAGGCATTCCGGTAATTGAGATGATGGACTCGGTCACGCCGTGTCTCGATATGGCGGTGGGCTTCGATAACGTCGAAGCGGCGCGGCAGATGACGCATGCTATTCTGAAAAAAGGCCATCGCCACACCGTTTACCTCGGCGCACGTCTGGATGAGCGTACCCTGCAAAAACAGCAGGGCTACGAAAAGGCGATGCGTGAAGCCGGGCTCACGCCGCACAGCGTGATGATGGAAGATGCTTCCTCCTTCAGTGCCGGTGCGCAGCTGCTATGCGAGGCGCAGAAACGCTATCCCGAAACCGACAGCCTGTTTTGTACCAACGATGACCTGGCAGTCGGCGCGATGTTTGAGTGCCAGCGCCAGGGGTTAAACGTACCTGCGCAAATGGCGATTGCCGGATTCCACGGCCACGACATTACGCAAGTGGTGACGCCGCGCCTGGCCACGGTTTTAACGCCGCGTGAGCGCATGGGGCGCGAATCGGCCGCGATGCTGCTGGCGCGGATTGGTGGCGACCGCAGCGTGACCGAGCCGCTGGATGTCGGGTTTGAAATTGCTGAAGGTGGCAGCATCTGATTTTGGCGATTATTTGAGTCAGTTCACACTTTCGTGCTTTTCCGCCTAACAAGGGTTGCCAGTCCTGCAGTGGCCTCCGACAATGATAATCAAATTTGTTATCGGTAACATTGGCAGCCAACCTGCCGGAGCGCAAAACCATGACCACGCCATCTCCATCGCACCACGTTTTTATCCTGATGGGCGTTTCCGGCAGCGGAAAATCTGCTGTCGCCAATCAGGTTTCTCATCAGCTGAACACCGCATTTCTGGATGGTGATTTCCTTCATCCACGCAGCAACATCATGAAAATGGCCGACGGTCATCCGCTGGACGACAACGATCGTCAGCCGTGGCTGCAGGCGCTGAATGATGCGGCGTTCGCCATGCAGCGTACCCAGGCTATTTCGATTATCGTCTGCTCGGCGTTGAAAAAGTCCTATCGCGACATCCTGCGTCAGGGCAATCAAAACCTGAAGTTCATCTATCTGAAGGGCGATTTCGAAACCATCGAGTCGCGTCTGAAAGCGCGTAAAGGCCACTTCTTCAAACCACAGATGTTGGTGACGCAGTTTGAGACCTTGCAAGAACCTGGGGCGGACGAGCCCGATGTACTGGTGGTTGATATCAATCATTCACTGGATGAAGTCGTTGCGGCCACGGTTGCGACCATTGAGGAAGCAACCAACAAGGGTTAGTAATGAGTACCGCAACGCTGGTGTTAACCGCAGCAGGCTCCGTCCTGCTGCTGCTGTTTTTGGTGATGAAAGCGCGTATGCACGCCTTTGTCGCCCTGATGTTAGTCTCGATTGGTGCCGGTCTGTTCTCCGGCATGCCGCTGGATAAAATTGCCGATACCATGCAGAAAGGCATGGGTGGCACGCTCGGATTTCTTGCCATCGTGGTGGCATTGGGCGCGATGTTCGGCAAAATCCTGCATGAAACCGGCGCGGTCGATCAGATTGCCATCCGTATGCTGAAGGCCTTTGGTGAAAACCGGGCGCATTATGCGATGGGGATTGCCGGACTGATCTGCGCACTGCCGCTGTTCTTTGAAGTGGCCGTAGTATTACTGATCAGTATCGCCTTTGCTGTGGCGCGTCGCACTAACGGGAACTTAGTGAAGCTGGTCATCCCGTTGTTTGCCGGTGTGGCTGCCTCGGCGGCGTTTCTGCTGCCGGGACCGGCACCGATGCTGCTGGCTTCCCAGATGCACGCGGACTTTGGCTGGATGATTCTGCTCGGTCTGTGCGCCGCGATTCCCGGTATGCTGATCGCCGGTCCACTGTTTGGCAATTTTATTGCCCGCCATGTCAGTTTCAGTGCGCCGCCGGAAGATCATCAGCCGGAGGTGGAAGAGGGTAAGCTGCCATCGTTTGGCTTCAGCTTGTCGCTGATTCTGTTCCCGCTGCTGCTGGTGGGTCTGAAAACCATCGGGGCGCGCTTCACCACGCCGGGCACACGTCTTTATGAGTGGCTGGAATTTATCGGCCATCCGTTTACCGCGATTCTGCTGGCTTGTCTGGTGGCGATTTACGGTCTGGCTTATCGTCAGGGTATGGATAAAGAGAAAGTGATGCAGGTGTGTGGCAGTGCGCTGCAACCGGCAGGCATTATTCTGCTGGTGATCGGTGCGGGCGGCGTGTTCAAACAGGTGCTGGTGGATTCAGGTGTCGGCCCGGTACTCGGTCATGCACTCACCGGGGCAGGCATGCCAATTGCGCTGGCATGCTTCATCCTTTCTGGTGCGATCCGTGTGATTCAGGGCTCGGCGACCGTGGCCTGTTTAACCACGGTGGGCCTGGTGATGCCAGTGATTGAACCGCTGCACTACAGCGGCGCGCAGCTGGCGGCGCTGTCGATTTGTATCGGCGGTGGCTCCATTATCATCAGCCACGTGAACGATGCCGGTTTCTGGCTGTTTGGCCGCTTCACCGGTGCGACTGAAGGCGAAACCTTGAAGACCTGGACGCTGATGGAAACCATTCTGGGCACTACGGGTGCGATTGTCGGGATGATCGCGTTCAGTTTGCTGTCGTAAAAAAATACGCAATAAATTGCGCCGCTACGTAGCGGCGTGATTTATCACGCGATCCTGGCTCTATTAATCCTCTTCCCGCTCATCATCCGGCTGATCCAGCACCGTATACGCCACCGCACAGAACAGCGAATTCAAACGCTTCATATCGCCCAGCAACCCCAAATGCAATGAACTGGTTTCGATACTCTGCACATTTTTCTGATGCAACCGCTCAACGTGCGCGTGTGAGAAACGGCGGATCAGGATGCGGAAACGATGTTTGGAACGGCGCAGGCGGCGCGCACTGGGGATATCTTTCGACAGAAACACCGACAAACTCAGGCGCAGATTGTTCAGTACCTGTTCCTGCAAGGTGTTCAACTCTTCCAAACCTTCAGGTGAAAATGCCCGACGGGCGTTAAGCGATTTCACCGCGACATCCGCGCACATGCGTTCAATAATATCGCCCGCCTGCTCAAGGTTGAGTGCCATCTCAATGACTTCCGCCCAACGCTGCGAATCCTCCTCAGCTAAATCTTCTTTCGGCATCCGTGCCAGATAGAGTTTGATGGCGGTGTACAGCACATCGACATCATCATCCAGCCGCCGCACCGCGCGCTCTTCACGCAGTTCACCATGCACCACTTTATTGAACGACTCCATCATATGCTCAACGACATCGCCGATACGCAGGGTTTCCCGCGCCGCATTGGCCAATGCCAGCGCAGGGGTGTCCAGCGCGCTGCGGTCGAGATGTTTGGGGCGGAGGTGCGCATCGGTTTCCGGCTCGTCGGAGATCATACGACGGCACAGGCGCGCCATCGGTTCAGCGAACGGCACCATAATCAGGCAGCGAATCAGGTTGTAAAACACGTGGAAAAAGATCACCAGCTCTTCGTCATTGACCGGCATCTTTTCGAGAATATCGGCGACGTAATTCACCAGCGGTAAAATCGCCAGGCTGCCGATGAGCTTGAACAGCAGGCTGCCCAACGCCACGCGTTTTCCCGCAGCATTTGAGCCACTGGCGTTAATCATCGCTAGCAAACCACTGCCGAGGTTGGCACCAATCACCAGACAGAGTGCCACTTTAAAAGAGATCACGTCGGCGGCTGTCAGCGTGGCGGTGATCAACACCGCCGCCAGACTGGAATAACTAATGATGGCAAATACCGCACCAATCAGTGCATCCAGCATCACATCGCCAGTCAGCGTGGAGAACAGCACCTGTAAGCCTGCAGCCTGGGTAATCGGCTTGGCGGCGGCGACAATCAACTGTAATGCCAGCAGAATCAGTCCGAGGCCAATCGCCGCGCGACCCATCTGTCCGGCGCGCGTCTGCTTGCGACTCAGGAAAAAGATCACGCCAAACAGGATAAACAGCGGCGATAGCCAGGAGAGATCGAAGGTCAGAATACGCGCCATGATGGCGGTACCGACATCGGCACCGAGCACCACCACCAGCGCAGGCGTCAGACTCACCAGATTCTGTGCGACAAACGAGGTGACGAGCAGGGTGGTGGCATTGCTGCTCTGCACCAGCGCGGTGACGCCAATCCCGGCGAGAAACGCCATCGGCTTCCTTTCCACGCTGCGGCTAAGCACGCGCCGCAGATCGGCGCCGTACACGCGCATGATGCCGGTGCGCACAATGTGCGTGCCCCATACCAGCAGGGCCACGGCGGACAAGAGATTGAGCAGGGTCAACACGTCGGGCGGTTCCTTATCCTCAGACTTACATTGCACAAACTGCAAGCCTGTGGGTGAGTACCGAGGTGTCGGGCGCACCGAAGTGCGGCCATGGGCAGCCTAAAGGCCGCCACGACAACGATTAACAGGCTGCATTAACGCTGAATACTGCCGCGTTGCGTTGCCAATTTTTCGTTTAATTTAAGCAACCTGGCGCAACGTCGACATCTCTAACTGTAGACCAATTTGCATGCCAGCAGGGTGCAAATCCGCCACGCTGCGATTCAGCACATCCACTGACAATTCAACCCCATGCGCCAGTACACGATAACGGATCACGTTACCCAGCAGGCTGTGACTGACAATGGTGGCTGGAATGCCGTCTTGTGGCGCACTTAAGCGGATCGATTCAGGGCGAATCGCCACCTGGCCGCTAAATGTCTGGCCGGTGAGTTGCGTCGCCTGTTCGCCACTTAGCAGGTTGTAATTGCCGATAAACCCGGCGGCAAACAGGTCAGCGGGCTGCGTGTAGAGCGCTTCGGCGTTACCGTTCTGCACGATTTTGCCACGGTTCATCAGCACGATACGGTCAGACAGCGTTAGCGCCTCTTCCTGATCGTGAGTCACGAAAATGGTGGTGAGCTTCAACTCTTGCTGGATATTGCGGATCTGTTCGCGCAGATGGCGGCGGATACGCGCGTCCAGTGCGGAGAGCGGCTCATCCAGCAACAGCAAACGAGGACGCGTAACCAGCGAGCGCGCTAAGGCAACACGCTGGCATTGTCCACCAGAAAGCTGATGGGGATAACGGCGGGCGAAATCGGTCAGCTCGACCAGTGCCAGCGCTTCCATTACCCGTTTTTGAATATCGCCGCCTGGCAGCTTTTGCATTTTCAGGCCAAACGCCACGTTCTTCTCCACCGTCATGTTGGGGAACAGCGCGTAGCTCTGGAACACCATGCCAATGGTGCGTTTCTGCGGCGGCAGCGGCACGATATCCTGGCCCTGCAGCAGAATTTTGCCGCTGTCGACATCGGTCAAACCGGCGATGCAGCGCAGCAGCGTTGATTTGCCGCAGCCGCTCGGGCCGAGCAGGGTAACAAACTCACCTTCATCGGCGCTGAAATCGATATTTTCAAAGATGCTGGTGGGGCCGTAGCTTTTGTTCAGCTGGGTGACGTTCAGATAACTCATGGTCAGCCTCGTTCAGGATTGAGGGCATTCGCCAGCCAGGTGACCAGCAGGACGACAGCAAAATAAGAGATCACCAGCGCACTGGTAAAGTGGCCGCTGCCGTTACGCATATTGTAGAGATACACCTGCAAGGTTTCATAGCGGGTGCCGACTAACAGGTTAGCGAACACAAACTCACCTATCAGGAATGAGAAGGAGAGCAGCACCGCGATAAACACGCCTTTGCGCAGATTCGGCAGCACCACAAACAGTGCCGCCTGCCAGGTGCTGGCACCCAGCAGATGAGACGCATCAATCAGCTCTTTCAGATTGATCGCCTGCATATTGTTGGCAACGGCACGGTAAATAAACGGCAGCGCGATGGTGAAGTAACAGCCGACCAGAATCCACGGCGTGCCGGTAATCATCAGCGGCGACGAGGAATAAAGCTGCAGCAGGCCAACGGATGACACCACCGGCGGCACGGCAAACGGCATCAGAATTAGCACGTTCATCACCGCATCCAGCTTCGGATAATAGTAAGCGATTACAAACATCGCAGGCAGCACCAGCACTAATGAGAACAGCAGCGCGCCAAAGCAAATCAGCAAGGAGTGGCCCAATGCGGTCAGGAAACGCGGATCGCTCCACAGCTCAATCAACCACTTCAGGGTAAAGCCCTGCGGCAGAATGGTGTCGCTCCAGTCAGTCGAGATGCCATACAGCAGCGTCGCCAGCAACGGGGCGGCGAGGATGATTAGCAGCAGCCAGATAATCAGGCGATGATAAATTTTTTCCGCGCGAGACACGTTCTACTCCTGTGATTTCGCGTTGAGATAACTGCGGCGCACCAGATACTGCTGCACCACGGTAATCAGCGCCATAATGAACACCAGCAACATGGCCAGCGCACCGCCGGTATTCGGATCGAGTGAGATATCACCTGACACCAGCGCCGCAATACGCACGGGCACCACGTTAAAGTTACCGGTGGTCAGCGCATAAATGGTGGCGTAAGCGCCCAGCGCATTGGCCAGCAGAATCACAAAGGTGCCGAGCAGCGCCGGGAACAGAATCGGTAAACCAATATGCCACCAGTAGCGCCAGCGGCTGGCACCGAGCAGGGCAGCAGACTCTTCCCAATCTTTGCGCAGTCCATCAAACGCCGGGTAGAGCAGCAGAATACCGAGCGGGATCTGGAACCAGGTGTAAACCAGCACCATGCCGTCACGCGAGAACAGCTTGAATCCTTCCAGCATGCCGAAGTGGCGCAGCAGCAGTGTCAGACAGCCGTTCATGCCCAGCAGAATCACAAAGGCGAACGCCAGCGGCACACCCGCAAAGTTGCTGGTCATGTTGGTAAACGACATCAGGAAGCGCTGGAAGCGGCCGCTGCCCAATTGATGCAGCGAATAGCCAGCAATCAACGAGATCAGCAGGCCGTAAATGCTCGACCAGATGGAGATATCCAGCGACAGACGAAATGCCTGCAAATAAAACGGCGAAGTGAGGATATCGGTGTAGTTATCGATACCCCATCGCTCGTTCATGTCGCTCCAGAAGCTGTTGATGGCGATCCACAGCAGTGGCGCGAGCTGGAAGGCAACCCAAAAGAAGGCGAACGGCAGCAGCAACAGCGTGGCGAGGGTTTTGCCCTTCATTAACGCGGCTCCGCCAGCAAACCGTGGCACACCGGTTTATCGTGCTCAATCCCCAGCAGCGTGCAAACGATGCCGCACAGTTCAGTCTGTTGCGGCTCGAGATCGGGCTGACGGGAGAAGCCCGCACCAAACACAAACAGCGGCACCTGCGTCTCTTCCGGCAAAATGCCGCCGTGCGAGCGGTCATCATTCATACCGTGATCGGCGGTGACGATTACCTGATAATCAGCGGCCAGCCAGCCGGGCATCCACTGCGACAGATAGCCATCGGCCATACGCGCGCGGTTGCGGTATTGTGGCGATGACAGGCTATGCTTGTGCCCGGCATCGTCGATATTCATGGGGTGAATCAATAAAAAGTCCGGATCGTGGTTCAGACGCAGGCTCTCGGCATCTTCAAACAAATGGGAATCCGGATAACTGTCGTCCCAGTAAAAGTGGCCGTATTGAATCGGCAAATCAGGGGCGACGGTATGGCGATCGCGTGCATTGTTGAACGGGGACTGGTTATACAGCTCACTCACCCAGTGATAGGCGGCAGCGGCCGTGGTTAAACCGGCGGCGCGGGCGTAATGGAAGATGCTGCGCTGATTGCTCAATCGATTGACGCCGTTATGAATAATGCCGCTCTGCACCGGCGGAATCCCGGTCAGAATGCATTCATACAGCGGACGTGACAACGAAGGCAGTTCGCAGGTCAGCGTATAGTATTGGCCGTTGCCCTGTTTGCATTCAGCAAACAGATAGCCCATCGCATGCTGTGCCACCTGATTGCTCAGGCCATCCAGCACCACCAGGATTGTTTTCATTCCCGTTCCTTACATCATTCAAAATACGAGCACTGTGCGTAGCGGCGCAATTTATTGCGCACTTATCAGCAGAATCATTGCTTTACGTTGACGCGATAAATCACGCCGCCACGTTATGTGCAAATTACTGCTTCATATTAATGATCACGTTCTCTTGCCACAGACGCGGCAGCATTTTCGAGGTCTTATCCCATGCAGCCTGATCTTTGATCGGGCGGGCATTTTTGTACTCAGACTGCGGCAGCAGTTTGGCTTGTACATCGGCTGGCAGAGTTAAATGTTCAGCGCGGATTGGACGTGCATAACCTTTCGCCAGGTTGATCTGACCGGCATCAGAGAAGATGTATTCACGCGCCAGTTTGGCGGCGTTCGGGTGCTTGGCATATTTGTTGATGATAGTGGTGTAACCGGAAATCACAGAACCATCAGATGGGATCACCACTTCGTAGCGATTCTTGTCGATCTGGTCGCGGTAGTTCAGGCCGTTAAAGTCCCATACCACGGCAACCTGAATTTCACCTTTCTCGATGTTGGCAATCACCGGATCGGTCACGCCCAGACGGCCTTCTTTTGCCAGCTCGCCAAAGAAGTTCAGGGCTGGCTTCAGGTTCTTCTCATCACCGCCCATTGCGTAGTTGGCCGCCAGTACGCCGTTAGCCGCCTGAGCAGCCACGCCGACGTCACCGATAGTGACCACATACTTACCTTTCTTCAGATCGGCCCAGCTGTGCGGTGCATCTTTAACCTGCTGCTTGTCGATCAGGAAGGCGATGGTGCCGGTATACGCCAGCATCCAGTTGCCTTCGCTGTCTTTCGCCCAGCTTGGAATCTGATCCCAATGCGTTGGTTTGTACGGTTGTGCCAGACCTTTGGTCACAGCAACCGGACCGAACGCGGCACCCACATCACCGATATCGGCGCTGGCGTTCTCTTTCTCTGCATCAAATTTAGCCAGCTCCTGCGCCGATGACATATCGGTATCGCTGTGCTTCAGGCCATATTTGCTGTTGATGTCATTCCATGTGTCTTTCCAGTTCGCCCAGCTGTCTGGCATACCGACGCTGTTGACCTGGCCCTCAGCACGCGCGGCTTTTTCCAGCGCGGCAAGGTCGTTATCGGCGGCGTGCGCGGCGGGCAGCGCAAGCAGTACGGCACTGGCTACTACAGAGGAGATAAACGCTTTCATCTCGGTTGCTCCGGGTGTAAGTTGTGGGACGTCTTGGTCTAGTCCAGCAAGAACCGAGCCAATGTAGCCCGATCAGATGAAGGTTTTATGACCATGGTGGTGAAATGTGGTGTGACGCGCAGCTCCACATGCGGATACAGCGCGCGAAAGCGTGGGATATGCCTGTCATATTGTAGTCATCGAACTGTCATAGTGCAGAATTGCCCCAAAATGAGGCTAAAAAATGTCGTCGAAAACGGTGGATGTGATTGCTGCGGCGCTGAGCGAACGCATTGAAAACGGTGAATTTGCCAGCGGACGTTTGCCGGCAGAACGCAGTTTAAGTGAACATTATTCCACCACGCGTATTACCCTGCGTGAGGCGCTGGGCTTGCTGGAAGCGCAGGGCGTCATTTACCGTGAGCTGCGTCGAGGTTGGTTTCTCGCCCCACCAAGGCTGGTGTATAACCCGGCCCATCACAGCCATTTTCATGCCATGGCCGCCGAGCAAGGGCGCATCGCTCTCACTGAAGTGATAGAGGCGCGGGAAGTCCCGGCACAGCTGGTGATTGCACGGCATTTGCAGTTACTGGAAGGAGATAGCGTGTTTCGCATCCGTCGCCTGCGACGTATTGATGGGCGCGCGGTGTTGTACGTCGAGCATTACCTTAATCCAGCCTTTTTTCCCGGCCTGCTAGAGGAAGACCTGACCCGCTCACTTACCGATCTCTACGATCAGCGCTATGGAATTCGCTACGGCGGCGCACGCTTTACCATTCTGCCCGGCCCGCTTCCTGCGCGCGCGGCACCAGCACTCAATGTCGCCAGCGGCACACCAGGTTTGCTCATAACGCGTATCAACCGCGATCAACAGAAGCGGGTGATCGACTGTGACTGTGAATACTGGCGCTATGACGCGCTCTGTGTGGATGTTGATGTGTAGCATATTGTGATTTTGATCACACTACAGCATGATAGCGCCAGAGAGTTTCCGTACTTTGAGGCGCATAAAAATGACAACAAAATCAGCACCGGGGCAGCTTATTGCTTCGGTATTACAGTGGGTTCTTAATATTGGCCTGGTGACGTTGGCCATCATCCTGGTGGTGTTTCTTGGCAAAGAGACGATTCATTTAGCTAATGTGCTGTTTAGTACCGGTGAGCAGGCGTCTTCTTACCTGCTGATCGAAGGCATCGTGATCTATTTTCTCTATTTCGAATTTATCGCGCTAATAGTGAAGTACTTCCAGTCCGGCTATCACTTTCCACTGCGCTATTTCATTTATATCGGTATCACCGCGATCATTCGTCTGATCATCGTTGACCACAAAAATCCGTTCGATACGCTCTATTATTCTGCGGCGATTTTGATTTTGGTGATTACATTGTGGCTGGCGAATAGCAATCGGTTGAAGCGCGAATAATTCTCCTTCTGTCTGGCGTGGCACAACCAGCAGTGCCACGCCGGTTTCTCTGCGTTAAACTAGGGCAACTTTTTCTCCGGAGATGTCCTGATGTCGCATCACGCGCTGCGCCAGTTACTCGCACTGCATTGGCTGCCAGCCACTTCCCCTTTGCTTTCACCTCCTCTGCTTGACTGGTTGCTGGAAGAAGACTCTATGACGCGTCGCTTCGAGCAGCATTGCCAGCAGGTGACGGTGGAACTGATCCGCGAAAGCTTTATTACCGCTGACGAGATAGCGCCAGAAGCGGAGTTTCTGCCCGCTGACGAGCGCTTCTGGTTGCGTGAAATCGTGCTGTGCGGTGATGGTGAGCCCTGGCTGATTGGGCGAACCGTGGTGCCGGAAAGTACGTTGAATGGTCCGGAGCAGATGCTGCAAAATCTTGGCACGCGTCCGCTGGGGCGTTATCTTTTCGCCTCCTCAACGCTGAGCCGCGATTTTATCGATCCCGGCCAGGTGGATGATTTGTGGGGACGTCGCTCACGCCTGCGTTTATCAGGCAAACCGCTGCTGTTAACTGAACTGTTTTTACCGGCGTCGCCGCTGTATCGCGCGCTAGAGCAAGGATAAAGGATTGTGGAAAAAACCTTAACCATGACCAAATGGCAGGCTTATCGGCGTTTGATGCGTATCGATAAACCTATTGGCACGCTGCTGCTGCTGTGGCCCACCATGTGGGCACTGTGGTTATCGGGCATGGCGGTGCCGCCTTTGTCAGTGCTGGTGGTGTTTGTGCTCGGCGTTATCGTGATGCGCGCCGCAGGCTGTGTGATTAATGACTACGCCGATCGTAAAGTCGATGGGCACGTCAAACGTACCGCATCGCGCCCGCTGGCGAGCGGCACGGTGACGGAAAAAGAGGCTAAAATCCTGTTTGTGGTGCTGGGGTTGCTGGCGTTTGCGCTGGTGCTGACCATGAATCGCATGACGATTTTGCTGTCATTTGGCGGTCTGGCACTGGCGTGGGTCTATCCGTTCATGAAGCGCTACACCCATTTACCCCAGGTGGTATTGGGTGCAGCATTTGGCTGGGCGATACCAATGGGCTGGGCGGCAGTTAGTGAGTCCTTACCTTTGGTCTGCTGGCTGGTATTCTTCGCGAATATCTGCTGGACGGTGGCTTACGATACGCAATACGCGATGGTGGATCGTGATGATGACCTGAAGATTGGCGTGAAATCCACGGCGATTCTATTTGGTCGTTTCGATAAGTTGATCATTGGTCTGCTGCAGTTGGCCACGCTGGGGCTGATGGCGCTGGTCGGATTGATGTTGAATCTGAACGGTGCATTTTACTGGTCACTGCTGGTGGCGGGCGGCTTCTTTGTTTATCAGCAAAAGTTGATTGCTCAACGTGAACGCGATCCTTGCTTCCAGGCTTTTCTGAATAATAACTATGTTGGCCTGGTGCTGTTTGTCGGCGTGTTACTGAATACTCAGCCGTTTATCGATCTGTTTTGAGCGATTGATGCCATAAAAAAGGCGACCAGCAATGGTCGCCTTTCTGTTTTATCATGCCCGACGTTATTCGTGAGCCAATGCACTTTCAATGGTCAGACGGACATCACCGGTGACCAACTCTGCCAGCATCTGCCACATAATGTGGGTGCGTTCCGCATCCGCATCGCCTGAATCACTGATGTAGCCTTCATCACGCAGTGACAGCACCAGCGCGGTAAACACTGCTTTGTCGAAGAACTCTGGCGCGTTAATGCCATGCAACACCGACAAACGCTGCGCCAGCGTGCGGCTCTCTTTCTCCAGCGTGCCGCGGTTGATCGTCGGCTTAGCACTCAGAATGGCGAAGGTGATGGCAAAACGCTGCAGCGTTTCACGGATACCAGCAGCCAGCAATTGCAGCGAGCGGTGACGCACAGGATTCATACGTAACTGTCCTTCCTGCTGAGTAATCAGGCCTTGTCGCGCCATCTCAGCACAGAGCGCATTCAGCACGCCTGGCAACTCTGCGTTATCCCAGCGCAGGAAAAGCTCACTCTTCAGCATCGGATACACCAGGCTCACCTGACGCAGCAACTCCGCCTCACTGATCTCACGATGCTGCTGCACGATAGCGGCAATCAGCGATGGCATGACCAGCATGTGGTGAATGTTGTTGCGGTAGTAAGTCATCAGAACAGCCTGCTCGCGCGGCAGAATGATGATATCGCCGATACTGTCTTGTTCCGTCTCGAACTTGTTCATGCCCATGGCGTGATCAAGCAGCGCTTCGGCACTCATCTCCGGCACGGTTGCTTCCGGCGAATAAGGCACGTTACGCAGCAACTGGGTATAGCATTCCAGTTGCTCAATCAACTGTTCACGCGTCAGGGAACGCTGACGTGAAGCCAGCAGCGCGGTGACGCACAGGTTCATGGCGTTGGCGGCACCGGCTTCGTTAATACGCACCATCAGACGTGCCGCAATATCATTCACGGTCGGCGTCATCCATGCCGGACGCTGTGGTTCGATTGGATCGATCGCATCACGCCATTCCGGCACGTTTTTGTTCAGGTAGTTCATCAACGGCAGGGGTTCGCCGAAGTTAACGTAGCCCTGGCCAAGATTGCGCAGTTTACGTAACCCGCGCACCATCTGCAGGAAGCTCTCTTTCTCTTTGGCCGCGCCACGTAACTCTTTGGCGTAAGTACCCACTTCCATGACGTGTTCATAGCCGATGTAGATCGGAACGAAGGTGATCGGGCGGCTACCGCCACGCAGCATCGCTTGCAACGTCATCGATAGCGTGCCGGTTTTAGGATCCAGCAGTCGGCCCGTACGCGAGCGTCCACCCTCAACAAAGTACTCTACCGAATAACCGCGGCTGAACAGCTCGCCGAGATATTCGCGGAACACCGTAGAATAGAGTTTGTTGCCCTTGAAGGTACGGCGGATAAAGAAAGCGCCCAGGCGACGGAAAATCGGACCTGCTGGCCAGAAGTTCAGGTTAATACCCGCCGCGATATGAGGCGGAACCAGACCCTGATGATAGAGCACGTAAGAAAGCAGCAGATAGTCCATGTGACTGCGATGGCAGGGCACATACACAATCTCGTGGCCATCTTGCGCCAGCTGACGCACGCGCTCGCCACCGTTGACGTTGATGCCCTGATAGAGACGGCTCCACAGCCAGCCCATGACGCGGTCGGTCACGCGGATGGCCTCATACGAGAAGTTGGCCGCGACTTCTTCCATCATCTCAACAGCATTCTGCTGAGCTTTCTCGTGCGAGATTTTTTTGCTACGTGCTTCATCTTCAACCGCTTTTTCAATCGCTTTGGATTGCAGCAGCTTGTTGAACAGATCCTGACGCGCAGGCAGACGTGGGCCTACAGCAGCCAGGCGCTGACGCGCAAAGTGAATGCGTGCCACGCGTGCCAGCTTCTGGGCAATCGACTTATCCGTACCGTGCTCCGTGGCCATCTGGCGCAGGGAGACGGTCGGTGAGAAGCGTACAAAGCTGTCACGCCCGTGCCACAGAATGGCGAAGAATTTCTCTACACCATTAAGGATGCGCAGATGTGGCGTATCTTCTCCCTGGATTTCGCGTCCCGGCGCACGACCAAACATCACCGCAACCGGTAACATCTGTACGTCGAGATCAGGGTTACTACGGTGCAAATCGAGATAGTCGTGGAACAGCTTCACGGACTCAGGATTGGCAACGAAATAGGGGAAGACGCGCGGACCATCGTGAATAAACACATGACGCGGCAACAGCGTGCCATCGATCTCCAGCGGAGCCAGTGGATCGGGCAAATCATGGTTGAGACACTGCGCCCGGAGTGTGAGCAAGTCAGCCTTTGAATCGTAAGGCAAAACATACATCACTGGACGAGTCGGATCGATCCCGTGTTCAGAGACAGGATCGGTCGGAATGACCTTACTCTTTACTAAAAAAGAGAGTGGTAAATTCAATAGTTTGTAATAAAGTTTACGCCAACCTGACATAGACAACTTAAAGCCTCTTGTTAGCAAAGCGCGGCAAGCATACCAGAAAGTAAATCGAAGATCTGTGGCTGCACCATCTCATACAGCCCACTCATTGACGCCAAATCACCTCAAGGGTTCCACAGCATGGCAAATAACGTCACCGGTATTCAAAGAATAGTGAATGCAGCCGGTTATTCCTGGCAGGGCCTGCGTGCCGCCTGGCAACATGAAGCCGCATTTCGCCAGGAAGTCATTGCTGCACTGGTGGCCATTGTGGTGGCCTGCTGGCTGGATGTTGATGTGATTTCCCGAGTGCTGATGATTGGCTCCGTGGTGCTGGTGATCATCGTTGAAATCCTGAATAGCGCTATCGAAGCGGTAGTCGATCGCATTGGGCAAGAGCGCCATCCTTTAGCCGGACGAGCCAAAGATATGGGCTCAGCGGCGGTGTTGCTGGCAATCTTACTGGCTCTGTTTGTCTGGATCGCGCTGCTCTGGTCGCATTTGCGATAGGTATTCCAGAAACTTCAAACCGCTGATTTTTCCCTCTGTTTTGGTTTTCATTTCGCCAATACCTGTATATACTCACAGCGACTGTATAAACAACCAGGGGGCGGGATGAAAGCGTTAACAGCAAGGCAGCAACAGGTCTATGATCTGATTCGCGACCACATTAACCAGACCGGCATGCCGCCAACGCGTGCGGAAATTGCTGCGCAACTGGGTTTTCGCTCGCCCAATGCTGCGGAAGAGCACCTGAAAGCTCTGGCGCGTAAAGGCGTCATTGAGATCGTTTCAGGCGCATCACGTGGTATTCGTCTGCTGATGGAAGAAGACGTCTCGGAAGGGTTACCGCTGATCGGCCGCGTGGCCGCTGGTGAACCGCTGCTGGCGCAGGAACACATCGAAGCGCACTACCAGGTTGATGCCAATCTGTTTAAACCTACTGCCGATTTCTTGCTGCGCGTTAGCGGTATGTCGATGAAAGACATCGGGATTATGGATGGCGACTTACTCGCTGTGCATAAAACCCAGGAAGTCCGTAATGGCCAGGTTGTGGTCGCGCGCATTGATGATGAAGTGACCGTCAAGCGCTGGAAAAAGCAGGGCGCCATTGTGCATCTGCTGCCAGAAAATACCGATTTTCAGCCGATTGTGGTCGATACCCGTGAGCAGGCTCTGACCGTGGAAGGTCTGGCCGTGGGTATCGTACGTAACGGCGAATGGCTTTAACCTCTCGTTGAATTCCCCCGCTGCGGTTGGTCGCTGTGCCGGCCGCAGTCTGATACATTGATTTTCCTCTTCAGGCTGATTGCCGGTTAATGGTCCAATTGACCAGCGCAACAATGGAACAGGCAAATGCGGCTGTTTTCCTCTTCAGATAAAGCATTGTGGCGGCTGGCGCTGCCGATGATCCTCTCCAATATTACCGTTCCGCTGCTCGGTGTTGTCGATACGGCAGTGATTGGCCATCTCGATAGTCCCATTTACCTCGGCGGTGTCGCTGTGGGTGCGACGGCGACCAGTTTCATCTTTATGTTGCTGCTGTTTCTGCGCATGAGCACCACGGGTTTGACCGCGCAGGCGTTTGGCGCGAACGATAAAACCGCACTGGCGCGAGCGTTGACGCAACCGCTGTTGATAGCCCTGGTGGCGGGCGTGTTGTTTGTATTGCTACGCACACCATTCAGTTTTCTTGCGGCCTCGTTAATGGGCGGCAGCCCGGAAGTGCAGCATCAGGCACAGATCTTTATCAACATTCGCTGGCTTAGCGCACCGGCGACCTTAGCCAATCTGGTGATTCTGGGCTGGTTGCTCGGCGTGCAATATGCGCGTGCACCAATGGTACTGCTGATTGTCGGCAACCTGGTGAATATCCTGCTCGATCTTCTGTTTGTACTTAAGCTGCACTGGGGCGTTGCGGGTGCAGCAGCGGCCACTGCAACGGCGGAATATGTCACGCTGGGCGTGGGGTTGTGGATGGTGGTGCGGGTGCTCAAGCTGCGCGGTGTCGCTTTCAGCCTGCTAAAACAGAGCTGGCGTGGTGATGCAGCACGGCTGTTTCGCCTCAATCGCGACATCATGTTGCGGTCGCTGATGGTGCAAATCTGCTTCGCGTCACTCACCTTGCTTGGGGCGCGTTTAGGGCCTGATGTCGTTGCGGTGAATGCGGTATTGCTGATGTTCCTAACGTTTACGGCCTATGCGCTGGATGGTTTTGCCTATGCCGTTGAGGCCTGTTCCGGTGAAGCGGTGGGAGCGAAAGATCGCAGTCGCTTATTACTGATTTGGCATGCCGCCTGTCGGCAGGCCGGTATTGTTGCGCTGGCGTTTGCAGCGATCTATGCGCTAACCGGACCCCAAATCGTGGCGTTACTCACTTCGCTTGAGCCATTGCGTGAGATGGCCGATTGCTATCTCGCCTGGCAGGTAATCCTGCCGCTGGTTGGTGTCTGGTGTTATTTGCTGGATGGTATGTTTATTGGCGCAACTCGCGGGCGTGAAATGCGCAACAGCATGGTGATGGCGGCAGTGGGTTATGGCCTTGCGCTGCTTTCACTCCCCTGGCTCGGTAATCACGGTTTGTGGCTGGCGGTGACGGTGTTCCTTGCCTTACGTGGCGTGACGCTATGGTGGATGTGGCGCCGTCACTGGCGGCACGACAGTTGGTTTAGTGTTTGAATAAGCGAAACGTAACCTACAGATAATTCTGTATTTTTTTGCGCAATCCTAACTGGCTACTATAATTATCTCAAACGGCGCAATTGAGTAGCGCGTTGTGTGGGTGATTACCCAGTTTCTTAGGGGATCATCACATCTCACTCAGGATGACGTGGAGGATTATTATGAACAAAGACGAAGCGAGCGGTAACTGGAAGCAGTTCAAAGGGAAAGTGAAAGAGAAGTGGGGCAAGCTGACGGATGACGACATGACCGTCATTGAAGGTAAGCGCGATCAGCTTGTTGGTAAAATTCAGGAACGTTACGGCTATGCGAAAGACCAGGCCGAAACCGAAGTGAAAGACTGGGAAAGTCACAATAAAGATTACCGCTGGTAACCTGAATTAAGGACGATGCTCCTACCCCGCCGATCACCCGTCGGCACGGCACAGGGAAGTGCCACTCAACCTTTTCTCACTTTCTTTTTTGTATCAATCTCATGATCGTGATCGCAGCTATCGTGATGATTGCACGCTGCCACCTCTGCACAGTTCTCACATAAGCCATGCGCTTCAATGACTGTATGACGCAGCGAAAACCCAGCCTGATCGGCCAATCCCGCAATAATCTTTTCTACGCCATGGGCATGTTTTTCGCTAACTGCTGCACAACCATCACATACCAGCATCACTGAAGTGTGCGCAGGCTCGTCGAAGTGGTGGCAGACCACATAGCTGTTGTTCGATTCAACACGATGAATGAAGCCCTGCTCCAGCAGAAAATCCAGTGCGCGATAGATAGTCGGCGGTTTTGCCTGTGGCTCGCTGATGCGGAGTTGATCAAGCAGATCATATGCACTGATCGAACCATTTTGCTCTGCCATCAAACGCAGCACTTCAGCGCGTTGAGTGGTCAGGCGCACGCCGCGGTCAAGACAAAGGGATTCTGCCTGAGTAAGCAGTTGTGCGGGCGTGAGGTTTGACATGAGTGTTCTCCAGGTTGCATGCGATGTTATTTTATCACACAAATTTTTACCCTGCTGTGATTGCTTTTTACCCGGATAAAGTCCAGGAAAAATCCTGCTAATCAATAAATTAACTTAACCTTCCTCACCTGCAAATTAAACCTCTCTTTTTAGACCCTCCATTAGATCAGTGGTATAGCGTAACTATCACGCTATTTTTGCTTTGCAACTCACCGGGTTAGCGTCTAAGGTTCAAAAGGTCTTAAGTAATATCTGGCATCAATTTAGGCATTGTTCATTTTTCTGCATAACTAAACAGCAGAATGGTGTGGTTGCATCCAATTCTGCGAACAGCAGTGCTATTTCCTTTTAATTCACAGCAATGATGCGTTAGCCAGGGTTCAGAATAGCGGCTAACTAAACTGTTTCGTTTCTGAGTTATTCAGCGACATTTCAAAGGTGATGGCAGGCTCATGGTGAAGACATTATTCAGGCACAAAAAAGTAGCTTATCTTGTTGTTTTGAATGCAGTATTTCTTTCTTCTTCAGCTCTGGCAGCAGGTACATGGTATGACGCGCGTAACGATGCCATGGGTGGCACCGGCGTTGCTTCGTCAACCTGGAGTTCAGCGGTGCTGGCTAACCCGGCATTGATGACCAAAGCCAAACCTGAAGATAACGTCAGCGTGATTTTCCCTTCAGCCGGTGTTCAGGTTACCGATAAAGACAAATTAATTAACAAAGTCGATGACATCACGGACAGTGTTGATCGCTACAAAAATGTGATCGACAACCTGACGTTTGCTGATTATTTAAGAGGTTATCCTGAATTAAAGGCTGCGGCTGGTGATATGGCTAATCAACTGGAAGACCTAAAGGGTGATAAAGCGCACGGTACAGCGGGTGTCGCTTTTGCTGTAACGGTCCCGAATGAAACACTGCCTTTTGCCTTTATTACCAAAGCCTACGGCACGGCCAATGTGCAGGCTAACGTCGTGGACAGCGATATTACCTATCTGCGCGGTGTAGCTAACGGCACGGTGATCCCCGTGCCAGGCGATCAGGATAAACTGAGTTCGAGCGGTCATGGCCTGGCAGCATTAGTCACGGACTATGGTGTGGCACTGGCGCATGAGTTTGATGTTGCTGGCCATCCGGTTTCCGTAGGCGTGACGCCTAAGCTGCAAAAAACCTGGCTGTATAACTACACCGCCAGCATTTATAACTTCGATAAAAGCAACATCAACAACAGCCAGTTCCGCAGTTCAGACACTGGCTTCAACATTGATGCAGGCATCGCGACCGACTTTGGTGAGCATTGGACCTTGGGTGTGACGGGGCAGAACCTGATCTCACGCGACATCGACACTAAAACGGTTGAAGGCTATCGCGATACCTATCAAATCCGTCCGTTGGTCACGTCAGGCCTGGCCTGGAACTACGGCGCATTCACCCTGGCAGGCGATGTTGATTTGACGCAAACCAAGCGTTTCAAATCGGAAGAAAGCAGCCAATATGCAGGTGTGGGTGCGGAATACCGTGTGCTGGACTGGTTAGCGCTGCGCGCAGGTTATCGTGCGGATATGAAATCAAACGATACCAATGTGTTCACCGCAGGTCTGGGCGTTTCACCGTTTAACAATACCGTGCATTTGGATCTCGCTGGTTCAGTGGGTGACGATAATACCTGGGGCGGCATGCTGCAGCTCGGCTTTAACTTCTAAAACTCACAATAACGGGCGGCTGTGTCGCCCGTTATTGCTGTGATATCATTGCGCAGTTTCTCGTCACTCACTAACTCCGGATTTGCTGCGTTTCATGACCGATACTTTCTCTTCGCAACGTTTTTCCATCGCCCCGATGCTGGACTGGACCGATCGCCACTGTCGTTATTTCCACCGCAAACTGAGCGGCGACACGCTGCTGTACACCGAAATGGTGACCACGGGCGCCATTATTCACGGCAAAGGTGATTACCTCGCTTACAGCGAAGAGGAGCATCCGCTGGCGCTGCAGTTGGGCGGAAGCGATCCGGCGGCACTGGCGCAATGTGCCAAACTGGCGGAAGAGCGCGGCTACGATGAGATCAATCTCAACGTTGGATGCCCATCCGATCGCGTGCAGAACGGGCGTTTTGGTGCCTGTCTGATGGCTGACGCCGCGCTGGTCGCCGATTGCATTAAAGCGATGCGTGATGTGGTGAGCATTCCGGTGACGGTGAAAACCCGTATTGGGATTGATGAGCAGGACAGCTACGCATTTCTGTGTGATTTCGTTGGCACCGTGGCCGATAAGGGTAACTGCGATACCTTTATTATTCATGCGCGGAAAGCCTGGCTTTCAGGTTTAAGCCCGAAAGAGAACCGCGAAATTCCCCCGCTGGATTATCCGCGTGTGTACCAATTGAAGCGCGATTTCCCCGCGCTAACCATGGCGATTAACGGCGGCATTAAGACGCTGGAAGAAGCGAAAGTGCATTTGCAGCACATGGACGGCGTGATGATGGGGCGCGAAGCGTATCAGAATCCCGGCATTCTGGCGCAGGTTGATCGTGAGCTGTTCGGCCGTGATACGCCTTTAGTCGATCCGGTCGCGGTGGTACGCGCGATGTACCCTTACATCGAAGCGGAGCTTAGCAAAGGCACTTATCTGGGCCACGTTACACGTCATATGTTGGGCCTGTTCCAGGGTATCCCAGGAGCGCGCCAGTGGCGTCGTCATTTAAGTGAGAATGCCCATAAGCCGGGTGCTGATGTACGTGTGCTGGAAGCGGCACTGGCACTGGTAGCAGATAAGATTCCACAGGAAGCCTGATTTAAGATGAGTCGGGAAAGGTAAGAGTGCTTGCCTTTCTCGTCCTTTAAGAGGGGCATCGCTGTAGTTAGTGCGGCTTAAAATGCGCCAATGTTTAGTGAATTTCATCACTACTAAAAACACCCTCCCAATGTAATGCCCTGATCTTCAATGCATTAAGTATCATTTCACCTTGGCACGTATCTTGTAATGCACTCTGTGTTACTTACACAGGAGAGCCTTCGTGGAAATTTTATTTGTTATCGGCTTTTTTCTGATGCTGCTGCTGACCGGCGTTTCGCTGCTGGGAGTTATCGCCGCATTGGTTGTCGCCACCGTTGTAATGTTCCTCGGTGGGTTGTTCGCGCTTGTTATCAAATTGTTGCCATGGCTGGTGTTAGCGGTGGTCGGTGTCTGGCTATATCGGGCCTTTACGATACCGAGCGGTGAAGCAAAACTAAACAGACTGAAAAGAAAAATCAGTAAGTTAGAGAAGACGGGCTGGCGCTAATTGCGGGAGCGATCACAGAGTCGGTAATTGCTTAGTACGAAACTGCAATTAAACATATTTTTTACTTATGTTTTCTGTCAGGATGCGTAAAGTAATTCAAAACGAATTCATCGCCGCTGACCCTACACCAGCGCGAACTATAAAAAGAAAGAAAATAAGGGCTTCCTTCGGGAAGCCCTTAACTTTTTATGGAATCAGCAAGCTGGATCCTTGCGTGGCGCGGCTCTCAAGAACCTGATGCGCGCGCACTGCATCGCTCAAGGCAAACTTCTGCTCTTCCGGCACCTTTAATTGAATTGCACGGCTGGCGATCAACGAGAACAACTCGTTGCTGGCGCTATCCAGTTCCTGACGATTGGTGATGTAGCCAAACAGCGAAGGACGCGTGACAAACAGCGATCCTTTTTTGTTCAGAATCCCAAGATCAACGCCGGTGACGGGCCCCGAGGCATTACCAAAACTCACCATTAAGCCATGACGACGCAGGCTGTCGAGAGAAGGTTCCCAGGTATCTTTCCCCACCGAGTCATACACCACCGCGACTTTCTCACCGTTGGTCAGTTCACTGACGCGCTGTGCGATATTCTCTTCGCGATAGTTTATCGTTGCCCAGGCGCCGGCATTTTTTGCAATCTGCGCTTTTTCGGCGGAGCCCACGGTACCAATCAGATGTGCGCCCAGCGCTTTAGCCCACTGGCAGGCAATCAAACCCACGCCGCCCGCAGCGGCATGGAACAGGAAGATCTCATCGGCTTTCACTTTATAGGTCTGGCGCAGTAAATACTGCACGGTTAACCCTTTCAAAAACGATGCCGCGCCTTGTTCAAAGCTGATGCTCTCCGGCAGGATCACCAGACGATCTTCCACCACGTTATGCACTTCGCTATAGGCACCCAGCGCGGCCTGGCAATAGACCACGCGGTCACCGGGCTTAAAGCGCGTTACGCCTGAGCCAACACGCTTCACCACGCCTGCGGCCTCTGTGCCCAGCCCGGATGGGAAAGCCGCCACTGGATAGAGCCCGCTGCGCACATAGGTGTCGATATAGTTGATGCCAATCGCCTTGTTTTCGACCTGAACCTCATGTTCGGCGGGATCGGCCAGCTCAAAATCGACCCATTGCAGTACCTCCGGGCCACCGTGTTGGTTGAACTGAATACGCTTTGCCATTCTGACTCCTGTGATTGTTCATCCTGGGACGGTATACTTGCGCGTCCCTTTCACGATCGGTAATGCATTCACTATGGCAGGAAATAAACCCACCAACAAATCCAACGAACCCCGCGATCGTCAGCTGGAAGGCGTGAAAATGCCGCCGCACTCTATTGAAGCGGAGCAGTCGGTGCTCGGTGGGTTGATGCTGGATAACGAACGCTGGGATAACGTCTCCGAGCGCGTGGTGGCGGATGATTTCTTCAACCGTTCGCACCGCATGATCTTCTCCGAGATGCAGCGTCTGCTGGAAATGGGCCAGCCTATTGACCTGATCACGCTGTCCGAATCGCTGGAAACTCTGGGCGAGCTGGAGATGGCCGGTGGCTTTGCGTATCTGGCCGAGTTGGCGAAAAATACGCCAAGTGCGGCGAATATCGGTGCTTATGCGGATATCGTGCGTGAACGTGCCGTTGTGCGCCAAATGATTTCGGTAGCGAACCAAATTGCTGATGCTGGTTACGATCCGCAGGGGCGTAGCAGCGAAGACTTACTCGATTTCGCGGAATCCAACGTCTTCAAGATTGCTGAACAGCGCGCCAATAAAGCAGAAGGCCCGCAGAACATTGAGCAAATTCTGGAAGCCACGGTCTCGCGTATTGAAGCGCTGGTGTCGACCCCACATGATGGTGTCACCGGAGTCGATACTGGCTATCAGGATCTGAACAAAAAGACCGCCGGTTTGCAGGGTTCAGATTTGATCATCGTGGCGGCGCGTCCGTCGATGGGTAAAACCACTTTCGCCATGAATCTGTGCGAAAACGCCGCGATGCTGCAAGACAAACCAGTACTGATTTTCAGTCTGGAGATGCCCAGCGAACAGCTGATGATGCGTATGCTGGCGTCGTTGTCGCGCGTGGACCAGACGCGCATTCGTACCGGTCAGCTGGAAGACGAAGATTGGGCGCGCATCTCCGCCACCATGGGTATCTTGCTTGAGAAGAAGAACATGTTTATCGATGATTCTTCTGGTCTGACGCCGACGGAAGTGCGTTCGCGCGCGCGCCGCGTGTTTCGTGAAAACGGCGGTTTAAGCCTGATCATGATCGACTATCTGCAGTTGATGCGCGTGCCGGCGCTGTCGGACAACCGTACGCTGGAGATCGCAGAGATCTCGCGCTCGCTCAAGGCCTTGGCGAAAGAGCTGAATGTTCCGGTGGTGGCGTTGTCGCAGCTTAACCGCTCACTAGAGCAGCGCGCCGATAAACGTCCGGTGAACTCGGATCTGCGTGAATCGGGTTCGATCGAGCAGGATGCTGACTTGATTATGTTCATCTATCGCGATGAGGTGTATCACGAAAACAGCGATCTTAAAGGGATCGCCGAGATCATCCTCGGTAAGCAGCGTAACGGCCCTATCGGCACAGTACGATTGACCTTCAATGGCCAGTGGTCGCGTTTTGATAACTACGCAGGGCCGTCTTACGACGACGAATAATCCTTTCCAACTAGATGCATGCACGATTTGTGCATGCATTTCACGTCATCAGAAAATAGTGTTGGACAACCTTGGCTTTAATCAGGTTATCTGTACCAAAGCGCACCCTATAACGCTGTGGAAACAGAATGACTCAGGTAGACGATTACGACCTTAAGATATTGACACTATTACAATCTAACGGCCGCCTTACCAATCAGGAACTCAGTGATTTAGTCGGTCTTTCGGCGTCTCAATGTTCACGCCGCCGCATCAATCTCGAACAGGCAAACCTCATCCTCGGCTATCACGCACGGCTCTCGCCGGACGCGGTCGGTCTTGGCATGGTGGGTTTGATTGAAGTGCGTTTAAAGAATCACACGCCCGATTATGAAGAGAGTTTCCATCGCATGGTGGCGGAGGAGGACGCGATTGTTGATGCCTTCAAAACCACCGGTGATGCCGATTATCTGCTGAAAGTAGCCGTGGCTGATTTGGCCTCGCTGAGTGCTTTGATCAGCCAGCTGGTAGCAGGCCATCAAAGTGTGGCCCATGTGAAAACCTCAGTGGTATTGAGCCGTTTAAAAGAAAACGGTGTGATGATCATCCCTGAGCACAAAACGCGCCAAAAAAGTGCATGATGTGCTAATCTGGTGCAATTAACGCACAGTGAATGCAAAAAACGCGCACCAGAAAACAGATTTGTGCATGAATCAACGATCATGAGTTGAGTTGATGCACAAAAACCTGCAATAAAAGCGCCTTAAATATCAATTGGATAATCGCTGGCACCCCATAGGTGGCGACCTCACGTCATCTATGTGGTGCGTTTTTTGCATCTGAACCGCATCATTTGCACAGAGATTAATCCATGGATAACGTTGTTCAACCCACTAAAGTTCCTCATTCACTGATTGAAGACGCGCTGGCGATTGTGCTCGGCACTTTAATGGTCTCTTTTGGCGTGATGATGCTGAAACAAGCGGGCGCGCTCACCGGCAGCACCGCGGGTATCGCATTCCTGATTAGCTATCTGACGCACCTCTCCTTTGGTAGCGCATTCTTCCTGATCAATCTGCCGTTTTACTGGCTGGCAGTGCGCCGCATGGGCTGGGAATTCACCATTAAAACGTTCTGCGCAGTGGGGCTGGTTTCACTGTTCACGCACTTACATCCGATGTTCATCCATTTTTCTGCGCTAAATCCGTTTTATGCGACATTGTTCGGTAACGTGGTGATGGGGATTGGGTTTATAGTGTTGTTTCGTCACAAAGCCAGTCTCGGCGGTATCAACATTTTGGCGCTTTGGCTGCAGGACCGCATTGGTCTGCGCGCCGGCAAACTGCAAATGGCGGTAGATACCTGCGTGGTACTCGCATCGCTGTTCGTGGTGTCGCTGCCGATACTTTTGGCCTCAATTGCGGGCGCGGTGATCCTTAATCTCATCATCGCCATGAATCATCGTCCCGGCCGCTACATGGTTTAATGACGCCTCTTTACCGACTATTTATGACCAATCATGGAGATCTGCACCGTGTTTCAAAACGTTGATGCTTATGCTGGCGATCCAATTCTGTCGCTGATGGAAACCTTCAAACAGGACCCACGTGACAACAAAGTGAATCTGAGCATTGGCCTCTATTACAACGAGGCGGGCATCATTCCTCAGTTGCAAGCCGTGGCTGCCGCAGAAGAACGCCTGCAGGCGCAGCCGCATCAGGCGTCGCTTTACCTGCCGATGGAAGGCCTGGGCCCATACCGTAACGCGATTGCACCGCTGCTGTTTGGTAAAGAACATCCGATGCTGAAAGCCGGTCGTATCGCTTCGATTCAGACGCTGGGTGGTTCCGGTGCACTGAAAGTGGGTGCGGATTTCCTCAAGCGTTACTTCCCGCATTCTAATGTCTGGGTGAGCGATCCGACCTGGGAAAACCACATCGCGATTTTCAACGGTGCCGGTTTCGACGCACAGACTTATCCGTGGTACGACGAAGAAACCAACGGCGTGAAGTTTGATGCGTTTATTGCCAAGCTGAAAACGCTGCCGAAGCAATCTATTGTGCTGCTGCACCCATGCTGCCACAACCCGACGGGCGCGGATCTGACGAACGCACAGTGGGATGAAACCACCGAAGTATTGAAAGCGCAGGAACTAATTCCGTTCCTCGATATCGCTTATCAGGGCTTTGGTGCCGGTATGGAGCAGGATGCTTACGCGATTCGCGCGATTGCGGCTGCGGGCTTGCCAGCACTGGTCAGCAACTCATTCTCGAAAATCTTCTCGCTGTACGGCGAGCGCGTTGGCGGCCTCTCCATCGTGTGCGAGAGCGCAGAAGAATCTGCACGCGTGCTGGGTCAGCTGAAAGCCACTGTACGTCGCAACTACTCCAGCCCACCAAACTTTGGTGCGCAGGTGGTTTCTTGCGTACTGAACGATGAAGCGCTGTTGAACAACTGGCTGGCGGAAGTGGAAGCGATGCGTCTGCGCATCATCGAAATGCGCCAGGCGCTGGTCAACGTATTGAGCACCAAGCTGCCAGGCAAAAACTTCGATTACCTGCTGAAGCAGCGCGGCATGTTCAGCTATACCGGTTTAAGCGCGCAGCAGGTTGATCGCCTGCGCGATGAGTTCGGCGTGTACCTGATCGCCAGCGGCCGCATGTGTGTGGCTGGCCTCAATAGCCGCAACGTTAACCAGGTTGCCGAAGCCTTTGCTGCCGTGATGTAACGCACTTCGCACCACGAGAAAACCGCCATGCCTTCGGGCTGGCGGTTTTTTTATGCGCGTTATCTGCGGCCATCGCCTTTACCTTTGGCTGAGTTGCTGCACACTTAAACGGTGTAATGACGTCTGTAATGCAGCCGATGGCAGGCGTCATCGGGCCTCTATTCGGCCTCTACCCAGGAGAAGACAGCATGAACATTTCGGATCTCCTCACCTACTGCATGAGCAAACCGGGTGCGGAGCAAAGCTATAAAAATGAATGGGATGCAACGCAGATTAAAAGCGAAGGCGTACTGTTTGCCATGGTGCACGATATGAAAGGGCGTCCGGCGTTGTCGTTGAAAACCTCGCCTGCGCTGGCCGATTTATTGCGCGAAGAGCACAGCGATGTGTTTCCGAGTGAGCATTTAAATAAGTCGCACTGGAGTACGCTATGGCTGGATGGCTCGCTGAAGGATTCGCAGATTTATTATCTGGTGGAAGCTTCCTGGCAACAGGCTGACGCCACGCGCGCGGCGGGCGTCAGCCATGATGAAGACGCGCGCTAATTAAGCCGCTGACTCTTCACGCAGGGTGTTGATATCAATCACGAAGCGGTATTTCACGTCGCTTTTCAGCATACGTTCGTAGGCTTCGTTAATCTGGTTCATGGCGATCAGCTCGATATCTGAAGTGATACCGTGCTTGCCGCAGAAATCCAGCATCTCCTGTGTCTCAGCGATACCACCGATCAGTGAACCGGCGATGCTGCGACGTTTGAAGATCAGATTAAAGACCTGTGGAGCCGGATGATCGTGCTCTGGCGCGCCCACCAGCGTCATGTTGCCATCGCGTTTCAGCAGGGCAATAAACGGGTTGAGATCGTGCTGAGCGGCCACGGTGTTGAGGATGAAATCGAAGCTGTTGGTGTGCTGCGCCATTTGATCAGCATCTTTCGAAATCACCACTTCATCAGCACCCAGGCGCTTACCGTCTTCAATCTTCGATGGTGAGGTGGTGAACAGCACCACATGCGCGCCCATCGCATGCGCGATTTTCACGCCCATATGGCCGAGGCCGCCCAGACCGACGATGCCCACTTTCTTACCTGGTCCGACGTTCCAGTGACGCAGCGGCGAGTAAGTGGTGATACCGGCACACAGCAGCGGGGCAACGCCTGCCAGCTCAAGGTTTTCCGGCACGCGCAGCACAAAGCTTTCATCAACCACCATGCTGGTGGAGTAACCGCCGTAGGTGATGGCGCCGGTTTCGCGATCTTCACCGTTATAGGTGCCAACAAAACCGTTTTCGCAATACTGCTCCAGTCCTTCCTGGCAGCTTGGACAGCTGCGGCAGGAGTCAACCATACAGCCGACACCGACCAGATCGCCCACTTTGTATTTGTGAGTGTGGCCGCCAACGGCGGTAACGCGTCCAACGATTTCATGGCCTGGCACCACCGGGAAGATGGTGTTTTTCCATTCGTTGCGCGCCTGATGCAGGTCAGAGTGGCAAACGCCACAGTACAACACTTCAATCTGCACATCATGAGCGCGCAGCTCGCGCGGCTTATAGTCGAACGGGGCGAGTTTAGTTTTCGCGTCCTGTGCGGCATAGGCATGCGTAATATTCATGGTGTCTCCAATCGGGTGTGTCGTGAGTGTTTTGCGGGATCCCGTTCAGCGAGCTGAAGGGACAAAGGCGTAACGAGCTACGCCAAAAAGGAACTGTGTAAGGATAGTCAGCAGGATGAGATGCGTATATGCCTGAAGTTGTCTGATTCTTGCCTGTTTCTGCATTTTGCTGCGGAATCTGACAGCGGGGTATCAGGCTCGACTAACTGCAATAGTCGGCTGTTAAGCTGGCGTAAGCGGCGCCTGCGTATTGAAAGAAATAAGAAGGCCCGCACTGCGGGCCTTCAATTTTACTTCTTCTTCAGCATCGGCTTAAGGAAGCGTGCGGTGTGGGATTTTTCACACTCCGCCACGGTTTCTGGCGTGCCTGAAATCAGGATTTCGCCGCCGCCGCTACCGCCTTCTGGGCCGAGATCGACAATCCAGTCAGCGGTTTTGATCACGTCGAGGTTGTGTTCAATCACCACAATGGTATTGCCCTGATCGCGCAGCTGATGCAGCACTTCCAGCAATTGCTGGATATCAGCAAAGTGCAGACCCGTGGTTGGCTCATCCAGGATATAGAGCGTCTGCCCGGTGCCGCGTTTCGACAACTCACGCGCCAGTTTCACACGCTGCGCTTCACCGCCTGACAGCGTGGTTGCAGACTGACCGAGGCGAATGTAGGACAAGCCCACATCGATCAGCGTTTGCAGTTTACGCGCCAGCGCAGGGACGGCATCAAAGAACTCACGCGCTTCTTCGATAGTCATATCCAGCACTTCGTGAATGCCTTTGCCTTTGTATTTAATCTCCAGCGTTTCGCGGTTATAGCGTTTGCCTTTGCACTGATCGCACGGCACATACACATCCGGCAGGAAGTGCATTTCGACCTTGATCACGCCATCTCCCTGGCAGGCTTCGCAACGTCCACCGCGCACGTTAAAGCTGAAGCGTCCTGGATTGTAGCCACGGGAACGTGCTTCAGGTACACCGGCAAACAGCTCACGCACCGGGGTGAAAATGCCGGTGTAAGTGGCCGGGTTCGAGCGCGGCGTACGGCCGATAGGACTCTGGTCGATGTCGATGACTTTATCGAAATGCTCCAGACCCGCGATCTCGCGATAGGGCGCCACCTCCGTGGTGGTCGCGCCGTTCAGCTGGCGCTGCGCAATCGGGAACAACGTATCGTTAATCAGCGTGGATTTACCGGAACCGGATACGCCAGTGATACAGGTAAACAGACCCACCGGAATCGTCAGCGTGACGTCTTTCAGGTTGTTGCCGCGCGCGCCAGTAAGTTTCAAGACTTTTGCCGGATCGCCTTTTACGCGCTGTTGCGGAATGGCGATTTCGCGCTTGCCGCTCAGGTATTGCCCGGTCAGCGAGGCTTCGTTAGCCATAATGGCATTCACGTCACCCTCAGCCACCACCTGACCGCCATGCACACCCGCGCCAGGGCCGATATCAATCACGTGGTCAGCGGCACGAATCGCATCTTCATCATGTTCGACCACAATCACAGTGTTGCCGAGATCGCGCAGGTGAATCAGCGTACCAAGCAGACGTTCGTTATCGCGCTGATGCAGACCAATCGAAGGTTCATCCAGCACGTACATCACGCCCACCAGACCCGCACCGATTTGACTCGCCAGACGAATACGCTGTGCTTCACCGCCAGAGAGGGTTTCTGCGGAACGCGACATCGACAGATAATTCAAACCAACGTTGACCAGGAAGCTCAGTCGATCGCCGATCTCTTTCAGGATTTTTTCGGCTATCTGTGCGCGCTGTCCGCTCAGTTTCAGATTGCGGAAGAAGTCAGTGGCATGGCCGATACTCATCTCTGAGATGGTCGGCAGGTTAGTGTTCTCAACAAACACATGGCGCGCTTCGCGACGCAGGCGTGTACCTTCGCAGCTGGTGCAGGAGCGGTTGCTGATAAATTTCGCCAGCTCTTCGCGCACCGCATTGGATTCCGTCTCTTTATAACGGCGTTCCATGTTATGCAGCACACCTTCAAACGGATGGCGACGCACCGAAGTGTCACCACGATCGTTGATGTATTTGAATTCGATATTCTCTTTGCCGGAACCGTATAGAATCACTTCACGCGCTTTGTCGCTCAGGCTGTTAAACGGCGCTTCGACATCGAAATCCAGATGCTCTGCCAGCGAGCGCAGCATCTGGAAGTAATAGAAGTTGCGGCGATCCCAGCCACGAATTGCACCGCCAGCCAGTGACAGTTCAGGGTTTTGCACCACGCGATCGGGATCGAAATACTGCTGCACGCCCAGACCATCACAAGTTGGGCAGGCACCAGCCGGGTTGTTGAACGAGAACAGGCGCGGTTCCAGTTCACTCATGCTGTAGCCACAAATCGGGCAGGCAAAGTTAGCCGAGAACAGCAGCTCTTCGGCATCGCTGTCATCCATGTCGGCGACGATGGCGGTGCCACCACTCAGTGCCAACGTGGTTTCAAAGGATTCGGCTAAGCGCGTTGCCAGGTCATCGCGCACGCGGAAGCGGTCCACCACGACTTCGATGGTGTGTTTTTTCTGCAGTTCCAGCTTTGGCGGATCGGACAGATCGCAAACTTCGCCATCAATACGGGCGCGGATGTAGCCTTGAGCCGCGAGGTTTTCCAGCGTTTTGGTGTGCTCGCCTTTGCGATCTTTCACCACGGGTGCCAGCAGCATCAGACGACGGCCTTCTTCCTGCGCCATCACCTGATCCACCATCTGGCTGACGGTCTGTGCTGCCAGCGGAACATCGTGATCCGGGCAGCGCGGCTCACCCACACGGGCAAACAGCAGACGCAGATAGTCATGGATTTCGGTAATGGTCCCGACTGTAGAACGCGGGTTATGCGATGTAGATTTCTGCTCAATAGAGATAGCGGGCGAGAGACCTTCAATATGGTCGACGTCCGGTTTCTCCATTAATGAAAGAAACTGGCGCGCATAGGCCGAGAGCGATTCAACATAGCGACGCTGACCTTCGGCATACAACGTATCAAACGCCAGCGAAGACTTACCGGAACCCGACAGACCGGTGACCACAATCAGCTTATCGCGAGGGATGATCAGGTTGATATTCTTCAAATTATGGGTGCGAGCACCGCGGACTTCGATCTTATCCATTCACCTTTCCCGGATTGAACAACACTCGCCATGCTTTGCCAGCATGACCAGCAGAAACGCGTTAGTATGGCACAAAAAATAAACTGAATAAATATCCAGTGTTTTTGCTATTCTGTGTGCCAAATAAAAATTGCGAGCCTGCTCTGAAGTGGGCACCGTCATTGTGACGTGATACAATTTTTGGCTTAGACTTTTAGCATCAACTCATCGGGAGACAGCAACATGGCCAGTCGTGGCGTAAACAAAGTGATTCTAGTCGGGAATCTGGGTCAGGATCCGGAAGTGCGCTACATGCCAAATGGTGGCGCGGTAGCCAACATTACGCTGGCCACGTCGGAAAGCTGGCGCGACAAGCAAACCGGTGAAAACAAAGAGATCACTGAATGGCACCGTGTAGTGCTGTTCGGCAAACTGGCTGAAGTGGCGGGTGAATACCTGCGTAAAGGCTCTCAGGTTTACATTGAAGGCCAGCTGCGTACCCGTAAATGGCAGGATCAGAGCGGCCAGGAAAAATACACCACTGAAGTGGTGGTGAACGTTGGCGGCACCATGCAGATGCTGGGTGGACGTCAGCAGGGCGCGAACGCAGGCGGCGCACCGATGGGCGGCCAGGGCGGCGGCAATAACAACGGTTGGGGCCAGCCACAGCAACCTCAGCAGCAGCCTCAGGGCGGCGGCAACCAGTTCAGCGGCGGCGCACAGCAGCGTCCGCAGCAGCAGAGCGCCCCGGCGAACAACGAACCGCCAATGGATTTTGACGACGACATCCCGTTCTGAGTCAACGCTCACGCATAACTACTCGCTAAGGCCTCGTTTTACGGGGCTTTTTTGTATCTGGCTCTCGGGTTTCTCAATCAAAAGAAGGGACGCATTTCCCATCAAGGAGTGATAATGAAACAGCATCAGGCAGAAGTGTTATTAAAAACCGCACTGGCGGATGAGCAGGCTCAGTTTCGTCGTGGGCAGTGGGAAGCGATTGATGCTTTGGTCAATCATCGACAGAAATTATTGGTGGTGCAGCGCACTGGTTGGGGTAAAAGCTCCGTCTATTTTATCAGCGCCAAAATTTTTCGCGATCGCGGTATGGGCCCGACCATCATTGTTTCACCGCTACTGGCGCTGATGCGTAACCAAATTGAGTCGGCTCGTCGACTGGGTATTGTTGCTGAAACCCTCAATTCTTCGAACAGCAGTGACTGGTCTTCAGTGACACAACGGGTGCTGGACAATCAGGTCGATTGTTTACTCATCTCTCCAGAACGTCTCGCCAATGATCAATTCATCGAAACCGTACTGCAGCCGATTGCTAACCGCATCGCGCTCATGGTGATTGACGAGGCGCACTGTATCTCTGATTGGGGGCACGATTTCCGCCCCGATTATCGCCGTATCGTCAGCATCTTGCGTCAACTACCGGCGAATACGCCAGTGCTTGGTACCACCGCTACCGCCAATAATCGTGTCGTTGCAGATATACAGCAACAGATGGGCGACATCGTGATTCAACGCGGTGAGCTGATTCGTAAAAGTCTGGCGCTACAAACGCTTATTTTGCCGAATCAAGCCTCTCGTCTTGCCTGGCTGGCGCAGGTCATTCCCTCTCTTCCGGGAACCGGTATCGTCTATACGCTCACCGTGCGGGATGCCGAGCAGGTCGCGGCCTGGTTATGCACGCAGCACATTGATGCGCGCGCCTATCATGGCAGCGTTGAGGCCGCCGGTTTCGACAGCAGCAACGACTATCGTCAACACCTTGAGACCTTGCTGCTAACTAACCAATTGAAAGTTTTGGTGGCGACCACCGCACTGGGAATGGGATATGACAAACCTGATTTGAGCTTCGTGCTGCACTATCAGGCACCCGCTTCCATTGTTGCTTACTACCAACAGGTAGGGCGTGCGGGACGTGGCATCGACCATGCGGTTGGCGTGTTAATGTCAGGCGGTGAAGATCGTGATATTCATCAGTTCTTCCGGCAGTCTGCGTTTCCAGCAGAAACTCAGGTATATGATATTTTGCAGGTGCTGGAGGAGAGTGATGGATTGTCGATTCGTGATATCGAACAGCAGACCAATCTGCGGCAGGGGCAAATTGAAAAAGTGCTGAAATTGCTCAGCGTTGAGAATCCTGCTCCGGTGATTAAGGTTAAATCCCAATGGCGGAGAACGCCGGTCTCTTATCAGTTGAATCGCGAACGTATTGGGCATCTGACGCAACAGCGCGAGCAAGAGTGGCAGGAGGTGCAGCGTTATATCTCACAGCGCGGTTGCCTGATGACGTTTCTGCGATTATCGCTGGATGATGCCGACCCCGTATCCTGTGGCAAGTGTGCATGCTGTCTCGGTCGACCTTTGATTGACCCGCAGGTGGATGCGACACTGGCTCATCAGGCAGCGACTTTTCTACAGCGCGCCGAAACGGTGATTTCGCCCAAAATTCAGGTGGCTGCTCAGGCATTTGAAGAATACGGTTTTCGCGGCAATTTACCCGCCACTCTGCGCGCGCAGGAAGGTCGGGTACTTTCGCGCTGGGGAGATGCTGGGTGGGGATCTCGCGTGGTGGCCGAGAAAGCAGCCGGTCATTTCAGTGATGACCTGGTTGCTGCCATAGCGGAAATGATTGAACAGCGCTGGCAGCCAGCACCCGCGCCACAGTGGGTTTGCTGCGTACCGTCGTTGCGTCAGCCTCAATTGGTAGCGGATTTTGCCCGCCGATTGGCACAGCGACTCGGCTTACCCTTTGTCGATGCACTGCAGAAAGTGAAAGATAACCCTCGGCAGCGTCTGCAAAATAATCGCTTCCATCAATGTCGTAATCTGGATGGCGCATTTGCCACCAGCGCTAATCTGCCCGCCACTGGCGTGTTACTGGTAGACGATATTGTCGATTCAGGCTGGACGATGGCAGTGACTGCAGCCCTGCTTCAGCAAGCGGGAAGCGGCATTGTCTATCCATTGGCGCTGGCAACCTCAACGGTGAAAGAGTGATGAATTTATCTCCTGTTGCACAGGCAACGCTTTTGTTAACCAGCGACTTCTCGCGCCAGAGTGAGGATGAGGTGAAGCCGCTAGGTAATGCTGAATGGGGGCGATTCGCCCTGTGGCTGAAACAACAATCTGCGACACCCGCCGATCTGCTCAGCTCTGGTGCTGATGTCATGCTAGCCGCCTGGGTTGATTCTCATATCACGCGCGAGCGCATTGAAACGCTACTGAGTCGTGGACATAGCCTGGCGATAGCGATTGAACGCTGGCAGCGTGCGGGGTTGTGGGTGTTGACACGTTCTGACGCTGAATATCCAAGGCTGCTAAAGCAACAGCTGCGCACTGACGCGCCGCCAGTGCTGTTCGGCTGTGGTGATATCACTCTGTTAAATCATCCAGGCCTTGCGGTGGTTGGGTCAAGAAATGCCAGCGAGCGGGATTTAACGTTCAGTCGTCAGGTTGCGGCAAGAATTGCCTCTGCGAATATAAATCTGATTTCGGGTGGTGCACGAGGCATTGATGAAGCCGCGATGCTGGGCGCTTTGCAACACAACGGAGCCGTCATTGGTGTCCTCAGTGATAGTCTGCTCACCGCTGCGACCAGCGCCAAATGGCGTAAAGGGCTAATGGCAGGAAAGTTATTGCTGCTTTCGCCTTTCTATCCGGAAGCAGGCTTTACTGTGGGTCACGCGATGGCGCGCAATCGATATGTTTATTGCCTGGCGAAGAGTGCGTTGGTCGTACACGCGTGTCACAAGGGCGGTACGCTGGCCGGTGCGGAAGAGAATCTGCGCAAGAAATGGGTACCGTTGTGGGTTAAGCCGACCGACGATGTACAGGCCAGCAACGCCCAACTGGTGACACAGGGTGGGCAATGGTGCGCTGCTCACCCCGATGACATTGATGTTGCGCAATGGATGACGACTCACCGTCATCAGCCTTACCAGCAGGATGATCTATTGAGCGGCGCATGGCACACGATGTCTGACAAAATCGCGGCTGCTAATGTGGCTCAGGAACCAGAAGGAATCTGGCAGCCATCCGATTTTTACCTGATTTTTCAGGCGCAATTGCCTGCACTGGCCGCCTATCCGGTCACGATTGAAGATCTGGGCTTGCGAACCGGTCTGCATCAGATTCAGCTGACTGAATGGTTGCAGCGTGCGGTGCATGAGGGGCTGATTGAACAGCTGGCAGGATCAAACCGTTATCAATGGAAGCGTAAAATCTAGCTGCTGAATGCCTCCCATATTGGAAGCCGGACAATTCTGCCCGGCAAAGTGACTGCTAATGCGGTCGCCACTCCCGCAAAATCACCTCAGTATCACGCACTAACACCGGGTTGCCCGGGAGAATCAAATCCGCCCAGATTTCATTGTGCTGATTGATTTGCTGTTGTGCGGAAACGTAAGTCCGGTCAGCTGTGGTATGCGCATCGGCGGCAACGGTGATGTGATAACCCAGGCTGGCACCCACCTTGATGGTGGTATCCACGCAATAATCGGTCGCGCAGCCGCAAATCACAAAGCTTTCAATGCCATGCTGATCAAGCTGAGCCGCCAGGTCGGTTTGCCAGAAGCTGTCGCAGGCGGTCTTATTAACGTAGATCGCATTGGCAGGCTGTTCCAATTCCGGCACAATCTGCCAGCCTTCGCTATTCACTTCCAGGCCTGGCCCAACGTGCTGGATAAAAATCACCTGATCGGCCGCTGCCGTGAGTTGATTGATGCGCTGACAACGACCGTCACGATCAAAACGTGGCGTAGCCAGCACGCCGTTTTGCATATCCACTACCACTACAACCCGATTATCCATCACCGCCTCCTTTATAGACTGGATGACAGTATCGCGATTGTTACGCATGCAGGTAAAGCAATTCTGCTTTGCATTTCAGCCCGCCGCCGCGCATGCTAATTAACCTGTTTTTAGGAGGTGTGACGTGAAAGTGGTTCCGGAAATTTTTCCTGATAAGTGCGATCAAGCGCAGTTTCAGCATTTCGCTGAACTGCCCGGTATTGAGCTGTATCAGGCGCACATCTCGCGTTACGCCTTTGAACCGCATACTCATGAAGCCTTCGGCATCGGCACCATTGAATCCGGGGCGCAGCGATTTCGCTATCGCGGCACGCATTACACGGCCCCACAGCATTCTCTGGTGATGATGAATCCTGATGAATTGCACACCGGAGAATCGGCTTGTGATGAGGGCTGGCGTTATCGCATGATCTACATTGATCCGCAGGAGATGGATCGCCTGACCGGCGATCGTCACTGGTGGTTTAGTGAGGCGCTGCGCACAGATGTCCGCCTGGCACAGCCCTTTTCCCAGCGACTGGCACAGATGTGGCAAGCCACCAGCGCGCTAGAACGCGAGAGTCTATTGCTGGAACTACTCGAGCTGTTACGCCCGCTGGCGCATCAGGGAAAATCCCGGTTAGAAGAGGGAAGTCACCGCTTTGATGCGGTAAAAGCCTATCTGCGTGAAAACCTGGCGGAGTCGGTTCGCCTTGATGAGCTGGCCGCCCTGGCGTCATTGTCGCCGTGGCATTTTCTACGCAGTTTCAAACAACACTTCCATGTTACGCCACATCAGATGCTGATGGCCTTTCGCCTGTTCGAAGCCAAGCAACGTTTAGGGATGGGAGAAAGCGCGGCTTCGGTAGCGGCGGCAGTTGGATTGACCGATCAGGCACACCTCACGCGCGCGTTTGCTCACCGCTATGGCATCACGCCAGGGCGTTATCAAAAGCAAGTTTTCCCCTCACGTTAACCGCAATCTGCTACAAGCCTTTATTATCCGGTTACGCCACACTGCGGCGGAAAGGTCATAAAGGAAAAGAGAATGTTTGCAGGAATCGTATTTGCACTTGCCGCAGGACTGATGTGGGGGCTGATTTTTGTCGGCCCACTGTTGATCCCAGACTATCCGGGTACCCTACAATCAGCCGGCCGCTATGTGGCATTCGGTCTGGTCGTCTTGCCGCTGGCGTGGCTGGATCGCCGCCGTCTTAAACAACTGGCGCGCAAAGATTGGCTGGAAGCGCTGAAATTATCGCTAGTCGGTAATCTGCTTTATTACGCCTGCCTCGCCAGCGCTATCCAGCGCACCGGTGCGCCGATCTCGACCATGATTATTGGTACGTTACCGGTGGTGATCACCGTGACGGCTAACCTCTGTTACGGTCATCTTGAAGGGCGACTTTCCTGGCGTAAACTTTTCCCGGCGCTACTGATTATTGCGGCCGGCCTGGCCTGTGTGAACGCCGCCGAGATGCAGATGCAGGGGCCGGAATTTGAGTGGTCGCGCTACCTCACAGGATTATTGCTGGCGATATTAGCGGTCGCCTGCTGGACCTGGTATCCGCTGCGAAATGGCATCTGGTTGCGCGCACACCCGCAGCATAAAGCGGGTAGTTGGGCGACGGCGCAGGGATTGGTGACCTTACCGCTGGCGCTGGTGTTCTATCTATTAGTGTGCGGTCAACTTTACTGGCAGCAGCCTGCTTTTGCGCTGCCGTTTGGCCCGCAGCCTACGCGTTTTCTTCTATTAATGCTGGGGATTGGCCTGATTTGTTCATGGCTGGGTACGCTCTGCTGGAATGCGGCCAGCCAGCGTGTGCCAACCGTGATCATGGGGCCGCTGATTGTGTTCGAAACGTTAGCCGGTCTGTTGTGGACCTTCCTCTGGCGACAGAGCTGGCCGCCGTTACTCACCGGCATCGGTATTGGCTGTCTGATCGTGGGTGTGATCTATGCGATGCGTATCAAACCGCAGCCGCATGTCAGTGCGGTCTGAGGTGAATTTTTGGCTGCTGGGCAGGGTGCTCAGCAACGCTTTCTCTAGTGTTTTTAGGAATTTGCCCCCACCGTTTTACGTCTCTCTTCGCCGTTTTTATCTCCAGTCTCTCATGCGATATAACTTTTCTTCGCTTTACCCTGCCTGTTTTTCCCCCGCTTTGTCATAACCCGTGCTGCATCCTGAAGGTTTCTCCGTTCACTCAACCGGGGGAAAACAGGATGAAAGGCCTTGGGAAGGGGAAAGAACGGGCGCTGGAAGGGGCTAAAAATGTGTTCTGTCTGCATTTTTATTGCGATTTGGCACTGAAAATCACCGCTTTGAGCCACGATTTTCTCAAGATGCCGCTCAGGCGTTGAGAAACATCCGCTGAATTTGCACAAAAAAATGATTAAACACAGAGATGAATTACCGGGGGATATTTCCCATAAGTCGCCATTTTTTACTGTTATTGTTTAGGCATGATAACGTTTCCTATCCGGAAGAATCCTGGTGTCATTATCAGCTTATTGGTCTTGATAAATGCCATCGTGCGATCGTCACCTAAAGTGATAGATCCAATTAAAAGAAGAGAGTCTGTGCGACTGATTACACGGCGTTGTTCATGAATGCTTAACAGAATTGTCTGTATTCAGGCCTGAACATTAATATCGATAAAGTAATAAAACGAAGCACCAATCTCACCGTAATGAGATTGGGCTGCGTCTAAAAGGCTAGAATAGCGAGACTTTTGCTGATGTGAATCAATTTTACCGCAAAAAAGGAAGCAAATCCGCGATGATATTCATCAGGAAAAAATGGTGCGAATTGTTATGTTACGAACGCCGAATTAAATGATCTTCATCTCTTCTGGTAAGAACAAATCTCAGCATTAAGTCAAATAACAACGGTCTTAATGGTGTTAGCGATTATCGGAACCTGACGGATAATGGTAAACGCTGCGACTAATATCCAGCAAACGACAGCTACGACGGGTGCCAATGTCGAAGGTGGTTTGCAGGAAGTTTACGGCTTGCCGCTTCTCATTTGTGGTGAAGAAGTTTTTCAGCACGCTTTGCAGCATCTCTTTATCGGAACTCAACGACTGCAGTTCACGGGTAAGGTTTTGTAGCTTATCCTCCAGGTCTTTGATTTTTCGTCCTTCTTCGGAAGAAAGCCCAGAGAACTTTTTCTTCCAGCTGTAGAAGGTGGCCTCGGAAATGCCAAGCTCTTCACAAATCTCCCTGACTTTCACTCCCGTTTCAGAAGCTTTAATGGCATTTGTGATTTGCTCTTCGCTATATCGTGACTTTCTCATAAATGCTCTTACCTTTCTTATCAATTAGTGGATGAGAATTACTGTATTAATATCTGGTACTGCAAAAAGAGTATTAATGCAGTATTAAAGTGCGCGATTAGAATTGCGAGGTTTAAATTAAGTTATTTAGAATAAATATCATCATGGGATAAATCTTATTTTATTCTGAATGCCATTGAACGCCTTCCTGGCTTTGGGTTTTTGATATAGATTCATTCCATCCCAAATGCAGAAAAATACTACAATCATTGGAAATACGGCATAACCTGTTTGTGAAAATCACAGGGTGTGCCAGTAAACCTTTGCTTCGAATTCAGGCTGAAATCGTTTACATCCGCAGAGTTTCGCACCAGGTTTAATCGGAATTTTCCTGAATTCAATCAAAGAATCCTGACGGGAGTCTCATTTTTCGGACCAGTTTGGTTTGAAGTTATTAATTTAAGTCAGGCCCACTGAGCGCTTGTTAATTCATTTCAAGGACGTTGTACCGAAAGGCAGTTGCTGTAAGTAATACTAAGGATCAGTCGATGAAATTGAGCGTAATGTCTAATGCCGCCTGGATGATGTCTGAGAAGATCGTCTCGGTGTTCGGCGTCATATTTGTGACCTCCTACGTGGCGAAGTCATTTGGCCCGACCATATTCGGTCAGATGGCGTTTTCAACCTCGTTGTTCTCGATGGTACAGACCGTAGCGATTTTCGGTACCGAAACCATCCTGTTCAAACGCATCAGCAAAAGTGCGCCGAAAGGCCTGCGGCTGATGGCGGTGGCCCGCACCATGCGGTTGGTCTTGTTGCTACTGACCTCCATCCCGGTGTTGATTTGGGTGTGGTACAACATGCAGGAAAATTTCCTCGCATTTGCCCTGGCCTCGTTTATCTCCTCCGTTTTTGTGACTCAGGATACGTTCAGCGTTTACAACAATGCGCGTCTGGCTTCCCGACTTAACACCGTGGCCAACTCGGTCGGCCTGCTATTGGGCTTTACCCTGAGTTTCGCCATTGCCTGGCTGCATCTCAATCCCTTGTGGCTGACGCTGTCGATTGTCATGGTCACGCTGGTGCCGTACGTCATCAAACGGTCTAATTTTTATCGCGAAAACCAGGACATGGCGCCGCCACAGGAGAAGCGCAATACCTACCTGCGTTATCTGTTGTATGCCGGTTTGCCGTTGGCGATCTCCAGCATCTTCATCTCCGTGCAGGTTAAGGCTGCCCAGATGTTCCTGGCGGGCATTGCCTCCGCTCGCGACCTCGGCCTGTTTGCTGCCGCCAATACCATTTCGGCGTCCTGGATTTTTATTCCGGTTGCCATCATCACTTCCTGCTTCTCGGAGATCTTCCGGGAGCGCGGAGCAGCCGCCATCAAGCTTACTGCGCGGCTGAACGGCTATGTCATGGGTGTTTCATTGTTGTTGTTAGCGGTGATCGCGCTGTATGGCGAGCAAATCATCATCGCTTTGTATGGTCACGAGTACACACAGTCAGGGAGTCTCATTACGTTACTGTCGTTAGCAACCTGCTTTTCGGCAATGGGGACCGTAGCGTATCGCTACATGGTGAAAGAGGGCGGATTTAACTATCTGCTGAAGAAGATCATCTGCCTGATGGTGATCAGTCTGCCGCTGTCGTGGTGGCTGATCCAGGGCTACGGCATCATGGGTGCCGCCTGGAGCGTCTTCATCTCTGAACTTCTGTCCCTCACCGTAATGAATTACTTCTTCAATAACGGCGTCATTCAGAAGATTCAAGTTTCCTCACTCAACTACAAAACCTACAAATGAGGTCCGATATGCTCAAGTTGAAAGATGAACTCAGAAGAAGTGTCCAGTATTTCATCAAGAAGATGCCCTGGGCTTACCAGGATCGCATCTACTACTTTCATAAATTCCGCAAACTGCCCAATTTGCGTCAGCCGAAAGTGTTTAATGAGAAGGTGCTGTACCGGAAATTCGTTTTTGGCGACTACCAAATCTATGGCCGCCTGTCGGATAAATACTCGGTGCGCGAATACATTGCCGAGAAAGTGGGCAGCGAATACCTGATCCCGCTGGTGTATGAAACCAGTGACCCGCACTCGCTGCATACGCTGCCGAGCTGGAAGAACACGGTGATCAAGCCTAATCACGGCTCCAATATGGTGGAAATCCTGCTGGAAGAGCCGGATGCGTTGAAGAAGCAGAAAATTATCAGTGACTGCCATCGCTGGTTGAAGACCGATTTCGCCAATGAAGCGCGTGAGATTCACTATCGCTACATCAAGCCTCGCATCCTGGTGGAGCAGTACATTGGTGATGGTAAAACTGCGCCGATTGATTACAAGTTTCACATGTTCAACAAACGCGACGGCAGCTTTGAATATGTGCTGCAGGTGATTTACAACCGATGTAACCCCTTACTGTCGATGAATTTTTATGTGAACAACCTCAATGAGGCTTATCACAAAATCCGCGATACCGGGCTGGACGTTAATCCGCAGATGGCGCAGTTACAGCACGCATTAGCGCTGAGTAAAACTCTGGCGAGTGATTTTGATTATGTGCGTGTGGACTGGTACATCGATGGTGAGCAGATTTACTTTGGTGAACTGACGTTTACGCCAGGTGCCGGGCTGGTGACTGGGCTGGACCGTGGATTAAATCAGATGATGGGTGATATGTGGATTCAAGACCGCCGCGGTACGCAGATACCGGGTGTTACGGTGCCGGAAGTGGTTATTCCAGCCGTATTGAAGAAAATTTAAGTATCACACAGCAAAATAAAAAACCCCGCTAAGCGGGGTTTTTTATTGGCTGCGATTAAGGCATCGGCCAATCAGCAGGTGTCTGGCTCATCACTTCGATGAAGGCGTTTTTGGAGATTTCCATGAAGTTGTGCAGATTTTCCATGCTCAGGGTAATGCCGAGCAGGCCGGTAACAAACCAGCAGGACATGCCCACACCAATGCCGCCGCACATCAGCGCCATCACGTGGTGACTGTTCTGACGCAGTTTAATTTTCATGGTGCTGGCGAAGAACATCATGATGGCGCTGAGCAGTTCCCAACGCATGACGATTAAACTGGTGGTTAACGTAGCCATCTGCAAAAACCTCTTTAAATCAGTAATATCCCTGACGTTGATTGGACATCGCTGGCGGCAGAGAAGGAGGGTCAGGGAGGCCCTTCTGGCCGTCTTACGCAGGGCGAAATCTGTGACTTGGGTCACATTATATCACTCGATTTGAAAGTTTGAACAAAATTTATACCTGGTATGGTAGAAAGATTTTTATCGAAGCGGGGGAGTCATTGAGGGCAAAGCAGAAGGTGCGCCCGCGAAGGGCGCGCAGAATGTCACTGAACCGGGCAGCACTCGCCGGTGGTGCGCTGGGCAAAGCTGTTCATGTTTTCACTGTAATCGAAACTGAGCACGCGCGGGCGCTGAATCATCGCCTGGCGGCGCATGGTGTGACGATAGGCGGTCGGCGTTTGTGAGAACTGACGGCGGAACACCCGCGAAAAAGTTTGCTGTGAGTCGTAACCGTATTGCATCGCAATATCGAACACCGGACGCTGTGTCTGACGTAGCGCTTCTGCTGCCAGCGTGAGGCGACGTTCACGAATATAGCCACCCAGCGTTTGTTTCGTCACGGTACGGAACATGCGCTGCAGGTGCCATTTTGAATAGCCTGATTTCGCCGCCACTTCATCGATCGATAGTGCCTTATCCAGATTCTCATCGATCCAGTGCGTCAGGGAATGAATGATTTCCTGTTGCATCATAGTCTCATCCTTCTGAAGGTTTTTACCTGGTTTAAAATTCGAACATTTGTTGGGGTGCGAGTATAATTCCTCAAGTTAACTTGAGGTAAAGGCCCTAAATGAAAAAAGAACGCAATTACCCAAAGCCGGTGTTGACGCCAGGTGAGGTGGCGAAACGTAGCGGCGTGGCTGTTTCCGCGCTGCACTTCTATGAAACCAAAGGGTTAATTTTTAGTTCGCGCAATGGTGGCAATCAACGGCGTTACAGCCGCGATGTGTTGCGCCGTGTGGCGATTATTAAGATCGCGCAACGCATCGGCATTCCGCTGGCCACTGTTAGCGACAGTTTGATGCACGTGCCTGCCAACAAGCGTATGTCGACTCAGGAGTGGGATGCGTTGACGCAGCACTGGCGCGAAGAACTGGATAAGCGTATCGAGACCCTGACGCGCCTGCGTAACGATTTGGATGGGTGTATCGGCTGTGGTTGCTTATCGATGCGTGATTGTCCACTGCGCAATCCCGGTGACCGTCTGGCGCAGCAAGGTTCGGGAGCGGTGTTACTCGACCCTGAGCAGGACGAGCATAAAGGTTAATCCGCTATACTTGCCGGGAGACTTTGACCGGCAAGGAAAACCGCATGATTACCGTTCACCATCTGGAAAACTCCCGTTCGCATCGCGTGTTGTGGCTGCTGGAAGAGCTGTCGGTGCCGTATCAAATTAAACGTTATCAGCGCGAGGACACGCTGCTGGCGCCGGATTCATTAAAGAAGATTCATCCGCTGGGTAAGTCGCCGGTGATTACTGATGGCAATCGGGTGATCGCCGAGTCAGGGGCGATTCTGGCGTATCTGCAGCAGAAATATGACAGCGAGCATTTGTTCGCCATCACGGATGAGGATGAACAGATTCAGGCGAGTTACTGGCTGCATTACGCAGAAGGGTCGCTGATGCCATTGCTGGTGATGAAGCTGGTGTTTGGGCAACTCGGGAAGAAGCCGGTGCCGTGGATATTACGTCCGGCAGGCGTGGCGTTGAGCAAAGGGATTCAGAAGGCCTGGCTGAACAAGCAGCTAAAACTGCACAGTGGCGTGATTGAGCAGCATCTTAGCCAGCATCGTTATTTCGCCGGGTCGCGGTTCAGCATCGCCGATGTGCAGATGAGTTTCCCGCTGCTGGCGTTGCAAGTGCGGGGATCGCTGAAAGAGATGCCGGCCACCGCACGCTGGCTGGAAGCAATGCAGCAACGTGCTGCCTGGCAACGCGCGATTGAGCAGGGCGGGGCGATTACGTTTAGTTAGTTTATCGCTGCAGTGCTGTGGGTTAGCCGTTGTGGGTTGGGTGCTGTGGATTATCGCTGTGAGTTGGGTGCCATGCCCATCAAAGGCCCGCCCGATCGCAAAGGAATAACGCATCCATGCAGATCGGCCGCGCCGTCCATGGCGCGGACGCTTTGCTCTTCGAGCGGGCCTTTGCTGGGCCTCAAGTTGGTCATCGCTTCAACTCGCAGCAACCTCATACCTTTGGTGCCGTTGGTGAGAAAATTATGCGATGAATGGAATAGGTCGCGATTTTCCATACATTCATCGCATGGACGCTTTGCTCTTCGGGCGGGCCTTTACTGGGCCTCAAGTTAATTATCGCTTCATGAGGCATCCACCTCTTACCATCGGTGCAGTTGGGGAGGAAAACTGTGCGATGAATGAAAAATATCGATATTTTCCAGCCAGTTCCGACCCCTTAAGTTTCGCCAAAAGCAGTGTAACCACATTGTTAACCCGCGTCAGTCTGCGCTTTATCCTGCCTGATAATCGATTAGTAGTTGAAAACCCCATAGCAAACGCCAGATAATCGTTTGCCTTTTTCCGTGTCCCCCTTTTACGACCTGGAATACGCGGCCACGTAAACGTTTGCCTCTTTTCTCTTTGAGAACCTTCACCAGGATGATGCGCAAACGCGGGCCGTGGGGCTCATTACATCTTAAAAAACGCAGAGGATTTACTATGTCTGGCGATTCACGCCCGGCCAGTGGAAAACTGGACGCCTGGTTCAACATCTCGGCACGCGGCAGCAGCGTGCGTCAGGAAATTTTGGCGGGGTTAACCACCTTTTTAGCCATGGTTTACTCCGTCATTGTCGTGCCGGGGATGCTCGGTAAAGCCGGTTTCTCACCGACCGCTGTGTTTGTGGCAACCTGCCTGGTCGCCAGCTTCGGTTCGATCATCATGGGATTGTGGGCCAACCTGCCAATGGCGATTGGTTGTGCGATTTCACTGACTGCTTTCACCGCATTCAGCCTGGTGCTTGGTCAGCACATTAGCGTGCCGGTTGCTCTTGGTGCGGTATTCCTGATGGGCTTGTTGTTCACGTTGATTTCGGTCACCGGAATTCGCGCCTGGATTTTGCGTAACCTGCCGATGGGCGTGGCGCACGGCACGGGCGTGGGTATCGGTCTGTTCCTGCTGCTGATCGCGGCGGATGGCATTGGCTTAGTGGTGAAGAACCCGGCACCGGGCTTGCCGGTGGCATTAGGTCATTTCACCTCGTTCCCGGTGATCATGGCGCTGGTTGGGCTGGCGGCGATCTTTGGCCTGGAAAAACGTCGTGTGCCAGGCGGGATTTTGCTGACCATCGTAGCGATTTCGGTGGTAGGTCTGATCTTCGATCCGGCTGTGACTTATCAGGGTCTGTTTGCCATGCCGAGCCTAAAGGATGCCAATGGTCAATCGGCAATGTTTAGCCTTGATATCATGGGCGCGTTGCAGCCAGTGGTTTTACCAAGCGTGCTGGCGCTGGTGATGACCGCAGTGTTTGATGCCACCGGCACCATTCGTGCAGTGGCGGGCCAGGCGAATCTGCTGGATAAAGACGGCCAGATCATTAACGGTGGCCGCGCGTTGACCACCGACTCCGTCAGCAGTCTGTTTGCCGGTTTGGTCGGCGCTTCGCCTGCGGCGGTGTATATCGAATCTGCAGCCGGAACGGCAGCGGGCGGTAAAACTGGCCTGACAGCGATCGTTGTCGGTCTGTTGTTCTTGCTGATTCTGTTTATGTCCCCGCTGGCCTATCTGGTACCGGCCTACGCGACGGCACCAGCATTGATGTACGTTGGCCTGCTGATGCTGAGCAATGTGGCGAAGATCGATTTCAATGATTTCGTCGATGCGATGTCGGGTCTGGTGACCGCCGTGTTCATCGTGCTGACCTGCAACATCGTCACCGGTATTATGCTCGGCTTCGGCTCGTTGGTGATTGGCCGCGTGTTTGCGGGCGAATGGCGCAAGCTGAACGTGGGCACCGTGGTGATTGCTGTTGCGCTGGTGGCCTTCTACGCGGGTGGCTGGGCCATCTGACTTTTGAACGCGCTTATTTCCAGATAAGTCTCTTTCTGGTTCACGCCGCACGCAGGGTTGCCCCTTTGTGCGGCGTTTTGTTTTACACTTTCCTGCGCAACAACATCGCTTTAATGAAATTGATTCGCCTAAGGAAAGCATGGAAATCTTCTTTACTATTCTCATCATGACGCTGGTGGTGTCACTCTCCGGCGTGGCGGCGCGCATATTGCCGTTCCAAATTCCCCTGCCGTTGGTGCAAATTGCCGCCGGTGCATTGCTGGCCGTGCCGAGCTTTGGCCTGCATGTCGATTTTGACCCCGAGCTGTTCCTCGTGCTGTTCATTCCGCCCCTGCTGTTTGCCGATGGCTGGAAAACGCCGATTAACGAATTCCTGCACCACGGACGCGAGATCATGGGTCTGGCACTGGTGCTGGTGCTGATTACCGTGGTCGGGATCGGTTATCTGATTTACTGGCTGGTGCCGGGTATTCCGCTGATCCCTGCCTTCGCGCTGGCTGCGGTGCTGTCACCTACCGATGCCGTGGCGCTCTCCGGCATTGTCGGGGAAGGGCGTATCCCGAAAAAGATCATGTCGATTGTGCAGGGTGAAGCCCTGATGAACGACGCATCCGGCCTGGTATCACTGAAGTTTGCGGTCGCGGTGGCGATGGGCACCATGGTGTTTACCTGGGGCGGCGCCAGCGTGGAGTTCCTCAAAGTGGCGATCGGCGGTCTGGTCGCGGGTGTGGCGGTGTGCTGGCTATATGGCCGCTCGCTGCGTCTGCTGAGCCGCTGGAGCGGTGACGATCCGGCGACGCAAACCGTGCTGCTGCTGCTACTGCCTTTCGCCTCTTATCTGATTGCCGAACATCTGGGCGTGTCAGGCATCCTCGCGGCGGTGGCTGCGGGTATGACCATTACCCGTTCTGGCATTATCCGCCAGGCACCACTGGCAATGCGTTTACGTGCGAATAGCGTATGGCAGATGCTGGAGTTTGTGTTTAACGGCATGGTGTTCCTGATGCTGGGCCTGCAACTGCCGGACATTCTGGAAACCTCCGTCGCGCAAGCCAATGCCGATCCGAACGTCGAGCTGTGGATGCTGTTCACCGATGTTGCCCTGGTGTATGTCGCCTTGATGATTGTGCGCTTTGGCTGGCTGTGGATGATGCAACGTGCCAGTTTGCGTTTCCTGAAGAAGAAGCCGCTGGAATTCTCAAACTACTCATTCCGTGAGTTGCTCATCGCCTCTTTTGCCGGTGTGCGTGGTGCCATTACGCTGGCTGGTGTGCTGTCGATTCCGTTGTTTCTTAGCAATGGCGAACCGTTCCCGGCGCGTTATGAGCTGGTGTTTATTGCCACTGGCGTGATTCTGTTCTCGCTGTTTGTCGGGGTGATTCTGCTGCCGATATTGTTACGCGGTATGGAAAGCACCGACAAATCGGGACATCGTCGTGAAATCCAGCATGCGCGTGCGGCGATGGCCAATGTGGCGATTGAGAGCCTGCATAAAATGGAACAGCGGCTGGAAAACGATACTGAAGAAAATATCGATCCGGAGCTGTTGAAAGAGGTCAGTTTGCGCGTGATTGGTAACCTGCGTCGCCGCGTGGTGGGCAAAGATGAGGTCGATCAGGCGTTGTTTGCCGAAAACCTGGAGCGTCGTTTCCGCCTCAATGCCCTGCGTGCCGAGCGCGCCGAGGTTTACCATCTGCGCGCGACGCAGGAGATCTCCAACGAGACGATGCAGAAGCTGCTACGCGATCTCGATCTGCTGGAAGCACTGCTGATAGAGAAAGAGGAATAAACCAGACGGCCTACTGGAGTGCGGGCCAGAGCACCTCTGCTGCTGCCGGGCCGTCCTCGCGCCGCTGACGCGGTGCCTTCGGCTTCCACGTCGTGCCTACGGATCGTTCGGGTAAGGCCGTCCTGGCCAACCCGAACTGCCAGTCGCCTCCCTGCGCCTGGCTCCTGGCCCAACGTAAAAGCCTCAACGCTGTGGATAGCCCTTGCAGCAGCAGAGGCGCTCTGGCCTCCACTATCGTGCCCTTTTTAACAACCCGCACTGAAGCGCGCCTGGCCAAATTAGTACATCACTACACCGACAACCGTGGCGGCGCGTCCGGCCAGTGCTCGCGGCAGCACTCTATCCATGCCTGCGCACTGCGCGACAGATAGCTGCCTTCGCGCCAGATCAACCCCAGACTCCACTGCAACTCCGATTCCAGCGGCAACCACAATAGCGATTGTTTATCCAGCCGCTGGCAAATCGGCTCGGGTAAGATCGCCAACCCCATCTCCGCCTGCACCATCGCCGCCAGAAAATCCCACTGCGCGCTGCGCACGGCAATGTCTGGCGTAAGTCCCTGACGCTGAAACGCCTTCATTAGCTGACGATTGAGTGAGAACTCCTCATTCAGGATCAGCAGTGGATGAGCCGCCAGTTCCTTCAGACCCAGGCTACTTCGATTGAGCCACTGCGCGTGACGTGGCAGCAGCACGCACAAAGGATGACGCATCAGTTCCAGCGTATTGAGCGGCAGATCGGCATCGACCGGCAGCGCAGTGAGGGCGATATCCAGGCCGCCACTCAACACTGCCTGCTGCACCGTTAAGCCGCCGGACTCGACAATCTTCAATTGCACGCCCGGATAGCGACGGCGAAACGCGGAGATCGAACCGGCGATTTGCATCCCGACCATCGGCGGGATGCCCAGCCGCAGTTCACCGGTTTTCAATTCATTGATGTCACCGATCTGCGCTTCCAGCTGATGAAACTCCTGCAAAATCGCCAGCCCACGCTGATACACCGCCTGGCCGCTATCGGTAAGATGCAGTTTTCGTCCCTCGCGCAACAGCAGCGTACAGCCGAGTTCCTCCTCCAGCTGGCGCAGCATTTTGCTGATGGTCGGTTGCGTGACATATAGCTTCTCAGCAGCACGGGTAAAGCTTTGCTGGCGCACCACTTCGGTGAAATAGCGCAGGGCGCGGACATCCATAAAGCATTCCTTTTTGGCATAGTTTGAATGATTTTAATTCATTTCTTTCACGGTTTGCTCGGGATTTATACTGAAGCCCACATTCAATACCGGGGAGAGAGGAAAATGGCGTTGGCGATAAGTCCGCGTAGAACGGATATCCTGCAACGTGTATTCGTGCCGTTACAGCTGGTGCTGTATATCGGCCTGTTCATGGCCAGCGACAAGCTGGTGACCTGGTTGCATTTGCCATTGCCTGCCAATGTGGTGGGGATGGTGCTACTGCTGTTGCTGATCATGACGCGCGTAGTGCCGCTGCGTTGGGTCAAAGCCGGTGCCAACTGGCTGCTGGCGGAAATGCTGCTGTTCTTTATTCCTGCCGTCGTGGCGGTGGTCAACTACAGCGATTTATTGCGCAGTGAAGGCTGGCGTATCTGTGTGGTGATTGCGGTGAGTACTTTGTTAGTACTGGCGGCGACCTCGCTGGTGGTGGATCGTCTGTACCGTTTTGAACTGGCGCGTGCGGCGCGTAAGCAGGCGCATCATGGCTGATTTGATCATTAGCCTGCTGTGCCTGGCGCTGACGCTGCTGGTTTATTACATCAATAAACGCCTTTATCGCCGCAAACAGACATTGCTGCTGATGCCGCTGGTGATGACGCCGGTGGTGCTGGTGGCACTGCTACTGCTAACACACGTCAGCTGGAAAGATTACATCGCGGAAAGCCACTGGCTAATCTGGCTGCTGGGCCCGGCAACGCTGGCGTTTGCGGTGCCAGTGTATGAGAACCTGGAGATCATCAAGCGTCACTGGCTATCGCTGAGTGTCGGCGTGTTAACCGCGACCCTGGTGGCGGTGTGCAGCTCTGTATGGCTGGCGCGACTGCTGATGCTGCCGGAAACCATCCAGCGCAGCCTCGCGGTGCGTTCGATTACCACGCCATTTGCAATGGCGGCTGCGTTACCGATTGGCGGTCAGCCGGATTTGGTGGCGCTGTTTGTGGTGATTACCGGGGTGTTTGGTATGGCAGTAGGCGATGTGCTGTTTCTGCGGATCGCTATCAAACAGGGCGTGGCGAAAGGCGCCGGATTTGGTGCCGCGTCACACGGTGCGGGCACCGCACGCGCTTATCAATTAGGTCAGCAAGAGGGCGTGGTATCGAGCCTGGTGATGATGCTGTCGGGCGTGGTGACGGTCATTTTGGCTCCGCTGCTGAGCCACTTGCTGTGGGCGGCTTAATTGGCCGCGTTGCGCACTGTCATCGATTTTTACGTAAAGCTTTCCAAATAAAGTTGTCTCCTGCTCTCAGGCTGTTACCCTTTGCGCCGACTTATTTGTCCTTCATGGAGTGGAATCATATGTTTAAGCAACTTGTTACTGGAAGCGTATTGGGTCTGGCACTGCTGAGCAGCGGCGCGCAGGCAATTGAGGGCAGTGTTGACGTGGGTGAGCATAGCACCAACCTGAACCTTGGCCTCGGCACAACTTCTCCTGGCCTGTTCCTGAAAGGCAACTGGCTGCGCAGCGATCACGATGGCAGCACCTACGGTTTAGGAGCGGGTTATAACATCGATCTGGGCGATTTCCGCATTGCTCCTACCGCTAAAGCACTGTTCACCCATCCGGAAGATGGTCGTGATGGCTTCACCGTTGCTGTAGGTGCCGGTGCACAGTACAACTTCAACAGCATGTGGGGCCTGTACGGTGAATACTACTATGCGCCAGAAGCGTTCTCCGATCGTCTGGACAGCTACAAAGAAGCGTCTGGTGGTCTGAGCTTCACCCCGATCTCACTGCTGAATCTGCGTGTGGGTTATCAGTACATCGAGCTGAACAACAAAGGCGATCGCAAAGACAACGTGCTGGTCGATGGCCCGTATGTGGGCGCGTCACTGCGTTTCTAATGATGAAATCCGATGCACCTGATGGCGCATCTGATTCAACATCGCACAAACTGAATGCCGCCCATTTGGGCGGCATTTTTGTTTAATGCGCTTTGCCCTGCGAGATTCCTACTCCAGTTTGAGAGCGAATAAACTGACCACGGAATTTAGCCCGCTCTTCAGCACCCTGTCTGGAGTGATCGGTAATCGAGAACAGCCAGGTGCCGATAAACGCCGCCGCCATTGAGAACAGTGCCGGATACTCATACGGATAGACCGGTTTGGCGTGCCCTAAAACCTGCACCCAAATGGTCGGACCGAGAATCATCAGTACCACAGCGGTAATCAGCCCCAGCCAACCGCCAATCATCGCGCCGCGCGTGGTCAGTTTCGACCAGTACATCGAGAGCAAAATAATCGGGAAGTTACAGCTGGCCGCAATCGAGAACGCCAGGCCGACCATAAAGGCGATATTCTGTTTCTCAAACGCGATACCCAACACAATCGCCACCACGCCAAGAATCAGCACGGTAATTTTCGACACCCGCAACTCATCACGCTCAGTCGCCTGACCTTTGCGGATCACGCTGGCATACAGGTCATGAGAAACCGCAGAAGCCCCGGCCAGCGTCAGTCCGGCAACCACCGCCAGAATCGTGGCGAAGGCCACCGCCGAGATAAAGCCGAGGAACAGACTGCCGCCCACCGCATTCGCCAGATGGACTGCCGCCATATTGGTGCCGCCAATCAGCGCGCCTGAAGCATCTTTGAAGGCCGGATTCGCGCCGACCAGTAGAATAGCGCCAAAGCCGATGATAAAGGTCAGGAAGTAGAAGTAGCCCATAAAGCCAGTGGCCCAGAACACGCTCTTACGCGCTTCACGTGCATCCGCCACGGTAAAGAAGCGCATCAGGATATGCGGTAAGCCGGCGGTCCCAAACATCAGTCCTAAGCCGAGCGACAGCGCCGATATCGGATCTTTCACCAGACCGCCCGGTTGCATAATCGCCGCGCCTTTCGGGTGCACTGCCATGGCTTCGGTAAACAGCGTGTTGAAGCTGAAGCCGGTGGCTTTCATCACCATAATCGCCATAAAGCTGGCACCGAACAGCAGCAGCACGGCTTTGATGATTTGTACCCATGTGGTGGCCAGCATGCCGCCAAACAACACATACATCACCATCAAAATACCCACCAGCACCACGGCGATATGGTAATCAAGACCAAACAGCAGCTGAATCAGTTTGCCTGCGCCAACCATCTGTGCAATCAGATACAGCGCCACCACCACCAGTGAGCCGCAGGCTGACAGGGTGCGAATGGGTTTTTGCTGCAGGCGATAAGAGGCTACATCGGCAAAGGTGTAACGTCCGAGGTTACGCAAGCGCTCGGCAATTAAGAACAAAATCATCGGCCATCCGACCAGGAAGCCCAGCGAGTAGATCAACCCGTCGTAGCCCGAGGTGTAAACCAGCGCCGATATCCCGAGGAACGAGGCCGCAGACATAAAGTCACCGGCCATCGCCAGACCATTCTGGAAGCCAGTAATGTTGCCGCCCGCCGTGTAGTAATCACTTCGGGAACGGGTACGTTTGGAGGCCCAGTAGGTGATGCCGAGCGTGGCTGCCACAAACACTACGAACATGATGATGGCTTCATAATTGGTGGCCTGTTTTTGCACCGCGCCGGTAATGGCATCGGCGGCAAACACGCTGGCAGGCACTACCGCTAACAAGGCGGAGAACAGGCGCTTCATGATTTCACCCCGCTCAGGATCTGTTTGGTCAGGCGATCAAACTCGCCGTTAGCACGCCAGACATAGATGCCGGTGAGCAGGAATGACACCACAATTAAGCCGACGCCGATGGGTATCCCGCGGGTGACGTTTGTGCCTTCATGCAGCGGCGTACCGAGCCAGCCAGGGGCGAAGGCGATCAGCAAAATAAAGCCGACGTACAACACCAGCATGATGATACTGAGCAACAGCGCAAAGGACTGGCGCTTGTGCACCAGTTCCTGAAAACGCGGGTTACTCTCGATTTGTTGCCAGACTGCTTCCTGTTGATTTAGGGCTTCGTTCATCACAGTTTCTCCAGAGGAAAGGCAGGCAGATATCTCACGGTTAAATGATTTAAACTGCTGAATATTCTAATTATATAGGTTGTGCGATGGTGAAAAGCGTACGGCGTAAGGTAGGGATGACGGAGAGTAGCCTGCCGTGGACAGGCTGACACTCTCCGTCGCGTCGATGCCGGTTAAGGCATGGTGATGGACTGCTTCTCCTCCAGCAATTTCTCTACCACGCCCGGATCGGCCAGGGTTGAGGTATCGCCGAGATTGCTGGTATCGCCCGCCGCGATTTTGCGCAGAATACGACGCATAATCTTGCCGGAGCGGGTTTTCGGCAGCGAGTCGGTCCAGTGCAGCACATCCGGCGTGGCAATCGGGCCGATCTCTTTACGTACCCAGTTACGCACTTCGGTATACAGCTCTGGCGAGGGCTCTTCGCCGTGGTTCAGTGTGATATAAGCATAGATCGCCTGGCCTTTAATGCTGTGAGGAATACCCACAACTGCCGCTTCCGCAATCTTCGGATGTGACACCAGCGCCGATTCGATCTCTGCAGTGCCGAGACGGTGACCGGAGACGTTCAGCACGTCATCGACGCGGCCGGTGATCCAGTAGTAACCATCTTCGTCACGGCGTGCGCCGTCTCCGCTGAAGTAGCGGTTTTTGAAGGTGGAGAAGTAGGTTTGTTCAAAGCGGTCATGATCGCCAAACAGCGTACGCGCCTGTCCCGGCCACGAATCGTTGATCACCAGGTTGCCTTCGGTCGCCCCTTCCAGCGCGTTACCTTCGTTATCCACCAGCGCGGGCTGTACGCCAAAGAACGGCTTAGTGGCCGATCCGGCTTTCAGCTCAATGGCGCCCGGCAGTGGGGTAATCATGAAGCCACCGGTTTCGGTCTGCCACCAGGTATCCACAATCGGACAGCGGCTATCGCCAATCTTCTTGTAATACCACTCCCAGGCTTCCGGGTTGATCGGCTCGCCGACGGAACCCATGATGCGCAGGCTGCTGCGGCTGGTGCCTTCAATCGCTTTGTCGCCTTCGGCCATCAGGGCACGAATCGCGGTCGGCGCGGTGTACAGCAACGTCACCTTGTGTTTATCCACCACTTCGGCCATGCGGCTCGGCTTCGGCCAGTTCGGCACACCTTCGAACATCAGGGTGGTTGCGCCACAGGCCAGCGGGCCGTAAATCAGGTAGCTGTGGCCGGTGATCCAGCCCACATCGGCGGTGCACCAGTAGACATCATCTGGATGGTAATCAAACACATATTTGAAGGTGCTGGCGGCATACACCAGATAACCACCGGTGGTGTGCAGCACGCCTTTCGGTTTGCCGGTGGAACCGGAGGTATAAAGGATAAATAGCGGATGCTCGGCTTCTACCGCTACCGGTTCGTGTTGATCGCTGGCTTTCGCCACCAGATCGTGCCACCACAGATCGCGGCCTTCGCGCCAGCCGGTATCTTTACCGGTGCGCTTGAACACCACCACGTTTTTCACGCTGGTGACGCTCGGGTTATTCAGTGCGTCATCGACGTTTTTCTTCAGTGGGATACTGCGACCAGCGCGTACACCTTCATCAGCGGTGATCACCAGCTTCGCGTTGGAATCCACCACACGACCGGCAACGGCTTCCGGCGAGAAGCCACCAAAGATCACTGAGTGCACCGCGCCGATACGCGCACAGGCCAGCATTGCCACCGCGGCTTCGGGCACCATTGGCATGTAGATGGCGACCACATCGCCTTTCTTCACGCCAAGGCTCAGCAGCACGTTGGCAAAGCGGCACACGTCGCCGTGCAGTTCACGGAACGTGATGGTTTTGCTTTCGCTGGCGTCATCGCCTTCCCAGATAATCGCCGGGTGATCGCCACGCGTTTGCAAATGGCGGTCGAGGCAGTTGGCGGCGAGATTCAGCGCGCCATCTTCATACCAGCGAATCGAAATATTGCCCGGTGCAAAAGAGGTGTTTTTCACCTTGCTGTAAGGTTTGATCCAGTCGAGGATTTTACCTTGTTCACCCCAAAAGGCGTCGGGATCGTCAACCGATTGTTGATACAGCGCCGCATACTGGTCGGCATTAATCAGGGCATTCGCTGCAACGGCAGCGGGTACAGGATGCTTATGTATTTGGCTCATGGCTGACCTCCTTGAAGATGTTAATCATATGTCAATCAAAGGTTAATTGAAGAGCACGGCTGGGCTTTGTTTCTGTTTTGTAGTCTGGATCACGACCTTTTGTATGCCTGAAAAGCGCCCGAATTCATACTGTTCATCACCGAAACCAATGAGACCTAAACCGGGGCTTTAAGCGGAATCAGACGATGGCGCTGGTCAAATAATCAGCAAACGCGCTGGCGTGTTTTTTGTCCATTTTTGAATAGCTATGCGGAAAATTATCGAATTAACACTTTTCATAACAGCGAGTTATGACTAAAAGTCAATGTCAGCATTTTATGCTACTCAGTTGCGCAGGATTTACGCTAACCCCCCAGGGGTTGCAATTACCGTAGTGAAAATGGTACTTATCTCGGCCCTGTTCAGCAGGTATCCACTCAGGCTGCATCATCGCGCAGGCGCAAAATGCTTACGCAGCAGTGTCTGATGCAGCCCACTATAACCCTCTATTTTATCGGGCTTTTGCTCACTTCCCTGTGCGTCATGTCTTCTGCAGCTTCGCAGAGGAGCAAAGGGGTTTTTACTGAGGAAAGTAACGCGTTATGAAAGGTTTTAAGCTCACCCTTGCCTGGCAAATTTTGATTGCCTTGATTCTCGGCGTTATCGTCGGAACCGTGCTGCATAATCAGCCAGACGATCGTGAATGGTTAATCGCTAACATTCTCACCCCTGCAGGCGACATCTTCATTCATCTGATCAAGATGATTGTGGTGCCGATTGTGATTTCCTCCCTGATTGTCGGCATTGCTGGCGTCGGCGATGCGAAAAAACTGGGGCGTATTGGTGTCAAAACCATCGTCTATTTTGAAGTGATCACCACCATTGCCATTGTGGTCGGCATTACGCTGGCCAACGTATTCCAGCCAGGTAGCGGCATTGATATGTCTACGCTGGTAACGGTGGACATCTCTAAATACGAAGCCACAACGGAAGCGGTACAGGGGGCGCCTCACGGCCTGGTGACCACCATTCTGTCGCTGATCCCGCAGAACATTTTCGCCTCGCTGGTGAAGGGCGACATGCTGCCGATTATCTTCTTCTCGGTGCTGTTTGGTATGGGCTTGTCAGCGCTGCCTTCAGAACATCGTGATCCGCTGGTGACCGTGTTCCGTTCAGTGTCTGAAACCATGTTTAAAGTGACGCACATGATCATGCGCTATGCGCCAGTCGGTGTGTTTGCGCTGATTGCGGTCACTATCGCCAACTTTGGTTTTGCCTCGCTCTATCCGCTGGCCAAGCTGGTGTTGCTGGTGTACGTGGCGATTCTGTTCTTTGCTTTCGTGGTGTTGGGTACGGTCGCGCGCATGTGCAAACTGCGTATTACCACGCTGATGCGCATCCTGAAAGATGAGCTGATTCTGGCCTATTCCACCTCCAGCTCAGAAACCGTGCTGCCACGCATCATGCAGAAGATGGAAGCCTACGGTGCGCCTAAAGCCATCACCAGCTTCGTGGTGCCAACCGGTTACTCGTTTAACCTTGATGGTTCAACGCTGTATCAGAGCATCGCGGCGATCTTTATCGCGCAGCTGTACGGTATCGATCTGTCGCTGACCGATGAAATCATTCTGGTGCTGACGCTGATGGTGACCTCGAAAGGGATTGCTGGCGTGCCGGGCGTTTCCTTTGTGGTGCTGCTGGCAACACTGGGCAGCGTGGGTATTCCACTGGAAGGCCTGGCGTTTATCGCCGGTGTGGACCGCATCATGGACATGGCGCGTACTGCGCTGAATGTGATCGGCAATGCGCTGGCGGTGCTGGTGATTGCACGCTGGGAAAACCAGTTCGACACCAAACAGGCCGAAGCCTACGAGCTGCAACTGCGCACGCAAAATGCCAGTTAAGGCCATTGGCCGTAACGAAATCACGACTTCAGTTGCGTAATGCACCTTGAAGCGTAGTTAACGAAACCCGCCATCCGGCGGGTTTTTTTATGCCTGCCTCTGCAAAAAGTACAAAAACATGACGACCGAACAGGAATTAACAATTCAAAATGGTATATAGTTTTTTGAATAAATTATTCTTTCACAGGAGTGCGTGATGCAGATCGACCTCAGCCAGATGATCACCGAAGGCCGTAACCCGGCGAGCCAAAACATTGACGAGCTATCCACTGAAGCGATGCTGCGCGTCATTAATGATGAAGACAAAAAAGTGGCGCTGGCGGTGGAAGCGATTGTGCCGCAGATCGCGCAGGTGGTGGATGCCATTACTGCGGCCTTTAGCAACGGCGGGCGCCTCATCTATTGCGGAGCAGGCACGTCGGGCCGCCTCGGTATTCTCGATGCCAGCGAGTGCCCACCGACCTTCGGTACGCCGCGTTCGCAAGTGGTGGGTTTAATTGCCGGCGGGCACACCGCGATTTTGCAGGCGGTGGAGAATGCGGAAGACAACGTCGAACAGGGTGCACAGGATTTAAAGGACATCGATTTCAACGCCAATGACGTGCTGGTGGGGATAGCTGCCAGCGGCCGTACGCCATATGTGCTGGGTGCGCTGGCGTATGCGAAACAGCAGGGCGCGTTCAGCGCGGCATTAACCTGCAATCCCAACAGTCCGATGTCACAGGCTGCGGATGTAGCACTCACCCCGGTAGTGGGGCCAGAAGTGGTCACCGGTTCTTCACGCATGAAAGCCGGCACCGCACAGAAGCTGGTGCTCAATATGCTGACCACCGGCGCGATGATCCGTAGCGGTAAGGTGTATGGCAACCTGATGGTGGATGTGGAAGCCACTAACCAAAAGCTGGTGCAGCGCCAAATCAACATCGTCAAACAGGCCACCGACTGTGACGATGCCACCGCACAGCAGGCGCTGAACGCATGTCAGGGGCACTGCAAAACGGCAATTGTGATGGTGCTGGCAGGATTGGATGCCAGCGAGGCCCAGGCGCTGCTGAAGCAAAACAGCGGCTTTATCCGTAACGCGTTGCGTGACGCAGGAGCGCAATAATGGCTGCCATCACCGAAGGATTACTGCGCGATATCCTGCAGGCGGTGGGAGGCGCGCATAACATTGAGCAATGCGGCAATTGCATGACGCGTCTGCGCCTGACGCTCGCGGATGCCACAATAGTCGATCATGCCCAACTGAAAACGCTGCCCGGCGTATTGGGTGTGATCGACAGTGATGCGCAGCTGCAAATCGTACTCGGGCCCGGCAAAGCGCAAACCGCCGCTGAGAAAATGCAGGGATTACTGGATAGCGATGAAACGGAAAAACCGCAGGATCTCAGCACTATTGCTGCCGCCCAAAAGCAGCAGATGAAAGCGAAGCAAACCAGCGCGCTACATCGCTTTCTTTCCTGCTTCGCCACCATCTTCACACCGCTGATCCCCGGTTTCATCGGTGCCGGTTTACTGCTGGGATTTGCCACGCTGATTGAGCAGATTTTCCACCTCAACCAGCCCGGTGAACATGCGCAGTGGCTGCTCGATACCGTGGCCTACATGAAAGTGTTCGGCAAGGGGCTGTTCACCTTCCTGAGCATCCTGATTGGATATAACGCGCAGAAAGCCTTTGGTGGCACCGGCGTGAACGGTGCCATTATCGCTTCACTGTTTGTGCTCGGTTATATGCCAAAAGCCACGGTGGGCTATTACAGCGGTATGTCAGATTTCTTTGGCATGGCGATTGACCCGCGCGGCAATATTATCGGCGTATTACTGGCGGCAATATTTGGTGCGTGGATCGAGAAACAGCTGCGTAAAATTATCCCCGATAATCTCGATATGATCCTGACGTCGCTGCTCACCTTATTGATCACCGGCGCAGTGACATTCATGGTGATTATGCCGATTGGCGGTGAGTTATTTAAAGGCATGTCGTGGTTGTTTATTCATCTGAATAACAATCCGTTTGGCTGCGCAATTCTGGCCGGGCTGTTTTTAATTGCGGTGATGTTCGGTATTCATCAGGGTTTCATTCCGGTCTATTTTGCGCTGATGGAAACCCAGGGCTTTAACTCATTATTCCCGATTCTGGCGATGGCAGGTGCAGGTCAGGTTGGGGCTTCTCTCGCGCTGTGGTGCAAAGCCGATAAGCATTCGCTGCTGCGTACACAAATCAAAGGCGCGATAGTGCCGGGCCTGCTGGGCGTGGGCGAACCGTTGATTTATGGCGTTACGCTGCCGCGTCTGAAGCCGTTTATTACCGCCTGTTGTGGCGGAGCGCTGGGTGGATTCTTCATTGGTCTGGTGGCCTGGCTCGGGCTGCCGGTGGGGATGAATACGGTGTTTGGTCCGTCGGGACTGGTCACGCTGCCTCTAATGACCTCTTCGCAGGGGATTTTTGCCGGTATGGCGGTGTATCTCGCCGGATTAATCGTGGCGTGGGTCGGTGGATTTGCCTTTACCTGGTGGGCCGGAACCAAAGGCGTCGATCTCAGCTAATGCCATTGCTTTTCACCGTAGCAGCACGCGACATCGTGCCGCTACGGTGAAGCTGGAATGAAGCCTGAGATAGCGTGCCGCTACGGGGGATACGCCGGCAAAACCTTGAAGATTGAATGAATTTAAATGTGATTTGCGTCACGTTTTTGCAATTCGCCGTATCGCTTAGCCTGGCGCTGATATCGCCGAACATGCCGTGCCATTCGTAAGTAAACTGCTAAGAAAAAATAAAGAAACTATTAATAAGATAGCAGGCTAATTATTGGAAACTCCTGGACTCAATTATTGCCAATAATTTCTCCCGCCTCACAAATATTTCGCCATTATGACAATGGGTTACCCTAATTTACCTTTTGCGTCCGATGGCAGAAAAGTCTATACCTAAAGCCAATTAATCTATAAAAACAGTTTTAACCGCTTATTCGCTGCACCAGACTTTCTTCACACAGTGGCTCTCAGAAATTAATTGCTCATCGGGGTTGGTGTTATTCCTGCCGTTGTATCCCTCGCGATGAATTTAACGCTGTTGCAATAACAGCGTGGACGCTGCACGCCCACTGGAGGAAGTATGAAGTTCACATTAAACCCGATTGCGTTCGGAATATTAGCCGCTCAGGCGTTGTTTTATCCGGCGATAAGTGCGCAAGCCATTACGTTAGGAAGCTACTCACCGCGAATTAATGACAACCTCTTTGGCGAGCAGAGTATTAACGTCAATGGCAGCAATGAAACGCTGAACGGCAATCCTGATTTCGCACCGGGAACGGATGGATCAGTGAACTCCAGCCTTGGACAGGTCAACATCACATCGGGCGCGCAGTTTCTTAATCAAACCCGTCTCGATCCCGGCCCGCAGAACTTCGCCATCACCGTGCCCGATCCTACCACTGGTGGGAATACCACCTTCCAGGTCTATAACTCCGCCAGCCTGGTGGCACAAACGCCAGTCACCTCCGATACCGCAGTGCCGGACGTGGTTAACGTTAACGGCGATCAATACATCAATACGCGTGTTGCGGATGTCTCGAACGGTGGCACGCTTGATGTGAATATCGGGCAAGCGAATGCCGCCAGCAGTGCCAGCACCAACAGCTGGAGCATGGCGGCGAAGCAGACCACGTTGTTCCAGGTGGGCAGCGACAGCACCCTGAACTGGAATTCCAATAACCGCATCAGCTTCTTTGGCACCGCCGCCACACCGGATGGTGACGGCGCGACGCAAACTTTCCAGGTGCAAAATCTCGCCACCTACAACGGCAGCGTGAGCGTACAGACGCTGGATGGCGCCACCAACACCTTCACCGTGACCAGTGCCAGCGAACTGCAGACCTATAACAACTGGCTGATTAGCCAACTGCAAGCGGGCAATCTGGATAAAGCCAACTATCTGACCGAGTTCAACAAAGCGGTCACCGTCACCAACGGCAATATCGTGTATGACGTGAGTGCCACGCCGCCAGATGAAGTCACACAGCCAATTGGTAACCGCATCGTGGTCAATGCCGATGGCCCTAATGCTCGAGTCAATCTGGCGGCGGACAAAACGCTGGAAGTGGTCGGATCGACGGGCGGCGCAATCAAAGCCTCCAACGGCGCGCAGGCGGTGATTGATGGCAAGCTTGCCAGCCGTGGCACCCTCGCGAATAACGGCACTGCACTGGTGCTTTCCGGCAACAGTAGCGGCAGTACCAGCACGACTGGGGTGATCAACGGCGGTTTCCTCAATCGCCAGGATGGCACCGGCGTCGGCTCCACCGGCTATGGCGCTAACGGCGTGCTGGTGCAGAGCGGCAGTGCGTTCAACAACAACGGCATCGTCAACCTGGCCACCACCGGCAGCAATTCGCAGTATGGCGTAGCCGGTGTTCGGCTGGAGGATGACGCCACATCCAGCAACAGCGGCAATATTAATGTGGGCGTGAACGGCTCCAGCGCGCGCGGTACAGCATCGGGCGTACTGCTGACATCGCCGACCTCCAGCTTCACCAACAATGCCGATGGGCAGATTTATATTGGTCGTGGTCCACAGAACAGCCTAACCGACAGCGTGGCGGACACCGCCATGAATCAGAGCGGCCTCACCAGCGGGATCGCGCTGGTGGCCAACGGCTCTGCCACTAACAACGGCAACATCGTGATTGGCTCTAAAGTGCAGAACGCGGCGGGCATGTCGGCGACCGGTGCCAGCGGGGTCACGATGATCAATAACGGCATCATTGATGTGAATGGTGCTGCCGCGACCGTACCGCGTGAAAACGTCGGGATGTCGGTGACCAACAGCAGCGGCACCATTGATAACCGTGGCACCATCAATCTTAACGGCGTCAACGGCACGGGCGTGAAGGTGGTGGCGACCAATGGCAATACCGCTTCCGCAAATTCAACGGGAACCATCAATGTCGCTGGGGGCGCGGATCCGGCCAGCGGCACGCGTAACTTTGGCGTGTGGGTGGAAGGTCAGGGTACCGGGCAGGCCAGCGCAGACGTCAACGGTCCGGTGAATCTGAGCGGCACGGGGGCGATTGGCGTGCACGCTCGCGGCAATGCCACGGTTGAGGTGGCGGCCAACGCGATACCGACCTTCAGCAACGGCAGCAATCAAATCGCTTTCTTCGCTTATGGCCCCAATGCGCGAATTAACGTAGCGGGCAACAATCCCTTCAATGTCACCACCACCAACTCGACGCTGTTCCGCGTGGAGCAGGGCGCGGATTTTGACGGCACCGATCTGTCACTCACCGCATCGGGCGCCGGTTCTGTGGCGGTGAACGGCAGCGGCACCGGCGGTACCGAAGTAAACACCCGCAATGCCACGCTCAACGTCAGTGGTGCAGGCGCCACGGGGGTGAATATCGAAGGCGGGGCAACGGGCACCATCGACAATGACACGACCATCAACCTCACCGGCAACAACGCGATTGGCGCGATTGTCGATGGGCAAAAACATACGCTGGCGGGCAGTAACAGCGGCGCGCCGGTGACCAGCACCACGCTAAGTTCGGCGGCAGCGCTTAACTCTGCACAAAGCGGATTGATCGGTTATCTGGCACGCAATCGTGCACAGCTCAATAACACTGGCAACATTGCTTTCAGCGGCGCTAACGCCACTGGCATTCGCGTAGAGAGCGGCGCGACCGGCACGAACAGCGGTAACATCAGCATTAACGATGGCGGCACCGGTATTGCGGTGAACAGCAGCGGCAGTACGGCCAATACCACGGCCAACAACAGCGGCAACATCGACGTTAATGGCGGCAGTACCACCAGCCGCAGCCGGGGAGTCAGCGCCAGCGGCAGTCGGGCGATTGCGAATCTCAACGGTGGCACCCTAAACCTCAACGGCACTGGCGCGATTGGCGCAGAGGCAATCAACGGCGCATTGGTGAATATCGCCGCCGGATCTGTGCCGATCTTTAATGGCAGCGATCAGATGGCTTATCATGCGGCAGGCAGCGGCTCACGTATCAACTCGGCCGCCAACGCGCTGGACGTGAATACCCTCAATTCCACCGGATACCGTATCGATGATGGCGCCGCACTGAGCTTCAGCAATCCCACCTCATTGACCACCAGCGGCGCTAACAGCACGGGTGTGATCGTCTCGGGCAGCGGCAGTAGCCTGAACAGCGCGAATGCCAGCTTTATCGCCAGCGGTCAGGGCAGCACCGCAGTACGTGCTGAGGGCGGCGCGAATGCCACTTTGGCTAGCGGCAGCAGCATTAATGTCAGTGGCAGCAACGCAGTCGGCGTGCTGGTCAATAATCTGCGCACCGATCTCAGCAACGCGCTGGATGGCACCTCAGCGGCCACCACCGTCACCAGCAATGGCAATCTCAACGGCGCAGGCAGCAACTCCATCGGCTTTGATGTCACCAACGGCGCCACGCTGGTGAACAACGGTGCGGTGGATCTTACCGGCAGCAACAATATCGGTATTCGCTCGCGCGCAGGCAGCACGCTGACCAACAACGGTACGGTGAATGTGGCGAACGGCACCGGGCTGGATGTCTCTGGCAGCGGCAGCACGCTGGCCAAAGGCGGCGTGATCAATGTGGATAACGGCGTGGCGGGCGTGCGCATCAGCGACGGCGCACAGCTGGCATTGACCGGTAGCGATACGGTGATCACCACACAGGGCACTGCGCACGGCATCCTCGTCGATAGCGGTGCCAGCGCGCTTAGCGCCAGCGACGCCACGGTCAACGTGCTGGGCAGCGGCAACGGCATCGAAAACCGCGCAGAACTCAGCAATGTTAGTCTGAGCAACCTGACGCTCAACGTGGCGAATGGCAACGGGATCCGCACCGCAGTGCCGTTTGATCCGGCCTCGACGGTCACCACCAATGTGACCGGCAGCGGTACGGGCCTCAACATCGCCAATGCGGATGGATCGACCACCAGCGGCGATTTAACACTCGGCTCCGGCTATCAATTTAATGTCACCGGTGCGGGCGGCAGCGGCATCCGCGCCAACACCACTGGCAACGTCACCACTGCGGCTGACGTCACGATCGATAACCCTGCTGGCGGATCGGCACTGATCTCCAGCACGGCGGGCACCATCGTCAACACCGGAACGTTTACCTCGAACAGCCTGACCTCGCCAGTGGTGGATTTGCGCGGGGGCAAGACCATCTTCGAAAACCTCGGCAACATCATCACCGCCAATCCGCAAACCGTGGCAGTGGCGGGCAGCAATGCCAATGATGAAATCCTGCTGACCGAAGGCGATGTGCGTGGCGATATCAACCCCGGCGGCGGTTCTGATGTGTTCCGCTGGACGGGCGGTACACTTAACGGCAGCCTGACGATGGGCAATGACGCTAATAACAGTGCTGAGGTCAGCAAGGTGGATCTCGGCACCACCTATCACCTCACCAGCGGCAGCGGAACGGGTAACACCCTGACGTTCAACCAGATCGACTCTCGTGGCGGGAGCCTGAGCGTCGACGATCTCAATAAAGGGGTTAACCTCGGCAGCGGCTGGAGCACCATCAACTTTACCGATACGCAGTGGACGTTGACCGATAACCTCAAGCTGGCGCACAGCACCATTAACGTGGACGCGAACTCCACGCTGTATGCGGGCAACAATGTGCATCCGACGTTAGCGGGTGGCACTGCGGACTCACTCACGGTGAATAACGCCGGTATTCTCGATCTGACCAACGGCGCGGGCTCGCCGGGCAACACCTTGAATATCGATGGTTCGCTGGCGTCCAGCGGCGGGCAGCTCAATCTGATCACCGACCTTAACGAAGGCGGCGCGCTGAGCAATCAGTTCACCGACCACCTCAACGTCACCGGCAATGCCACCGGCACTACGCTGGTGAACGTCAAACTCACCGACAGCAGCACTGGCGCGTTAACGGATCTCAATCGTAATGGCGGCATTGAGGGCAACGAGGGGATTTCGCTGGCACAGGTGGCGGGTAACGCTGGCCCTGATAGTTTTGCCCTTAAAGACGGCTATCTCGGCGCGGGGCCGTGGCAATATCGGCTCTACACCTTCGCACCGGGCAGCACCGATCCCAGCCAGCGTTTGGTCAGCGGCAGTGGCAACAATTACTGGGATTACCGCCTGGCGAATTATTACGTGTGTGAAGATGGCGCCAGTTGCCCATCGACCTTTATCACCGATGCGTTCGGCAGCGGGCAAAGCTACGATGCGCGTCCCGCCGTGGTGCCGCAGGTGCCGTCCTATATCTCCGCACCGGTTGGCCTTGCCTATTACACCTCGGCGATCATCGACGATTTGCATAAGCGTCTCGGTGAGCTGCGCCATGAGCAAACCCGGCCGGAAGGCGACGGCGGCGAGATGTTCCTGCGTTACATCGGTTCCAACCTGAAATACAAAAGCGACCAGAGTTTCCGCGATTACGGCTATGACTTCGATCTGGATTACAGCGCGGTGCAGGTGGGTGGCAACGTGCTGCGCCTCGACGGTGAGAAAGACAGCCTGCGCGGTGGCTTAGCCTACACGCGTGGTAACACGCGTATTCGTCCCGATGCCGCCGACGGTTACAGCAGCACCACCTTTGACAGCGATAGCCTGGCCTTTTACGGCACCTGGCAGCGTCAGAACGGTTTCTATCTGGATGGCGTGCTGTCGTTCGACTGGCATCGTGGTGAAACCGATATCGCACGGCAAAAACAGGAAGCGAAGCTGAAGGGCCATGGCTGGACCGCCTCGCTGGAGAGTGGCTATCCGTTTGATCTCGGCGATGGCTATAAGCTGGAACCGCAGGCGCAGTTGATGTACATGAAGCTCAACATGAACGACTTCACCGATGAAGATGGCAACAAGGTGCGTTACGGCGATTACAACCAGACTATTGGACGTTTGGGCGCACGACTCGATCGCACCTGGACGGATGACAGCAATCGCCAATACACCCCTTACCTGCGCGCCAACTACTACAAAGGTTGGGGCGGTACGGCCGACACCAACATCTCTTCGGTAGAAAATCCTGCGCTGAGCGCTACCTTTACCAGCGGCCATTTTGGCCAGATGTGGGAAGTGGGCGCAGGCGGCACCGCCACGTTGCAGAAGGATGTTTCACTGTATGCGGAGGCGGATTACCGCAAAGAGATCAGCGGCAACGGGGCCAAGGGGTGGCGCTATAACGTTGGCGTAAGGTGGCAGTTTTAAATGAGGACATTTCAAGCGTTGCCTTGAATGTCGTCATTAAAGGGCTGTGGTATTTGGCCAGGTCGCGATAAATGGCGTCATTAAACAGATGCGACATTTGGCCTGGTCGCCATCAAATGCGAGGTGGGTTTAGGTGCACATTGATGTGCACCTTGCTCATCTTGCGCCTCAGCAAAACCTTGATTTCATATACTCTAAATAAAATTTTATCGATCAATTTCTGCCACAAAAAACAAGGGTATTGTTCCTCATGGCTTTAATTCAGGATAAAAATTAATTCTTCGTGCTAAAGCCTGCCTGCTCTGCTGCCGAAAAGGTAAAAAAGTGTAATCGATTTTTCCTTTAGCCTGCATCTTGCAAGGACAACACACATGCGGAACAACCAGCCTATCACTCAGCGTGAATTCATCTTTGACGATGACGCCACGCTGATGTCGACCACCGACCTCAACAGCCACATTACCTATGCCAACGACGCCTTTATTGAGGTCAGCGGCTTTGAGCCGGAGGAGGTTAACGGTCAACCGCATAACATGGTGCGTCACCCGGATATGCCGCCGGAAGCTTTTGCCGACATGTGGGCCACACTGAAACAGGGCGAACCCTGGACCGCGCTGGTGAAAAACCGTCGTAAGAACGGTGATCACTATTGGGTGCGGGCTAATGCGATTCCGGTGGTGCGTGAAGGCAAGGTACAGGGTTACATGTCGGTACGCACCAAACCTTCCGCCGAAGAGATCCGCCATACCGAAGCGCTGTATCGTGATTTCCGTGAAGGGCGTGCTAAAGGCCGCCGTTTCCATAAAGGGCTGCTGGTCGGCACCGGCTGGCGTCGTCTCGGGTCACTGTTGAAAATTATGCCGCTGCGCTGGCGTATTCGCTCTACTTTACTAACCGTGCTGCCGCTGTCCGTTATCGGCGTCTGGCTGCTGGGGATGGCACCGATGGCGCTGGGCGGCTTTGCCGCAGGCATGGCAGGTTTGTTGCTGCTGGCGAGCTTGTGGCTGGAACAGCAGATTTCTCGTCCGATGGAGCGCATCTGCCGCCAGGCATTGAGTGTCGCCACTGGCGCCAGTCATAAAGTGGAGCAGTTAGATCGTGTGGATGAAATCGGCGTCACGCTACGTGCCATCGGGCAACTTGGCCTGATGTTCCGCTGGCTGGTGGATGACGTCAGCGGTCAGGCGATCAATGTGTTGAGTGCCAGTGGAGCGATAGCGCGCAGCAACGATGAGTTGAGCCGCCGCACGGAACAGGCCGCGGCCAACGTGCAGCAAACCGCCGCCACTATGAATGAAATGACCGCCACGGTGAAAAGCAATACTGATACCGCCCATGAAGTGAACAAGCTGTCGGAGAACACCAGCCATGCGGCGTTGAAAGGCGGTGAAGTGATGCAGGAGATGGTGGGCATGATGGCGGAGATCGCCGACAGTTCGAAGCGCATCGCCAATATCACCAGCGTGATTGACGGTATCGCTTTCCAGACCAATATTCTGGCGTTGAACGCAGCGGTGGAAGCCGCGCGTGCCGGTGAACAGGGTAAAGGATTTGCAGTGGTGGCTGGTGAGGTACGCAGCCTGGCGCAGCGTAGTGCCAAAGCGGCCAGTGAAATTAAAACACTGGTGGAGACCAGCGCGGGTCGCGTGCAGTCGGGCAGCAATCACGCCGATGCGGCGGGACGCACCATGCAGGAGATTGTTGATCAGGTACAGAACGTCACGGCGTTGATTGCCCAGATCAGTTCTGCTACCGCTGAACAATCCATCGCATTGAGCGAAGTGAGCACGGCGGTGGAAGATCTTGACGATATCACCCATCAAAACGCTGCGCGCGTGGCGGAAAGCGCCGAAGCTTCAGGACGTATGACGCATCAAGCCAATCGCCTGGTGGAAGCGATCAGCGTATTCCGCTAAAGGGTCTTGCACGCTGCTCGAAATGCGCCGAAGCATCAAACAAATTGCCTGGAGGAAGCGTTCAGCGTAATCCGTTAAAGGGTCTCGCGCGCCGCACGCAACGCGCCGGGTGGAGTTCCGACAATGCGTTTGAACGCCCGGCTAAAAGCCGCCAGCGAACCGTAACCGAGGTGGAAGGCGACGCTTTCCACCGCTTCGCCTTCATTGACGATACGTTCTACCGCCAGGCGCATGCGCAGTTCAGTGAGGTAGCGCAGCGGCGTCATGCCGGTAGCCGTTTGAAAACGGGCGGCAAACACTGAACGTGAACTGCCCGATTCGCGTGCCAAACGCTCCACCGTCCAGTTTTCGCCCGGCTCACGATGCATGGCTGCCATCGCCAGGCTAAGACGCGGATCGCGCAGCGCCTGCACCAATCCACTGCCTTTACCACAGCCGTTCTCTACCCAGCCGCGCACAATCTGCGCCGCCACCACATCCGCCAGGCGGGAAAGAATGCCAGCGAAACCGGCTTTGCGCTCGCGGGTTTCGCGCTCCATGGCATCGAGGATCGGCTGAATTTCCGGGTACTGCGCCAGCAGGGTACTCACCAGCATGACATCCGGCATGGTGTGCACCAGCGGCTGCATGCCGCCGAGTTCAAATGCCATGCAGGCGCTAAATAAAATGACATCGCTGTCGTCCGGGCAACCTTCGCTGCTGTCAGCGATGTCACATACGCTGCCACAGATCGGTTTGCTGTTGAAGGTGCCAATCGGTTCACAAATGGCGTCTTCGCTGGAGATCAACGCGTGCGCTTTGCCGTGCGGGATCAGCATCGCATCGCCTGCCTGCAATGGATAGATCACGCCAGACGCTGAGCGGATCATTAACGATCCCCGGCCAACAAAGTGCAATTGTGCCTTGCCCGGCGCGTCATCGTATTGCAAACCAAAAGGGTTATGTAAGGCGATACGCTGATATTTCACGCCATACAGGCGCATGCCCATCAGCAGTTCACTGGTCAGATCTTCATAGCGGCTCATACGAATCCAGACGAATTATCAAAAAACAAAGTTTTTGTATCATAGATCGTCTTGCGTCATCTCACTATGCTTACAACCTGAATTTTTGTGATGGGGATCGCAAATGAGTCTGGATACTGAAGTAGTCGAAACAAGTATAGCGGTGGATAAACCCGCATGGGGCGCGGTGTTTGCCATGGCGTTTGGCGTGTTCGGCCTGATTACTGCCGAATTTCTGCCGGTGAGCTTGCTGACACCGATTGCCGACTCGCTGCAGGTGAGCGAAGGGCAAGCGGGCCAAACGGTGACCGTGACTGCCCTGGTGGCATTGCTCACCAGTCTGGTGGTCGGCAACCTAACGCGTCGTCTCGATCGTCGCATCGTGATGCTGGCCTTTACGCTGCTGCTGATTGCCTCGGCGCTGTTGGTGGCGTTTGCAGAAAATCTGCCAATGATCCTGCTGGCGCGTGTGCTGCTCGGCATGGCGATTGGCGGCTTCTGGACGCTTTCCACTGCCATCACTATGCGGTTGGTACCGAGCGATCAGGTGCCAAAGGCGCTGTCGATAGTGTTTAGCGGCATTTCGCTGGCGACCATCATTGCCGCACCGTTGGGCAGTTACCTCGGCGGCATTATTGGCTGGCGTAATATCTTCCTGTTGACCGGTGCATTGGGCGTGCTGGCGCTGTTCTGGCAGTTCTTCACACTGCCTGCGATGCCGCCAGAGAATAAAGCGCGCAGCGGCGGCGTGCTGGATCTGCTGCGTAACGGCCTGATGCGCTGGGGCATGCTGGCGGTGATCATGATGTTCACCGGACATTTTGCCTTCTTTACCTATCTGCGTCCGTTCCTGGAAAGCAGCGCGCAGCTCAATATCAATCAGCTGTCGCTGGTGCTGCTGGCGTTTGGTGTGGCGAACTTCTTCGGCACCTCACTGGCGGGTTACCTGGTGACGCGCAGCGTGTCGCTGACGCTGACCGGCATGGCGCTGGTAATGAGTGTAACGGCGGTGGTGCTGGTGAGTTTTGGCAATCTGCCGTGGCTGGTCGGTGCCGGCGTGGCGATGTGGGGCCTGGCGTTTGGTTCGATGCCAACCGGTTGGTCAACGTGGATCTCACGTGCGGTGCCGGATGATGCCGAATCTGGCGGTGGTTTGCTGGTGGCAACCATTCAGTTGGCGATCACCGCAGGTGCTGCGGCCGGTGGCTGGATGTTTGATCTCAACGGCGCGGGCGGCGTGTTCCTCGCCAGCGGCGTGCTGATGCTGCTCGCGGCCATCACTATCTTTACCCGCGTTCGTCATCACGGTTAAATAGCTTGTTGCGTCAGGATCGGCATCAGCGTCGATCCTAAAAATGCTCACATACCTGTAGGGTCGCCATTTATGGCGACCTTTCTTTTTTCAGGGAAGCCACACAGACATAAATCCTGCACCGCTCTAAAAACCCAGTTTTTTAACCCTTTGCACAGCAGTTAATCCAAATGTGCTTTTTATGTTCAAATTAATCGAATAACTACGGCAAATCTCTCTGCTTTTTTGTGATCGATTTCACGCCTATTATTTATCTCAACAAGGCGATGACGCCTTATCTGATAAAAAATCATTGAGGAATTGACCATGAAATCTATCAAAACTTTTGCTGCTGTTATCGCTCTCTCTGCTCTGCCATTCGCCAGCTTTGCGCAAAGCGTCACCGCATGTGCTTCAACGCTGGATGGTGCAGAAGCGCAAATCGCTGCTCAGGCGCATAAAGCTGGTGCTTCCTATAAAGTGACTGAAGCCAACTTCAACAACGGCGTGCACATGACTGCCGAGTTGACCAAATAAGTCTGCGTTAACGATCTGTGCTGACAGGGTGCCTAAGGGCGCCCTGGCGGCGTTTGTAACTGCATAAAATTCTGTTACTTTCCTATCTAAATGATTACTATTCTCAAAAACTAACATCCTTCGTCGGCTCGCCTCGGGCTGTCATTCTGAAATTGGTTGCATTGTCGGGCTTTCACTTCACTGCCATGAGGCGGTGGATTTGCTATGGAGAAGTTATGAAAGCGATTAAAACAACATGGGCGTTGCGTCCATTGCTGCTGGCAACGGCGCTGTTATCTTCCTCTGCGGTATTGGCAGCGGAGTCTCAGCCGTTGAATCAGGTGATTTCCAAAGGGGCTTACGAACTGGCGTTCAGCAACAGCGATAACGCGCTGTTCCTCGCCACGGCGCAAAACGCCAGCACCAAAGGCGGCACCGTTTATCGTCTCGATCCGCAGGATCTGTCGGTGAAGCAGACCATCAATACCGATCTGCCGACCTTTGGCGCCGCCATCAACCAGAAAACCAACACGCTGTTCTTTGGTAATACACGCGATGCGGCACTGACCTCGGTCGATGCCAGCAGCGGTAAAGTACTGAACTCGCTGGTGCTGGATGCACGTCAGCGCAGCGAAACTGTCCGTCCACTGCAACCGCGTGAAGTGGTTGCTGATGCGGCAACCGACCGCGTTTATGTCACCGGCCTCGGTGAGCAGAGCGTGGTGTGGGTTGTGGATGGCAAAACCCTGAAGCTGGTCAGCACCGTACCGAACACCGGTAAAATGGGCACCGGCCTGGCGATCGATTCTGCGGCACAGAAGTTGTACGTAACCAACGCCGATGGCGAACTGGTGACCATCAATACGCGCCTGAACGCGATTGAAAAACGTCAGAAAATTGATGGCGACAAAGATCACTTCTTCCTGAATATCGCGCTGGATACCCAGGGCCATCGCATCTTCCTGAGCGACTCTAAACAGCCTCAGGTGCTGGTGCTGGATTCCCGCACTCAGCAGGTGATTCATAAGATTGATGTGCCAGAATCGCTGGCGGTGCTGTTCAATGCCGATCGCAACGAGCTGTACGTGACCCATCGCAAAGCGGGTGAAATCAGCATCATCGACGCCAGCTCTTATAAAGTGAAGCGCACGGTGAAAGCACCGGGCCTGCCAAACAGCCTGGCGCTGTCAGCAGACGGTAAAGCGCTGTTTGTTAGCATCAAGCAGCCAGGCACCCGTAAAGAGCCACCAAAAAAACCGGATAGCGTCCTGCGCATCGCGCTGTAAGCGGCAGTTATCTGAAACTCAAGGGCGGCGTGTGCCGCCCTTTGCATTTCCGCACTTTCCTTCCCCGCTCGCCCCGCGATATACGCTACCTTTTACCTCGACAACACCAATGGAGAGGAAGCAATGAGCCAGTTTTTTATGCATGAGAAAAACGATCTGGTGAACGAAGCCATCGAAGGGGTTTTGCTGAGCACGCCCTGGCATAACCTGAGCCGCCTCGATCTCGGTGATGAGATCCGCGTGGTGGTGCGCACAGATTGGGATAAGAGCAAAGTGGCGCTGATCTCCGGCGGCGGATCGGGCCATGAACCGGCGCATGCCGGTTTTGTCGGCAAAGGCATGCTCACGGCAGCGGTGTGCGGCGATATCTTTGCCTCACCGAGTGTCGATGCGGTGCTCAATGCCATCATCAATGTCACGGGCGATGCAGGTTGCCTGCTGATTGTGAAGAACTACACCGGCGACCGGTTGAACTTCGGGCTGGCGGCGGAGAAAGCGAAAAATCTCGGCTACAACGTTGAGTTGGTAATGGTGCAGGACGATATTGCGCTGCCCGAAAACCCTCAGCCGCGCGGCATCGCTGGAACCGTGCTGGTGCATAAGATCGCCGGTTTTGCCGCCGAGCAGGGGCAATCGCTGGATGAAGTCAAAGCGCTGGCGCAGCGTGCCATCGACGCCACCTCATCGATTGGGCTGGCGTTTGCAACCTGCCATATCCCCGGCGAAAAGCGTGATGAACGTGTCGAAGCGGGCCACAGCGAGCTGGGTATGGGCATCCACGGCGAACCGGGCGTGGTGACACTGGATACCCAAAACAGTCGAAAGATCAGCAGCATTATGACCGATAAGCTGGCGCAGTCGCTGCCAGACGGCAAACAGGCACTGCTTTTGATCAACAACCTCGGCGGCTTCTCCCAGCTGGAGCTGGCGGTGTTGACGCGCGAAGTGTTGCAATCACCACTTGCCGCGCGGGTTACCCACCTTATCGGTCCGGCAACCCTGGTCAGCGCCCTGGATATGAAAGGCTTCTCGCTGTCATTGCTGGCGCTGGAGGAACCCTTCCTTGAGGCACTCAATGCGTCGGTGCAGGTGCTGGGCTGGGTACCGGTCTATGATTTCGCACCCATCAGTTTGCAGAGCGCGGAAAAAGTCGGCAGCGTGCTGGATTTCGACCCGTCCGACAACGCTGAAGTGGCAAAACATGTAGAGCGCGTGACGCAAACCCTGATCGATCTGGAAAGCGAACTCAATGCGCTGGATGCCAAAGTCGGCGACGGCGATACCGGCTCAACCTTTGCGGCAGGTGCGAAGAAGATTCAACGCGGCCTGCGCGACAAGCAGTTGCCGCTGGATGAGTTGCCGACCTTAATGGCGCTGATCGGTGAGCAACTGGCGACGGTGATGGGCGGTTCAAGCGGCGTACTGATGTCGATTCTGTTCACCAGCGCCGGGCAAAAACTGGAAGAGGGCAGCGCACTGCCGCAGGCATTAATGCATGGTCTGGAGCGCATGAAGCACTACGGCGGCGCGCAGCCGGGGCATCGTACGTTAGTGGATGCGCTGCAACCGGCGCTGGAGGCGTTAGTGGCGGGTGAGTCGCTGGCGTCGGCCGCGAAAGCCGCTCAGCAAGGCGCGGATGCCACGGCACAAATGCAGAGCGCCAAAGCGGGACGCTCAGCCTATCTGAATCAGCAGAGTCTGGATGGGGTGAAAGATCCGGGTGCGTATGCGGTTGAGAAAGTGTTTGCGGTGCTGGCAGGTTGATTTAAGCGGATGACACTGCTCGCAATGATCTGTTGCAGCGCGATTTAATGCGCACCTGAAGCGTGATTGACGCGACAGGTGCGCAATATGTTGCCGCCACAACCGCTTATTCCGATGCCTCGCGCATCATCTCATCATGCGGAATATCCGCCAGAATCTGCTCAAAACTGCGCAGACGTTTGTAGATCGACATCAGTTCCACCAACGTTGACCATGAAGTTATCAGGTACTGGAATGACGAACGAACCTGGTCAAACACGTTAGTAATCTGGTTCATTAAACCCAGCGTAATCGACGCGGCGACAATCGAAGGAAGCAGTAAAAACAGCCCAACGACGTTGTCAACTTGCAGGTAGAGGATGCGGGTGATATTGAAATACAGGTAATGGAAATAGAGACGAAAATAGTTATAACGTACACGGCTAAACAGTTCGGCAACGGTGGGAGGAGTGGCGCGATCATTGTGGTCTTCACCATAGACCAATTCTTTACGGTAGGCGGCTTCCACCTTCTGATTACGGAACTCCAGTCCCGGTAGTTTGATCCCCACCAGCGCTAACAGTCCAGTACCAAAAATCGACCAGACCAACGCGGCAATCACCAGTGCATAAGGAATACTGCCTAAAATAGGCACTTCTTTAACGTGAGGCGAAAGTGCTACCAGCACGGGAAGAAACGCCACCAGTGTCATAATCGCCTGAATGAAACTCACGCCCCAATCTTCCAGCGTGCTGGCAAAACGCATGGTGTCTTCCTGCACACGCTGGGCTGCACCTTCAACATGACGCAGGCGCTGCCAGTTATGCATGTAGTAGTTATTCATCGCCGTACGCCAGCGGAATACCCAATGGCTGATGAAAAATGCGCTCATCACACCCACGACGACGGCAATCAATGCGATACCCAGAAACGCGGTAATTTGACGGTAAAACTCATCAATAGTGACAGCATTGGGTTTGCTGAGCGCTTTCTGAATCATGTCACCAAACGGATTATACCAAGCGTTGATCGCCACGCTGACCTGCACACCAAACCAGGTGATAAAGATGATCAGTGCCGCTCCCCAGACTGACCAACGTTGCCAAGGGTGGTTATCGATCACCTTCCACGCAAGGGCGAAAATCGCCGCAACGATCCAGTAATAGGCATAAAACCATAGTTGGCTCGCGTGAATAAAGCGGCTGGCATTGGTTGGCAATGGCTGCTGCATCGCGGCCTGTAACGCAGGCCAGCGTGCTGGAAAATCATTAAAAAAGCCAAACCAGGCAAAAATCGCAATCAAACTCCAAATCGCGGCCGAGCTGAAAAACAGCGCTGGCCGCGGAAAATAGGACTTAAACATAGGCACTCCGCTGTTGTGTGTACTCTTTTATACCGCGTCAGACAGTGCTTTGTCTGTTGTGGGTTGTATCTGACGATGACAGCATCGCTGCTGCGATGTAAAGCGACACCATGACTTGTTAAGTATTTTGTGCGCATTTGTTTCGAGAAACTAAATTAATAACAGTTGTGGTGTTACACTATGCGCACTGTTACCGGTAACAGTGACGCTGTATCCCTTAAGCCACAACTAAAAAAACAATACAACGCAACGAGTTAACTTTCATACCGCATTCATGTGGTAATGAGGCAATGTCATGTCAGAACAAAAAAATGGTCACAGTCGCAGGGATTTTCTGCTGAGAACCATCACCCTGGCGCCAGCCATGGCCGTTGGCGGTTCGGCAATGGGCGCGTTAGTGGTGCCGATGGCCGCAGGAGCAGCAGAGCAACCCGTCGCACCTCAACAAGCACGCGCTTATCAGCCTACCTGGTTCACGGCGGAAGAGTTCGCCTTTATCACTGCGGCAGTGGCGCGCCTGATCCCCAATGATGAACGCGGTCCTGGCGCACTGGAAGCCGGTGTGCCGGAATTTATCGATCGTCAAATGAACACGCCGTACGCCACCGGCAGCAACTGGTACATGCAGGGGCCGTTCAATCCCGATCTGCCTAAAGAGCTGGGTTATCAGTCTCCGCTGGTGCCGCAGCAGATCTATCGTCTGGGTCTGGCCGATGCCGATGGCTGGAGCAAAAAGCAGCACGGCAAAGTGTTCGCTGAGCTAACCGGCGAACAGCAGGACGCTCTGCTGACCACGTTTGAGAGCGGTGAGGCACAGTTCCCGCAGCTCAATAGCAAAACCTTCTTCTCCTTCCTGCTGCAGAACACCCGCGAGGGTTACTTCAGCGATCCGATCCACGGTGGAAATCAGGGCATGGTGGGCTGGAAGCTGATTGGCTTCCCTGGCGCACGTGCCGACTTTATGGATTGGGTGGAGCGCGGTGAACGTTATCCGTTCCCGTCAGTGGATATTCGCGGGGAGAGGGCGTAACCGTGGCAAATGAATTGAAAAAAGTAGATGCGGTGGTAGTGGGTTTCGGCTGGGCTGGCGCGATCATGGCGAAAGAGCTAACCGAAGCCGGTCTGACGGTGGTGGCGCTGGAGCGCGGTCCACATCGTGATACCTATCCTGATGGATCCTATCCGCAGTCGATTGATGAACTGACCTATAACATCCGTAAAAAGTTGTTCCAGGATCTGTCGAAAAGCACCGTGACCATCCGTCACGATGCCTCGCAAACTGCGGTGCCGTATCGTCAGCTGGCGGCGTTTTTGCCGGGCACCGGCACCGGCGGTGCAGGTCTGCACTGGTCAGGTGTGCATTTCCGTGTCGATCCGGTGGAGCTGAATCTGCGCAGCCATTACGAGCAGCGTTACGGTAAAAACTTCATCCCGGAAGGCATGACCATTCAGGATTTCGGCGTCAGCTATGATGAGCTGGAGCCGTTCTTCGATCAGGCTGAGAAAGTGTTTGGCACTTCCGGCAGCGCCTGGTCGATCAAAGGCAAACTGCAGGGCAAAGAGCAGGGCGGCAACCCGTACGCGCCGGATCGTTCCAGCGCTTTCCCTCTGCCTGCACAGAAGCGCACTTACTCGGCACAGCTGTTTGCCCAGGCCGCTGAATCAGTGGGTTATCATCCCTATGATATGCCGTCTGCCAACACCTCTGGCCCGTACACCAACACCTACGGTGCGCAGATGGGACCGTGCAACTTCTGCGGTTACTGCAGCGGTTATGCCTGCTACATGTACTCCAAAGCTTCGCCGAACGTGAATATCCTGCCCGCGCTGCGTCAGGAGCCGAAGTTCGAATTGCGTAACAACTCCTACGTGCTGCGCGTCAATCTGACCGATGACAAGAAGCGCGCTACCGGCGTGACCTATCTGGATGGTCAGGGGCGTGAAGTAGTGCAGCCAGCGGATCTGGTGATCCTGTCTGCGTTCCAGTTCCACAACGTGCATCTGATGCTGCTGTCAGGCATCGGCAAACCGTACAACCCGATCAGCAACGAAGGTGTGGTGGGCCGTAACTTCGCCTATCAGAACATCTCGACCCTGAAAGCGCTGTTCGACAAAAACACCACCACCAACCCGTTTATTGGTGCGGGCGGTGCGGGCGTGGCAGTGGATGACTTCAACGCAGACAACTTTGACCACGGTCCACACGGCTTTGTCGGCGGCTCCCCATTCTGGGTGAACCAGGCGGGTACCAAGCCGATCTCTGGTCTGCCAACGCCGAAAGGCACGCCAAACTGGGGCAGCCAGTGGAAAGCGGCTGTCGCCGATACCTATAACCATCACATTTCGATGGATGCGCACGGCGCGCACCAGTCGTATCGCGCCAACTATCTCGATCTCGATCCGAACTACAAAGATGTCTATGGCCAGCCGCTGCTGCGCATGACCTTTGACTGGCAGGACAACGACATCAAGATGGCGCAGTTTATGGTCGGCAAGATGCGCAAGATCACCGAAGCGATGAACCCGAAAATGATCATTGGCGGCGCCAAAGGACCAGGCACACACTTCGATACCACCGTGTACCAGACCACGCATATGAGCGGCGGCGCGATCATGGGTGAAGATCCGAAAACCAGTGCGGTGAACCGTTATCTGCAGAGCTGGGATGTGCCTAACGTGTTTGTGCCAGGCGCCTCTGCGTTCCCGCAGGGCCTCGGCTATAACCCAACCGGCATGGTGGCGGCGCTGAGCTATTGGTCAGCGAAAGCTATCCGCGAACAGTATCTGAAGAACCCCGGCCCCCTGGTTCAGGCATAAGGAACACGGCGATGATCAAAAGCATTTTGGCCCTGTTTCTGGGCACGATGACGTTCGCCGCAGTGGCGGACGAAGCAGTTTCGGACGCTCTGGTGAAGCGCGGCGAGTATCTGGCACGCGCGGGTGACTGCGTGGCGTGCCACAGCACCGCAGGCGGCAAGCCGTTTGCCGGTGGCTTACCGATGGCGACGCCAATTGGCACCATTTACTCCACCAACATCACCCCGGACAAAACCACCGGTATTGGTGACTACAGCTATGACGACTTCCAGAAAGCGGTGCGTCATGGCGTGGCGAAAAATGGCGAGACGCTCTATCCGGCGATGCCGTATCCCTCCTACGCGGTAGTCAGCGATGAAGACATGCAGGCGCTGTATGCCTACTTTATGCATGGCGTACAGCCGGTGGCGCAGGCCAACAAAGACAGCGACATTCCCTGGCCGCTGTCGATGCGCTGGCCTCTCTCCATCTGGCGTGGCATCTTCGCGCCAGACGTGAAAGCGTTCCAGCCCGCCGCGCAGGAAGATCCGGCGCTAGCGCGCGGTCGCTATCTGGTGGAAGGGCTGGGTCACTGCGGTGCCTGCCATACACCGCGTAGCATCACCATGCAGGAAAAAGCGCTGACCAACGGCGAAGGCAATGATTACCTATCTGGCAGCAGCGCGCCGATTGATGGCTGGACTGCCAGCAATCTGCGTGGTGATAACCGCGATGGCTTAGGCCGCTGGAGCGAAGATGATCTGAAGCAGTTCCTGCGCTTTGGCCGCAACGATCACACCGCCGTATTTGGTGGCATGACCGACGTGGTGCAGCACAGCCTGCAGTATCTCAACGATGAAGATATCAGCGCGATTGCCAAATATCTGAAGTCGCTGGGCGCGAAGGACGCTAGCCAGACGGTGTTCACACAGGATGATGCGGTCGCCAAAGCATTGTGGAAGGGCGATGACAGCCAGCCAGGCGCTTCGGTGTATGTCGATAGCTGTGCAGCCTGCCATAAGACCGACGGCAGCGGCTATCAGCGCTTCTACCCGGCACTGCGCGGCAATCCTGTCGTCATGGCGGAGGACCCGACCTCGCTGATACACATCGTATTGGTGGGCGGCACCTTGCCTGGCGTGCAGGGCGCTCCTTCAGCCATCACCATGCCGGCATTCGGCTGGCGTCTCAACGACAACCAGGTGGCGGATGTGGTGAACTTCATTCGCGGCAGCTGGGGTAATGGCGTGAAGTCGACGGTGACGGCGAAGGATGTGGCAAAGCTGCGCAAAGACGAGGCGGTCGAGTCGAAGCAGGGCAGCGCGGACATTAAGGTGCTGGAAGGGCAGTAAGCCAACACTGCGTTTTAAAGCACGATAAATCGCGCCGCACCAGATCGCACTGATCTGGTCGCGGCGTGATTTATCGCGCAGTATTTAAATATTCTCCAAATCCAAACCTGCAAAACCGTACCCAATCGCTGTAGGGTGCGCATCATGCTTACCTTTGCAATCATTGTGTTCCACACCCCTCAAATTTAAATCCCTACAAGCCTTGTCTCATTTTTCATCCCTCTCGTTGCAAGGCCATCGTTAAGCGCACATAATTCCGGTTTATGAAATTATAAAATTTACCTATTTTATAAACCAACGGAGGTCAGTGTGTTTGGAGAACGTTTATTGCGCGCGCGCTCCGCTGCGGGCTTATCCATGAAGCAGTTGGCTGAGAAAGCGGGCGTCAGCGCCAACATGATCAAGAAATACGAGCATAACGAAAGTATGCCGGGATCTGCCGTGCTGGTGAAAATGTCGCGTGCGCTAGGTGTGCGTAACGAATATTTCTTCCGCCCGACGACGGTTGCACTGAAAAATATTGAGTACCGTAAACGCCAAACGCTATCAGCCAAAATGTTGGCGCAGATCCATGCGGATGTGATTGATCAGGCAGAACGGTGGCTTGAACTTGCCAATCTGTGGCCTAACTTTCCTGTTCCAATTTTTGCTCAACCTCAGGTGCCTGCTGGGCAGGTTGAGAACTATGAGCAGATTGAAACGATTACCGAACACGTTCGGCTGCAGTGGGGACTTGGCCAGCAGCCGATCACGCACTTGATTGGCGTGCTGGAAAGCCATGGGATTTTGGTGATCGTCACGGATGTCGATCACTCAGACAAGTTTGATGGTTGTCAGGCGATGATTGACGCCATACCCGTTATCGTTATTTCTGCTAAATGGCCCGGCGATCGCCAGCGATTTACTCTGGCGCATGAACTGGGACATTTGATTTTACAGGGTCGCCTTGCCTCTCATCTTGATGAGGAGAGAGCCTGTCATCGCTTTGCGGGGGCTTTGCTTTTCCCTGCAAGTGCTGTGTTTCAGCACTTTGGTCACCGCCGTGCTCGTCTTGAGGTGCAAGAGCTATACCTGCAAAAAATGGATTATGGTCTGAGCATGCTGGCCTGTGTTTACCGCGCTGCCAATCTGAGCGTGATAACTGAGGGCAAACGCAAAGATTTGATCATGATGTTCTCTGCGCGCAAATGGCGAAAGCAGGAACCTGGTGAACAGGTCGCATGTGAGAGCACTACGCTTTTTCCACAGTTAATTTATCGCGCCTTAGGCGAAGGAATCATCAGTGAAGGTAAAGCGGCTGAGCTGATGGGCGTCTCATTAGTCGCCTTTCACCGCGAGCGGCAGTTGGGGTGGTCGGATGATCATTCTCATCAGTGATGCCAATATTTTAATTGATATGGAAGAGGGCGATTTGTTAGATGCGCTCTTCGAATTGCCCTACCAATTTACCGTGCCAGATTTACTCTATTTTGATGAGCTTGAAACCCACCATGCCGACTTGCTTGATAAAGGATTGGTACTTGGCGAATTAAGCTCAACCACTATGACTTACGCCATAAAACTCATTGAGCGTGTGCGTGGGCCCAGCCGAAATGATTGTTTTGCGTTAGCCCTGGCTAAACAGGAAATCTGTCCGCTATTAACCGGTGACAGAGCGCTCAATCGAGTTGCCAGAGAAGAGGGTATAGACGTTCGTGGAACGCTTTGGGTTGTGGAAGCAATGATTGAACACCAGATCATTACAGTGGATGGCGCACGCCGGGCTTATTGTCAGATGCGAGACAGTGGCAGGCGCTTGCCATGGGATATTGCCTTCGCACAGTTAGACGAATTCGCGAAATAGTGGGCGGCTTATTTTCCGCCCACGGCCGATAGATTACTCAAATATTCTCCAAATCCAGCCCGCGAGTTTTCGGACCGTAAATCCCCACTGACAGCATCACCATCAGCATGCTCAGCACGATAAAGGCGATCACGCCCTGACTGCCGGCGTATTGCAAAATAATGCCGATCAAAATGCTGCTGAACACCGTGGACAGCCGGCTGAAGGAGTAGCAGAAGCCGACCGCACGCGCGCGAATATGCGTCGGGAAAATCTCGGTCTGATAGGCGTGGTAGCTAAAGGTCAGCCACGCGTTGCTGTAGGTGATCAGGAAGCCACAGATGATCATCAGCACCGGATTGGTTGCCAGCGCGAACAGCGTGCCGAATACCACGGTCATCAGGGAGGAGAAAACGATCTGCCATTTGTTCTCGAGCTTATCGGCGTAGCGACTGCAAATCAGCGAGCCGAGCGGATAAGCCAGGGTGATAAAGAACGCATACAGCAGGCTGTGGGTCACCGTTGCGCCTTTGCCGGACAGCAGCGCAGGCAGCCAGTTACCGAAGCCGAAGAAGCCAATCGCCTGGAAGAAGTTCATCACGACCAGCATCAGCGTACGCTTGCGGTAAGCCGGGGACCAAATCTCGCTGAAGCGACCTTTTTTTGGCAACGCTGCTGCGGCATCGCTGTCAGAGAAATCTTCGCCCGGCGCAATCCCGCAGCGTTTTTCCATCTCACTCAGCACCTTATGCGCTTCCTGATGACGGCCCTGCTGCGCCAGCCAGCGCGCTGATTCCGGCAGGTTTTTACGAATCAGCCAGATCACCAGCGAGCAAACCGCACCGGCGATCACCACCCAGCGCCAGCCTTCAAGGCTGAGGATAGTTTGCGGCACCAGCCACCATGACATCAGTGCCACAGCGGGTACCGACAGGAACTGGATAAAGAAAGAGTAGGCAAAGGCGCGGCTGCGCAGATGAGCAGGCACCCATTCGGACAGATAAGTATCAATGGTCACCAGCTCAACGCCGAGGCCGAAACCAACCAGGAAGCGGAACAGGATGATCATTTCAGCGCTCTGCTGGAAGGCCATCAACAGCGAGAACACGCCGTACCATGCCAGTGCGCACATAAATGTCAGGCGACGACCAAAGCGATCGGCATAAGGAGCCAGCAGGCTGGCACCGACAAACAGGCCGAGGAAAGTGGCAGAAGCAAAGGCGGCCTGGTCGGCAATGCCGAACACCCCTTCCGAGCCGGTATGAAACACGCCAGCGGCCAGTAGGCCAGAACTGATATAGCCGGTCTCAAACAGATCGTAGAGCTCAAAAAAACCGCCCAGCGCCAGCAGCGTAATAAAACGCCACAAGCCTGCGGAAGAGGGCAGTGCATCGATGCGCCCGGCTAAGGTGCGGCGATCCGCTGCGATGTGATCGTTCGCCATCCCTGTCGAAGTGATTGTTGTCATTATTGGGTAAACCTCGGTGTTTGCAGAACTCGCACGGTTGTAATTGGTTTTAAAAATAATTAACCGTTAGCAAGCGAAGGAATAGCAGGATAATCAATTCATCGCGGGTTGCCGAGAGGGGCAACGGTGACATTTTCGCAATCTACGTTGCAGTTCACAGAAGTGTGATCGCCGTCCCTGGCGATGCGATTAATGCAGGCTGGGGTAAACGCCTGGTCCAATCGGTAAACCCAATGCATACCATGCTAGCAGCAGGATGATCCAGCTGATAAAGAACACCACCGGATACGGGAAGATCAGCACATAATAGGTGCCAAGTTGTGCATCTTTCTGGTATCGCTGCAGGAATCCGAGGAACAGCGGCAGGAACGGTGACATCGGCGCGAGGGGCAGTACGGCAGAATCCGCGATACGGAAAATCATCTGCGCAAAGGCCGGATGGAAGCCGAGCAGCATAAACATCGGCACGAACACCGGTGCCAGAATCGACCAGATGGCCGAGCCGCTGGCGATAAACATGCACAGAAAGGCCGACAGGAACATTAATCCGAGGAACGCGGGCGCGCCACTGATGCCGGCACTCTCCAGCATATCGGTCAGACCGATCGCCATGAATTTGCCCATGTTGCTCCAGTTAAAGAAGGCGACAAACTGCGACAGCGGGAAAACCATCACAATAAAGCCCGCCATGCTCTTCATCGGATCCACCAGCAGCTGCGGGATGTCATCGGCCCGACGAATCTGCTTCGTCACGGCGCCGTAAGCAATCGCCACCACAAAGAAGAACAGGATGATGATCGGCACAATGCCCTGAATAAACGGCGAAGGAATGATGCCGCCGGTTTTCGGGTTACGCAGTGGCGCATGTTCTGGCACCACCAGCAGGGCCATCAGCGCGATAAACACCAGCGCGGCAATGCCCGCAGCCCGCAGGCCACGATTTTCCAGCGCGGTCAGCGGCGGCAGGCGATCATGATTGCCGCCGTTCCACACTGGAAGACGCGGTTCGACGAATTTATCGGTGAGGATGGCACCGGCAATCGTCAGCACAATCACCGAGCTGGCCATAAAGAACCAGTTATCGATCACGCTAACATGCACGGTATCGCTCACCGCTTTTGCCGCCTCGGTACTGATGCCGGAGAGCAGCACGTCGGTGGTGACGATCAGCAGGTTGGCGGTAAAGCCGGAAGCGACACCCGCGATGGCCGCCAGTAAGCCCGCCACCGGATGACGACCCACGGCCAGAAAGATCAGCGCGCCGAGTGGCGGCATCACCACCAGCGCGGCATCCGATGAGATATGGCTGAAGAAGGCGATAAACAGCACCATATAGCTGGCGTAGCGGCGGCTGACGCGTGAGGCCATCTTCACCATCAGCGATTGCAGCAGGCCGACTTTTTCCGCCAGACCCGCACCTATCACCAGCGCCAGAATGGAGCCCAGTGGCGTGAATCCGCTGAAGTTCTTGATGATGTTAGGCAGAATCCATTGAATCCCGGCCACGCTCAGCAGGTTATTAACTCGCACCAGTTCGCCATTGGTGGGGTTTTTCACCGCCAGATCGAAGTAGCTGATAATGGCGGTGGCGACCATCAATACCACGATCAAATAGACAAACAGTAAGAACGGGTTGGGTACTTTGTTGCCGACCCGCTCAATCCAGCTAAACAACTTCCCCGGGCTGCGGTTCTCCGTGGTCACTTCCATCGGTTATTCCTCGTCATGTCTGTTGTATTTGCGCCCGTCATACTTCAAGCCGCTGAGGCGACTCGAAGTATGACGGGCTTTAGTTTTTATTTTTTTGGTTACTGCATCCGGGTTTGCGCCGGATTGAAATCTTTTATGCCGCTACGGTTTTTATAATTTTGATGGCGTCACATCTGCCGGAATCGGGCAGCTGTAAGGCTGTTCGCTGCGTACGCGCTGGAACTCTTCGCGGCAGCGCGCCAGCGCTTCTTCATCCTGTAACAAGGTCAGCGCGGTGGCGGCCATCACTTTGGCAGCCAGACACATGCCTTTGTGGCCCAGCGAGGTGCGGCCCTGCGCCACCAGTTGCCAGGTGTGCAGCGGCGTACCAAAGGCGAAGCAGGGCGCAAAGCACTGCGCGGTCGGCGTCACCCAACTCACATCACCGACATCGGTTGAGCCATACAGCAGCTCGCGCGTTATGGCATACGGCGCCACTTCATCCATCAAAACCTTGTCGCCCAGCGCCTCGGTCCATGCCACGCCGGCTTCACCGCCGGTGCGCGCCGCGTTCAAACGCGCATTGCGCAGATCGTCCTTCGTTAGCGTGGCACGAATCTCGGCGGCAAACTCCTGCTCTTCCGCGCTGTACTCGGGCAAGCCAAACTGATGCAAGTTGCGCTCCATCACCGCTTCCAGCGCGCGATTCGGCACATAGTTGGAGCAGGCTTTATCGAATCGCACCGTCATGGTGGTGTCGGTCATCAGGGCCGCGCCTTTGGCGATGTTGATCACGCGCTGGTAGATATCCTGTGCCTGATCAAGTTCTGGCGCGCGGATCAGATACAGCACTTCGGCATCGGCTTGCACCACATTGGGGGAGACGCCGCCGGTATTGGTCACGGCGTAGTGCACGCGCGCTTCCTGCACGATGTGTTCGCGCAGGAAGTTGGCACCGGTGTTCATCAGGGTGACGGCATCCAGCGCGCTGCGTCCCAGATGCGGCGAGTTAGCGGCGTGCGCGGCCACGCCTTTGAAGTGAAATGCGGCCTGGATATTGGCCAGCGTGCTGAGGTTGAACATGCCGCTGAAGCCTTCAGGATGCCAGGTGACAGCGGCATCCACGTCATCAAACAGCCCTTCGCGCACCATAAAGGTTTTGCCAGAACCGCCTTCCTCGCCTGGGCAACCGTAAAAGCGTAGCGTGCCGCGCTGGCCGTTTTCTGCCCACCATGCCTTGATGGCAAAGGCCGCGGCCAGTCCGGCGGTGCCCAGCAGATTGTGGCCGCAGCCGTGCCCATTGCCGTTTTCCACCAGCGGTTGCGGTGTGGCACAGCCTGACTGCTGGCTTAAACCGGCCAGCGCATCAAACTCGCCGAGGATGGCAATCACCGGTTTGCCGCTGCCGATGCTGGCGATAAAGGCGGTGTCGATATTGCCGACGCCACGCTCGACGGCAAAGCCTTCCTGCTCCAGCGCATCGGCCAGAATGGCGGCGGATTGCGTCTCTTCAAAGCGGGTTTCCGGCACGTCCCAGATGGCATCGCTGAGGGCGGTGAAGCGCGGCTGGTTCTCGTTGATGTAACGATCGATAAAATCGTGATGGCTCATCGCTGACCTCCAAACTGTGCCTGGTTCAGCGCCAGCGTCGCAAGGGTTTGCACCGCTGTAGCCATAATCGCTTCGTCAAAATCGAACTTCGCGTTGTGGTGCCCTGCCGCCAGATCGCAACCAAAGATCACATAGGATGACTGACCGCCGCGCTGCTGCACGCGTTCCAGCATGTAAGTGGCATCTTCCGAACCCGCCGCCTGCTTTTTGGTATCCACCACCGAGGTGAAAATCCCCATGGCATCGGCCTGCTGGTGGATAAAATCGACCCACGGCTGACTTGGGGTACAGCTGCGTGCGCCACCCATCAGTTTGATGTCGTACTCAACGCCATACATCGCCGCCGCGCCGGAAATCACGCGCAGGGCTTGCTGATAGATGTCATCGTTAACCTGATTGCTGACGCCACGGGTTTCCACTTTCATCAGGGCATAATCGGGTACCACGTTGCGTCCGGAGCCTGCCTGCAGCACGCCCACGTTGACGCGTGCGACACCGCCGCTGTGTTGCGGCAGATTGTGCAGCGCCAGTGTGGCCTGGGCTGCTGCCAGCAGGGCATTACGCCCCTCTTCCGGTTTGCCGCCCGCATGGGCGCCGACGCCGGTGAAATTAACATCCAGTTTGGTGGTGGCGAGGAAGCTGTCGCTGCCGCAAACGATTTCGCCTGCGGGCACGCCTGTGCCGAGATGGATAGCGGTAAACAGATCCACATCATCCACCACGCCTGCGGCCACCATCGCTTTAGCGCCACGCACGCCCTCTTCGGCAGGCTGGAAGATGATCTTAATGGTGCCGCTGAGCTGATCTTTCATCTCCATCAACACGCCCGCCAGCGCCAGGCCGATGGTGGTGTGACCGTCGTGGCCGCAGGCGTGCATCATGCCGGGATTGCATGAGGCAAAGCCTTCGCGAGTGGGGATATGGTCGGCATCACGGCTTTCGTTCTGGTCCAGCGCATCCATATCGACACGGAAGCCCATCACCGGGCCGGGACGACCTGTCTCTAGCGTGGCGACCACGCCGCAGAAGCCGCCGGAGAAATGCGAGATCCACTGTGGCAGGGCGCCTTGCTCCAGTGCACGAGCTTCCTGCTGTGCCAGCACCTCGTCAGAAGGCAAACCCATGCGTGCGTCAGCGTCGATCACGTCGCGCCCCAGCTTGAGCTGATAACCAAGACGATGCAGCTCTTCAGCCACTATTGTTGCAGTACGGAACTCCAGCCAGCCCGATTCTGCAAAATGGTGCAGGTCGCGACGCCAGCTTTGCATCTGCGGAATCCGCGCGTTGACAAGGTCGGAGAGGGTTTTCATCGGCATATCCTTTGTGTTGGTTTTTTATGCATTATCCCGAATCTACACAATGGTATTGGTGCGCATAAGATGCGAATATCTTGTCACTGATAAACAACGGTTATCACAAAAATCATGCCTGCCAACCTTAAACTTCATCAGCTGCGCGCCTTTGTCGATGTCGCTCATCAGGGCAGTATTCGCGCTGCCAGCCGCTTATCGGGACTTTCACAACCTGCGCTGACTAAAGCGATCCAGGAACTGGAGCTGGCGCTCGGCGCGCGTTTGTTCGAACGGCGTCAGCAAGGCGTCACGCTCACGGATATCGGTGATAACTTTTTCCGCCACGCCAGTCTGGTGCTGGAAGAGTTACGCGTGGCGCAAGAGGATATTCAGCAGCGATTGGGGTTGGCGGGGGGAAGGGTAAATATCGGCGTGGGGGGCAGTATTGCGCGCACTATCATGCCGCAGGTCATCACCCAGTTTCATCGTGAATACCCGCTGGTGAAGGTGCGTATCGTTGAGGGGCAGCTGGTGTCGATGGTGCATGAACTGCGGCAGGGCGCGCTGGATTTCACCATTAATACTTACGATCAACATCATCTGGATCAGGAGCTAATCTTTGAGCGTTTGATGGAGCGTGATTACCAGGTGGTGATGCGTAAAGGCCACCCAATGGCGCATGCTCGATCACTCAATGAGTTGCAGCACTGCGACTGGACCATGCCGACTCCGCAGGGCAGCTACTATCGGTTGCTGCACGATCTGTTTGGCGAGCGCGGTATGGCACCGAAGATCGTGGTGACCTGCGAAACCTTTATGGCCTGCACCAGCCTGGTCGCCAAAAGTGATTTTGTCAGCATCATCTCGCGCGATGTGATCGAAGATCCGACGCACGGTGGGCAGCTGATTGCCCTCGATCTTGACGATCCGTTACCGAAAGCCACCTTCTATTTGATCCAGCGGAAAGACACCGCGCTGACGCCAATGAGCGCCTACATGGCCCAACTGTTCCGCCGCTATTGTCAACAAAGGTAAGAGTGCGGCCTGGCTCGCAGCTGATTACTTATTGCGCACTACACTTGCACTGGACGTTCCAATTGTGGAGAACTGACCATGCAAATTACACCTTATGTGTTTTACAACGGTCGCTGTGAAGAGGCGATCGCCTTCTATCTCGCGGCCACCGACGGCGAACTGCTGTTTAAAATGACTTTTGGCGATATGCCCGATGAAACCACCGTCGAAGATGAAGGTTGCCCCTCTGGCGTGACCTTCTCGCCTGAACAGATCATGCATGCCCATCTGCGCATCGGGCAGGGTGAACTGATGATGAGCGACGGTACACAGCAGGCAAGTTATGCCGGATTTTCCGTGAGTCTATCTACGCCAGATGAAGCGCAGGGTAAACGTTGGTTTGAGGCGTTGTCAGAGGGTGGGGAAGTGACGAAAAAGTGGGAACCGACGTTCTGGGCGCACGGTTTCGGCATGTTTACCGATAAGTTCGGCGTGCCGTGGATGGTGAATGCCTATAAGCCGCAGATTTGACGGGCAGAGTTTTACAGCCGGTCAGCCTACGTAGCGGCACAATTTAATGCATTTCTGATAGCGATATTGCAGTTTCAGAAACGCGCGAAAATTGCGCCGCTAAGGATCTAGCTAATTAGAAGTTGTAACCCACGACCAGGTAGTAACCCCAACCGGTTGATTTCAATTCGAATGGGCCATTGCCGAAGTTCACCTCCTGACCATCCGCCCATTGGCCGCCGTTATGGAAATAACGCGCCACGGTAGAAACATGCCAGTGATCGTAGTTCAGCGACAGAATGTGGCTGGACGCGATAGAGTTGCTGGTGCGTGAAGGACCGGTCTCATCGCGCAGGTCTGAACCCCAATCGAAGTTGGTGAAGCCGATGTAGCTCAGCTTGCCGCCCCACAGATCGGTAATCGGCACAAAGTATTTCACCTTGAAGCGATAACCATCCCAGCTGTTTTCGTTTGCTGCGCCGTAGTTCTGCCACTGGTATTTGGCATAGACGTTCAATGACAGGCCGATATCGCTGTGCGTATCGATGTCGGTGCCCAGACCCATGTACCAGGTGTTCTGACGCTGTGAAGCGTTACGACCCATGTCATAGATGTAGTTGTTCGCGAAGTACCACTCTTTAAACGGACCAAATGCCAGGCTGGTGCCGGTCAGTTTATCGATAGAGAAACGCGGCTCAATTTCCATGAACAGCGGTGAACCGTGGTCGAAAATACCGTTAGCGTTGCTATTACCCACGCCAAAGAAGTTGGTCAAGTCCGCATAGCCGTAGAAATCGAACCAGTCTTTTTTAGCGAAGGCTTCGTATTCGAGATACACGTCGTTGTTGAACTGTGGTCCGAAACGGGTGTGCGTACTGCCCACCACGTTAACGCTCTGGTGCCACCAGTCTGAAAGATACTGCGGATCGCTGTCTGCCGCTTGTGCCGCGCCGGTCCAGCTGCTGGCCAGTAAGGCCCCTGCTATCAATGCTTTAAATTTCATTATTTTATTAACCACATGCTAGTGATTGCTGCGGTTGCGCCGCAATCGAGTGAAATCGATCCCAGGGGATGGGCCGTGTGTTGTTTTTATCCGGTCTGAATCGCCGAATTTTCAAATGTGCGTAATGTGCCTGTAACAGAGCGATAGGAAATAGATTTTGATCACGTTTGTCAAAATGTGTTGCATTTTGATTCACTGAATATGTGATTTTGATCACATAAATGCCGTGTGGCGAACGGAACCCCGCAACCGTTTACGTTGTCGCGTACAACCGCAAAAATGTCACATGCAGAAAAAGAACGTAGCGGCACGATTCATCGTGCGCCTTTGGAATTTGGCGGCGGAAAATGTGTGGTTCATCGCGCCTTTAGGATTTGACGGCGGAAAATATGTGTTTCATCGCGCCTTGGCATTTGATGGCGGAGAAGTGCCCAGTCCATCTCGCCTCAGGAATTTGCAGCGGAAAAATGTGAGGATTTATCAGGCATTGCGAGTTTGAAGAGCAAAAGACGCAATACGTTGTGCCGCTACCGCGCTGGATATTCAAGGCGGTAGCGACACTTTGGTTATGGCAAGGTCACACGCACCTGCAGGCCGGAAATTTGTCCCTGGGCGTTATGGCAGTTCGACAGCGCGACCTGCATCTGATGCTTCTGCGCTACGCTGCGCACAATCGACAGACCCAAACCGCTGCCTTGCGCCTGCACATCTGGCGAACGGGTGAAGCGATCAAAAGCACGTTCGATAAAGGACTCCGGCATGCCCGGCCCGTTATCGACGATATCCACCACGGTATGATTGCCCACCCGATGCAGCAGCACATCCACCAGGCTGCCTTCCGGCGTGTGCAGCATCGCGTTACCGATGAGGTTATCGAACAGGCTGCGCAAATCGGAACGGCTGGCGTGCAGGCGATAGTGCGTAGTGCCATTAAAACCGATATCAATGCCGCGTTTATCGGCGACCACCATCAACTGCTCGATGCTCTCCTTCAGCAAATCATCGAGCTGGATGGTTTCCACCGTGGCCACCACCGACTGATCTTCCTGGCGCGAAATATTCAGCAACTGCGTCACCAGATGGCGGGTGCGCGTGACGCCTGCTTCCAGCTGATCAAACTGGCGACTGGCTTCACCGGGCTGAATATGCTGGCGCAGATTCTCCAGCTGCAAGGTGACGGCGGTAACCGGCGTGCGCAGTTCATGTGCCGCATCTTCAAGGAACTGTCGCTGCGATGACCAGGCTGCCCGTAGCTTATCGAGCAGAGAGTTATAAGCAGCCACCAGCGGCAGCACTTCATCCGGTAAGCCATCCGGCGATACCGAGTGCGGATGCATTGTTTCTTGTGCGGCAATCTGTCGCGAAGCAACGCGTAAATCTCGCGTGATGGCACGTACCACCAGCCAGATCACCAGCAGTGACAGCGGCATCATCAGCATTAAGGGAATGATGGCGGACAGCACCCGCTTCACCATCAAACTTTTCATGTAGCCGATGTTGTGTAAAACCTGAATATTACCGATTTCACTGCCCAGTTCGCCGGGGCGGGTATACACGCGCCAGTCACAGTCATCGCCACAGTCGCCGACTTTTAAATCGGACCAGCCTTTTTTCGCCTGCAGCGGCGCCTGTAAAGCAGGCCATGAGCTGGCACGTAGATGATTGTTGGTGTCCCATAGCTGAACGATATAGGTGCTCTTCAACTTCTCTTGCTGCATCACCATAGGCATCAGCGCAGGCATGCGCTGGCTGGAGGACCAGGCATCAGCAATCTTGGCGAGCTGATCGTCCTTCATGGTGCCCATCATGTCGCCGTAGCAGTGGTAGAAATACCAGGTGACGCCGCCGATCATCGCCAGGTGCAGCAGCACCAGCGTGGCGAGCAGTTTGTTACGCAGGGAGCGCATAAAAGTGAAAGGTTTCATATTGCCGGTACTCGCCAGCCCAAACCGCGCACGTTGCGAATCACTTCGTTATCGAGCTTGCGGCGCATGCCGTGGATTAGCACATCAACGGCGTTACTGGTGACTTCTTCACCCCAGCCGTAAATGCGGTTCTCTAATTGTTCGCGTGACAGGATGGCACCTGGTCGCTCCAGCAGAGCGTAGAGCAGGGCATATTCGCGTGCTGTTAGCTGTTCGCGTTGGCCTTTGTACAGCACTTCGCGCGTCATCATATCCAGCTGCACATCGCCACTGCCTAACAGGGAATCCGCCGCTCCGTGACGACGTCGGGTGATTGCACGCATGCGCGCCAGTACCTCTTGCAGATCAAAGGGTTTAAGCAAATAGTCATCGGCGCCGCTGTCGAGTCCCTGAATGCGTTGTTGCACCGTGTCACGCGCGGTCAGCACCAGTACGGGCGTCATGTCGCCACGCGTACGCGCACGCTTCAATACGTGAATACCGTCTTCACGCGGTAAACCGAGATCGAGCAGCACGCAGGTATAACCGCCTTCGGCCCAGGCATTGGTGGCAAATACGCCATCGCGCACCCAGTCCACCGACCAGCCCGCCGCTTCCAGCGCCTGCTGCAAGTTGGCGCCAATCATTTCATCATCTTCTACCAGCAGCACACGCATAGTGTTCTCCCAAACTGATGGACGCAGTGTAGCGCCAGATAATTAGGCCAGAATTACCCTCCGTCATACTTCCTGCTGCAGAGGCGTTAGCTGCGAGCATTCACCCCCGTCACTGACTTATATAAGCTCCTGAGGATTCACGCTCTTGTTGCCTTTCTGCCGCAGGACTTATTTAGGCGGAGCACCCATTTCCCCCCCTTGCTAATTCTGCGCTAATTTTCTGCTAATTAAGGGATAAATTTAACGCGCTACAGTGACTGCACTGGACATATTGTCGAAGCAGGAGGTTCCCATGAATCAGCGCGAATTTATCCGTAGTTTGCTGGACTGGATTGAAGACAACTTAGGGCACGATTTGCATCTGGATGAAGTAGCACGCCGCTCGGGATACTCCCGCTGGCATCTGCAACGTCTGTTCCGTCAGCACACCGGTTTTTCTCTGGCAGAGTACATCCGTCAGCGCCGGTTAACTGAGTCCGCGCTCACGCTGATCAACAGCGATGAAGCGATTCTGCAGGTGGCGATGAGCTACGGGTTTGATACGCAGCAGGCCTATACGCGTACTTTCAAAAACTATTTCAGCGTTACGCCGGGCCAGTTACGTCGCCAGCGCCGCGTTGAACAGGAACGCTTGTTGTTCCCTTTAGCGGTGGCCAGTTGATCGATGACGCTAAGATTGGCTCGCACAGGAGACGTAGCGGCGCAATTTATTGCGCAGTGAATCGCGAAGGCGTTACGCGATAAATTACGCCGCTCCGCAATGTGCGCTGATTAAATTCGGTGCTTATTGCTGCTTTTACTTTTAAGCTGCTGTTCTCAGTTTGCTACCCACCAGAGAACATGGACAACAGCGACAATCTCACCGCCATGATGCTGTTTGCGCGCGTCGTTGAGCGGCAAAGTTTCAGTGAAGCCGCACGAACCTTAGGCGTCTCTAAATCGCATGTGAGTCGCGAAATCGCGCGGCTGGAAGTGCGACTCGGCATCAAACTGCTGCAGCGCACCACGCGGAAAGTGGCGTTGACCGAGCTGGGTCAGGCTTACTATCCGTTTTGTACCCGCATGCTGGAAGAGATGCACCGCGCCGATGCGTTTGTGCAGCAGGTTCATCAACTGCCCGCGGGTAATGTGCGCTTACAGGCGCCAATCACCTATGGCTGCCAGTGCGTCGTTCCCACTCTGAATGACTTTATCCGCCGTCATATTCATATCAATGTCGATCTCGACCTCACCACCAGTGACGATCCGCAGCCCAGCGCAGATGTGGCAATCGTGATTCGTGCGCGCGCGCCGGAAGTCGCTAATTATCGCGAATTGAGCACCATCGAGTGGGGACTCTATGCCACGCCGGATTATCTGGCAGCGCATCCCGCTATCGACCATCCAGAGCGCCTGACACGTCACGATTTGTTGCTGTTCCACGGTCCCGCGCATACTGCCGCACTGCCGTTTCGCCGCGATAAACAGCGGCTGGCGTTGGATGTGCATAGCCGTTTCCGCGCCAACAACAGCATGGCGCTGCTGAATGCGGCGCTGGCCGGCACCGGTATCGCTTATTTGCCAGCGTATATGACGCAAGAGGCGCTGGGGCGCGGTGAGATCCAACAGGTGTTGCCCGAGTGGCAAATGGACCGTTTACACAGTTATCTGCTGCTCAAAGAGCTGCCGCAACCCTCATCCCCGGTGACGTTGCTGTGTGATGCGTTAATCAATGCCTTGAGCGGCAGTTAATTGTTGTTGTCTGGCAACAATATTACGCTGGTTGGCAAATATCCTTCTCTCCCTGTTTTATGTCGTGCTCCGCTGTTAGCCTGCTAAAAAAGCAAAAATAGGGAATGACTATGTCGCAATCATCAACAGTGTTAGCGCCTGAGCAGCAACACTGGAAACGTAATTTGTTTGTCTGCGTGCTGGGGTCGTTCAGCACCATCGTGGCGATGACGTTGCTGCTGCCGTTTCTGCCGCTGTATGTGCAGCAGCTTGGCGTACAGGAACCGGCCGCGATTGCACGCTGGTCGGGTGCTGCGTATGGCGCGACTTTCCTCAGCGCCGCGTTAACCGCGCCGCTGTGGGGCAAGTTGGCGGATCGCTATGGCCGCAAACTGATGTTGATTCGTGCCAGCCTCGGGATGGCGATTGCCATGTCGCTGATTGGTATGGCGACGGCGCCGTGGCAGCTGGTGGCGCTGCGTTTGCTGGCGGGGCTGTTGGGCGGTTACGCATCCGGTTCAACCATTATGGTCGCGGCGCAAACGCCAAAGGAGCAGACCGGTTGGGCGCTGGGCGTGTTGTCTTCCGGCATTATGGCGGGCAACGTGGTGGGGCCACTGCTGGGCGGGGTGTTGCCACCGCTGATTGGCATTCGCCACACCTTCTGGCTGACAGGCGCCGTGATTTTCTTCGCCTTCCTTGCCACCACCTTTTTATTAAAAGAAGCGCCGCGTCAGCCGGGTAAAAAGACGGTGCAAACTCATGATGAGAGTGAGAAGCCGGTCAATCTGCCACTGGTGCGACTGATGTGGTTGTCAGGCATGCTGCTGATTTTTGCCAATATGTCGATTGAACCGATCATCACGTTGTATATCGGTCAGTTCGTGCAGGGCGATCATGCGATTACGGTGACGGCGGGTGTGGTGATGGCGGCGGCTGCGCTGGGCAGTATTCTCTCTGCGCCGCGCTTAGGGCGACTGGCGGATAGGGTAGGGCATGGCCGCGTGCTGGTGTATGGACTGGTGGCCTGTGCTGTGCTGCTGATACCTCAAGCATTTATCACTGAAGCGTGGCAGTTAGTGGTGCTGCGTTTCCTGATGGGCATGGCGTTGGGCGGTTTGATGCCGTGCGTGACGGCGCTGATTCGCCACAATGTGCCGCAAGGGCAGATGGGGAAAATGTTGGGATATTCGACCTCGGCCCAGTATGTCGGTCAGGTCTCAGGTCCGTTATTTGGCGGATTTGTTGGCGGTGCTTTCGGCATGCGGCCAGTGTTTCTGGCGACCTGTGTGATCATGGCGCTGTGCGCGCTGTTAAATGCACGAGTGTTAAAGAAGCCGTAACGGCGACAGGTATTGCGCTTCGAACAACCATTAGCTTCTTCATAACGACGCGATACGCCAGAGTGCAGGCAGTGAGACAACAAAAAAGGCGGGCTTCGCAGCCCGCCTTTGTCACATCAAACCAGAAGATTACTTCGCATCTGGCAGTGCGTAGGCAATGACGTAATCGCCCAGCTTAGTACCAAACGAACCGTGACCACCCGCAGCAATGACAACGTACTGCTTGCCATCCACTTCATAGGTCATCGGCGTTGCCTGGCCACCGGCTGGCAGACGTGCCTGCCACAGCATTTCCCCGGTGTTGGTGTCGAACGCGCGCAGATAGTTATCGGCAGTCGCACCAATGAAGAACACGTTACCGGCCGTGGTAATTGGGCCGCCCAGCATTGGCATACCCATTTTGAACGGAACCGGAACCGGTGCGCTGTCGCGAACGGTGCCGATACGTTTTTTCCACACGGTTTCGTTGGTTTTCAGGTCAACCGCTGAGACATAGCCCCAGGCCGGTTGTTTACATGGCAGACCCAACGGAGACAGGAACGGATTCAGCTCCACGCCGTACGGTACACCGTACTGTGGCTGGATACCGGTTTCAGTACCTGAACCGCCTTTGTCATCGGCTGGTGGCTCGATCGGGTTGCCCGGACCGCGTGGCACCAGTTTAGAGACAAACGGCAGCGCCATTGGGTTAGCAATCGCAATCTGACGATGTGGATCCACCGCGATGCCGCCCCACTCGAACATACCGAGATTACCTGGGAACACCAGCGTACCTTGCTCAGACGGCGGCGTGAACGGACCTTCGTAGCGCAGACGCTTGAAGATCACGCGGCACACCAGTTGGTCGAACATGGTCGCGCCCCACATGTCCTTATCCGTCAGATTGTTCTTCGGACGGAAGGTCAGTTCGGAGTACGGCTGAGTAGGAGAAACGTGGTCACCTTTCGCGGCGCCCTGTGGCACTGGGGTTTCCGGTGCTGGGACAACCGGCTTACCGGTACGACGATCCAGGACAAAGATGTTACCGGTTTTGGCCGGGGCATAAATCACCGGAACGGTGTTGCCATCTTTGTCGGTGATATCGGCCAGCGTCGGTTGTGACGGCAGGTCCATATCCCACAGATCGTGATGCACGGTCTGATACGACCACACCAGCTTGCCGGTGGTGGCGTTCAGTGCCAGTACGCTGCTCGCGAAACGTTCCTGGTCAGGCGTACGGTTACCACCCCAGATGTCTGGTGTCGTCACGCCCATTGGCAGGAATACGGTATCCAGTTTTGGATCGTATACTGCCGGTGCCCAGGAGTTCGGCGAGTTCATGGTGAAGGTGTGTTCATCATCTGGAATCGCGTTGGGATCTTTCGCGCCCGGATCGAACACCCACAGCAGTTTACCGGTGTTCACATCAAAGCCACGAATAGCGCCAGACGGTTCACGGGTGGAGTAGTTATCGGTGACCGCACCGGCAATCACGATAGTGGTATCCGTGATGATAGGTGGTGAAGTCGGCTCATACTGGCCTGGGGTCAGTACCGGCTGTTTGTGCTGCAGATCCAGTTCACCGTTGTTACCAAAGGCGGCACAACGTTCACCGGTTTCGGCATCCAGCGCGAACAGACGACCGTCGTTCACTGGCAGATAAATGCGACGTGAACACAGCGCAGGCTGGGTGTTAGACGCATCTGCTGCTGCTGGCATTTCATGGTAAGAGACACCACGACAGGTCACATGCTGGAAAGTCGGATTCGGTTTTAAGCCCGGATCAAATTTCCACTTCTGCTTACCGGTTTTTGCATCCAGCGCAAACAGAATCTGGTGCGGTGAACAGAGATACAAGGTGTCGCGGATTTTAATCGGCGTCACTTCGTCGGTGATTTCACCTGGGTCGTTCGGGGTTTTCAGATCGCCCGTCTGGAACTGCCAGGCTACCTGCAACTCTTTCACATTACCGGTGTTGATCTGCTTCAGTGGAGAGAAGCGCGTGCCTTGCTGGTCACGCGCGTACGCAGGCCAGTCAGCATCCTTGATGTTGCTCAGCGGCTGCGCTTGCGGGGCATTATCTGCCGCCGCTGGGATTTCACCGTTCAGCTCCTGCGGATCGTGGAACACTGCCCACGCCAGCACCAGCACGCTGGCAATCAGCGCAACGGCCATCAGACCCAGTGCGCCTTTACCTGCGTGATTCAGACCGCGATACACAAACGGCAGAATCAGCCAGATGCCGAAGATCACCAGCACATCGGTACGTGGTGCCAGCGCCCAGAAGTCGAAACCAACTTCCCAAACGCCCCACACCAGCGTTGCCAACAGCAACAGTGCATACAGCATGATCGCTGCACCGCTACGGCGCCACAGCAGGACAGCGGTGATCAACATAATCACACCGCCAATAACGTAGTACCAGGAACCACCAATTGCGGCTAGCCATACACCGCCTACCAGCATAAATGCGCCTGTGAGCAGTGCGAACAGCACCGTCAAAAAGCGAATCACGCCAAAAGATGAGGAAGCTTTCCCCATAATATTAACCTCTTTCTTTGCCATAAACTTAAAAGGAAACAACGAATTAGGTTGTTTCCCGACATAGAGTACGAAGTGACTTAACATGTTCGATCGCAGCGCTTCCGTTACGCCAGATGATCCCTTTGCGTTAAATTTTATCTTAAAAACGTTAACGGGTTTGATTTTTTTAGTGCTTTACACTTATGGAATGGTAGTAGATCGACATTTTATGAGGGAATTATGACGTTATGCCCGAAGAGATCGGGTCATAACGGCAAGCGGCGGAATTTTGTGTAAACGTTTACACTTCAAATAGCGGGCTATCAGTACGTTGTTCCTGCCAGCCTGAAAGTTGTAGATCCTCGTAAACAGACAAAGGTAGCGGCAGGTGTGGGGTACGTAATATCACCTCTGCTTCTCTTTCACGGCAGGAGCCAAGCAAAAATGGAAAGCTGAACTTGAGATAATTATCCTGGAAGAATTCGTCGTTCAGAACAATTCCACTAAAGGGAAATGAAGCGATATTCTGCCAGCAAGTCCCTGGCGGAGCCAAATCATAAAGCCAGAATGCGTGATGCAGTGCGGCTTCTCGCAATGCCGCTTCATGCTTAACTAAACTGGCATAATTGATAGCAAGGGAGACATTTTCCATTTTCAGGCTGGGATAATTTTCTGGCGCCTTTAAAAAGCGCGCAAGAGTATTTCCCACTAAAGGGATAATTATTCGTTCGGGCGTATCGGGCAACTGATTGTGCAGTGAAATTATGTTGCTTCCGTTAAGTAATGCTGTGCTTTCCTGTTCACAATGCATAAAGGGTGCTGAATAACACACGCCCATCAGTGCCCCGTCGAGGCGACGGATACGCTCAGTAACATAAGGATTGTATGAACTGTTTTCCATTTATCTCTATGAATAAATTAATTAACTGGAACGTCTTAATTATTATAAGGACGGCAAGGTTGCTGTGATCTTTACGCTTCCAATATAGACCGAATTGTTTGTTAAGGTCACCTTTTTTAGCTGTCACTGATAGAGAGATAAGGTGACTAATAAATGCATTTAATAATGCGTTATTGGAACTTCTGGAATGATTTGGATATTTTCAGGTGAAAACAATCAGCCTGCTAATATTCAGAACTCTATGCTTAGTTAAATTCCAGATAAGCAACTGTTTTTAAAGCGCACGGCTAGCCATTGCTTGCCAGCGTCAGATGCAGCACTCTGTGGCCGGAAAATGATAATGAGAGCCGGTAAACGGCTTTTCACCAGGCTGGTGCAATGACGCTGGCCGGATGTTGATTTAGGATGGGATAAAATATGGGTTCACAGTTATCCGCAGCAGAAGATTCTCTGTTGCGGCACAGGTCGTTTGTCGCCTTCTGGCTGGCACGCACCTGTTCATCGTTTGGTTTCCAGATGTTTTCCGTGGCGGTCAGCTGGCAGATCTATGCCATCACCCATAGCGCCATGGCGCTGGGGATGATTGGGCTGATGCAGTTCCTGCCTTCGGTTTTGCTGGCCCTGCCGGCTGGCCATCTCGCCGATCAGTTTGATCGCCGTCGCATCGTGCTGGTCGGGCAATTCATTGAATGGCTGGCTCTGCTCGGCCTGGTGGCACTGACGCTCATGCACTGGGCGGATAAAATTGAAATTTGGGGATTGGTGTTTCTGATATCCGTGGCCAAAGCGCTGGAGTGGCCGTCGATCACGTCGATGCTCCCTGCGCTGGTACCTCCGCCAATCCTCGCGCGTGCCATGGCGGCGAGTTCCGTGGGCGGTCAGGCAGCGGTGATTGTCGGCCCAACCCTGGGTGGCCTGCTGTATGTGGCCGGTCCCGAGGTGGTTTACGGCGTCTCAGCCCTGTTTTATCTCTTCTCTCTGGTGCTGGTCAGCCGCCTTCGTTATGAACGTCCGCCCCAAACGCGGATGCCGATGAATCTCACCACCATGTTTGCGGGCGTGCGCTTTATTCGTGAGCGCAAAGATGTGCTGGGTGTGATTTCTCTCGATCTGTTCGCCGTGTTACTGGGAGGCGCCACCGCGCTGCTGCCTATCTTTGCGCAGGATATTCTGCATACCGGCCCCTGGGGATTGGGCATGCTGCGCGGTGCGCCCTCTGTGGGGGCGCTCATTGTTGGCGTGTGGCTGAGCCGTCACAAGCTGGAAAAACACGTCGGCATGATTATGTTTGGTTCGGTGGCAGGCTTTGGGGTCGCCACGCTGGTGTTCGCGCTCTCTACGCAATTGTGGCTCTCTCTGCTGGCGCTGGCCGCGCTGGGCGGGTTCGATATGGTGAGCATGGTGATTCGCGGTGCGCTGGTACAGCTGGATACGCCGGATGATATGCGCGGTCGCGTGAATGCGGTCAACGCCATCTTTATTAACACCTCAAATCAGCTGGGCGAGTTTGAGTCAGGCTTGCTGGCGGCGTGGATGGGGGCGGTGCCTGCCGCAGCACTTGGCGGTATCGGCACGCTGGTGGTGGTGGCGGTGTGGATGACGATTTTCCCGCATCTGCGCAAACGGCAGAAGCTGGAGAATGAAAACGCAGGTTAAGTGCCAACAAAAACCGGCTCGCGGGCCGGTTAATGATGTCACCACTCTGCACTGCCATGAAAAGCCCCGCGCAAAGGGGGATTTGCGCGGGGGGATTGACCTTAAACGGTCGCGGTTTTCCCCAGGCTGGCGTCAAATTGTTTCCAGCTGTCTGTCATATCCACCACGGTTTTCGATTTTCGTGCTTCATCGATTTTAATCGCGGTCAGACCCGCTTCCAGTGCATCCACCACGGATACTTTCAGTGGTGTTCCCTGTTTAATGTGCTTGACGATCTCTTCAGCCATCAACGCATCGGCACCATAGTGACCGTCATAGGCATTGCCGCTGTAGGTGGTATCGACTTCACGCTCGCCGGTACGGGCGTTGTGTACGCGGAAGTAGTTACGCACAAAGTCGCCCTCAGCCATGCCGTCGGTGCCCATCACGCAGAAACGACGAAATTCATCCGGCACGTTGAGGTTGGCGTGGAAGGCGAGGGTTGCGCCATTGGCGTATTCGATCAGCGCTGTCTGGTAATCGACGATATCGGCGTCGCCGTCAAACACCGCATCCGTGCTCGACCAGCCGCTGGGCTTCACGTGATACACCTCAGATTGCGGTGTGACAGCGCCGGTGGGTGCATGCTGCGGGGTGAAGTTCTTACGTCCACCAAAACTGGCTACGCGTACCGGGCGTTCACCGACTAATCCCTGATAGAGATCGATGTCGTGGCAGCATTTTTCCAGAATATAAGGACCGGCGTATTTTTCCAGACGTCGCCAGTCGCGCTGGAAGAAGGCGCCGTGATAAGGCTTGATGTGTTCAGTGGCTTCGATTGAGGTGATTTCACCGAGACGATTTTCATCGCGTGCGTTCAACAGATCGTGATACAGCGGTGAGTAACGCAGAACAAGGCCGACCAGAATGCGCTCATGGCCATATTGTTGTACCAGTTGCGCCATCGCCATCGTCTGCTCTTCATTGATCACCACCGGTTTCTCGGTGAATACGGTGTAACCGGCGGCCAGTCCCTGACGGATATGCTCGAGGTGCATAAAGTTGGGTGACCCCACCAGCAACAGATCGAAACCACCGTGCTGGAGCAGCGCATCCACGCTGTCGAACGCCTTCCCGGCATCAATACCGAAGGTGTGAAGATTTGGCAAGCCAGCGGGAGCTGGATCGACGTAACCTACCACGGAGAACTCTGCGTCAGCTTTGTTGAACTCTTTCACCACATGGGAAAGACGAAAGCCCAGACCAATAATGCCCACTTTCATGTTGTACCCCTGAAGCCCGTTGCTTGTTAGCTGCCCGACCCATCAGGCTGCTGATAATCTGACCGTTAACTTATTACGACAGAAAAACTAATGTCAATCCGTAACGCCGATCTCAAATTGGTGTTTTAAGTTATATTAATGTTTTTATTGAACATTAATTAACTATACGGAATGCGTATTTATTTATGATTGCGATTTAAGTTTTTTTCCCCTATCTTTCGCACATCTATAAGTATCATGCCGTTCGTGGCAGGCAGGAGGAAGCGCGTGCAATCACTTTTGCTGGGAATTGATGGTGGTGGTACGCACTGTCGCGGACGCCTGACGGACAGCGCTGGCCGTATGCTGGCGGAAGCGACAGGCGGGCCCGCCAATGTCTGGTCGCAGTATGATGCCGCCATCACCGCTATTGAATCGGTCATCGACACACTCTTTCAACAAGCGGGGCTGGCTGCCGATGCGCGCGACCGCACTTTGCTGGTGGCGGGTTTAGCAGGCGCCAATGTGGCATCGGTGCACACGCGGCTGCAAAGCTGGCAGCCACGTTGTCAGGGACGCTATCTGTTTACCGATGTTGAGATCGCCTGTGCGGGTGCGCACGATGGCGCACCAGGCGCGGTGTTGATCGTCGGGACGGGCAGCCAGGGCGCAGCCTGGGACGGCGCGCAGTTTACCCTGCTGGGCGGCTGGGGTTTTGCCCTGTCCGATGCCGGTTCGGGCGCCATCCTTGGACGCCGTGCACGGCGCTTAGCGCTGCTGGCGCACGAAGCTATCGTGCCTGCCTCGACGCTGACTAAACGTATTATGGCGTTGCATCAAAACAGCCCAGAGCAGATGTTAATCTGGTCACAACAGGCCACGCCCGCCGAGTGGGGCAGCGTTGTGCCTGAAGTCTTTGCCGCCGCGCAGCAGGGCGATCCCCATGGCATTGCGCTGCTACAGCAAGCCGCTGCCGATATCGTGCAGATGGTGCAACCACTGCTGGCGCGCAGCGACGGCAAACTGGCCCTGATGGGAGGGATCGCCGTGCCGATTCAACCCTGGTTACCCGCCGACATTGCCGCACAGCTTGTGCCGCCGCAGGGCGATGCCTTAAGCGGCGCACTGCGCCTCGCCAGCCAGTTCAGCCAGCAACCGGCTTAGCCTCTTCTAACTTAAAAAAGAGATCCATGAGCGCTCCCAACGTAACTGCACGCATTTTGCGGCTGATTGTCGAAAATGCGCCGATCAGCCAGTCTGACCTCAAAGTCCGCAGCGGCCTGAGCATGTCCACGGTATCGCAGGCCACTAATCGTTTGCTCTCCGGCGGCATTGTGCAGGAGCTGGGGCTGCGTCGCGTCTCGATGGGGCGGCCAAAAACCCTGCTCGGCCTCAACCCGGATCACGCCAGCGTGGTGGGCATACAGCTTAACGCCGAACGTAATTTGATCGTCTTAACCGATCTCAGCGGCAACATTATTGGCGAACAGCAGATCCCTTCAGGCGCGATGACCCCCAAGCAACTGGGTGATGCGCTGGCGAAGTTTTTGCGTGGCGTCGAAGGAAAGAAAGTCGGTGCCATTGGGCTGGCCCTCTCGGGGCTGGTGGATGCCAGTAACGGGGTATGCGTGCTGTCACGCGCGCTGGGCTGGAACAACGTGCCGATTGCACGCCTGCTGGAAGAACGTTTTTCGCTGCCGGTATTTATCGAAAATGATGCCAATGCCTTAGCCATGGCCGCGCTGGTTTTTGGTCAGTTGGGCCATGCGCAGTCAGCGGTGATCGCCACCTTTGGCAAAGGGATTGGGGCGGGAATCTTGCTGGATCGCCAGCTCTATCGCGGCCGCCATGGCAAAGCCGGTGAGATTGGTGTGTCATTGCTCGGTGATGGCTCCGAACGTTTACTGGAGGATGTCGCCTCGTCGCAGGCGATTTTGCAGCGCGTGGCAGTTTCACTGAAAGAAGCGCTGCCGCAGACGCTACGCGATCTGGATAGCCAGCCCACACCTGAAGTGCTTAGCGCGCTGGCGGAAGCCGGGCAGCATCTGGGCATGTCGCTGGCGAATCTGTCGGTGGCTTACGATCCTGACGTGGTGTATCTGGCGATGGAACCGCAGATGGCCTCGCGCATCCTGCTCGACCACATCACGCAGAGTTTCCAGACCTATCGGCTGAAGATCACGCCGCAAATGACGCCGCTGCAGTTCCTCACCGAGTCGAATCGTATGTGGGCACAGGGTGCGGCAGGTTTCGCGGTGAATAAGCTGTTGGATTTACTGGCGGCGCAGGCCGATGAAGAGACGGTGTCTTAAAGCAGCAATCAATGGAGTGGCGCGATCTGCATCGACGTTGTTCACTCGTTATCAAGAGAGCGCCGTAGCATAACTACGGCGCTTGCTTCGTTAAGGCGCTTAACGCAGGCGCAATCCCTGCTCATCAAACAACATCCCGCGTTCACCATTGACCTGATAACTGACGCGGTCGCCAATCTCATGTTCTGCCGCGTTACGCTCCTCAATCACCAGTAACTTCTCCTCACCGATATCCAGGTAAAGATAGTTGGTGTGCCCCAGCATCTCGCTGAATGACAAATCAGCGCTAAAGCTCAGCGCATCGGTATCCTGATTAGCCGGCGAGAAATGTTCAGGTCGGATTCCCAGCGTGACTTTTTGCCCTTCATGACAGGCTGCGTCGATCTTCATGGTCAGCGTGTGAATGCCCAATGCGGGCACGCGCAACTGCACGGCACCTGGCGCGATCGTAGCGATTTCCGCCTGCAGGAAGTTCATCTTCGGTGAACCGATAAACCCGGCGACAAACAGATTGTCGGGATCGTGATACAGCGCCATCGGAGCACCCACCTGCTCAATTTTTCCCTGACGAAGCACCACGATGCGATCGGCCAGCGTCATCGCTTCCAGCTGGTCGTGCGTGACATAAATCATGGTGTTGCCCAGTGAGGCGTGCAGGCGAGCGATCTCAATGCGCATCTGTAGCCGCAGCTCAGCATCCAGATTGGAGAGAGGTTCATCAAACAGGAAAATACGTGGATGGCGGATGATGGCGCGACCAATGGCCACACGCTGACGCTGGCCGCCGGAGAGCGCACGTGGCAGGCGATCCAGCAGTTCCGTCAGATGCAGACGCGCCGCCGTCTGGTTGATCGCTTTCTCAATTTCCGCTTTGGATTTCTTCATCACTTCCAGCGGGTAAGCCAGATTGCCGCGCACCGTCATATTCGGATAGAGCGCATAGGACTGAAACACCATGGCAATGCCGCGCTCGGTGGCGGGCTGGTGCGTCATGTCTGCGCCTTCAATCAGCAGCTTGCCGTCGCTGATCTCCTCCAGCCCGGCAATCATGCGCAGCAAGGTCGATTTACCGCAGCCGGAAGGGCCGACAAACACCACGAACTCGCCGCTGTTAATGGTGAGATCGATACCGTGAATCACATTCACATGGTCGTAGGACTTTTTAACGCTTTGCAGATGCAGGCTGGTCATGGTGATGCCTCAATCAGAGTAGTTGGCCCATGTAGATGGCGTTGCTGCGCATAATGTGCGTGAAACCGAGGCGTTGATAAAACCCGCATACCTTCTCGTTTTGCAGACTCACGCCCAGATAAACACCCGGTACGCCAGCGGCGCGCAGATCCTGCAGCAGCTGCTCAATCAGTTTTCGTCCCCAGCCGCCTTGCTGGGCTGGCGGCAGCAGATTGATATGCAGATGTGCAGGCCATTGCGCTACCAGTTGTTCTGCAGCGGCATCTGGCTGGAGGATGGCATCCAGCACTTTGCTGTCGAGGGGGGCTCGCGGCGTGTAGTCGCGATATTGCTGTTGCAGTGGCGGCCACCAATGCGCATCCAGTTCTGCTTCGAAGGCGCGTGAATCCGGTGCTGCCACCGCATAACCCATCACTTCACCCTCTATTTCAAGGGCATAAGCAAAGTCAGGCGCAAAGCGCGCGTAGGGAATGACAAAGCGCAGGCCGGGCAGTGCCGGGTCGGAATAGAGCGCGGTGGCATCAGTGCCCGCATTGGCCGTTTCTAAGCAGATGCGCGACAGGGCCGGAAAATCGCTCTCGCTGGCGCGGCGAATAACACCTTTAGCCGTCATGGTGGTGCCTCTGTGGTCATGAGATGAACAGATTTTACGGTAAATAAAGCTGACTTAGTTTTCAAGGTGTAATAATTGCGCTACCGCACAACATCGAGGTAAATCCAGAGAGCGGGCGATGGCGTGAACGGCCACGTGAAGCGGCGCAGAGCCTGTGGTGCCTGTGTTCTGGGATGATTATGCCGCAGAGGTCTCTCACATCTCTCAATAAGTATAGAATTTTCATATGGTCTGTCAGTGGGTTAATGCAGGTGAACGGCGTGAGTGATTTGTGCTGGCTGTAGGGGTGGGTCTTCTTATGGTGTGCGCTTCAGCGGTTGTCAGGCAGGATTCTCTGCTGTATAGCCTGCCTTTCTTCTCACAATTTGCACTGTATCACAGAGCAAAAATTCCGCAGCGAGGGTGTTTGACTTTCTTTTGTTCATAAAGTAAGTATGAATTAACGTTGTTTTTACTGCTGCTGAATCAACCTGCCAGGACATGCAGGTGTCGCGATGAAGGGATGCCAGTCATCTGTTGGAGAAACCGAGCATGATGTGTGATTCAACCAAACGTCCGTCCCGTATGAAAAGCTCACTGCGCAGTGTGTCGCGTCTGGTTTCAGCCGGGATTTTGCTCGGTGCGACCCTGGCGACGGCACAAGCGGTCACGCTGAACGAATGGGATATTTATAACTATCCGCAGCAAACCGAAGCCGTGGATGAAGCGGTTAAAGCGTTCCAGCAAAAGAATCCGGGCATTACCATTCAGCGCTCGGTGCACTCCTTTGAAGACACGCGTATTCCACTGAAGCTGGCGCTGACCGCCGGTGATGGTCCGCAAATCGCGCAGGTCAATCAGGGCGGTGGCGATATGGGTTCACTGGTGAAAGACAAACTGCTGTGGCCGCTGGACGATTATGCCAAAACCTACGGCTGGACCACGCGCTTCCCGGATTCGATCCTCAAGCGTAACCGCTGGTCTGATAAACAAGACTTTGGTAGCGGCAAGCTATATGGCGTGGCGAGTCTCGGTGAAATGGTGGGGCTGTATTACAACAAGGCGCTGCTGGACAAAGCGGGTGTTGCGGTACCGAAAACCCTGCCTGAACTGGAAGCGGCAATGGAGAAGCTGAAAGCCGCCGGTACGCCGCCGATGATGCTCGGCCTGCTGGACGGCAACATGGGCCAGCAGCTGCTGAGTACGGTATGGGAAGCACAGATTGAGAGTAAAGATCGCAAAGCCCTCGACGATCTGATTTACGACGTCGGCGGCACCTTCAAAGACGACAAGCTGGTGAAAGCGGCGAGCATGATGAAAAGCTGGAAAGACAAAGGCTACTTCTTCCCTGGCTTCGAAGGCATTGGCCATGATGATGCGGCCACGCTGTTCCAGAATGGTCAGGCCGCGTTCCTGGTGAGCGGCACGTGGTATCTCGGTCAGTTCAAAGACAATAAAGATGTGCACTTCGCGGCGATGCCGATGGGTGAGGGGGTACAGCATGCGCTAATGGTGGGCGGTACCGATCTGGCGTTCTCGATCACCAACACCGCGAAAACCAAAGAGCAGCAGGATGCGGCGGCCAAATTTATCGATTACATCGTTTCCGATGAGATGGCTAACCGCTGGTTGAAAGTGGGCTTCCTGCCGGCAGGCACCAGCAAGAATGCACAAATCCCGGCGGATAACCCGTTGCTGGCAGAGACGTATCAGGTGTGGGTCACCCTCAACGAGCATGATGGCCTCGGCCATTATCTGGATTGGGCCACGCCGACCATGAACGCCGAGCTGAATCAGAACGTGCAGCTGTTACTGGCCGGAAGGCAGACGCCGGAGCAGATGGTCACCAATTTCGACAACAACTATCAACGTTACCTGAAAACCCTGAAGCACTGATGACGTCCGGCCCGACAGCAATGCCGGGCCGTGAATTAGCCTGCAAGCGAGTAAGGTTATGCTGAACAAATCTGCCTGGCGCAACGCGCTCTATCTTCTGCCTGCCGTACTGGTCTATGCGGTGTTTTTACTCCTGCCGCTGCTGGCCTCGCTCGGCATCAGTTTCACTGAGTGGGATGGCACTTCCCTGCCGATTTTTACCGGTATCAGTAACTACGTGCGTATGTTCCAGGACCCGGTGTTTCGGGTGGCGCTGGGTAACAATGCGCTGCTGATGTTGTTTTACACCTTGCTGCCGATTGGCGTCGGTCTGCTGTTGTGCAGCTTCCTGTATGAAACGCGCAACGGTAAAGAGCGCAGCGTGTTGCGTATCCTGTTTTTCCTGCCCTACATCATGCCGATGGCGGTTCTTGGCGTGGTGTGGCGCTGGCTGTATAACCCGGCGTTTGGTCCTATCGATCAGTTCCTGCGCGCCATCGGATTGCCACAGCTGGCGCTCTCCTGGTTAGGCGATTTCACCTGGGCGTTACCGGCCGTGGGTTTTGTCGCCACCTGGTATTTCTTTGGATTCTGTCTGGTGCTGTTTATGGCCGGATTACAGCGTATGGATCCCTCGCTGTTAGAAGCCGCCGATTTGGATGGTTCTTCACGGCGTCAGAAGTTTATGCGTATCACGCTGCCCTCACTGCGCCCGGAACTGCGCATTGCGCTGCTGCTGACGGTGATTGCCAGCCTGAAGGCCTTCGATCTGGTGTATGTCATGACGCAAGGCGGGCCGGGCACCTCGACCATGGTGACCAATATCTTTATGTATAAGCAGGGCTTTGACCTGCATTACTTTGGCTACGCGTCTGCGGTCGCCGTGTTCAGTATGTTGATTGTGCTGATGATCAACGCCTGTATTCATTTTGCTATTCGGGAGCGTCACTGATGCGCGGTACGCCTGTTGTCTCACGCGCGCTGATTTGGATTGTCGCGCTGATGACCATCCTGCCGTTTTTAATGGCGCTGATGACCTCGTTCAAAACCCAGATGGAGCTGTTTCAGGGCGTGTTCACGCTGCCTTCATCGCTGAACTTTAAAAATTACGTGACGGCCTGGCAGCAGGGGCACTTCAACGTCTACTTTATGAACTCGGTGCTGGTGGTGATTCCGGTGGTGATCAGCAGCATTTTGTTAGGGATTCTGGCGGGATTTGGTTTTGCCTGGCTGAAAATCCCCGGTAAGAAAGTAATAGCGGCGATGCTGGGCCTGGGCATGGTGCTGCCGAGTGAGGCTTTCATTATCCCGCTTTATCACGAACTGCGCTGGATGGGGCTGACGAACACTTATCTGGCGCTAATCCTGCCACAAATTGCCTTATCACTGCCGTTCACCACGCTGATGATTGCCACTGCACTGCAACAGGTGCCACGCGAACTGGTTGAAGCGTCAGTGATGGATGGTGCATCCCGGCGCAAAATCCTGTGGGGCATTCTGGTGCCCGCCATCTGGCCCACGCTATCAACGCTGGCGCTGCTGCTGTTTATCTGGACGTGGAATGAGTTCCTGATTCCGCTGATTCTGGTGAACAAGGATGAACTGCGCACCTTGCCAATCGGCATGATGTTCTTCCAGAATAAAAACACCATTGATATTCCAGTGCTAATGGCGGGCGCGATGATTGTGATCATGCCGCTGGTGGCGGTGTTTCTGGTGTTCCAGCGCAAGTTTATCAGCGGAGTGACGGAAGGGGCGGTGAAGTAGAGGCACCCTTTGGGACGTCTGGATCGCAACCTGTGATGGAATGCACAGTGTTGGACTATCCAGGGATATTTAATTAACACCCATAAACCGTTTGTGGTTATTGTGCGATGGTTAATTTCAGGAGGAAATTACATGGCTATCAACGGAAAGTTTATTCTTACGGGTACTCAGTTCTCACCACTCATATTGCCGGGGATTGGCCATTTCATGGCTTTCTCAGGCAATAATCATTATCGCAATCGCCCGGCATGTGCATCCATTCCATTTAATGGTCCTTTACCCTTAGGTCTGTATTACATCGTCAAGCGACCAACGAATGGCGTGAAGAGTATGTTATATAATATGAGCCGAGAGTTTTGGTCATGGCCCGGTAGTTCACCTGTTGTTCATGCGGAATGGTTTGGACTTTTTCGCCACGATGCACTCATTGACGATTATACGTTTATTGAAGGTACTAAACGCGGTAACTTTCGTCTTCATCCAATTGGCCCTGCCGGTATATCACAAGGTTGTATTACCTTACAGTATCGTAGTGATTTTCTAAAAATCCGTCAGGCATTGATGACTTACACTTATGGGAATAAAAACATCCCAGGTACCCGTTTCTATTCTTATGGGACAATTGAGGTCATTGATGGGAGTGTTTCAGATGCCTGTAGCGCATAGTTCTGGTATCAGATTTCCACTAAAAATTGTATTTTTCTTCCTTACTTTTTTTATCCTTATTCCGATTAATCACTCAATCGCTCTCACCTTTCTTAATGGAAATCAGTCTGCATTTGTTGACTTTACCTATGCATATGGTTTAGGTGATGCGGAGGGGTTTTACGGGCAATTGATTATTGCTTCATCTGTTATTGAAAGCGCAAGCCTTTTAGCACTCACGCTTTATCTGATAAAGGTTTTCAAAAAGCGTCATTGATCAGGGATTGATTAGCTTCGTTCATTCCATGCATCAGTGTGCTGTACATTGCCATCACAATATTTCCATGTGACTTTTTCATACATCATCGCAACGGATTCGACATGGTTAGTTTGAAGGTTGTTCGCTTTTATATTTGCCATACCAGGAATGACGGAAACAATTTGACACCTTCAAAAAGCATATTGAAGTATTCGACCTCTTGCCCTGCATCGCTAATACAGTACCATTTAAATTCTGCTGAAGTTAATGTCTGCCCTGATGTGACAGCTTTATAGAGGTAGGGGCTTGATGAATCGAATTCCTTTTCAAAACTTACCAGCATATGTGTACGAGTGCCCGTAATCTTACCCGTAGCACCATCAACCGGTAAAGTGACGCCATGAGAGAATCCTTGCACTTCAATACTGTGTTCTCTTGCTGTTACATCTACGGAGCCTTTAATAATCGCTCCACCATCATCCTTTAACCACAAATAAGCCGGGATAGGCATATTATTTCCTTTTTACCGTTGTCCTGAAAATAAGGTACATCAATAAAATTCATTTCCCATGCTTATTTTGTGGTTATTGTGATCTCTATTGATACTTAATTTTTACAGCGCAGCCGCGATCGCCACACCCAACTCCTCCGTTGAGGCGCTGCCGCCGAGGTCGCGCGTCAGGCTATTGCCGGCGGCCAGGGTGCGTTCAATCGCATCCAGCACGGCGGCACCCGCTTCTGCGTAACCGAGGTGCTCCAGCATCATCGCGCCGCACCAGATCTGTCCAATCGGGTTTGCCACGCCTTTGCCCGCGATATCCGGCGCTGAGCCGTGCACCGGCTCAAACAGGCTGGGGAATTTCCCTTCCGGGTTGATGTTAGCGGAAGGGGCAATACCAATGGTGCCGGTACAGGCTGGGCCGAGATCCGACAGAATGTCGCCAAACAGGTTGCTGGCCACTACCACATCAAACCAATCCGGATGCAGCACGAAGTTCGCGGTCAGAATATCGATATGATACTTATCAACTTTCACTTCTGGATAGCTCGGTGCCATGGCTTCAACGCGGCTGTCCCAATACGGCATGGTGATAGCAATGCCATTGGATTTGGTGGCAGAAGTCAGGTGCTTTTTCGGACGCTTCTGCGCTAACTCGTAGGCAAACTTCAGGATGCGATCGACGCCGACGCGCGTCATCACAGTTTCCTGAATCACCACTTCGCGGTCGGTGCCAGGGAACATGGTGCCGCCGACCGACGAATACTCGCCCTCGGTGTTTTCACGCACCACGTAGAAATCGATATCGCCGGGCTGACGATTGGCCAGCGGCGCTTTGACGCCCGGCATCAGGCGAACCGGGCGCAGGTTGACGTACTGATCAAATTCGCGGCGGAACTGCAGCAGCGATCCCCACAAAGACACGTGATCCGGCACCACATCTGGCCAGCCCACCGCGCCAAAATAGATGGCATCAAACTGGCTCAGGGTGGCGAACCAGTCATCCGGCAACATCTTGCCGTGCTCTTGCCAGTATTCAGCGCTGGCGAAGTCAAACCATTGCCACTCAAGGGAAATATCGAATTTCTTTGCCGCTGCATCCATTACACGGATGCCTTCAGGCATCACTTCTTTGCCAATGCCATCGCCAGGGATGACGGCGATTTTGTAGGTTTTGCCGTTCATAGGGTTCTCGCAGGTTGCTGTTGATGTTCTGAACGCAGTATAACCATGCATCACCGGGAAATAATTAGCCTGAGCGGCAAGCCAATGTTGAATAAAAGTAGAGAATCGCGCACTTCGACTGACGATCTGGCCTTCTTTGTGCGCGTCGCCGCGCTGGAGAGTTTAACCGCTGCCGCGCGTGAGCTGGGTTTGTCGCTGCCGGCAGTGAGTAAACGCCTCAGCCATCTTGAGCAACGTCTGGGCGTGCAGTTGCTTAAACGCACCACGCGGCGGCTGGAACTCACCGCCGAAGGGAAACGCTATCTGGAAGGGGCACGCCCTTTGCTTGATCAACTGGCAGAACTGGAGGAGTCGGTCAGCAGCCAGGCGGCGGTGCTGCGTGGTAGTCTGAACATCAACGCCTCGTTTGGATTTGGACGGCGCCATGTTGCCCCTTGCGTGTCGCGCTTTGCTGCGCTGCATCCTGAAGTCTCGTTATCATTACAGCTCAGCAGCCAGCCACTGAATTTCATCGATTCACACATCGACATTGATATCCGCATTGGCGAACCGCCGGATGCGCGGCTTATCGCGCGCAAGTTACGCACCAATCCACGCGTGCTATGCTGCGCCCCGATTTATGCGCAACGTCACGGCCAGCCTGACAGTATTGCGGCGCTGGCGCAGCACAACTGTATTTTGCTTCGCCAGTACGAAAGTGATTTCGCACTGTGGCGATTGAGTGATGGCCAGCAGCAGGTGACGCAAAAGGTGCAGGGCAGCCTGATCACCAATGATGGCGAAGTGGCGATGCAGTTAGCGATGGATGGGCACGGCATTTTGTTGCGATCCTGGTGGGATGCCCAGCACATGATTGAGCGCGGTAATCTGATCCATGTGCTACCCGAGTGGAGCACCGTGGACGGGGATATTTTTGCGGTGTGGCGGCCGCAGCGTCAGTTACCTGCCCGCATTAGTGCCTTTGTGGATTTTTTGCAGTCCGCCTTGTAACTATTAAATAATATTTGATTATTTGTAATCATCATTGACTGTTTGTGAGCATGATCAAACAAATCATTGGCTATTTAGCCTATAAATTGCCCTGCTTATGCGTGAATTCATTCTCATGTGAGTGAAATAAATCAATGAGCATAAACAGGGTTGCCTTTGTGCACAGACACTAAAATAACAAAACAGGCAACCTCATTAACGGCATGCGTGAAGCCCAGCGCAGGCCACGACCCTACGTTATCAATGAGGCTAAAATGAAACAGTTCTCTGCAGAAGGGATGATGATTATTGTCGGGATTGTCATCGCGTATATTCTGTTTACCACCTGGCTGACCTGGCGCCTGCGCAGTAAAAACAGCGGCGACTTTATGGCGGGATCCAACGTGATGCCGGCTTTTGTCGTGGGTGTGATGTTGATGTCAGAGTACATCGGTGCGAAATCCACCATCGGCACCGCCCAGGCGGCGTTTGAAGATGGTTTTGCCGCCTCATGGTCGGTGATTGGCGCCGCGATAGGCTTCCCGCTGTTTGGCATCTTGCTGGTAAAACGCATCTATAACACCGGCAAAATCACCATCTCCGGTGCGATTGCCGAGCGCTACGGCAACTCCACCAAGAACATCATTTCCATCATCATGATTTACGCGCTACTGCTGGTGAACGTGGGTAACTACGTGAGCGGTGCGGCGGCGATCTCTACCGTACTGAATCTTGATCTCACCACGGCGGCGGTGATCACCGCGATCGTCAGTACCTTCTATTTTATGTTCGGTGGCATGAAGGGCATCGCGTGGGTCACGCTGCTGCACAGCGGTCTGAAATATGTCGGCATTCTGATCATTCTTGGTGTGGCCCTGCATATGACCGGTGGTGTTAGCCCGATGATCAAAGAGATGCCGCATTTCTACTGGACGTGGGACGGCAACATCGGGGCCAGCACCATTTTTGCGTGGATGATCGGCACCATTGGTTCGATTTTCTGCACCCAGTTTGTCATTCAGGCTATTGCTTCCACGAAAAGCGCAGAGTCAGCGAAGCGTGCGACCTGGGTTGCCTTCTTCTTCTGCATGCCGATTGCGATTGCCATTGCGTTGATTGGCGTGGCGGCGAAATACCTGCATCCTGATATCAAAAGCCTGTATGCGCTGCCGGTGTTTCTGCAGGATATGAGCCCATGGCTGGCGGGGATTGTGACCACTTCGCTGGTGGCATCGATTTTCGTCAGCGTCAGTACCGTGGCGCTGGCGATTGCTTCGCTGGTGGTAAAAGATTTCTATGTGCCGTATCGCAACCCGACGCCAGAGCGTGAATTCCGTATGACGCGTTGGTTATCGCTGCTGATTGGCTTCCTGCCGTTAATTCTGGTGCTGTTCGTACCCGAGGTGCTGAAGCTCTCCTTCTTTACCCGCGCGATTCGTCTGTCTATCTCGGTGGTGGCGATTATTGCCTTCTACCTGCCGTTCTATAAGAGTACCCGCGGGGCGAATGCCGGTCTGATTGGGGCCTGCGTGGTCACCACCGTCTGGTATCTGCTCGGCGATCCGTTCGGCATCAACAATATGTACGTGGCGTTGATTACGCCTGCAGTGATCATGGTGATTGATCGCCTGATCCCTTCGGCACAAACGCACGATAAAAAAGCACCAAAATCTTCAATGCAAAACAGTGGAGCCTGATATGACCGATTCAACGATTACCGTGGAACGTAACGGTAACCTTCATCCGCACGCGCAGGATGCGCAGCAGCTCACGGCGATGCTGCCTTCGGTCTGTCCGCAGAATCATGCCGCTAATCTGCTGCCGCTGCCGAACGGCGATCTGCTTTGTGTCTGGTTTGGTGGCACGCAGGAAGGAATCGCTGATATCTCAGTGTGGTGTTCACGCCTGGAAAAGGGCAGCAGCCAGTGGAGCGATGCGCAGAAACTTTCTGATGATTCGACGCGTTCTGAGCAGAACCCGGTGCTGTTCCTCGATCCTGACCAGGTATTGTGGTTGTTGTGGACAGCGCAGAAGTCCGGTAATCAGGACACGGCGATTGTGCGCTATCGCCAGTCACGGGATTTTGGCCGCAGCTGGAGCGCGATCGACACGTTGCTTGATCAGCCCGGCACCTTTATTCGCCAGCCGATTACCGTGTTACCAAATGGCAACTGGCTGCTGCCGGTGTTCTATTGCCGCACTCAGCCGGGTGTAAAATGGGTCGGTAATGACGACATTAGCGCGGTCAAAATTTCCAGTGATAAAGGCAAAAGCTGGCGCGATGTGGCGGTGCCGGATAGCCTCGGCTGCGTGCACATGAACATTACTTTATTGCAGGATGGCAGCTTACTGGCGCTGTATCGCAGCCGTTGGGCGGACTTTATCTATCAAAGTCGTTCAACAGATGGTGGTGAAAGCTGGAGTGCGCCGGTGGCGACGGAACTGCCCAACAACAACTCCTCAATTCAGGTGACCACGCTGAGTAATGGTCATCTGGCGCTGGTGTTCAACGCCATGAGCGCCAAAGATGCCAGCGAGCGTCGCCTGTCGCTGTATGACGAAATCGAAGATGAGGATGACGATGTGGCGGTGGCAGCTGAACCGGTGGTGCATAGCGGACGCACCGCATTTTGGGGCGCACCGCGCGCACCGATGACGCTGGCCATCTCACCAGACGGCGGCAAAAGCTGGCCGTGGCAACGTCATCTCGATGAAGGCGACGGCTACTGCATGACCAACAATTCGCAGCAGAAACTCAACCGTGAGTTCTCTTATCCCAGCATCAAGCAGAGTGATGATGGCGCGCTGCATATCGCCTATACCTTTTTTCGTCAGGCGATTAAGTACGTCCGCGTTAACGAAGCATGGGTGAGGGGAGAAAAATGAGTCGACACGCGCTGGTCACGGGTGTCAGTTCAGGTATTGGCGCGGCGATTGCCGAACATCTGTTGGCGCAGGGCTGGCAGGTGACGGGGTTCAGTCGCACACTGGTCAAGAAAGATCATCCGGGCTTTACCTCGGTGAGCGTGGATCTGTTCGATGCCAGTTTGCTGAAGCAGGCGCTGGCCGCTTTGCCAAAGGTGGATGCGCTGGTGCATGCCGCAGGCATGATGGCGGCAGCGCCGCTCGGCGATCTCGATGAGGAGCAGAGCGCGCGCCTGTGGTATTTGCATGTGCAGGTGGCGCAGATCATGGCGAACGCGTTGCAGCCGCAGATGACGCAGGGCGATCGTATTTTGCTGATCGGCAGCCGTACTTCGCGTGGTGCCGCACATCGCAGCCAGTATGTCAGCACCAAAGCGGCGATGGTCGGGATGGCGCGCAGCTGGGCAGCCGAGTTAGCGCCGCAGGGGATCACCGTGAATGTTATCGCGCCCGGTGCCACAGAGACGCCTATGCTGCTGCAACCCGGCCGGGCCAGTTCGCCACCGAAGCTGCCGCCCATTGGGCGCTATATCAAGCCGGAGGAAGTGGCGGCGCTGGCCGGTTTTGTGCTGTCACCCGCTGCTGATGCGATAACCGGGCAGGAACTGGTTATCTGTGGTGGAGCGTCGTTGTAGAGAGCAGTTTTATGCTGTCACCTGTTGCTGATGCGATAACCGGGCAGGAACGGGTGATCTGCGGTGGAGCGGCGTTGTAGAGAGCGGGCAATTTGGTTTCCCAATCTGCGGTCATCCCTGAATCCAGCTCAGGATTCAGGGAGCGGGCAGGTTAAGGGGGCGCACTCACCATTACCCTATTTCCCTCGCAAAGCCGTGACATCCACCTGCCAGATATTCAGTTTGTTATACAGCGCGGTACGTGAAATCCCCAGCAGCTGTGCCGACTGGCGCAGGTTGCCTTTTTGCTCGCTCACCACCTGCAATACATGCTGGCGCTCATTCTCCTGCAAGGAAGTCAGGACACCTGCCTCCGTTAACGGTTCACGCTGCGTCATCTCTTCCGGCAAATCCGCCTTGCCAATCTCCAGCCCTTCGCACAGGTTCACCATGCGTTCGACCAGGTTCTCCAGTTCACGTACGTTGCCCGGCCAGTGCCACGCCTGCAAGCAGTGCATGGCTTCAGACGACACCTGCGGCGCGATGCGTTTCAAACGGGTACAGAGCGCCTGAATAAACGTATTCACCAGCCCTGGAATATCCTCCTGTCGCTCACGCAGCGGCGGAATGGCTAATGAAATCACGTTAAGGCGGTAATACAGGTCGCGACGAAAAGCGCCTTTCTCTACGGCATCCAGCAGATTGCAGTGGGTGGCGGCGATGATGCGCACATTGACCTTCAGCGGATGTGCTGCGCCGATGCGCACCACTTCACTCTCCTGTAAAACGCGCAGCAAACTGGTTTGTGCCTCCAGCGGCATTTCGCCAATTTCATCCAGAAACAGCGTGCCGCCATCCGCCAGCTCGAATTTTCCCGCGGAGCCGCCGCGTCGGGAACCGGTAAACGCGCCATCGACATAACCAAACAGCTCGCTTTGCACCAGGTCACGCGGCAGGGCGCCGCAGTTGAGGGCGATAAAGGGCTCCTGATGTCGCGGGCTGGCGTTATGGATCGCCTGAGCAAACAGCTCTTTGCCGGTGCCGCTCTCACCACTTAACAGCACGGTGCTGTCCGTGCGGCTGCTGGCGCGTGCCTTCTGGATCGCCTGCTGCACACGAGGAGCGTGGCCGCGGATCATCTCAAAGGTATAACTGGCACTGACGCCCATCACCTGCCGCGTAATCGCCCGAATACGCTGGTTCTCACGCAGTGACAGCACGCGGCCGCCATCGGGTGCGGGCATTAATGAAATCAGGCAGGAGAGGGGTTGCACGCCATCCGGCATAAACTGCAGCTCGCGGTCATTACAGAATGGCATGGTCAGCAGCGATCCGCCCTGTGGTTGCAGTAACACATCGATCGGGCCGGCTTGGGGATCGAGGCCGCTAAAGATCTGCCGCGCATAACGGTTTGAGGTTTTGATCCTTCCATGGCGATCGCAGACGATCACGCCTTCATTTAGGGTTTCGAGGATCGACTGTTGTTCCGCCAGCAAACTGCGCAACATCAGCTGCTGTCCTACCGCTTCTGCAGCGGCCTGCACCGTGCCCAGCGTGTGGGCATTAAAATTATCCGGCGTGGCAGTGAGCGTGAGCACGCCGAGCAGCTGGCCGCCGGCATCGCGGATCGGTGCGGCGGCGCATTGATAATGGCGCTTACGCAGATCGATCTTCCAGTTTTCTCCGCTTAACACATACACCAGCCGTTGCTCAATCAGGCAACGTGCCGTGCAGTTGGTACCCAGCACCTCTTCACTTAGGATGCTGCCGATCGGCGTCATATCTGCGCCGCAAAAATGTAGCGTGACGCCCTGTGCATCCGTGAGGTTGATATGGCCGTCCGGGTTATAGGCCAGCAGGTTTTCCATCACGTTACGCGCCACCACAATCAGCTCGGCATTGTGCGCCAGGATGGCCTTCAGCTCATCAGCCGGTGGCGAAGTGTAGATGAAGGTGTGCGGATCGATGGCGCGCTGCTGCGATCGCTGCCATGACTGCAAAATACTGCGCCGCATCCAGCCCGGTTGTTCCCCCCTGACAAAGCTGTGCCAGCCCTGCCACAGCAAGGTATCCCATTCGCCCGCTTCAGCCCCTTCCGGCAGACTGAAAATCGGGTCGCTTTCATCTTTAAACGGCAAACGTTCGCTGGCGCGCATCAGAGGCTCCTGGTCAATCTGGAATGTCCATTTTATTGACATGTGAAGTTGACATGTAAAGTTTATGACCAATTCAAAGCGCAACGCTGTGTGATGCCTCACATAAATCGCCCCTTTTTAGTTGGCATCTGGATTGCAATGAAATGCCTATCTCACCTGTCCCGAACGGACATATCCAAAACAGTAAGGAATGATTTATGACATTTCATCTTCAACCGGTGCGTGTTGGTCTGATTGGCGCAGGGCGAATGGGCAGCTTCCACGCCGAAAATCTGGCGTATCGCGTACCCGGCGCCACGCTGGCGGCGGTGGCCGATCCGCAGCCCGGTGCCGCTGAGAAACTTGCCAGCAAGCTGGGGGTGGCGAAAGCCTACAGCGATTTGCATGCGCTGCTGCTCGATCCAGAGATTGATGCGATTGCCATTGCGGCGCCCGCTCGCACCCATGCCGAGTGGGTGATTGCCGCTGCGAATGCCGGTAAACACGTATTTTGTGAGAAGCCGATGGCTGTCACGCTGGAGGAAGCTGACCGGGCGATTGCTGCCGCTAAAAGCGCAGGCGTAGTGTTGCAGGTGGGCTTTAATCGCCGTTTCGATGCGGGTTTTGCCGCGGCGATTGCGGCAGTGAAGGCGGGCGAGAACGGTATTACGCAGTTGAGTCGTTCTGTGACGCGCGATCCGGCGCTGCACGATCCGTCGCGCATCCCGCAGTGGACCATTTATCTCGAAACGCTGATCCATGATTTCGACACCCTGCTGCATTTCAACCACGGGGCGAAGCCGGTGGAAGTGTATGCCATCGCCGACGCGCTGGTGCGCCCGGACTTCAAAGATAAAGGCTTGCTGGATACCTCAGTGGTGACCATTCGTTTTGATAACGGGGCGATTGCCATCGCGGAAGCCAACTTCCAGGCGGTGTACGGCTATGACGTGCGCGGCGAAGTGTTTGGCAGCAAAGGGATGCTGCAGGCGGGCCATATTACCTCTTCTAACTGTGTGCGCTACAGCGCCAGCGGCATCAGCATGGAGACCTCGCGCATGGATTCGGATCTGCTGCGCGAAGCCTATGTGGCGGAGATGATCGAATTTGCCCGCTGTATCCGCACCGGTGAAACACCGCGTGCCACCGGCGAAGACGCGCGCAATGCGCTAGAGATTGCGCTGGCCTGTATTGAATCGGTCACCCACAACCTGCCTGTCAAAGTAGGAGCGCGCTAATGGCTGCTTATCAACTCTCGGTATGTGCCGAAATGGTGTTCCTCGATCTGCCATTTGTTGAGCGTGTGAAACGCATTCACGCGCTGGGGTTTGGCGTTGAAATCTGGGGATGGGCCAATAAAGACATTGATGCGCTGGTCGCAACCGGTGCGCGATTCACCTCCATGACCGGCTACCTCACCGGCAATCTCACCGATGATGACGAGATTCAGCAATTGCTGCAGAGCGCTGAAGCCTCGCTGGCGGTGGCTGAACGGCTTAACTGCCCAGGGCTAAATCTGCACGGCACCGGGCTGGATGACAAAGGCTTGCCGGTTAAACCCGTGGAAGTGGTGACCGGTGCGATGTGGCTGAAAGCGGTCGATACCTTGCGCAAAGTGGCGCAACTGGGCGAGCGCGCCGGGCGCGTGTTCACCCTCGAAAACCTCAACCTGCCGGTCGATCATCCCGGAACCCCGTTTGCGCTGGCTGCCGATACCCTGGCGCTGGTGGAAGCGGTCAACAGCCCGGCGCTGAAGATGAATCTCGACCTTTATCACGCGCAGATCGGCGAGGGCAATTTGATTGAGCTGATTCGCCGCAGCGGTTCCTCTATCGGCGAAGTTCAGGTGGCGGATGTACCGGGTCGCCAGCAGCCAGGCACTGGCGAAATCAACTATCGCGCCATCGCGCGTGCACTGCAGGAAGTGGGTTACAGCGGCACGGTGGCGATGGAGGGCTGGGCCAGCGGTGACAGCACCGCTGCGCTAGAGCAGTTCCGCGATCACTTCACGATTTAAGCGTTTTACCGCCGGGTATTTGCCTGTTGCCCGGCGTCATAACAATAAAACCTCAACCTACAGGAATCACCTCATGAACATCCGAAACATCGTGCTTTGTCTGTGCTCGCTGCTGCTGAGTTTGAGCGTCAGTGCGAAAACCTTCACCGTCGGCGTCGCGCTGGCCAACTTCGATCTCAACTTTGTCTCAATTCTGCGCACGCAGATGCAGGCAGAGCTAAAGGCTAATCAGCTTAACGGCCAGTTTGTGGATGCCAAAGGGGATGTGGCACTGCAAGTGCAGCAGGTTGATGATTTTATCAACCAGGGCGTGGACGCCATCATCCTTAATCCCGTTGATACACAGGGCGTGTTGCCGATGATTACCGCCGCGAAAAACGCCAATATTCCGCTGATTTTCGTTAATCGTAAGCCAGAAGTAAAACTGCCGGGCGATATGGCTTATGTGGGTTCTGACTCTGCATTGGGCGGTGAAATGCAGATGGAAGCGTTAGCGAAGAAGATGAATTACAAAGGCAATGTAGCGATTCTGATGGGCGCATTGTCCAATGAAGAAGCGCGTGAGCGCACCCGTGCGGTCGAAGCGGTGATCGCCAAGTATAAAGACATGAAAGTGATTGAGAAGCAGACCGCCAAGTGGCAGCGCAATGAAGCTGTGGATGTGGTGTCGAGCTGGCTGCTGAATCAGCGCCCGATCGATGCGATTGCCGCTAATAATGATGAAATGGCGATTGGTGCCATCATGGCGCTCAGTCAGGCGAAAAATGAAAAGATTCTGGTCGCGGGAATCGATGGCACGCCTGATGGACAGCAGTTTGTCAAAAACGGCAAGATGACACTGACCATTTTCCAGGACGCCAAAGGTCAGGCAACCGGCGCGGTGCAGGTGACGAAAGCGCTGCTGGATAAACAGAAAGTGCAGGAGTACAACTGGGTGCCGTATCAGACCATCACTCCGGAAAACTACGCGCAGTTTGCTGCGAAGTAAGTTGAGCGTCACGGCACAGGCGCACGACGTTGCGCCTTTGCCGCCCGGGAAATCATTGCATTCAAGTGAACCTGCTCACATCCTTCCCTTTCAATTATTCACGGTCCTAAACTTTCCAGTTAACACGCCGATAATTTCTCCACTCAGTCTGAGCGTTTAGCCCTTGAGTTTTGGGCATCTTAATCAACCTCTGGTGTGGAATACTGCCATGATCGCAACGCCCTTGTCAGGCCCGGACGCCGCGCCGGTGGAGATGGTTTCGCTGCGACGTATTGCACAGCGCGCAGATAGCCTTGCGGTCATCCTTAACTGGGGATTGTGGCCGATTGCGCTCAGCGTAGGGTGGATGAATGATTGCTTAACCGTAGCGCTGATTGCTGGCCTGGCGCTGGCACTGCTGTCGACCTTCTTTGGCACCGTTCTGCGCGGCACGCTGACTTCAAGGCTGGTGCTTTCAGCCCTGTTGATCGGCTGGGCAGGTTTACTGATTCAACTCGGCGGTGGTGAAACCGAATATCACTTCTCAGTATTTGTGTTGATGTCGGTACTGCTGGCGTGGCGCGACATCCGTCCGCTGTTGATGGGCGCGGCAGCAGCGGCCACGCATCACATTCTGTTTAATTATCTGCAGGAAAACGACCTGTTTGGCGTGGTGGTGTTCCATCATCCGGGCTGGGATATGGTGCTGTTCCATGCCCTGTTTGTGGTGGCGCAGACCGCCATCTTGCTGGTGATTGCGCGTCAGATGGCCGCCGATGCATGTTCCGCGAGTGAAGTGGCGGAGCTGGCATCACAGATCAACCAGCAGGCCGGATATCTGACGCTGAGCGCGGATGCCCAGCAGAGTGAAACTCCGTTCGCACGCACTTTTAGCACTACGTTAGGCACTATGCATGGCACGCTCCATCAGGTGAGCATTGGCGTGAGTGCCTTGCTGACGGAGTCTGAGAGTATTTTGCAACGCAACGCAGCCCTTTCAACCCGCACCGATGAACAGGCACAGGCGCTGGAAGTGGCGGCCAGCGCGATGACGGAAATCAGTATCGCCGCCAGCTTAACGCGTGACAAAGCGCAGAGCGCAAGCGCGTTAGCGCGGGATACGCGCGCGGTGGCGACGCGCGGAGAGGAAAATATTCAGTCGGCGATGGGCTCAATGGCGAAAATCAGCGAAGAGTCACAGCGGGTGAAAGTGATTTTAGAATTGATCGACGGCATCGCTTTCCAGACCAATATTCTTTCTCTGAATGCCTCAGTAGAAGCGGCGCGCGCCGGAAGTCAGGGACGCGGTTTTGCCGTGGTGGCTAGCGAAGTGCGCAACCTGGCGATGCGCAGCGAGAATGCTGCCCGCGAAATTCGCCAACTGATGGATACCAGCAGCCAGAGCACCGAACATGGCAGGGTGCAGATTGAGCATGCAGCGCAGACCATGTGCGCGATTCACAGCAGCATCAGCGGATTGTCACAGCTGGTTACCGAGCTGTCTGAGATGAGTGAGCAGCAGAATTTAAGCATCGAGCAGATTCAGCAGAGTATCAATAGCATCGATCACAGCGTGCATCACAACGTTCAGCACGTGGCCGAAACCTTGCAGGTGGCGCATCAGCAGCAACAGCAGGCCAACCAATTGCAGCAGGCGATTGCGTTATTCAGGCTGGAGTGATCACCGGTGAGACGAATAAATCACGACTTCTCTGGCTGACAGGGCGCACCGAATGAAGTGCGCCCCTGTTGGCAGATTAAGCCACACCCTTGACCAGTAACACGCGATAGTTCGCGCCTTTGACCCGATGGGCTTTCGCTTCCTGATACGCCGGGCTGTGATACCAGGCTTTTGCTGCATCAATATCCGCAAACTCCAGCACCACTACGCCTTCCGCCTCACGGCCTTCCAGCACTTCAAGATCGCCATAAAACGCCAGCGGCGTGATCTGATGATCGCCGCGCGCTTCACCGGCTTTCTGCGCGTACGTCGCCAGTTCGTCTTTATCCAGCGTTTCGTCTTTAATCATCACCACATAAGCGGCCATTACTGCTCTCCTCGCGCCTGACGTTTGTCTTCGGTGTTGGTATCGAAATCAGAGGCATCGTGGCGCTCCAGCAGTTGATCCTGTGGTTCGGCACCAAATGCTTTATTCACTTTGCGACCCCGAATCACCGCTGGACGCTCAGCGATCTCTTTAGCCCAGCGCACCACGTTTTTGTACGACTGCACATCGAGGAACTCGCCGCCGCCATAGATGTTGTTCAGCACCAGGTTGCCGTACCACGGCCAGGTGGCGATATCGGCGATGGTGTATTCCTCGCCGGCGAGGAAACGGTTATTGGCGAGCTGACGATCCAGCACATCCAGCTGACGCTTGGCTTCCAGCGTGAAGCGGTTAACGGCGTACTCGATTTTCTCAGGCGCGTAGAAATAGAAGTGTCCGTAGCCACCGCCAAGATAAGGCGCAGAGCCCTGCAGCCAGAACAGCCAGTTCAGGGTTTCGGTGCGGCCTGCAATATCCGCTGGGATGAAGTGACCAAATTTCTCGGCCAGGTACAGCAGAATGTTGCCTGATTCGAACACGCGCAGCGGTGGCGTGACCGAGTGGTCGCTGAGGGCCGGGATTTTGGAGTTGGGGTTCACATCAACAAAGCCGCTGGAGAACTGATCGCCATCACCGATGCGAATCAGCCAGGCATCGTATTCAGCCTCTTTAGCACCGACGGCCAGCAACTCTTCCAGCAGGATGGTGACCTTCTGGCCATTTGGCGTACCGAGCGAATAGAGCTGCAGCGGATGTTTGCCGACCGGCAGGGTTTTCTCATGCGTCGGCCCGGCGAACGGACGGTTGGTTTTTGCGCCGTTACCTTTGGCTTCCGGGTCCCAGGTCCAGACTTTCGCGGGCTGATACTGATTTTCCGACATAGTGATTTCGCCTTGTTGTGATTGCGTTTTTTGCTGCTACTGAGTGTAGCAGCGACAGATGAAGGCGATTTAACCGCGCTGGCGGTGAGATGCAAAGTGTGATTATGCGAAGTTCTCTTGCGTAAACAGCATAAAGTCGACTTTGCCGGACTGGTAGGTGTCGGGCTGTTCACTCTCTTCGAGATGTTTTAGCAATAAAGTCAGCGCCAGCTGGGCATGGCGCAGGGTGTTTTGGTCGAGTGTTAGCGTCAGCACACGCTTCTCAAAAAGCTGGCGCGTGGTGGCATAAAGTTCATGCGTCACGTACACCACTTTGCCGCCGAGTCGATGGCGCGCCAGCGCTTCGTGGATCTGCGTATTGCCGAGGCCGGTGTTGTAGAGCCCGACGATATTTTGCGAGCCGGCCAGAGTTTTCTCCAGCAGGCGGCTAATGCGATCGCGTTCATCCTGCCCGGCAAGAATTTCCCGCAGACGCAGCTGCGGGAAACGCTCCGCCAGCACGGCTTGAAAACCTTCAATGCGCTGACGATGTGCTGAGTAATCTGCGCGGCCACTTACCAGCACCACATCGCCCGGTGCATTGATCATGCTGCCCAGCATCAATCCAGCGGTGCGTCCGGCTTTATATTGATCGATACCGACATGGCACAGGCGTGCCGCATTGGGCAGGTCCGTCACCATAGTGATCACCGGTACGCCGCGCGCCTGACACGCCGCTAAGGCATCATAAATCAGCGGATTTTCGTGAGCGAAAACGATCAGCGCATCCATCTTTTTACTGCTGGCAGCAATGTGCGCGGCCAGCTTTTCGGGCGCATTTTCCGGGATCAAAGTGCGATGCAGGCGCAATCGACGATAGCCCAGCTCATCAGCCAGTCGGGCAAAGTCCTGTGCCAGCTGCTGGAAGAAGAACGAGCCGTTGCCGCTGAGCAGCACTTCAATCTGCCAGCTGTGGCGATGCTCTTCCGGCAAAATACGCTTTAAACCCGCATCCCGCGCCGCCTGCAGAATTTTTTTTGTCATCGCCGGGGACACACCACCGCGATCGTTGAGTACCCGATCAACCGTGGCCACGCCCACGCCTACTTGCTTCGCCAGCTCCGCCAGCGTCAGTGCTTTCATCTGAGGTAATTCCATCAAAAACCGCGTACAGCTAGCCTGCCAGAAAGCGCTATTTTGACAACATCGGCTATTCCGAAGTGTGAACAAAAGGAGCGTTAAAATGCGGACTCCGCAACGTTTTGCCTTGATTGGCAGTGGATTTATCGGCCAGGTGCACGCTGCCAACCTGGCAGCACATCCCGGCGTTGAGCTGGCGCTGGTGTGTGATATCGATGCGTCGCGTGCCGAAGCGGTGGCACAGCGCTATGGCGCAAAAGCGGCCAGCGTGCAGCAGGCGCTGAACGATGATGGGATCGACGCGGTGCTGATCGCCAGCGCTACGCCAACCCACGCTGAACTGCTGGAGCAGGCAGTGCTGGCGGGCAAAGCGGTGTACTGTGAGAAACCGATCGATCTGTCGTTGCAGCGTGCGCGGGAAGTCGTGGAAAAAATCTCCCCGGTGCAGGTTCCCGTCACCGTGGGCTTTAACCGCCGTTTTGACCACAGCCATCAGCAGCTCAAAGCGCAGCTGAAACAGGGGCTTATTGGTCGTACTGAGCTGATTCAGATGGTATGCCGCGCTTCAGAACTGCCGCCGATTAGCTATCTGCAAGCCTCTGGCGGTCAGATGCGCGATCAGGCAATTCATTTTTTCGATCTGCTGCGCTGGCTGACGGATGATGAAGTCAGCACCGTTGGCGCACTCGGTGCCGCACTGGCGATGTCCGAGATCCGTGACTTCGATGTTGATACCTCGGTGCTGATCATGCGCATGCAACAGGGTGCGCTGGCACAGCTGGATAACACCCGCCGTACCGCTTACGGCTACGACGAACGCATCAGCGTGATGGGCAGTGAAGGGATGCTGGCTTCAGAGAGCCAGTCAGCGCGCGGTGCGACACTTTACCAGGGCAAAGGCATCACTCAGCCCGGCTTGTATGCAGACTGGTTTAGTCGGGTGAAAGAGACCTACTACACCCATCTGGATGCGTTTGTGCGTCATATCGGCGGAGAGAAAATCGAGGGGCTGCCGGGATTGATCGACGGTCTGCGCGCGCAGGCGATTGCCGAGGCCGCACAGCAATCACTGACGCGCGGTGAATTTGTCGAAGTGGAGTGGGTGGCAATTTGATGCCGATATTACAACGCTCTCTCGCAGGTGGGGGAGCGTGTCGATGGGCAGAGCGTTTTCCCCGCTCATAGGTTGAATATTGGCACGATGTATTCCCCCTCTCGCGACGGAAGAGGGGGAAATTATTAGCCGTTGGCCGCGCTTACTTCAGTAGCTCACGCTCGATCAGTTCACGCGTTTCCACCGCCTGATACTTCATCTTTTCCGGATAGCCAAACAGCGCCGCCGAGATAATCGACTCACCGCCGACTTTATAGCTGCGGTTGGCGAAATCCATTTCGCGCAGCGCTTCAAACAGCGCATCGAAGTTCACTTCCCCTTCACCCACCGCCACGTGCTGGTGGATAGTGGCATCGACACCCGGTGGGTTAACGATATAGCGACAGTGTTTGGTGTGGTTCATGGTATCGGCAATCAGCATATGCGACAGATCGTCACCCGCGTAATGCAGCATGTTTTTCACATCACCCACGCCTTTGTCGTAGTAGAAGGTGTGCGGCGCGCTGTAGATGTATTTAACGTTGTCGCTACGGAACGATTTCACGATATCCGCCGTTTCGTTGCTTTGTTCGCAGAAATCCCACGGATGTGCCTGAATTTCGACGCGGATACCTTCACGTTCGATAATCGGCAGTAACTCATCCATTGAGCGATAGAACATCTCTTCACAGATCTCCGGCTCGTTCGGGTTGCCGGAGAGTTCGGTATTGATCACCTGCACGCCCATCTCGACGGCGATCTCGATCATGCGTTTCCAGTTCTTCACCGCCGCCTGACGACGCAACTCGTCCGGGCCTGACCAGCGATATACCGTGATAAACGATGAGATTTCCACGCCAGTGGCATTCAGCGCATTTTTGTACTCGCGCATGATTTCCCGGCTGGCTTTCGGGTGTTTATAAAACGGATTGATCTGTGGATGGGGCGATTGTTCGATGTACTTGTAACCCCATTCGGCCACCTGATGCACCATGCGTGTGATGCCCATTTCTCTGATGACATCTACATCAAAAGCGATTTTCATGTTGTTCTCCTGATCGTTAAGCGGTGCGCTCTTCATTAAACACCACACCGATCTGCTTCCTGACTTCATCCATGGCGTGCAGCGTGGCCAGTGAGGTGGCCAGCGGACGGACAGGCGAATCAAGCAGCCCCTGATGGATACACCAGGCGGTATGTTCGATTTCATGACAGAGCTGAATATAGCGATTAGTCGGTTCTTCCCAGCGCAGCGTATGGCGGCCATCGCTGGAGGTGAGACGGAAATTGCCCGGCGCATAGAACTGGCCGTCGAGATAAAGCGTGGCATCACGACCGGCGATCACGGCGGTGCCCGGCGTGTTGCTGAACAGCGTGGTGTTGAGCACGGAGTGCATGCCGTTGCCGTGGGTCAGCAACATTGAGGTTTGCCCATTCACACCGCCAGGTGCAGGCTGGCCTTGCGCCACAATGCTGTCGGGTGCGCCGCCGACCAGCACGCTGAAGCCGATCAAATAGCTGCCGAGATCCAGCATCGGCCCGCCCGCCAGATCGAGATTGAAAATGCGGTGATCCTGGGTGAAATATTCACCATGATCGGCGATTAATGTATGAACATCTCCTAATGCGCCATCGGCCAGTAATTGACGGATCACATCGTATTTCGGCGCAAAATCACACCACATCGCTTCCACGCACAAGCGTTGTTGTTTGTGCGCTTCCTGCTGCAACTGCAACGCCTGCTGTGCATTGAGCGCCAGCGGCTTCTCAATCAGCACATGCTTGCCCGCTTGCAGCGTGCGCAGCCCATCAGGAAAGTGATGATTGTGCGGTGTGGCGATATACACCACATCAATGTCCTGGCGGCTCAGCAGTGCGTCAAGGCCTTCAACGGCGTGCGGGATATCCCATTTGCTGGCAAAAGCTTGTGCTTTCTCCAGACTGCGTGATGACACCGCCACCAGCTGTTGCTGAGTATGATGACGCAGCGCGTTGGCAAAGTGGTCGGCAATCCAGCCGGGTCCAACTATGCCCCAGCGCAGCGCGGGGATCTGGTTTTCAGGGTGACGGCGAGGTGCAGGTAGGGTCTGAGGGAACATATCATCTCCGTTATTATTGAGTCGTTCATGTGCCGGGAGCCGATAAGGCAGATCGCTTTCACTATAGAAAGGCGCGTCCGCCGCCTCTATGGATTTACTGATGCAAATCCATCAGCTCTCACCTCTGTACTCGTACAGAAAAAATATCAAACATTTATTCCGCTAGGTAATTTAATGAAATGGATCATTTCATTTTTGCGATAACGATCAAATTACTGAGAGATTCTCTATCAAATATTGAGATTTGATGACGATTTACTCCGCAATGTCTTCGCACTCCTGGTCCATTTCGGGCATTATTTTGATAACTTACTATCAAACTGGGATCTGTTGATGAGCAAAATCACCATGAACGCTATCGCCAATGCGGCTGGCGTTGGCGTCGCCACGGTGGATCGGGTACTGAATCGGCGGGCTCCGGTTCGAGCGGCCACCGAGCAGAAGGTATTGGAAGCTGCCAACCGACTGGGTTATCGCATGGCGCCGGTTGTGCCTTTCAGCGCTGAGTCGCACTCCGCGCACGTGACGCTGCGCATGGGGTTTGTACTGCTCTCAAAATCGTATTCGTTCTATCACGCGCTGACCGATGCCCTCAGGCAACAGACGCAACCGTTGCATCCTGCGGGCAGTGAGCCACGGTTTTACTGGCATGACATTGACGATGTGTCAGCTGTGGTGGCCTCACTGCACAAGCTGGCCCAAGAGGTTGATGTGATTGGCCTGGTCGCGCTGGATCACCCACTGATCCGCCATGCCATCGAGCAGATATCACGCCAGGGCGTGCGGGTTTACGCCCTGTTCTCCAACTTCTCGCCCTGCGGACATGCGGGGTATTTCGGGTTGGATAATCAGAAGGCCGGACGCACTGCCGGTTGGGTGGCCTCGCATTTGCTGCATCAGCCGGGATCGGTGGGCGTGCTGGTGGGTGACCATCGCTTTACCTGTCAGGAAAGCTGCGAAATCAGCTTCCGCTCCTATTTGCGTGAACAGGACAGTAGCCGACGTGTGCTGGAACCGTTGAAAACCCATGAGTCGATTGATGGCGGCTATCACGCCACGCGTCAGTTGCTGGAAGAGCATGCCGATCTCGCCTTAATCTACGCGCCCTGCGGCGGTATTGAAGGTGTTATCCATGCATTGCGCCAGCAGCCGCAGCGTAAAGTGGCGTTGATCTGTCACGGCCCGGTGAAAGAGGGCGAGCTGGCGCTGATTGACGGCACGATTACCGTGATGATTCGCCATGAAATAGAGGATATGGCACGGCAGTTGGTGCGCACCGTTCAGCAACATGTCGAACCGGGAACGCATTTTGCCCAGGTTACGCTGCCGTTTGAGATCATCACGCGTGAGAATCTTTAGTCTATAAACACTGCCCATCGCTAGCGGCGCGGCAGCCCACGCACAATGGGCAATCGCTGAAGAAGGACAATGGGCTGCGCCGCGGTGCCCAGCTCATTCGCTCCGGAAGTCGCGCCAGCTGTAGTTTTGATAGTTTATCTATCATATTGGTGATGAAAAATAACATGATCGCTATCAAAAAATGAAAGTTTCATGATTGCTGAAGGTGAAACGTTTATTTGATACTTGCGCTATCCAACACCGCAAGGAACGATCATGACGATTCACATTGCAAACGCGCCCTGCAGCTGGGGTGTGGACGATCCTAAAAACCCTTTCCTGCCACCGTGGCAGAAAGTCCTGTCGGAAGCCGCTCAGGCGGGCTACAAAAGCATTGAGCTGGGTCCATGGACCTACCTGCCGACCGACGCCGCTGAACTGCGTCACCAGCTGGAAGCCCATCAGCTTTCGCTGGTGGCAGGCACGATCTTTGACGATCTGGTCAGCGAAGCCAATTTCCCGGCGATGGTTGAACTGACACACAACATCTGTCGTAACCTGTCGCAAGTCCCTACTGCCGAGAAAACCCACGCGGATAATCTGCCCGCGCCTTACCTGGTGATTATCGATTTTGGTAATCCTGAGCGTGCCAAATTTGCGGGGCAGTCAGATAAAGCGCCGCGCCTCTCCAGTGAAGAGTGGCAGCGCATGATGCAGCACATCACCACTCTGAGCCAGATTGCCTGGGATGAGTATGGTGTGCGCGCGGTGATCCATCCGCATGCGGGCGGCTGCATTGAGTTCGCCGACGAGCTGGAGCAACTGGTGCAGGACATTCCGCACGAGGTAGCCGGTTTGTGTCTCGACACCGGGCATCTCTACTACTCCGGTATGGATCCGATCCCTTATCTGAGCCGTTACTGGGATCGCATCGATTACCTGCACTTTAAAGATGTGAATGACGCAGTCTGGCGCGATGTCATCGCCCGTGGCGTGGACTTCTTTGCCGCCTGCGCGGAAGGGGTGATGTGCCCGATTGGCAAAGGTGCGATTGATTATCCGGCGGTGCGAGCGTTCCTCGCTGAGCGCAACTATCAGGGCTGGATCACCATCGAGCAGGAGCGCGATCCACGCAACGCCGACACCAGCCTGCGCGACGTCACTGCCAGCCTTCACTACCTGCAATCGGTCGGATTCTGAGGAGATCATCATGATTAACGGCATTAAAGCTCTGGATCGTTCACTGCGCTGGGGCATGGTGGGCGGCGGCGGTACCAGTCAGATTGGTTATATCCATCGTTCATCGGCACTGCGTGATGGCAACTTTGTGTTGCAGGCGGGTGCATTTGATCTTAACGCCGAACGCGGTCGCGCGTTTGGCGTATCACTGGGCGTCGACGCGGATCGCTGCTATCCGGATTACGAAACGATGTTCGCGGCGGAAGCGGCGCGTGCAGACGGCATCGAAGCCGTTTCGATTGCCACGCCGAACAATACCCACTTCACCATTTGCCGTGCGGCACTCAATGCCGGTCTGCATGTGGTGTGTGAGAAGCCTCTTTGCTTCACCACGGAAGAAGCGGACGAGCTGGAAAAACTCTGCGCAGAGAAGAAAAAGATCATCGGCGTCACCTACGGTTATGCCGGACATCAGCTGACACATCAGGCGCGCGAGATGATCGCAGAAGGGCTGCTGGGTGAGATCCGCATTATCAATATGCAGTTCGCGCACGGTTTCCATAACGAAGCGGTCGAACTGCAAAACGAAAGCACCAAGTGGCGCGTCGATCCACGCTTTGTTGGCCCTAGCTATGTGCTGGGCGATCTGGCGACGCACCCGCTGTTTATCGCCGAAACCATGGTGCCGAAACTGCAGGTGAAACGTCTGCTGTGTAGCCGCCAGAGCTTCGTGAAAACCCGTGCGCCGCTGGAAGATAACGCCTTTGTGATGATGGAGTATGACAACGGCGCCGTTGGCACCATGTGGGCCTCGGCGGTGAACTGTGGCTCGATGCACGGCCAGAAAGTGCGGGTGATTGGTGAGAAGGCCAGTCTGGAGTGGTGGGATGAGCAACCGAACCAATTGCGCTATGAAGTGCAGGGCGAGCCGCTGCAGATTCTGGACCGTGGTATGGGCTATCTGCACAAAAGTGCGCTGGCAGATGACCGTATCGGCGGCGGCCATCCGGAAGGGTTGTTTGAAGCCTGGTCGAATCTCTATCGCCGTTTTGCGCTGGCGATGGATGCCACCGATCGTGGAGATGAGGCGTTTTTGGCTGACTTCTGGTATCCGGATGTGCATGCCGGATTGATGGGCGTGCGCTGGGTTGAGCAGTGCGTGAAGTCAGCGGATGCCGGTGCGGTGTGGGTGGATTGCTGATTAAGATGAAGTGAATATCCCGGTCGGCAGCACTGCCGACCGGGATGCATCAATGCGAACGTAAATCGCTCAGGAAGCGCTGCGCACGTGGGTGCTGCGGTTGGGTGAAGAACTTCTCTGGAGTCGATTTTTCCAGAATTTGCCCCTGATCCATAAACCAGATCGTGTCCGCCACTTCGCGGGCAAAATTCATTTCGTGCGTCACGCACATCATGGTCATGCCTTCCTGCGCCAGGCTGCGCATCACTGACAACACTTCGCCGACCATTTCGGGATCGAGCGCAGAGGTCGGTTCATCAAACAACATCACCGGCGGTTTCATCGCCAGCGCGCGAGCAATCGCCACGCGTTGCTGCTGTCCGCCTGACAGCTGTGCCGGATAAGCATCTGCTTTATGCGACAAGCCAACGCGCTCCAGCAGTTCGCCCGCCTGCTGACGCGCCTCGGATCGTTTCATACCTAGCACTTTCATCGGCGACATCATGATGTTTTCGGCGACAGACACGTGCGGGAACAGATTGAAACTCTGGAACACAAATCCAATGCGGGTGCGCAGTTGATTGAGGCGTGTGCTGCTGCCGTGAATATCGGTGCCATCAAACACGATCTGGCCGTTATCAATCGGTTCCAGCCGGTTAACGGTGCGGATCAAGGTGGATTTCCCCGACCCGGAAGGACCGCACACCACCACCACTTCACCGGTATTGATTTCGGCGCTCAGGTCAGTCAGCGCCTGATACGCGCCGTACCATTTGTTGACCTGGTTAAACATGATCATCGGGCTCATAGTGGTTCCTTATTGCGAAGAGGTTTTAGTCAGCATCACCGCGGGTGCAACGCTGGGATTGGCCTGCGGCGGTTGGCGACGTTTCTGCGCAATATGCGCTTCAAGTTTGTTAGCTAGCCAGGTGAGGCTGAAGCAGATGATGTAGTAGCTCAGCGCCACAATGGCAAACACCTGGAACGGTTTGGTCAGCAGTTGATTACTCACCTGATTGGCGGCAAAGGTCAGCTCCGGCACGTTAATCACGTAGCCGAGCGTGGAGTCTTTGATGATCGAAACCAGCTGACTCACCAGGCTCGGTAACGTGTTGAACAGCGCCTGCGGCAGAATCACTAAACGCAGGGTTTTCAGATGGCTCATGCCCAGCGCACGTGACGCTTCATATTGGCCGTGGGGCAGTGCCTGAATGCCGCCACGCACGATTTCGGCGATGTAGGCGCTCTCGTAAATCACTAGCGTACACAGCATGGTGGCGAAGCCGCTGATGTTGTGGCCAATCAGTAACGGGACGCAGAAATAGGTCCAGAACACCACCATCATTAGTGGAATGCCGCGCAGCAAATAGACCCAGCAGGTGGCGGGCCAGCTCAGCCAGCGCCACGGTGACAGACGCGCCAGACCCAGCATTACGCCGATGGGGAAGGCCAGCACCACCGCTAATACGGAAATCACTAACGTACAGAGTACGCCGCCCAGCGGCCCGTTGGGATACTGGCCCATTAACAGCAGCATGCCGTTGTCATGCAAAATGGTGAAGATCTCAAACATCGCCATTACCTCGCGTAAACGCGCTGGAAGCGGCGGGCCAGCAGCGCGCCCAAGCCCATCAGCAGCAGGGAGAAGAACAGGTAACCCACGGTTGCCACTAAGTAGGATTCGAAGGTACGGAAGGTTTGGTTCTCAATATCACGCGTCACATAGGTGAGGTCTGCCACGCCGATAACCATCGCCAGACTGGTGTTTTTAAACAGCAGCACGGTGTGATTGACCACAGACGGCAGCGCATTGCGCACGCCCTGCGGCAATATCACTGAACGCATGGCGCGCACATAGCTCATGCCGAGCGCGCGGGCGGCTTCGTTTTGCCCATCGGGAATAGCGCGCAGACCGCTGCGGATATCCTCAGAGAAATAGGCAGCCTGACAGAGCCCGAGCGCGATCAGAGAAAATAAAAACTCGGCGTTGTAGTTAACGATCACCATCTGCAGCGATTCTGGCAGCAGGGTGGGAATGGCGAAGTACCACATCATCAACTGAATCAGCGTTGGCACATTGCGGTGATAGGAGACATACGCCTTGACCAGCCCCACGGCAATACGATTCTCCGTCAGGCGGACCACCACTAGTAGCAGGGCGAGAACCATCGCCAGCAGCCAGGCACCCAACGCCAGTTCAAGGGTGACCACCGTTCCGTCAACGATCATCTGGCCGTAATGGCCGGTTATCACACTGCTGAAATCAAGTGCCATACAGTTACCTCATCGTACGGTATTACGCGGTGCGGTCGCCCGGTCGCATAGTGGAAAGACCGCCCGGCACCTGCAGCGTCGGGGTAATTTCGATGTTGCCAATGTTGACGGCGACCGGAGCCGATAACGCAAAGGCCACGCAATCAGCAATATCTTTGGCTTGCGGCAGTTCGAAGCCATCGATAAAGCGGCGACGCGCATCATCGTGATCGCCTGAAACGTTGCCGAAAATATCAGTGGCGACGCGGCCCGGGCAGATTTCGGTGATGCGCACACGTTTGCCATAGCAGTCCACGCGCAGCTGGCGTGACAGGGCGTGCACCCCGGCTTTGGTGGCGTGATAGACCGAGTTGCCGTTGAAGTTGTAGATGGCGGCAATTGAGGTGATGTTGAACACGTGGCCACGGTCACGCGCCATCATGCCCGGCACCAGCAAGCGGCACAGGTGCAGCACGGCACGCAGGTTGACATCCACTTGCGTCTCTACCACGTTTTCGTCAGCTTCGAGGATGGAACCAGGATGTGAGACACCTGCGTTGTTGACCAGAATGTCGATTTCCAGGTCTTTGCACAGCGCGGTCAGCGCATTGACGTCACTGACATCGACGGCATGGGGAATACAGCCAGTGCGATCGGCCAGCGCGGCCAGTTGCTCTTTACGACGTGCCACCGCGTGCACGGTGATCCCCTCTTTGCACAGGCGCTCAACAATCGCTTCGCCCATGCCAGCCGATGCGCCGGTCACCAGCGCGGTTTTGTAATCTGAGAATGGCATTTGTATTTCCTCGTCTCGCCAGGTGTGTGTCCGGCGTAATGGGTCTTTTTTGACTTTATGCAGTTATGCCGCAAGGGCATAAGACATAAAAACTGTGAGGCGATAAGAGCCCCTTATAACCGGATTAATAATTAATTATCCGATTGAAGAATAAGAATTTCTTCATCGTATTCAACCGCAGATTGCGTTGCAGGGGATAATGGCTGCACCCGCCCTTTGTAGGGACTGAGCACCGGCACGTACAGGGGGCCGACCTGCACCATCGCCAGCAGATCCTGGGGTTCTACCTGCTGTCCCGGCTGGACAAAATCTTGCTGGCTGTGTGGGTGGCGACGCAGCAGCGTGCCGGGCAGGGGCGCGCCAATGCGATGCGTCACGGGCGGGCACGCTTGCGTCGGGATCACCGTTGGGGATGAGAAGGAGGGCGGGTCAAACGTCAGACGCACCGACCACTGTTTGCCCTCTAACGCCAGGCTGTTAAGGCCGGATCGTTGCATCTTGCGCGCCAACGCACGCAGCGTCGGCAGCGGTATCGCAGTTTTTTCCATGGGGTACCCGTCAAAGCGAAACACGCCCGCCGAAGCGGGCAACAGACCGAATCAATCTAGCGCGTTCGTCAGACGGGTTGTAAGAGGGTTTCGCTTTGCGGTGATAAGCGGGTCTTATCCCACCAGAGTCAGTGGATGGTTCTCCACGTTGCGGCGCGACATTAGCGACAGCAAGATGGATTTCACCGCTTCTGCAGGCTGGGAAAGTGGCAGATGATCCGACATGCAGAATGACAGCGAAGCCTGCACATCTGGCTCGATGATCTTCGCCATCCAGGTATCGCCGTTTTTCAGCATCGCGCGTGCGGCGGATTCCGGCATGATGGTGGTGCCCAGACCGGCACTCAATGCCGCATTCAGGGTGGTTTGCGACTCAATTTCGCACTTCACGCGGTATTGCAAATTGTTCTGCACGAAGGCGTCATCCAGCACTTTGCGCATGATGTTATAGATACGTGGCAGGAACAGATCATATTGCGCGACCTGTGACAGCGGGATCTCTTTCACCGGTTTTGCCAGGCTGAACGGGCAAACGAAGCACAGATCTTCTTTCATCAGCGGCATGAAACGCAGGCCATGGATGGTGCGATGATCGTAAATCACCGCCATATCCATACGCCCGTTCATGATCAGCTCGCTCAGCGTGGTGCCGAAGTTCTCGTTAAAATAGAGCACGATGCCAGGATGCTGCTGCTGCACTTCCATCATCAGCGGTAGCGCCAGGTTTTGCGCCGCTGTGCCCGGTGCCAGTCCGACGGAAACGCTGCCGCTTAGCGCGGCGCCGACCAGATCAATCGCACTTTGCGCCTGTTCGCACTGGCGCAAAATGGACTGTGCATGGGAATAGAGTGTTTTCCCAGCTTCGGTAGGCGTGACACCGCGTTTGGTGCGAATCAACAGCTGTTGATTCACTTCACCTTCCAGCGTTGCCAGCTGTTGGCTCAACGCGGGTTGGGCAATATGCAGGATATCGGCAGCTTGCGTCAGGCTTCCGACGTCAACAATTTTAACAAAGTACTTCAGGCGACGAAGATTCATGGACACTTCCCTCAAACAGAACGCATATTCTCATCAAGCAAAGTTGATGCCAGGATAAGCTTTCGTTATTGAACTCAGACAGGAGGGTACGGCTACCGGGCCTCCTTAGGCTGGTGCTGAGCTAGTGAGCCGCCGGCATGGCGGGTGTTGAAAATTGCAGCACTGCACCGAATGAGTGCAGTTGACCCATCAGCATTGCCAATGACGGGCAAGGAAAATCGTGGGTTCGGGATGTAACCTGGGAAAGAAAGTAACACTTTATTAACATCCCGTCAGGCGTGCGGGCGTGACCTGTCGCGCAATTCTGAGTCAATCTGACGCCTTTATGGCAGAAGTGTGCAGTCGGTCCAGTCATCGCTTTGTGTTATATCACCACAACAAAGCACTATTATCCGTGGCTTCGGCCCTAATCCTATGCTCAGGGAAAACTGACATCCCCCGAACCCAGGATTGACCATGCCCGAGATAGCCGATCGTTTAAAGAATGTGACCGTTTCCGCCTCCGTTGCCATGACCCAAAAAGCGCGCGATCTCGCGGCGCAGGGCGTTGATGTGGTAGCACTTTCTACCGGCGAACCCGACTTCCCTACACCGGAACATGCGATTGAAGCCGCGTATGCCGCTGCACGCGCGGGCGACACGCGCTATCCACCGACCGACGGTACGCCTGCACTGCGCAAAGCTATCCAGCTGAAATTCAAACGGGATAACCAGCTGGAGTATGACGTCAGCCAGATTCTGACGGCCGGTGGCGCGAAGCAGATCATCTTTAACGCCATCCTGGCAACCATCAATCCGGGCGACGAAGTGGTGATCCCGACGCCATCATGGATTAGCTATGCCGATATCGTGAAATTTGCCGGAGGTGTTCCGGTGCCGCTGCCGTGTGCGCAGGAGAATGGCTTTAAACCGCTGCCAGCGGATCTGGATGCGGCGATCACTGACAAGACCAAATGGCTGCTGCTGAACTATCCGAGCAACCCAACCGGTTCGGTGGCCAGCAAGGCCGAGTTGCAGGCGCTGGGTGACGTGCTGCTGCGCCATCCACAGGTGTGGATCATGACGGATGATATCTATGAACATCTGATCTATGACGATGTGCGTTTCTATACCCTGGCGCAGGTTGAACCGCGCCTGTATGACCGTGTGCTGACGGTGAACGGCGTATCGAAAGCCTATTCGATGACAGGCTGGCGTCTGGGCTTTTGCGGTGGTCCTGCGCCATTAATTAAAGCCATGAGCAATGTGAACACCCAGAACAGCGGCGGTGTGTGTACGTTGACACAGGCAGCAGCGGTGGCGGTGCTGGAAGGCCCGCAAGATCTGTTGCAGGAGCGCGCGCGCATTTACCGTGAACGTCGTGATTACGTGCTGGAGCGTCTGACCTCGATTGATGGTCTGCGTTGCCACAAGCCAGAGGGCGCGTTCTATCTGTTTGTAAACATTGAAGGGCTGATCGGCAAGATCAGTGCCGGTGGACGCTTCATCAGCAACGATGCAGATTTTGTGCTGGCGCTGATTGAAGAGCAGCACGTGGTGACGGTGCAGGGTGCTGCGTATGGCATGAGCCCGTACTTCCGCTTGTCCTACGCCACCAGCATGGAGCGCTTAGAGACAGGCTGCGATCGTATTGCGGCATTCTGCGCTGGCTGTCGTTAAACGGAAGGCGAAAAAAATGGCTGCCGATGGGGCAGCCATTTTTATTTGGGCGATTCAAAAAAAGCTTATTGAGCAAGCACCTCTGCTGCCGGCGCCACCTGATGGCCGCTGGCTTCGATTTCACTGCGTACGATGGTGGCGAGGACCAGTGAGCCCGGCGTGTCGCTGTGCACCAGGATCGACCGCGCACGTACGGCTATCACATCCCCTTCGAAGGTGGTGACGGTGCCATGCTGCAGGAACTGCCGCACGCGGGCACGCAGCGCTGCTTCCTCTTTGATCACCGAACCGGCAATGCCGCGCGGCACTAAACGGCCCTGCGCATCGTAGGCGCGGTCGGCGAGGAATAGCGTCAAGGTTTTCAAGCCCGCTGCCTGTGCCGCTCGCTCAATGATGGTATCGGGTTGTGCGAACACAATCAGATCCGCATTGATACGAGCGACGAGCGTCATGACCTGCTGCGCTAATGCCTCGTCGCGATTGACGATATTGCCCATCGCAGCGTGGAAGCTAAAGTGCGACACCTTTGTGCCTTCTGCCTGAGCAATCGCTGTCAGCGCGCCGAGTTGATAAGCGACCTGCTGGCAGATCTCTTCGGCACTGAACGGCAGCTCGCGACGACCAAAGCCTTGGCGATCGGGCAAGCCAGGATGCGCACCAATGCCGACACCATTCTCTTTCGCCAGTCGCACCATTCGGGTCATGATCGCCGGATCGCCGGCGTGGAATCCGCAGGCGATATTGGCCGAGGAGACCACTTTCATCAGCGCGGCGTCATCACACAGTTGATAAACGCCGAAGCCTTCGCCCATATCGGAGTTCACATCAATCTTCATGGTTGAGGTTCCTTTAGAGAGTTATGCCATCAACGCTTTGCGCAGTGGCGGGCAGCTCACACGTAAGCGGCTCAGCCAGCGTGTGACTTCCTGATCAATGGCGATCGCCTCACGCGTATCGCTCTGGATCAGTTGGATCGATTGACCGGGAAGCACTTGCCCCAATCGCCACAGATCCTGCTCGATCACCCCGGCGATCTTGGGATAACCGCCCGCGGTGTTGGCATCGCTGAGCTGAATGATCGGCTCGCCGCCGGGCGGCACCTGCACAATGCCCGGTATTAGCCCGTAAGAGCGCATCTCAATGGTTTGTGACGGAAAAATCGGATCGCCCGCGAGTCGATATCCGGTGCGATTGCTTTGATTGGAGACTTGCCATGATTGCTGCCAGAAGCGACCCGCATCGGCAGCAAACAAGGGATACTCGCCGGATGGAATGGCGCGCAGCTGAATCTCACCTGCGCTGTTACGCGGAAAATGGGCACGCAGGGCGCTGTCGGGCGGCTCAATGCCAATCCCGCTGCTGGGCAACGGGGAAGCCTGTGTTTCACCCAGCGCCAGACGGTCGCCACGCTGCAGCGGGCGGCCTTCCAGGCCACCAAAGCCACCGCGCAGTGCCGTGCTGCGCGATCCCAGCACCATTGGCACATCAATGCCGCCTGCTATACAGAGATAACCGCGTGCGCCACTGCGCGGGTAACGCATTTCCAGCACCTGTCCGGCACGCACGCCGCAGCCCCACCAGGGCGGCAACAGCGCACCGTCTAAAGTGGTGCGACAATCGGCACCCGTTACGGCGATGCTGCTGTCCTGCAAAAAACGCACACGGAACGGGAACAGCTGAACTTCAATGGCGGCGGCATTTTCTTCATTGCCGAGCAGCAGATTTCCGGCACGCAGTGCCAGCGGATCCATCACGCCACTCACCGAGACGCCCATATGGCGGAAGTTGAAACGCCCCAGATCCTGAACCGTGTTCAGGGCGCCGCTCTGTTCAATTTCGATCACAGTTCAATCCTCTGCGCCAGAAAACGGATACGATCGCCCGGTGCCATCAGCGCGGGGGATTCTGCCATTGGATCAAAGACTTCCAGCTCGGCAAAACCGATGGCGTTCCAGCCGTTGGGGCCGGTCAGCGCTGAAACGCCGGCCTGTGCCCCACCAATGGTGACCGTGCCTTTGAGCATACTGAGCGAGGGGACTTTCTTGCGTGGCGTGGCGAGCTGCGGATCGAGCCCATGCAGGTAACCAAAGCCCGGCGCGCTGCCGAGGGCAAACACGGTGTATTCGCTTTGATGGTGACGGCGCACCACTTCGCGCGCGCTGAACCCGGTGTGACGACAAACGGCATCCAGATCGGTGGCGTGCTCGCCGCCGTAATAGACCGGGATTTCAATCAGTTTGCCCTGAGGGCTAATCGCCTGTGCCTGATCCCAGGCGGCATGTAGCGAAGCACGAACGGCGGCTTCGTCCTCGGGGATGTGTCGGAACAGCACCAGCAGATTAGTAACGCCGGGGATCAGAGCCTCAACCGCCTCATCCGCCTGTAGCAAACGCGCTAATGACCAGATGCGGCGCTGGGCGGAAAGATCAAATCCCCCCGGTGCTTCCACCAGCCACGCACGGGCGCCAATGGTGGAAAGGGCGATCGCAGAGGAACAAGCCAGCGCGGGTGCGCTGGCGGGCTGGATATCAGAGTGCGACATCACGGGCATGATTATTCCAGTGGTTCAAATTTCAGGCTGGAAAGCGGTTGTACGCGCTCTTCACGCACCATTTTGTATTCGGTATTCGGTCCAATCCAGGTATCCCAGATTTTGTCGATGGTGCCTTCATCGTCCATCGCTTTCAGACCACTGTTGACGCTGGCCAGCAGTGCCGGCTCATCTTTCTTCATGCCAATACCAATCGGCTCCAGCGCCATCGGCTCTTTCACCATCGCCAGCTCAATACCGTCTTTTTTCGCCTGGGCGATGGTTTTGATACCGGTCATGGTGTTGGTCACGAAGCCCACAGATTTGTTCTGCTCCAGTGCCAGGAAAGCGGATGCCGTATCCTGGAAGGTCACCGCTTTGCCGCCTTTGATGTGGATCGACTGCTCAGACGTAGTGCCCTTAGTGGCGCTGATGCGTTTGCCTTTGAAGAAGTCCAGCGACTTATCCGCCAGAGGCGCCTTCACCACCAGCATCTCTTTAGCCACGTAGTAGGGATCGCTGAACTGGATCTGGTTACCGCGCGTTTTGGTGTAGGCGAGGTTAGCAATCAGCACATCGGCGCGGCCGGTGGCGATCACTGCAATACGGGCTTCAACAGAGGTGGGAACCAGCGTGAGTTTGACGTTCATCTGTTTCGCCAGTGCGGTGCACAGATCAATATCCATGCCCACCAGCTGACGCGTCTTGGGATCCGGTGAAGAGAAGGGCGGCACGTCAGAATAGACTGCGCACTTAAGCTCACCGCTGGATTTGATATTCGCCATCATGTCTGCCTGCGCCGCCGAAACAGCCAGCAACGGCAGCAGTGCCAACCCAATGGTGGTAAGTCTTTTCATGGTCATGTGCATTCCCTCAATGGTGGATACTGCCTCGGAGCGCAAATTCTCGCTTTTCTGGACTATATCGGCTTTGTTTTGCGGCGAAAAAGAGGGAAAGCGTGTTATGCAATAGGGAAATGATATGACCTATGTCGATAAGTTATTTCTATTCAGGCAGAGCGAAAAAGTGTTATCCAGCGCACATTTTTCTCCCTAGTGTGAAGCGCGTTGTCCTCTCGGCAATCCTGCCGATTGCGCGTGGTAGAGAGAGAAGAGTGAGAGCATGAATCCCCGATTAGGCGTGTTATTGAAGATCTTCGCTGCACTGTGCGCCACGCTGATGCTGGCCTGCGTCAAAGGTCTTAACGGTGCCGTCCCCACCGGTGAAGTGATTTTTTTCCGCAGCTTTATTGCGCTATTTCCCCTGTTAATCTGGCTGAAAGTGCAGGGTAACGTACTGGAGAATCTCAAGACACGTAATCTGTTTGGCCATTTCATTCGCGGTTTCTCCGGCACCGGCGGCATGTATTTTAACTATCTGGCGCTGGTGTATATCTCGCTGGCTGATGCCACGGCACTGAGTTATGCCGCACCGTTGTTTACCGTGATCATGGCCGCGATGCTGTTGAAGGAGCGGGTGCGCGTGTCGCGATGGGTCGCTGTCGTGGTGGGATTGTCGGGTATCCTGATTATGCTCTCCTCCAGCCTTGCGGCCAGTGGGGGTGTGCTGGCAGGTGGCGCCAGCAGTACCACGGCCAGCCTTGGTGTTGCCTTTGCATTGATTGCCGCACTCTGTACGGCCACCTCGAATGTGCAAATCCGCTTCCTCAACGGCATCGAAAAACCGGGCGCGATTGTGTTCTATTTCTCGGTGATGACGACATTGATTGGTCTGGCAACGGCATTTTTCGGCTGGGTAAAACCCACCGGCTTGCAGTGGCTGCTGCTGGTGGGCTGCGGTTTGTTTGGCGGCCTGGCGCAGATTCTCGTGACACTCAGCCTGCGCTATGCCGATGCCTCGTTGCTGGCACCGTTTGATTACACCACGCTGGTGTGGTCGATGCTGATTGGCTATCTGTTCCTTAATAGCCTGCCGGGTTCGACCACGATATTTGGCGCGTCGATTGTGGCGCTCGCCGGGATCTTTGCAGTGTGGCGGGAAAACCGGCAACGCAAGTTGGCGATGGTGAGCAGCACGCCGTGATGCGGTGTGCTAGCCGCAGCGCAGTTTGCGAATACCAGGTCGCCAAGATGGCGACCTGGATAACACAGCGCTCATGCGCTTACCGATATACATCATCGATAATTTCTACCTGCTTGTTTTGCAGCGCTTCTGCCAGCCAACCGCGTTCCAGCGAGCCGGTTTTCGCCAGCTCAAAGTTATGCTCATCAACGATTAAGTAAGCTTGTGCTGCTTCGAGAATTCGCGCCGCATCCTGGCGTGGAATCACAATCACGCCGTCGGCATCGCCTAAAACGATATCGCCAGGTGAAACGTGAATTTTACCGCAGGCAATCGGCACGTTGATTTCGCCTGGGCCATCTTTAAAAGGGCCACCTGGCGTATGCCCGGCGGCATAAATCGGGAAATCCATGCGAGATAAGCCCTCAATATCACGAACCGGGCCATCCAGCACAATGCCTTCCATACCGCGCTGTCTGGCATAAGTGGCCATTACTTCACCCATCAGCGATTGGCTACGATCGCCCTCATTCGACAAGATGATCACATCGTTCGGGCCAGCCATATCCAATGCTTTGTGCAGCATCAGGTTATCACCAGAGCGCGCTTTCACCGTCACCGCCAGGCCACACATGATGGGGGCTTTGGGCGCCGTTTTCAGGCTGATCTCTGCCGATAGCGCGGGCAAGCGACTCATGCAGTCGGCCACTACCGCAGCGGGTAAACGGCGGAACGCTTCCAGTAACGGCTCGGCATCGGATGGGCGGCGTAAATAAATACGATTTCCGGCGGTCATTTTATTTCTCCTGTCAGGGTTATTAACTTGTAATCGATAAAGGATGACCAGCGAATCTCGCCGGTTAATAAATTTAACTTTATTTTTAAATGACCATGTGATGAATGACTTTCTGAATTAAGGAGAGTGTAAAGGATTAGTGGTGTGTTACGAATGCGTTGTTACAGCTAACAAAATCAGGATCACGAAATAATATTTACACCGTGTTTAACTTGCTGATTAATAATTTTATTGGATATGGTTATGGCTAGATATATTTAAAGTATGGCCAAGTGTATTGCATATTTGATATTTAACCCGCCGAAGGAGGTATTCGGCGGGAAAATCAATCAGGGTTTCAAATCACCGTACCAATAAGATGCCGTCACGCCGCCATCCATCAGAAAATCACTGCCGCTAATGTAGCCGCCTTCTGGTCCCATTATGAGAGCCGCCAGCGCTGCAACTTCGTCGGCGGTGCCGCCGCGACCGACGGGTGATTTTGCCAGCATATTGCGATAGCCCGCGCCGCGTGGGCCATTCAGTTCATCATTCGCTAAGGGGGTAAAGATGATGCCGGGGCTGATGCTGTTGACGCGCGCGCCACGCTGGCCCCATTTCGTCGCTTCGGCCATCACTCGCAGAGCATTGCCGCGTTTGGCATATTGATAGGCCAGCAGAGGATCGGTGAAAGCGGTGTTCTGCAAAAATGACAGGCTGAGCAAATCCTCTGTTGGCGTGATGGCTAGCGCTTCGTTTTGTTCAACCGTGAGCGCAGGCAGTCGATGTCCGGATTGCGAGGCAATCACGATTCCGCAACCGCCTGACGCCATGTGCGGACCGAACTCTTCCAGCACCACGGCAGTACCGTAAAGATCGACTTGTAAAATGGTGGCGGGGCTGGCTTGAGAAGGCGAGACTCCAGCCGAGTGAATCACACCTTTGATAACACCTAGCGCAGTGGCCTGCTGCACCAGATGTTGAATCGATTGGCGCGAACTGACATCGACCTGGCTGGTTTCTACCGTAAAGCCGGCATCACGTAAGGTTTGTGCGGCAGCCGCACAATTTCTCGCATTGAGGTCCGCCAGCAGCACAGTTTTGCCCTGACTTACGCGACGCGCGATGGCTTGTCCAATCGCACCTGCGCCAATAACCACCATAATCTCTTTCATTGTACTTTCCGCCTTGAGGAATGACTGATGCGGCAAGCATAGCGGGGAAGGCCACTGATGACTGTAGGGGCAATTGGCATGAGCTTATGAATGCTGCTCATGGGTTCTGAGCTTTAGGGGCGGTACCTATGACTCACTGCACTTTGCAGGCTGTTTGCAGTTTTATTCGCGATGTATCTCAGTTCAACTTTATTTCCACCTCACTTAACCGTTCTGGTATTGAAAACGGATATGTTTCAAATATAACTTCTGGTTTATACCGACGAATAGGAGGTCAATACCCTATGCCTAAACTTGAAGAACTCATTGCACAGCGATCTCATGAGTCACAGAAGAAAATTGAGGTTAAAGTTGCGGGAATAATTATTGGTGTTCAGTTGCGTCACTTACGTGAAGAGCTGGGGCATTCGCAAGTACAGCTAGCTGAGAAAATGGGCGTTTCACCGTCAGCCATAGCGGCAATGGAAGCCCGAGGCGATGAGATAAAACTCTCCAGCCTGAAAAAGTATGTTGAGGCATTAGGCGGGAAGCTGAGCTTGAACGTTGAACTACCAACGGGCGATGAGCTCACTTTTCTACTTTAAGCAATACGGCCATTTGAGCTGAGCAGGCGAGAGGTATGTGATTCGAATATTCTGCGTAATGTCCTCAATTTGGGACTTATCGCGCCGTTTGATGGATTAAGTCCTCAGGATGGGACATAACATTTTGTGTCAGTCTGGAGTGTTAGTGAGTAATGACAAAAACGACAAACGCAGAAAAGCAAAAACCCAGCCATAAGCTGGGTTTTCAGAATGTTGGTGCCCGGACGCGGAATCGAACCACGGACACGGGGATTTTCAATCCCCGTGTCCGGTTGTTAACGATATGGTCTTTTTGTTGCTAGATTGCTAATCGCACCTGAATCAATTTCAGGTGTATCAAATGCATTCAAAATCAGAGCGTTATCAAGGGCAAGGCTTTAAGCCCAAAATTTTACCTGTTGTTTCAACCAAAGGTGGTGAAGGTAAATCTACCCAGACCGCTAATCTGGGTGGTTTTCTTGCCGATGCAGGCATAAAAACTCTCATCATTGACGGCGATCATGCCCAGCCTACCGCCAGTAGTATTTATCCCTTGGAGTATGAAGCTCCATGCGGCCTCTACGAATTGCTAATGCAAACTGTTGACCTGTCCCGGGCCGAAAATATTATTTCACGCACCGCGCTCGATAACCTCGATGTCATTGTATCCAACGATCCGCGTAACCTCTTACCCACTTACATGCTCAATGTTGCAGATGGGCGCGTACGTCTGCGCAATGCATTGTCAAATCCAGTGTTCAGCCAATATGACGTCATTCTGATTGATTCACAGGGGTCACGTTCGGTGATGTCGGAACTGATTATTCTGGCCGCTACCGGGGAAATGATCGGTTTGGTCAAACCGGTACTACCTGATGTGCGGGAGTTTATGCGAGGAACTGTTGCTCTGATGGAAGAACTGCTTCCGTACATGGCCTTTGGTATCAACCTTCCTCATATACGTATGCTGGTCAACTGTATGGATTATACGCTCCTTGCTAAAACCACGGTTGAACAGGCCGAGGGCATCATACTGAGCGGTGATTACAGTCAGCATGCAAATAAGATAATTATCAATATGCTCCAGACCCGTATTTATGATCTGGACGTTTACAAGCAGGGGCATGCGGTCGGTCAGCCTGTTCACCGCCTGGAGAAAAAAACCTCCCGCAAGAGCGATTCAGCTTTTGATTCTATGTACAAACTCGCCTGCGAACTTTTCCCGGAGTGGAAGCAGCGTTTCGACGTGCTTGCTTTAGAAGGGGATGCAAAATGATGCTTCCCCCAAATTTCCTGTTTTTAGAGAGTCTGAACCGACCCACGGAAACGCGCTTTCTTAGTGGAGGTGCGTATGTCTGACAACCGCAGAAATATCCCTGGTATTTATTCACCTGATGCCGAGCAGTCTGTCATCGGTGGCCTGATGCTGGATAACGATCGCTGGAATGACGTCGCACTCCTTCTTAACGCTGATGATTTCTTTCTTAAGGTTCATAAGGCTATCTTTCAGGAAATGACCCGGCTGATCACAGCCGGTAAACCACTTGACCTGATTACGCTTTCTGAAAGCATTGAACGTCGCGGTAAAGACGCCCTTGAGCAACTGGGGGGATTCGCTTACCTGGCTGAGCTTGCAAAAAATACGCCGAGTGCGGCAAACATCGTTGCCTACAGTGAGATAGTGGCCAGAAACAGCCGGGGCCGGCAGCTGGCGGCCATCGGTGCTGAGATCACCGAATCCGTCAAAATGCCCGGTACGGATATCGAAAGACTGATGGAAACCGCCGAGCAGAAAATAACACGCCTGGCTGAACGTGCTGAGCCTGAACAGGCCGTGACGCTGATTGATGGCATGGAAAAGCTACTGACGGAGCTGGAGCGTCGATGCAATGTGCCTGATGGTATTACCGGCACGCCTACCGGATTTGATGAATTTGATGCTATGACCAGCGGCCTGCAACCCGGTGATCTTGTGCTAATCGCGGCCCGTCCATCAATGGGGAAAACGGCTTTTCTGATCAATCTGTTGCTCAATTCACTACTTAAAAAAGCCGGTTCAATGGGGCAGTTTTACAGTCTTGAGCAGCCTGTTGAACAAATCCTGATGCGCATGGTTGCTTCTCTTGGCAGTGTTGATCTCACGCACCTCAAAAGCGGGCTGATGGATGACGAAGACTGGGCCAGGGTATCCGGTGCCTATTCCATGATGACAGAAGATTTTAACAATCGCCTCATTATTGATGATACGGGTTCACTCACCCCGGCTATGCTGCGTATCCGCGCCCGTCGAAATGCGCGCCGTTATGGTCATCCTTCAATTATCGGGCTTGATTATCTGCAGCTAATGCGCTGTCCGGATCAGGAGAACCGCACGCAGGAAATCGCCGAGATATCTCGTTCCCTGAAAGCGCTGGCCAAAGAGATGGGGTGCCCGGTTGTTGCACTTTCTCAACTTAACCGACAGCTGGAAAGCCGAGCCGATAAACGGCCAAATAATGGTGACCTGCGTGATTCCGGCGCGCTGGAACAGGATGCTGACGTTATCGTCTTTATCTACCGTGATGAGGTCTATCACGAGAACACCGAAGATAAAGGTGTTGCTGAAATCATCATCAGTAAACAACGTCAGGGTCCAACAGGGACCATCCGCCTGCAGTATGAAGGCCGGTTTACCCGCTTTAATGCCCTAAACAGCCCGGCGGGGAGGTCAGAATGAGCAACGTCAGCAAACTTAACCTGGGCGCAGCAATGATGCAGCGGGGTCGTTCGCCAGCTCAGGCTAATGTCGGTACAGATGCCGCGCCTCTGCCGGTAAGCGAAATGGCAATGGTACTAACCCTTGACCAGTTACGACCCAACCCAGATAACCCGCGTAAAGGCCGAAATCCTCGCTATGAAGAGATAAAAGCTTCGGTGCGTGCACGCGGTCTCGATTCCATTCCTAAGGTCACGCGCGATCCCGATGGTGAAGACGTTTATATCTTCAGTGATGGGGGAAACACGCGATATCAGATCCTCTGTGAGCTCTGGCAGGAGACCGGTGATGAACGGTTTTACCGTGTTCACACAATTTTCAAACCATGGCCGGGCAGGCTCAAGTGCCTGGTGGGGCATCTGGCTGAGAATGAAGTCAGGGGAGACCTGAATTATATAGAGAAAGCGTTTGGTGTGCATAAAGCGCGCGTCATTTATGAGGAGCAATTGGGTCGCGGTGTAACGTTGAGGGAGCTTTCTGACCTTCTCGGCAAGGAGGGCTATCCGATTGATAACTCCAGTGTAAGCCGTATGGAGGACACGCTTAACTATCTTTATCCTCATATGCCAAGGCTGCTGGAATCGGGTATGAGCCGGGCACAGACAATGCCTCTGCTCGGTCTTCGTTCATCTGCAATGAAGGTCTGGAAAATCTTCAGCGGTGATGTTAAGCCCGAAACTACTCTGGACGAAGTCTTTGGATCGACATGCAAGGGCTTTGATGAACCAGACTGCTATGCACTGGATGTGTTCAGGGATGAATTTATCGGCCAACTGGTTAAGGCATTGCCACATCCAAGCCTCAATTATGATCGCTGGCTGATTGAACTGGACCCGCGCGAACAGAAACGTCGTGAGCAGTTTGGTGAACCGCCACCGTTGCCTGCGCTTACGCCGCCACCTGAACGGTCTACTGGTCGTGAACGCGCTGAGCCTGATGTAACTGTTCTGCCGGCGGATACTTCATCAGCCCAACAGCCAACGGGTCTCCGGACCGGTACGCTGACGTCTCCCGGCCGTCCTGAGCCCGCATCGGAACTGCATTTGAACGTTTCACTGCCAGACGAATTGTCAATGACTGCCGGAAGCGAGTCACGTCGCGAGGTGCAGAATGATTTGTTCGGTGGGCGTCCGGTCATCAGCGGCGACAGTGAAATCATAACGGAGGGAGATTCGTCTCCGTTCTCGTCTGAATTGGGGGCCGGCTCGCTTGTGTCAGCGTTCTCAGATTCGGAAGGTGCATCCTCTGCTGACGCAGTGAGTTCTGTTGCCTTCGCGGCAACTGGTCTTGAGCCGGTCAGCGACATCTGGCACATCCCGGCACTCCAGGATGATGTCGAGCATCTGCAGGATATGGCATATCGCCTTGTGTTTGAGATTGCCGAAGCCATGGACTGCACGGACTGTGTTAGGGAGGATAAAAACCCTGTGTCTGCAGGATTTTCCGTCTCCGAGAGTGCCAGCGAATTTACACTCTTTCTGGCGGGCCTCTCCGGTTCACTCCCCAATACGCAGTTCAATATGTTCATGTTTTGTCTGAATTTCTTCGGCTCTCAAACACCTGCGGATACGGCAGTTTTTGACGATATCACGGTAGTGAAAACAATGCGCTTGATCCGCGTGATCCGCCGACTGCGTGAACTGCAGCGCCTGGCGGCTAAGGGAGGGGTAAATGTCTGACGATCTCAATGATGAAATGGCACAGGCCAGCACTGCACTATTTACTCAGCGCGGCATCGATGCCATCCGTGCGCAGGTGCAGTGTGCGCGGCCTTCTAAAGAAATCTGCGAATGCTGCGGTGCGGAGATTCCGGCCGAACGGCAGCGTGCCGTCCCCGGCGTGGAGCTCTGTGCCGGTTGTCAGGACGTGAAGGAAAAGTTGATGCGTCATCGTTCGGCTGGCGGCAGGGGAAACGGATATGTCTGAGCAGGCAAAAGTCATCGAACGTATCCGGCGCCTGATGGCGCTGGGTACCCGCAACAGTAACCCTCACGAAGCCGCGCGAGCTGTCATGCTGGCTCAGCGTTTGATGCAACGCCATGGCCTGACAACAGAGATGCTTTCGCTCAATGAGATTAGCGAGTCCGTCTGCCAGAGTCTGAGCAGCAATGCCGACAAAGTTCCGGCATGGCTGAGCTCGCTGGCAACCGTGGTCTGCATGGCCACAGGCAGCCGTTGCTGGTTCGGCTGGTATGCGCATACCAGCATTCAGGGCGTAAACAGCGTGCGCAGGTCACTGCACTTTTATGGATTTAACGAACGTCCTGAGGTAGCCAACTACATCTTCACCGTTCTGCAGAGGCAACTAAAGGTCGCGACGGACGCGCATATGGCAGGGTATCGCAGGCGCCGTATTCTTATCGGCACGCTGCGGCGGCGCGCCGACCAGTTCCGGGAGGGCTGGGTCGCCGGCGTCTGGCAGGTGCTGCAGTCCTTCGCCCCGACAGAAGATGAAAATGTCGTGCTCAAACGCTGGCTGTGCCAGCGTCATGCCGGTGAAGCGCTGGCAGGACTCAACGTACGGAATGCAGGGCGATGCCGCGGTGACAGACTGGCCCGGGTAAAGGGCTTTCTCGCCGGTCGTGAAACTGAATTACATCAGGGACTCGACGGCACGCTGGCCCCGCGACAGATTACGGCGGAGGGCAATGCACATGACTGACTTTCTTTTATGGGTTGCCTGCCTGTCGGGCTGGGTTTTTGATGTCCTGCTCGTCGCTGACCAGACAATTTCAGGAGGTGGCCTGTGAGCCAGCATAATCTTTCCCAGGCCACCACGGCCATTCTCTCTTCTCTTCTTATGGACGTTAAGAGCGGCAATATCCGCCGCTGTGAGTCGCTTGGCATGTCGGTTGAGGAGATACGCGCACTCAGTCAGCTGAGCCTTGATGAGCTGCACTATCTCAGTCAGTCGCACGTTTCCGTTCTGGATATCAGCCTGAATCATGAGAATTTCTGGCTGATGCTGAACCAGGCACGCAACGAACTTAAACGCATGCTGATGATTGATCGTGCGCTGGAGCTTGGTGGGTCGATGGAGTTGATCGATAAGTATTTTGGTCTTTCTCCTGCTGAGGTGAGCGCACGACGCCGACTGATGGGAATTGAGTCGCGCCAGGGGCGTACACAGTCTCTGACGGAGCCGCAGGATGCGGCGCTCTGGATCGAGTGGAAGGCGGCCGGACTCTCATCCCCCGACTCTCACCAGGCGCTGGAGGCGATGATGCTGGCGTCAGAACAGCACGGTCTGTCACTGACAGCGGTGTGGAGCCGGGTCAGCCAGTGGTGCCGCGAGGCAGGTGCTGCATCACGCCGTACAGAATCTAGCGTACGTAAGGAGGCATGATGCAGCTGGGTGATTTCTCTCCCCGTCAGCAGGTGTCGCCGGCGGTAAGACGCCGGGCACAGACATTATTCCGGGCTGCATGCTGCGGACAAAAGGTGTTCCGCCGGTTGACCATGAACGGTTATCTCAAGATAGATGTGGGGCCGTTCTGGCGCATCCTCAGTAAGGACGGTGGCCGGCAGTGGTGGCTGATGGATCATGAAACCTACAACCGTGAAATTCGTCGGTAAAGGACGACCGCTGATGACCACACAGTGCCGGGTTTATCCCGGCATTGTGCTGTCTCAGGCAGAACAGGAGAGCATAAAATGACCATTCCGGCCGACAGCATCGTGGCGCACACGCTGTCCAGAATGCAGAAAAATCTTGAGCGGCGGTCTGATACTGGTGATGTCAGCCAGGAGCGCAGCGGCCTGCTGTTTATGGGCAACGTGCACGATGCTTTTCCGCGCAGGCTGTTTCTGGATACTCGTCTTTCACCGCTCGATAAAACCGCCTGGGTAATGATCCGGCTTTATGCGCAGCAGAATGAGGGGGCCATTTTCCCTACCTATGATGAGCTGCAAGCGCAGCTCGCATCGGCACACTCAGACAAAGCCTCCAGGGATACGGTCAGTCGCGTCCTGCTGATGTTGCGCCTCACCGGATGGCTCAGCCTGTGTAAGCGCGTGCGCGATGATCGCGGCCGCGTACGGGGGAACATTTACGCGCAGCATGATGAGCCACTGGGTTACCGCGATGCTGAAACTTTTGATCCGGGCTGGCTGAAGCTGGTCGAAGAAAGTTGCCTCAGTAAAAACAAAGCCGTCCGTATGACGGCGCTGGCCGTGGTCAATGACATCCTCCAGGATACGGGGATGCGTCACCGCCACAGTCGTCTCGCCCTGATTGAGAGTCGCCTGTATGCACCGGGTACGCCCGTTCAGATGATCCGTAAGCAGCCGGATGGGCAGCAGAGTCCGGAAAACGGACTCAGTAAAAAAGGTATAAAAAACAGGCAGGATTCACTGAGTCCGGAAACCGGACTCAGTGCACTTTCAGGCGATTTAACACCGGATCCGGAATCAGGACCTAGTCTTAAATCAACGACTTACACCGGAGTCCGGAATCCGGACTGTAACGTACGTTCTTTCACACAGAGTGTGAATAAAAAAACGTACGTACCGGGCGCCGAACACTACCTGCCCGATGATTTCCTGGACAGTCTTAACAGCGAGGACCGCCAGATGCTGACTGTGCAGATGGCCTCGCTGCCTGAGGTTACCGCAAAGGCTCTGGGAGGCATGCTGCGTGAGCAACTCAACCGGGGCAGGCTGGGCAACCCTGCTGGCTGGCTTTTTTCCATGCTGCGCCGGGCGCGGAACGGTGAGCTGAAACTGTCAGATGAAACGACTAAAAGCGGTACTGCTGGAGGGTCTGCACGTCTGCCTGAGACGCGTAAAATTCCGCAAGCAAACCTGCCGATAATGCCCGCCAGCCGCCCGTCACAGGAGCAGGTCAGGGCAATGATCGCTTCTATTCGAAGAAAAGTCAGCAACTGAACTTTATGTTCTTAAGTCGGGGGCCAAGATGTATATGCATTCTACATGTTCAAAAAGTGAGCTTGCTGCGGGGCGCAGCAAGGCTAAAAATTGTACAAAAGTGCTGTTAATGTAAGGGCATTGCCAAAGGAAAATCTGGAATACTGAATTGCTCAAATAATGAGCTTGCTGCGGGGCGCAGCAAGGTTAAAAAATGAACACCTCAATAATTACATGCTTATGATTAAGAGTTTCACATTGTTGTAAGTGCACAGGTTTCAGGACTATGCCTGCTCATCTTAACTGATACAGGTGACGACAACGATGGCAGATCAAAAATTAACAAAGACTGGTTCGCTTCAGTCAGAGATGACAATTGCGCTCCACACAAACTACGCAATAGGTTTATGGCAGGGTCGCAAACCGGGTAAACAGGAGGGAGATGTTCCGGTTAAGCATGGCATTATTGGAATGCCCCAGTTTTTTCATCGGGCAACGCTTATTAACCAGGACTCGCTCAAAAACAATCCGTGGGCAGATGAAGCCATGTACAGGCTTGAAGAAAAGCTGAAAGCAGCCACTGAAACAATGTCTCAATTGATTCAAAAGCTTGACCACGAAGTCGCCTTATTACCTAAAGGAGTAACTCTTACAGAAGTTGCATCGGTTGAACCTCTGGACATTCAGGTCTTTACACGTACTCCTCTGGGTTACAGATGTGTATTTCTTCTTGTTGGATTTGACCAGTTTGCCAAAAAGGTACTCCAGGCATCTCATTATGGTTTGATCACCCGTAACGCGCGCGATTCGTATCTTAGTGAAGGTGGAAGATTACTGCGTCAGATTTATGGAACAGTGCTCTCATATCGTCGAGTGGAAGCTACCCGATTAGATGCGGCAGAGAATAATGATATTTGGAGAAAAGCCTGTGAAGATGCGGGGGAACCTGACCGTGCAGTCCTGCTGGGTCAGAAGCGTTCTGCTTTCTCTCCACCGGTTAATGAAGCAAGCGTGAACCTTTTACGCCTGCGTTATCAGTCTATCTGAGACGCCGGGGGCAGTCATGCGGCTTTATATTTGTGAAAAGCCCTCTCAGGGGCGTGATCTTGCTGGCGTGCTGGGTGCAACTCGTCGCGGTGACGGATTTCTATCTGGCGTTGGTGTGACCGTAACATGGGCAGTGGGACATCTCCTTGAAACGGCCCCCCCTGAAGCCTACGGTCAGCAGTACGGTAACCCCTGGTCGCTTTCAGCGCTTCCGATCCTGCCAGCTCCCTGGCAGGTCGTTGTGAAAAAGGACACGCAGGATCAGTTCAAAGTCATTGAACGGTTGCTTCGCCAGGTTGATGAAGTAGTCATTGCCACCGATGCTGACCGTGAGGGTGAAGTCATTGCACGAGAGCTGCTGGATTACTGTCGGTGGGAAGGCCCGGTGCAACGGCTCTGGCTATCTGCACTGGATGAACCCAGCATCCGTACGGCACTTAAGGACCTCCGCCCCGGTCAGGCCACCCTCGGCATGTACCACGCCGGCCTGGGACGTGCACGTGCTGACTGGCTGATAGGGATGAATCTCTCGCGGCTTTATACTCTGCGTGCTGCCGAATCGGGCTTTGACGGTGTGATATCCGTCGGGCGAGTGCAGACACCCACGCTTGCGCTGGTTGTCCGCCGGGATCGCGAGGTCGCGTCATTTGTACCGAAACCATACTGGCAGGTTAAAGCACATCTTTCTGCAGGTGGCCTCACCTTTCCCGCGCAGTGGGTGCCGGCAAAGGTTTATACCGATGAGGAAAAGCGCTGCGTTCATCAGAATATTGCGCAGCAGGTAGCTCAGCTCTGCCGGCAGACCGGCCGGGCTGTCGTCACGGAGTGTGAGACGAAGCGGGAAAAGGTTGCAGCTCCTCTGGCTTTTTCGCTCGGTTCCCTGCAGCAGGCCTGCGGCAGGCTGTGGGACATGTCGCCGCAGCAGGTGCTGGATACCGCACAGAGCCTGTATGAAAAGCACAAGGCGACAAGCTATCCCCGCACCGACTGCGGTTACCTGCCTGAATCCATGCGGGAGGAAATCCCCGGCGTGCTCGATGCCATTGGCCGTACAGACCCGGAATGCGTGCCGTTGCTGACCCGTCTTGACCGGGCATTTATTTCGCGCATCTGGAATGACAAAAAAATTACGGCACACCATGGCATTATCCCCACCCGAACCGCATTTCAGCTGTCGGCACTGACTGATCCTGAGCGTAACGTCTATCTTCTTATCCGTCGTAACTACCTCGCCCAGTTCCTGCCCCTGCATGAATCCGACATCACCCGGCTCCAGTTCGACATCGGCGGGCAGTTGTTCCGTACCACTGGGCGGACCGAGGCGATTAAGGGCTGGAAAGTTCTCTTCGAAAAAGCTGGAGATGAAGATGTGCAGGAGGATGACGAAGCAGCGCAGGTGCTGCCACCGCTCTCTCAGAATGACGTCTGCGCCGTGACAGATGCTGAGGTTTCGCAGCTGATGACTCGACCGCCGCCGCACTACACCTTTGCCACGCTGATTGGTGCGATGATGAACGCCGCCGCTTTCGTTACGGATATAGCGCTACGTAAGGTACTGAAAGATAATGCGGGTCTGGGGACTGAGGCCACCCGTGCGGGCATCATTGAACAGCTGTTGAATCGACGCTTTATTGTGCGTAAAGGCAGCAAGCTGATGGCAACAGAACTGGGTACTGACGTGATTGATGCGCTTCCCCCGCAACTGACTGAACCCGGTATGACCGCGCTCTGGGAACAGGCTCTGGACGAGGTCGCTGCAGGGCGCATGTCTCTTAATGACTTTCTGCAGCGGCAGGCCGGCTGGACGCGCAATCTTGTCGGTCAGGGCGCGCAGCAACGGGTGAATATTCGCGTGCCTCCCTCCCCTCCCTGTCCGCTGTGCGGAAGCAAAACCCGCCTGCGAAAGGGAGAAAAGGGGGAGTTCTGGAGCTGCCAGCGCTATCCTGGGTGCAAAGGCGTTATTAATATCAGCGTCAGCAAAACCAGACGCCCCCGAAGACCTAAGTCTCCTGAATCAAAGAAGAATTAATCTGTTGTCTCCGATTGCGGGCCATCAGGGGCTTTGCTATTGTGGCACCGGCTCTGAAGCCGCACCCCGTGACTGCGGGTTCCGTCAGCATCTAATGCATGTGCTGCCGGAATACAGTCTCACCGGACCCGTCCACACCTGAACGGGAGCCGGTAAGGCACGAAAACTCCGTGAAAACCGTGCCGGGAACTGAACACGCCAGCGGAGCTACTGTAAAATACAGCTTAACATCAGGTCGAAGGTGCAGACCTCAGGAGGCGGTGCCATATGGTGCCGCTTTTTTTATTTTCAGATGGTGATGATTTTTTGCGCGCTGCGACGTTGACAACCGCGGCGCCTGAATGAATGATACATAGGCTTATCGTTGTCTCTCCGACAACTGCCAATGTTCCGGTGATTTGAGAGGAGCGCCTTCGGGTAATCACATGCCAAAGCCATCAGAACCTGAGAGATGGCGCTTTAGAGCGGTTCTAAACCTGTTTAACCTTTGCAAACAGGGACCTGTTAACCAGGTAAAGGTCCACTTCACCAATTCAGCCGGTCGGCAAAATATGCTGACCTCCCTGCGGGAAACATTTCCCGCACGGGACAAATGTTTCTCCGCAACCTGTTCAGTTTTACTCCGGAGAAAACATCATGACTGTAACTAATCAAACCCCTGCTTCAAATGGCTCTGCTTCTGGGAATCAGAAAAAAGAGTTCTTCAACCTCAATGTCAGCGGTATCGGTTATCTGAACTCGATACGTCGCGTTCAGGGCCCTAACGGTGAATTCACCTGCGCCGTCATTAACGCTCTGACCGGCCCTACTGACAACGCTTCCTATACCCGGTTTGATGTCACCATCGCGGGTCCGGAGGCGACCAAACTTATCAATCGCTGTCAGAAAGCCGTTGATGAGGAAGAAAAGGTGCTGCTTGGATTTGTACTGAGCGGACTGAAAGCCGATGTGTTTACCCTCCAGTCGGGTGATCACGCCGGTGAAAGTCGCCCTTCCCTAAAGGCCCGTCTGATAAAGGTGGAATTCATCAAGAAAGGCCAGGAAGTGGTTTACCAGGCACCCAATGCTTCACAGACGCCGGAATCCGGTTCATCTGCTCCGAAAGAGTACGATCCGAACTCATTCTAAGCGTCACGGACACACCACCGGAACACATCCCGGTGGATGTGCTCCTCTCAACTCCATTCTTAAGAGGAAATCATTATGTCCGCACGCGGCGTCAACAAAGTCATTCTTGTCGGTAATTTAGGACAGGACCCCGAAGTACGCTATACGCCAAATGGTAAAGCCGTGACTGGATTAAGTCTGGCCACATCAGAATCATGGCGTGATAAACAGACCGGTGAAAACCGTGAAAATACCGAATGGCACCGTGTCGTTCTGTTTGGCAAGCTGGCTGAGGTTGCCGGTGAATACCTGCGTAAGGGTTCACAGGTTTATATTGAAGGCCAGCTACGCACCCGCAAATGGAAGGATGATAGCGGCACCGACCGCTGGACAACCGAAATTGTTGTAGGGATTAACGGAACGATGCAGATGCTGGGAGGTGGTCGCAATAACAGCTCCAGCACCAGTGGAAATAATGCGCAATCAGGTCAGCAGAGCGGCTGGGGACAACCTCAGCAGCCACAGCAGACTCCGTCAGCGCCACGAAATCCGCAGAATGAGCCTCCGATGGATTTTGACGATGACATACCGTTCCTCGGACACGGTTATGGCATCTGCAGAAAAGCCATTTATGCCATTTCCTAACGGATTCAGTTAATTATACCCTCTCATGCGCCAGTTTAGTCTGGCGCTTTTTTCTTCTATAATGATGTTCATTAATCAGGAATGTCACTGGAGATCTACCATGAACACACGCTACGAAGCTGACGTTGTTGCCTGGGCTCAGGAGCAGGCAGCTTTACTCCGTGCCGGTCGGTTCTCTGAGATTGATATTGCTAATATCGCCGAGGAGATCGAAGACGTGGGCAAAAGCGAAAAGCGGGAGCTGGCCAGCCGTATGGCCGTTCTGCTGGCGCATCTTCTCAAATGGAAGTTTCAGCCGGGCCGCCGTGGCTCAAGCTGGCAGCGAACCATCAAAGAGCAAAGAAAAGCACTGGCATTACATATAAAAGGCACACCGAGCTTAAAAACGGCCCTGTCCGATAGTGACTGGATTGCTGCTGTCTGGGCAGATGCAGTATCTTCTGCAGCTCAGGAAACGCAGCTTGATGTTTTTCCGGAAGACTGCATCTGGGATATGGGACAGATTTTGTCTCAGGAGTATTACCCGGAGTAATTGAGTCAACCAGTCTAAAGACTAAGCGCCATCATGGCGCTTTTTTTTGGCCTGAATTAAATGGCTTCAGTTAGTTACCGGAAACGCGTCCATGCCATGAAACTTGCTTTTATGGCATGGACGGGTTGCCCCGAAGGGGAGTTATTTTTCTGTTGCCAGCACTTCGGTCAGTTTGAACGAATCTGGTTGCAGCTGAATGCTGTTGTAAATGGCGTTGATAGTAAATTTCTGGCCGGGCTCAATATTGCTGGCCATATCTACAGCCTGCCCAATCACGACGTCATTTTTCAGCAAATTAAATTTAACGATGATATTGCCGAGCGTTTTACCGCTGGTATTTTGTCCCAACCCTTCAATGTTCTGCAGACCGTTTTGCGTTTTCTGGAAGTGCAGGTCACTCACCGCAACTTTGTTGCTGGTCGCGGCCATAGCTGCTGTACTTGTCACGAACGCTGCGGCTAGACAGATGGCTGATAGTTTTCTTTTCATAACATCCTCTCGATGATTGTTCCTTAATGTGACGAACTGCCACTTTCATTCTATCGGCCGTCAGTACTTTATTCTTCAATCTGAACTCAGAGTTTCACATTGCCCGCTTTTTCATCACCGCCAGAATAGCATTCCTGACTAAGACTATTCCTGGGGTGAATCCTGATGGCAGTACCTTCAAGACGCGCTGCAACGGGAGCTGGCCTGCTCGCCTGCTCTGTCATGCTTGCCAGTTGCAGCAACCCGGCTCCTGACTCTACGCCATTAACAAATGGACGCTATCAGCAGCCTGCACGTTTCGATGACATTTACCGGAATCGAGCCCCCGAAGTGGTGCGCTACGATCGCTATACGCTCGTCAGTACGCGCCCGGATGATGCACAGCGCGATCCGCTCAATCAGATTATTGATATCACGATGCCTGCACAGCTGGTTAACACGGTAGGAGAGGGATTTCGTTACCTCCTGCTGGAATCAGGCTATTCACTGTGCTCAGCCACAACTTCGGCATTTTCTGAACTTCTCAGCCGTCCTCTACCCGCTGTACAGCGCGATATTGGTCCGGTGAAGCTGAGCGAGGCGTTGCAAATTCTTGCCGGTCCCGCCTGGCGTTTGAAGGTGGAAGAGGTTAACCGTGAAATTTGCTTTGTGCTGCGCGATCAGTACCGCCAGTTTGATGCAGCGGCTACTCTGCCCACCCTGGCAAAAAGCTTGCCCGTAAGTTACCCGGTCCAGCCCAAAGCAGTTGCATTAAAGGCCCCAGCCATTCAGGGAAATTCTTTACCCCGTAACCCTTTCACAGAGGAAACCCTGCCTGTTGCAGGCCAAAAAACTGCGCTGACCCCGCAAAGTCTGGCAGTACCGTCGCCAGTGCTGACGACTGGTAAACCGCAGAAAGCACAAAAAACAGCGAACAGTCTTCCGGTTAACAATTTACCTGTATCAGTTCCGGCACCTGCGGCTAAAGTCGCTCCGCAGCCCGGTTCTTCAGCTGCGGGAGTTCGTCCGCCAGCGGTGACACAGACTACAGTGAATGTTACACCCAAAGCGTCATCTGTGCGGCCAGTGACCACGCTCCCTCCCGCACCACCTGTGAGCAGCCAGATGGCAGCATCCCTCATTCCAGGCACACCTGTTACCGTCGCCCCGATTGGTCAGACATGGCGGGCAGAACCGGGTTCCACCCTGAAAGAGACGCTCACCGGCTGGGCTTCAAAGGCGCAGTGCAGCAACGGCGGCAACTGGGTCGTTATCTGGCCAGTATCGCTTGATTACCGCATTGATGCGCCTCTGGTCTTCCACGGCAACTTTGAGTCGGTCATGGTTCAGGTTTTTGACCTTTATCGCAAGGCAGAAAAACCGCTGTTTGCAGAGGCAAACCGTATTCAGTGCCTGATTTCTGTCAGTGATACTCCTGCGGGCGGGGGGCACTGATATGGGATTCGCGCTGCCGATCCTGGTGTTTTGTCTGGTTATTGCGCTTATGGCGGGTGATGCACAGCGTCATTCGTCTGAATACGTCCGTGTGGCAGTCCAGCAAAAGCTGCCGGACCAGCTTGCCGCAGACATGTTGCGCACGGCCGATGCGGTCAATAACTGGCGCCACGGCCGCACGCTCTCTGATGGTCCTGTTACCCCAGCTCAGACAGGAATGATACCTGCACCTGACAGCCGTATTAAATCCGTCATTCTGAGCAACCGGCTCTGGATATGGGTACCGGCTACCGACGGCGTGTTTACCGCCCTGCGAAACCAGTCCATGACCTCAGCGCTTGCACTGACCGTGAGCGGCGGACGCCTGCTCATGGCGGATGGCACCGATATGAACCTTGCTCTGCCTTCCGGTGTGACGGAGGGCAGCGTTGTTTATCTTAATTAATAACATCAGGGAGCTGCGGATGCCGCGTTTACCTTTATGCCTGACAGCACTGGCCGCTATGCTGGCGCTGTCATCATGTTCGCTGAATGAAATCAGCAAAATGGATAAAGAGGCCTCGGGGCAGGCCGATACCGCTCAGCGGGTGCTGCAGAGTCGCCAGGCGATGTCTCAGCCGACCGTTGTCTGGTCCGATAAGCCCTGGGTAAATCTCCAGCCCGTCGCGCCGATTGTGTCCACTCCGGATGAAAAAAATCTGCCTGCCTGCCAGATAACGATCAATCGGCCAGACGGTATATCACTGCCTGAGCTGGGACAACGCATTACCGCGCTTTGCGGCATCAGGGTTTCCATCACACCGGATGCCTTTGCGGCACTCAGTAACGTTTCAACCGGTAGTGTGACCACCTCGCAAATGAATGGTCAGCTCCCTGCGCCTGATGATAATGGTCGCGTGCCATTATCACAGATTGGCTCCGCATCAGGGCAGGCTGCACCGGTTCAGCAGAGCACTGCCCTTGTCCGTGGTATTAAATTCCAGGGCGATGTACGGGACCTGCTGGATATTGAAGCCAGCGGATACGGTCTCTCCTGGCGTAGTGACCGCAGCGGCGTGTATTTCTACCAGCAGGATACCCGCACCTTCCAGCTCGTCATTCTTAATACCAAAGTCAACAGCAGCGCCTCAATCAACTCTGGCTCCGGTAACCAGCTGGGCAGCGGAGGGGGAACTACCGGTGGCACTTCCGGTGACATCAGCTCGAACCAGAAGACCGATTACGGCATGAACAGTGATCTGTACGATGATATCCGTAAAACAATCGATCAGATGTTGACACCAAAATCTGGCAGATTCTGGCTGTCTGCCGCCACGGGTACGCTCAGCGTGACGGATACGCCGGATGTGCTTGACCGTATCGGTCGCTACATCGAATACCAGAACAAAGTCCTGAGTCGTCAGGTTCAGCTAAATATTCAGATAGTCAGCGTCAGCCAGACGCGTAATGAGCAGTTGGGACTGGACTGGGGGCTGATTTACAAATCCCTCAATAACTTTGGCGCCAGTCTGACCGGCTCCATGGCCAATGCCTCCACATCCGCTGCCAGCGCCGGTATTTCCATTCTGGATACTGCATCAGGTAACGCTGCGAAATTCTCCGGATCCAGCCTGCTCATCAAAGCATTGTCTGAGCAAGGTAACGTCAGCATGGCGCTGAATCAGACTGACCCGACCGCCAACCTGACCCCGGTGGCGTACCAGCTTTCAAGCCAGAAAGGCATCCTGTCCAGTTCCAGCTCTACGGCCACGGCGAACGTCGGCGTCACCTCATCGATGACAACGACGACCATTACCACCGGGCTGTTCATGACCATGCTGCCGTTTATTCAGGAAAACGGTGACGTCCAGCTGCAGTTTGCCTTCAGCTATACCAGCCCGCCGCAGATTGAGAAGTTTATCAGCGCTGACGGCAATACTCGTAATGACCTACCCACAACGTCTACCGAAGGCTTGGCCCGTAAGGTGAACCTCCGCTCCGGCCAGACGCTGGTGCTGACCGGTTCGGAACAACAGAACGTTTCCGCAGACAAACAGGGCACCTTTACGCCTGGTAACTTCATCCTGGGCGGCGGTCAGACCGGTTCCCGAGGCCGCACCACGCTTGTCATCATGATCACTCCTGTTCTGCTGAGGTAAACATGCCAGTAATGAAAAAATTAAACCTTCGTACCGGCGTCCGGATTACGCATCAGCGTCGCGACTGGATGGCCGGAATGCATTGGGAGCCGCAGCGAAACGCCTTAGCCACTAGGTTTCGCAGCCAGTTCTCCCCCGATACGCACTTTGTTTCTGCCGGGCGCGGGAATGCTTCGATGCAGGGGCTGGTTTCTCCGGGCCGCACGCGCCGTCATATCCATTCCCTTGCCGTGGCGTTTCTGCTCACTGAGGGCGGGAAAGCCTGGGGGATCTACCGCCTGAGTCAAGAAGAGGACGTGTGGGTGTTCTTTGCCGCCATTGGCGGGCAGCTTTCGGTGATGGGTGACGTGTCCGGCTCGCGCTCCACCATTGAACTGGCTGCAAAGAATTTCCTGCGGTTCAACGACGCCGATGCACCGGGATTAAGGTGTGCCGCGACGGTGGACGATGATCGCTACGCCAGTACGCTGACTGACCGACTCAGCCGTGCTCAGCTTAAGCGCTGCCGGCTGCGTAAGCGCGTCAATGCGAAGGCAGTTATCCTGCCGGCGGCCCTCGTCACCCTTGCAGTGGCCTCAGGTATTTACTGGTACGACACCGCCTCTGAGAAAGCCGAACAGGCGGCTGCGATGGCGGCGTTTCGCGCCCGTATGGCCCTTAAGCCTGAAACACCGGCCGTGCCCGCTCGCGCACCGCACCCGTGGGCCTCGCAGCTTCCCGTTTCTGTGCTGCTCAGTAACTGCTGGCTCACCCGTGAACCTGTTTTTGCCTCCGTCGCCGGTTGGCGATTTACGGATGGCGAATGCGTGCCGGAAGGGTTGCGTTTGCGGTTTATTGCCACCCCCGGTGCAACCGTGGAGGACTTTTCCCGCCGCGCACGGGAGCTGCTGGGGCATTCAGCCGTCTTTAACCTGCAGGAGGGCGGCAAAAGCGGCGACGTTTTTATTCCCTTCAAACGCACCTCACCCGCCGGACTCACGGACGAAGCGCTACCCGGTGCTGATGCTCAACTCATGCGATTTATTTCCCACCTGCAGCGCCGGAATCTTGACGTGAAGTTTACCGAGGTGAAGCCGCCCGCTGTCACGCCGGGCCAGGAAAAAAACACGCCCCTGCAGGACTGGCGGGAATTCTCGTTCTCCGTCAGCTCTCGCTTGCAGCCTGAACGGCTGCTCCAGGATTTTGATGCCACAGGGCTTCGCCTGACCAGCCTGTCCATCACTATGAGCCCGCAGGGGCAGTTCGATTACACGATGAAGGGGAGCGTTTATGCGCAGAATTAATCACGCCGGCAGGCATTTTTTGCTGGCTGTTCTGCTGAGCGGAACGGCATTGTCGGCCCTGGCCAGCGACCCACTGCCACCCAACGTCACGCTCGGTGAGCTTGAGGCTGCACAGGCGCGAAATCTCATTCTTGAACAGAAAGTTCAGACAGCCCGGCTTGAGCAGCAGCTGCGTGAAAGTCAGTCTTCTCAGGGTACGGACCGAAATTATCTGGCTAACGTAACCCAGCCGGCAATGCCATTGATGACGCAACCCGGCTCATCTCAACCTGTTTCGACGGTTACCAGTAAACGTTCTGGCAGCGTACGGCTACAGGAGATTTATGGTCGTGGCAGCCAGCTTCGCGCCCGAATTGTGCTCCCCGACGGGGGCGTAACAGAGGTGGTTAAAGGGGATCAAATTCCGGGTACCGCGAAGCGTGTCACTGAGGTCACGTCCACGCTTGTGCGCCTCAGTGACGATTCTGAACTCTCCTTCTGAGGCCATCATGACACCTGATAAAGAGATTATGGATTTTGTTTACGCAGAACGGCAGCCAGCCGGTGGGGTGACACTGCTGATTGATGGTAACCGGCGTAAAGAAGCAGCGATTCAGCGCTGGGTAATGGACATCACGCGCCATTATCCAGCAGCAACAACCGAGTTTGTGACCCTGAGCGAACTTAACCGTCGTCGGGAAGTGGCTGACCGTCAGGGAACGGGGTTGAATCAGGGGATCAGCGAAGCTGATATGGATAAACGGGACGTGAGCGTCTCACAGGACAAGGTCATCAGCTACATGAGGCTGGGCCATGAGTTCAATGCTTCTGACATCCATTTTGAGATCAGTGCAGACCGTAAACTGACAATCGTACAGCTGCGAATCCATGGTGAGCTCGAAGTCGTGGATGAGGTGAAGGATGTGGAAGGTATGACGCTGGCATCGACCTCCTACCTGTCTATGTGTGACGTCCGTGAGCAGTCCTTCTTTGCCGGCCGTGAGCAGTCCGGGCGAGTCGATGCAAAGTTTGCGCGCCGGGCCGGTTTATATGGCGCACGCTACGAGCATCGCCCAACACCTGACGGGTTAATTGTGGTCATGCGTCTAATCCCGGACGACGGCGATAAGATACCGACGCTGCCGCAGCTTGGTTTTTTGCCGGAGCAGATAAAGCTTATCATGCAGATACTGAAGCTGCCGGAAGGCATGGTGCTGCTTACCGGGCCAACAGGGTCAGGTAAAAGCGCCACGCTGCGTGTATTTAGTGATCTCTGGCTGAAGCTGACCGGTGGTAAAAAGCGCCTGCTGACGCTGGAAAATCCGCCCGAGGGTCGTATTCCTGGCGCTATTCAGACGCCGGTTATGCCAGCCGATAACTCCCCGGAGGCTGTCAGCCGGGCCTGGAATAATGCCAACGCCTCCGCACTGCGTCTTGATCCGGATGCCATTCTGAACGGTGAGATGCGTGACCTTCATTCACTGATTGCGGCCATATACGCCAGTGAAACAGGGCACGCGCTCTTCTCTACCCTGCACACCCAAAGTCCCATCGGCTCGCTACGCCGAATGGAGCACTTTGGCGTGGATCGTCATCTTTTGGCGGATGCTGCGCTGATCACCGGCCTTATAGGCCAGCGTCTCGTCCCGTTACTGTGCGAACACTGCCGGGTGCCCTGGGAGGTGAAAGCCCCAGAGCTTGATTCAGATATTCGTGCCCGACTTGAGCGCTACTGCACCGTTGAGGGCCTCTGCGATGTCAGCAAACTCTTCTTCCGCAATCATGAAGGCTGCCCGCACTGTCAAAAAACGGTGCCGCTGACCGGGCGCATTATCAGTCGCGGGGTGACGGGCCGTACCGCCGTGGCCGAGGTGGTCAGGACAGATGCGCGCCAGATGCAGCTCTGGCTGTCGCACGGTCCGGCCGTAGCCCGCCAGTACTGGGTGAATAACGGAGGGATTACCCGGCGTATGCACCTGATGCGGTATCTGTCAGAGGGGCGTGTCGACCCGCTTGAAGGCGACCTTATCTGCCCACTTGATGAAGATGAAGTGATGCATTGTGAGGTCCCTGATGTCATCCGCTAATCGCTTTACGCCAGACAGGGATATGTCGGCCGCAGAAAAACTGCGCTATCGCCTGGTCAGGGCGACCTTTACCGGCCAGTATCGCCAGCCCTTTTACGAGACCCTGCGTTTTCTGCTGGAGAACCGCAAACAACTGAAAGAGGCTTTGATCATGATCGGTGAGGTGCACACCGACTTTGGCAGACGCTGGCATCCCTACCATGAGCTGGTCCAGGACTGTCTTGAGGGGGTGAATGATAACCGCCCCGGTCGCGCACTGCAGGATGTACTCGCCGTCTGGGCACCTTATGAGGAGGCCGCGCTTATCAGCGCCGGTATGGAAACCGGCAACATTCCTGTTGCCCTTATGCAGGCCGACAAACTCATTGTCGCCCGCCGGCGCATTCTCGGTCAGGTCATTTTCGCCTCGGTATTCCCTGTCGTGCTGATCTTGCTGGGTACGGGGTTGCTCTTGGCCAACAATCTGGCGCTGGTGCCAACGATGAGCAAAATATCCGATCCGGTGGGCTGGACCGGGGCTCTGGGTCTGATGAACAGTGTAGCAATCTGGACTGGCCAGTGGGGGCTGACCGCAGCGGGAGTAGCCGCAGGTCTGACAGTCTGGGCCTTCTGGTCTCTGCCGCATTGGACGGGACGACTGCGACGCTTTGCTGATTACCTCATGCCCTGGTCAATTTACAAAGACCTGCAGGGTGCCGTTTTCCTGATGAATATCGGTGCGTTGCTGGGTGCCGGCGTGCAGGAACTCAATTCTCTGCAGATCCTGAACGGATTTTCACCGCCCTGGCTGCAGGAGCGGATCGAGGGGGCGATGGAATGTATGAGCGAAGGGGATTCTCTGGGTCGGGCTTTACGCAACAGTGGTTATGACTTCCCCAGTCGGGAAGCGGTGAACTACCTCTCACTACTGGATAAAGGCAGCAGCGCTGCATCGCTTATTACCAACTATGCCGATCGCTGGCTTGAGCAGGCACTCGCGCGCGTAGCCCGGCGCGCAAACGTCACCAAACTCTTTTCTCTCGTTCTGATTATGAGTTTCTTCTTACTCATTCTGCTGATGGTGATGCAGATTCAGGACATGAACACGTTCAGTAATCATTAAGGAAAAATCATGTCATCTAAGGCTTTCCCGCAGCATCAGCGCCATCCCGACCGGGGTTGGGGCATTCTGGAACACGGTGCCATTGCGCTGGGTACCGTTATTGTGATCTGTATTGTTGGTGCATGGGTATGGAGCTTGTGGGGGAAAAAATCCGTTGGCGTGGAGGTATCGAATCTCCAGACCATCGTGACCAATGCTCAGCAGCTCAAGCAGACACAAGGGGGGTATAACTTCACCAGTGGCACCACGATGACCGGCACGCTTATTCAACAGGGGGGCGCACCTAAAGCCGGCTGGACCATTCAGGGTACGGCGAGCTCTGGCTCCGCTACCATGTGGAACAGTTACGGCGGGCAGGTCGTGATGGCGCCCGTAGCGACTAATGGGTTTAACAACGGATTTTCCGTTACGACTCAGAAAGTGCCGCAGGCAGACTGCATCTCTCTTGCCACCCAGTTGGGCTCCGGTGGTGCGTTCAGCGCCATCACTATCAACAGCACAGACTTCAGCGATGGTGTAGTCAGTGCAGAAGAAGCGGGTAAATCCTGCTCAGCTGACAGCGGTATGACCGGTAACAATACCCTCGTCTTCACGCACAACGGCTGATGCCATGCTGCGCATGTTCACGTTTCTGTTTCTGGTCATGCTGTGCCCCCGTGCGGGGGCCTTCTGCTTTGATGCGGCAGGGGCAAAATATCACATTGATCCCCTGCTGCTGAAAGCCATCGCAACGGGTGAAAGCAGCCTCCGGCCGGGGATTACAAATATCAACCGCGATAAAAAGACCGGCCAGGCGTTGAGCACCGACTATGGGCTTATGCAGGTGAACTCTACACACATTCCATCGCTGATAGCCCAGGGGCTTATTAGCAGTCCCCAGGAACTATTGACGCGCCCTTGCCTGAACGTGCAAATCGGCACCTGGATACTGGCAAAGCATTTTCAGGTCTGTGGTATCAGCTGGAACTGCCTGGGTTCCTACAACGCCGGCTTCAGAAAAGATCGTCATGAAACCCGCGAATCCTACGCCAACCGTATTTATGCCATTTACCGCCAGCTTTTACTTAAAGAACGGGGAGTTAAACTGTGACATTGCTGACGCTGAGCATGCCGTGGCCAACGCTTATCATCATTTTTCCTCTCTGCATCGGACTTTTTAGTTCGATGGCGAGCCTGGTCCGTCTTTATATGATGACGTCTGATGACGGGAGACAATGGGTCAGGGTGTTTACTCGTCCCGCCCCGGCCGGCATCACCTGGCTTTTTGCTGCAGCAGCCGCCTGCATGATCCTGTCACCGGCCCCAGCTCTGCAGCGACTGCTGGCGGTGCTGTTTACCCTTTTTCTGTTCAGGATGACGCTGTGCGATGCGATCACCGGCTTTCTTCCCCGTGAACTGACCGTGAGCTGCCTGATTGCCGGGCTGGTCGCCGCGCTCGCAGAAAGCGGTTACTGGGGACACATCCTGTCCTGTGTTACGGCAATTTCCATATTCAGCGCGTGGCGTTACGCCACGTTCAGAATGCATGCCCGTGAGTGTCTGGGCTTAGGTGACGTCTGGCTGGCCGGCGCTGTAGCGGCCTGGCTGGGCGGGAGTGAAGGACTTAGTGCCTTGCTGGCCGGCGTGATTTTTTTTGTTCTCTGGCAACTGCTGGTTCGCCGCGTCAGTGAGGGAGGCCCGATGGGCCCCTGGCTGTGCGCCGGGGCGATCCTGGTCGCCCTTATCAGACTCTATCAACCCCTTATTACATGGTGAAGCCCTTGAAAACAAAAAAAACAGAAGACCGGGGCTGGGCCATTCTCAGCACCGGTGCCGCACTGATCATCCTTCTGATGGTCAGCGTATGGGGTTATTCACTCATCAACGACTGGATGCAGAAGCGTACCTGGATGAACACATCCGCGCAGGTATCACGTTTTACCCAGGCCGTTAAGAGCTACACGGGGCGTTATTACGACACTCTCCTCTCCAGTGCCTCAACAACGGCGCCGGTCATCGTGACGCCGGTCATGTTAAAAAACACCGGTTTTCTGGAGCAGGGTTTTAGTGAAAATACGATAGATGGTCAGGGGTATCGCGCTGCGCTGGTTCGCAATGCGACTAATACTGATCAATTACAAGCTCTGGTGTACACGCAGAACGGCTCCGCGCTTCCTTTCCTGGCGCTGCGTCAGATATCCATGGATATCACGTCAGGTATGGGCGGCTATATCTGGACATCGGGCATCGCGACCGGCGCCATGAGCAGCTGGAGCCTGCCGCTTTCACAATTCGGTGTGAGTACCACGCAAGGGCATATTGCCGTATTGCTAACGACGGATGAACTGGGCGTTGCGCGCGGAGAAAGTGACCGGCTTTATCGTTTCTCAGTCACTGGCAAGCCCGACCTGAATACGATGCATACCAGTATTGACATGGGCGGGAACAATCTGAATAACACGGCTACCGTAAACGCAGCAAACGGTGCCTTCACCAGTAATGTCACTGCGAGCGGAAATATCACCGCCAATGGAACAGTGACGGGTCAGAATGTGACAGCTGGCTCGAATGTCACTGCGGGTAATGCCATGACGGCCAATAATGATATTCGTTCAAATAATGGCTGGTTTATTACGCGTGGGAGTAAGGGTTGGTTGAATGAGACATATGGCGGCGGGTTTTATATGTCTGATAACGACTGGGTACGGGCCATCAATAATAAAAATATTTATACCGGCGGTCAGGTTCGCGGAGGAAGCGTTCGGGCTGATGGGCGACTGTCAACGGGGGAGGTTTTACAGCTTGATGGTGTTAACACCGCCGGCGCAGGTTGTTCTCCAAACGGGCTGGTAAGCCGCGATAGCGCTGGCGCCATACTTTCCTGCCAATCCGGTGTGTGGACTAAAGCCGGGTTTTCTTTGGGTTCTATCCAGTACGGGGGCCAGACTTCATACCATGACTCAAAGGGTGCCGACGGTCTTGCGATGTGTCCGGACGGCACAGTTATGGTTGGTTTGCGCAATCAGGGCGGAGACATTGATCTGTATACAGTGCTCTGTCGGTAGCATCAGCCTGAGAAATCATCCTCTACTCATAGGCGTATACGGTGAAAGCACCAGGTGAGCATCCCTGGCTTGGCAGAGGATTCGAAACGATCGAATAGCTGGTATTGGCTGGCACCTGAAATGATATCGTCCCTGATTTAGACCATGCAGGGTTGTTGTCAGACGCAGACGCTGCTCCTACGCCGCCTGCGGAAGCACTTAATGCCCATGTGTTCGTGCAGCCCTGACCATCACCAAGATCCTTGTATACGATGGAGTTTCCGCCCACGGCATAAACCGTGATTGTTGCGCTACCTGAGTTATACCCATTGTACTGTGAAGTGAAGCTGCCGACCCATGCATAACGACCGTTATTTTTCGGAGCGTTCCACACACCGGATTGGCAGAGGGGAAAACTGCGTTAATAACCTACGGCAAACCATGACGTACCACTCGCGCCGGGTTCGCTGGTGAACGTGAAGCATGAGTTATTAACTGTGCCGATATAATCATGGCCATTATCCCCATGGACCTGACGCCCCATACTGACTACGCTGACGTTCAGCACGGCCGTTTTAAATGGGGTCGTAAAGCACGCTGAAGAGTTATCGCCATGAGTAGATGTATATCCCCACTGCATCATTAATCCGGTGTCAGTATCCAGCACCTTATATCCATTTCGCCCAAGATTATAAGTGCCGCTTTTCGCACCTCTCCACACACCGGATTGGCAGTGAGGTCAGGATGAACTGTGATATCGTCCCCCCTTTTTCGGGGGGGTGTATGACAGTCAGACAACGCATAAGAAAAATGGCCTTATCGAAGGCCCTGGATAAATACTGCCGGGCCGTATCTGTACATAAGCGGGGGCACCTGCAGGAGTTCTATCGAATCAACGTGCTTAAGCGCTCGGTACTGGCCGAAAAGAACATGGATGAAATCACTTCCGTTGACATCGCCTGCTATCGGGATGCGCGCCTGAACACAGTCAGCGATCGAACGGGCCGTCCGGTTAGCGCAAATACGGTCAGGTTGGAAATGGCCCTGCTTTCAGCGCTGTATAATCTGGCGCGTATCGAGTGGGGCACCTGCACGCATAATCCGGTTGAGCATGTTCGTAAACCCGCCACATCACCTGGGCGCACCCGTCGTCTGACTTCAGCTGAAGAACGCCTCATTAAACGTGCCCTTCAAAATAAAAATTCTCAGATCCTCGCAATTTTCCAGCTGGCGCTTGAAACAGCCATGCGTCAGGGCGAAATCCTGTCTCTGAGGTGGGAGTACGTTGATCTCCATATGGGTGTGGCCCATCTGCCTTTAACAAAAAACGGTACAGCCAGAGATGTTCCTCTGTCCTGGAAGGCGCGACAGGTACTGAAAGAATTTGCTGGCCCGGTCTCAGGGCCCGTGTTCGGCTACACATCAAATGGATTCAAAAGTGCCTGGCGTACACTTCTTTCTGAAACAGGAATAGAGGACCTTCACTTTCATGACCTTCGCCACGAGGCGGTCAGCCGGCTGTTTGAGCTGGGTACTTTAAATGTTATGGAGGTTGCGGCTATTTCCGGTCATAAAAGTATGAATATGCTGAAACGATATACTCATCTGCGCGCGACGCAGCTGGTGAGCAAGCTGGATGCTCGTCGTCGTCAGGCCCAAAAACTGGCGACTATTTTCATACCTTACCCTGCAGAGATTGAGTATAAAGAGGGGCAATACCTCCTGCGCTTTACAGATTTGGATCATTCGGCCATTACAGCAGAAACTCGTGAAGAGGCGGTCTTATTAGCCGCAACAAGTCTCCTGCGCATTCAGGCGATTGCCGCGCGAGCGGGCAAGCGGCTCCCTCCACCAGGGGAAATTAACGTCCGTGACCCGGGAAGAATTTTGATAAACCCTTTTGTAACTAAGGAATCAATTTCCGCGTCTTGACTGCCGAAATGAGATTTATGAAAATTGAGTGGTACCAACTAAAGTAAACCTCTGATGACATATTGTTACCGCATACCATTTTTTGGTGTGCGGTTTTTTTTACTTAAAGCATTTTCGACATGAGTTTTACTTTAATGCCCCTCAGGTATCTGCAGAGCAGATATTCCAGTCCCATACCCCTCGATAAAGATTCCAACCTGTTAGTCTTCCGAAATTTTCATAAACGGCTAATGAGTTAATCATCGTTATTCGTCGCGCATTTTTGCACCTTATGGCCGTTCTGCTGTGCAGCCATAAGGAAACCCAGTATGTCACTCAGTCATGCCTCACCCGAGGAACTGCTTCCGGAAGCCCCTGAGTCTCAGCTCAGTGGCCCAGAAGCTCAGCCCTCAGCTGCAATCAAGCCACGTCAGCGATTGCCGTTCAGTCCCCGAAAGATTCTTCAGACAGGGAGTGTCATTTTACTGACTTTCAGCCTGGCTGGTTCACTCATCGCGCTGGTCGTAATGGGCAGTCATGTTTCAGATCTCACCATTCGTGTTAACACGCTCGATGCGGCTTTTCGCAGCGGACAGATTGGTCAGCTCACGTCAAACGTTTCGGCTATGGAAAATCGCCTCAAAACGCTTGAGCAGCAGGTTGCCACACTTACAGACCTGCCCGGCACAGTTCAGACAACCCGCGATCAGCTGGACAGCCTGAAGAGCGCAGTCAACCAGCTCCGTGATAACGAAAACACTAACAGTCAGGCGGTTGCTCAGTTGCTGACCCGCGCTGGCGCGCTCGAGCACGACGTCCAGCAGGCCAAAGCCATAGTGGATGAGCTTAACCGCAGGACTGAACTTGCACAAAAACCTTCAGTGCCCGAAAAGCCCCGAACAGTTATTGAGGCAGAAAAAAACCGGACGGCGTCCGCATCAAAAAAGATTAACCGGTCAGTCAGGCATGCGGTGACGCTGGCTGCACCGTTCGAGCTGACCGGCATTGAACGTCGTGGCGGTCAGACCTTCGCCGTGGTCATTCCCCGGGGAGCATCGCAGATATCATCTATGCGCCTGCTTTCTCCAGGCGACAGCCTGATGGGCTGGACGCTGAAATCCACTGAAGGGGGGCATGCGGCCCGCTTCCAGGTCAATGGCATTGAACAGCTAATCCAGGCTCAATAAGTGGAGTTTTAACTTTTATGAGAAACATTTCACTGGCAGTACTTAGCCTGTTGCCATTGGCACTTCAGGCGGCTGAAGTCCAGACGTCACCCGCGCAAAGCGTGGTATCCGTGATGCAGCAATCGTCCACGAGTGTTTTGAGTGCACAGCAGCAGGCTCAGCAGTGGGGGTTATCTGATAACGACTGGAGTCGGTATCAGACGATGATGAAGGGTTCTCGGGGCATTATGTCTCCCGGGCTCGATCCACTCACCGCACTGGGCGTTGAGACTGACAATAGTGCTGAACGCCGCCGTCTTGCTGAACTCTGGGTCAGGCATGAGTACCAGCGAAGCGAGAAGGAACTGGCATTTCAGCGTGAAATTAATGCAGCGTGGCTGCGACTGTATCCAGAGACGCTGGCCGTGAACATGGGCAGCAACGCGGCGGGTATAGCTCACGACACGCAGGGCCGTCTTGCCCTCTTTGTTAAGGAAAACTGCACACGCTGTGATGCACGCCTGGCCGCGGTTCTGGCCGACAACAGGCCAGTCGATATTTATCTGGTAGGAGGCAGCAGCGACGAAGGTATCAGGACATGGGCGATTAAGCACAACATTCCGGTAGAAAAAGTTCGCAATCGTCAGATAACGCTGAACCACGATGGCGGCCTGTGGCTGCGCTACGGTCAGGGTCAGATGCCGGTCATTCTGCAGCAGGGAGAAAACGGATGGCAGCTTGCCGCATTCTGATGTTCCTGACTTGCCTGGTTTTCGCCACGGGCCAGGCCTTGTCTGCAGAGCTGCAGGTCATTCCCGATGCTTATCGGCAGATCGCCGCTGTTGAACGTGTGCCGGCTGAATCACTTTATTCACTGGCAATGGCAGAGAGTACCCGCCAGACCGCGTGGGGGGCTAAGCCCTGGCCATGGACGATAAACGTGGCGGGAAAAGGATACCACTATGAAACGCGGGAAGAGGCCTTTTCGGCACTGCTGTCTTTCATGCAGCGCTGGCCCCTTAAAAACATTGATGTAGGCATTGCACAGGTAAATCTGGGCTGGAACGGGCACTTTTTTTCCACGTACCGTGATGCTTTTGACCCCTATACCAACCTTCGCGCTGCCGCACGGATCCTGAGGGCGTGCTATGACGCACGACCTGGCAGCTGGTTGCGGGCTGCGGGTTGTTACCATCATCCTGCGGGCGGCCTGCACGCAGCGACTTATATGGCTATCGTCCGGCGCAAACTCAGTCAAATCGCACAAGCCAATATACCGACTGGCCCGGCTCAGCCTGTGGCCCTGGCTCGCTCAACGCTAAACTGGATTGAACCCCAATGAGAAAACCCTTTCGTCAGGCTCTTACTGTCTCGCTCCTTTCAACAGTTATGGCTGTCTCCTTCAGTGCTCGCGCCTCGCTCACCGTCGTGGGTGATTTAGGTGGTGAGACAACCGCCCCCCTCTTTGACGCCATCAATGCCGGTAAGATTAACGGCACTGGTATGTCTGAGTCATTGCCGCAGCCGCCCGCCTCCCTGAGCATTTCCGATATGTTGCCGGTGAGTACCCCGGAAATGTCTCCGGGTGTTGTGGCATCCCGTCCGCTTAACCTTCCCGGTATGCCTCCGGTGTTTGTGGTGGGTGATGATGTGGCTTCCCGTCAGTGGCTGCAGCAGCATGCTGAATCACTCAGCCGCATGCAGGCAACCGGTATGGTGATAAGCGTCAAAGATGAGCAGGGTTTAAACGCCCTGCGTCAGCTGGCGCAGGGTGTGGCTATGGTGCCTGTCAGCGGCGGCGACCTGGCCCGCCGGCTGGGGCTGAATCATTACCCGCTACTTATCACCGCAACGGGAATATCACAGTGATGCCGGTTGCTCTCATAATCGAATTGCTCAGCCAGCACAGGGGGATCTTTTTCCTTGTTCTGGCGGGATTACTGGCGCTTGCCTTCATAGCATTAAGTCCGCGAACGGTCAGCCAGCGACGGCATATACGCTATCAGAAACAGGCGGCCAGGGCACTGCTTCGGCTGACGCAGTTACGTGATGACGCGGCCAGAATAACCTGGCTGCGTAAAATGAACCCGTACGTATTCGAAGAAATGTTACTCACGGCGATGTCCCGACAGGGGCTGCGCATACAACGTAACGCACAATACAGCGGTGACGGTGGTGCTGATGGCCAGGTCTGGATAAACGGTCAGCGCTGGCTGATTCAGGCAAAGCGCTACAGCGCTACTATCAACGCCGCGCATGTCTCCGCGTTTGGCCTGCTAACCGAAACTGAACGGGCTTCAGGGCTGTTTGTGCACACTGGCCGCACCGGCGAGGTGAGCAGAGAGGCTTTCCTCCGATATCCAGGCCTCAGGCTCATCAGCGGCCAGCAACTGTTGAGGCTTCTCGCAGGCGATCGTAGCTGGATGGACAAGCTCACAAATCAGCCTGAGCAAGCGATACCACCCCGTGTTGTTTCTCCACCGTCTTTTTCATTATCACCTTCTGCCCGAAAGGAACGCTGATATGCGCAAACTTAACACGTCACTCTCCGAAATCGCCTGCGACATCCTGACATCGGAGAGTGCCAGAACGGCTTATACCATCCTTGTAAACCTGCTCCAGGTTGCCTTCAGGATCCTTATTTATCGTCCACTTGTTCTTTTCAGCTGCATAGTTATCGTCTTCATGGCTGCTGTGCCAGTAGTGGTCTTAATCAGCCCTGCTTACACACCAGATGTCCTGACCGAAGGGATATTACGAACCTTGCATCTGTTGCCTGATGCGTATGTGCCGCTGTGCCTGGCTGGTCTGCTCTTCGAACTGGTCTATCAGGTTCGTAAAATCTTCAGCTCTTCGGGTTACTGGCCAGATAATGCCGGCATGGGAAGAGGTAAATGAGCCATGAGTGACTTTCTGACGAGAACGGACGCTAATCCACCGCTCTGGGCAAAAGATATCATCGACGAATGGAATGACCAGAAATTACGCCTGTACGGTGACTTTCTACGCCGGCATTACTGGACCGATCAGGGCAGCATTAACGTGTTCTGCATAAAGGGGACCGAACACCCGGACTATCAGGGGCTGACCTGGCATGAATTCCTGCATCGTGGAAAACGAATGGATCGCAATATCCCTATGCTCGAGCGCAATCCGGGTTATTACCTGGAGACTGAACGTAAAAAGCCATCCATGTATTTCAACAGCTATGACGGCATTGACTGGTATATCGGTGCTGACGGCAATCACCGAAGCGGTCTGGCGAGGTTTCTGTTTCATGAACGGGAAATGGTATATCTGCACGGGGTACATCTCAGTCATTATCAGTTTGATGAACCCCTTCTTGCCTTGTATCTGGCGCTCAGGGAAGAGCTGAGTCAGCATATCGCTCAGGGTTTCTATATGGATCTTGAAGTCAGGCGTATCCATCGCGGTCGTCAGGACACTGCAGGCTGGAAAAGCGACAATTATTCCACATCTCTCAATTTTAGTTCAGGCTCCTGGCGCCGGGAGTATCAGGATAATCCTGCGGTAAGTTTAATCACTGCCGCTCGTGCTATCACCGATCCTGCCGATGGCTGGAGACTTATCCATGAACTAAGGACATGGCGCGATCAGCGGGCGGCAGCCAACCGCACCGGCTTTTTTCACAGGCTGACAGGATGGTGGCGCCAGTGAGTAATGATTACGTTATGGAGTCTTTGCTCCGTCCGGCCGTGGAAATGTATTCCGCGACCGTCGCTGCCAGTGCGACGTGCATATGTCTGACAGCCCCGTGGGCAGTGGCACTTGCGCCTTCGGTCAGTTGGGTAACCGCAGCAGGTTTTGGGGTGCTGGCCCTGAAACGTACCCGGCAGGGTCTGAAAATCATTCGCTATCGCCGCAATATTCGCCGTCTTCCCCGCTACGTTCTCACCAGTGAACAGATCCCTGTAAGCCGACGCCACCTGTTTTTAGGTAAAGGGTTCCGGTGGTCCGCTCGTCACACTCAGAGGCTGATGGAAGCGCGTCGCCCGGAGTGTGAGGTTTATGTTCAGCCGTCAGTACTGTATCGCATGGCGCGTGACATGGAAAAAAAGATGGAGTACAGCCTGCCCTGGCTGTGCCGCCTGACGCGCACGGATTCAGCATTGAACCCTTTTCGCCCATTGCCTCCGGTTGGCGGCAGTCCGGTTTATCATGGCGTCGAACCTGATGAGAACTCTGTCACCTACGATCTTGGTGAGCGCGTAGGGCATATGCTGGTTATAGGCACCACGCGCGTGGGCAAAACCCGGCTGGCAGAGTTACTCATTACGCAGGATATACGGCGGAAAAATGCTGCAGGCGAGCATGAGGTTGTCATCGTATTTGATCCTAAAGGGGATGCGGACCTGCTCCGCCGTATGTACGCGGAGTCTCATCGTGCAGGGCGGCAGGATAATTTCTGGGTCTTTCATCTGGGCTGGCCTGATATCAGCGCCCGTTACAACGCCGTGGGGCGCTTCAGCCGTATCTCGGAAGTGGCATCCCGCGTGGCCGGTCAGCTCTCCGGTGAGGGTAACTCTGCCGCATTTCGTGAATTCGCCTGGCGCTTTGTTAACATCATCACGCGCGCGCTGGTCGCGCTCGGGCAACGGCCCGACTACAGCCTCATTCTTCGCTACGTCACCAACATCGGTGAACTCTATGAAACCTATGTCGATAATCTGCTGAGTGAAAAAGCTCCACAGCTAATGAATTCGGTCGAAGTACTGCTGAGCAACGGAGTGAGCGACAAGGATTTGCCTCGTCATCTTCAGGGCAGACCCAATGGCGCGAAGATATGGGTTTCTGAGCAGGTTCTGGGAAGTCCTGAAGGTAAAAAGCTCTGGGACCCCGTCCTGGACGGACTTCGCAGCGCGGTTCAGTATGACCGGACCTATTTCGATAAGATCGTAGCCTCTCTGCTGCCCTTGCTGGAGAAGCTGACCACGGGTAAAACAGCGGCCCTTCTCGCCCCGGATTACACTGATCTCAATGACCCCCGGCCAATTCTGGACTGGCATAACATTATCAAATCGCGCGGCGTGGTGTATGTCGGGCTCGACGCCCTGTCGGATCCTGTTGTGGCCGCCGCCGTGGGTAACAGCATGTTTGCGGACCTTGTATCCGAGGGCGGTCACATTTATAAATTCGGTCTCGGTGATGATGATGAGGGCCAGTCGTCAAAAGTGGCCATCAATCTGCACTGTGATGAATTTAACGAACTAATGGGCGATGAATTCATCCCGCTGATTAACAAGGGAGGCGGAGCCGGCTTTCAGGTGACGGCTTACACGCAAACACTTTCTGATATTGAGGCCCGTATTGGCAGCACGGCTAAAGCCAATCAGGTTGTGGGCAACTTCAACACCCTGGTGATGCTGCGTGTACGTGAGAAGAATACTGCCATGCTTCTCACCGACCAGCTTCCAGAAGTAGACGTATACCAGAAAACGCTGACTTCCGGGGTTACCGATGTTTCCCGTCCCGGCGAAGGCACGGACTTCAACAGTAACGTCAATGATCAGGTTAGCCTGATAAAAACGCCAATGATAAGCCCCGCCGATGTTATTAATCTCCCCAAGGGGCAGGCATTCGCGCTGCTGGAAGGTGGCCAGTTATGGAAAATTCGTATGCCGCTGCCGGCAGATAACGACGATCCGCACATGCCTGCCAGTCTCAAGCATCTGGCTGATAACATGGAGAAAAACTACCACACCGGGGAAACATGGTGGACGGGCGGTGACCCGGTGTTTACGGGGGGATTGGATGTCACAACAGGACAATGATAACGGGCAGCGAAGCCAGCCATCACGTCAGCGGAATTCTGGCCCCATAGGCATGGTGCTGTGGGATTTCCCAATGGGGCTTATTGGCATTTTACTGGGCTCGTTACTGGTCAGCCTGCTGATTGAGTACGCCTGCATTGCACTGCTGTGGCCCGATGAAGGGGCCGCCCACAGCTACCGGGTCATGCTGGCAGAGAGCCAGTGGCTGTCAGAAGGATACACCCGCAGCCTGCTTATGAGCGCGCCGGTAGAGACCGTGAGTCGGTGGGTACATGTGGCATGGCAGTGGCTTTTTGTGGACAGCGGATTCAGCGGCTGGCTGCAGTCGTTCAAATCCCTGAGTGAAAAAGGAAGCGGCCTTATTCCGGCGCTCAACGGTGTCGGAGCCTCACTGGTCAGCTGGCTGGAGGTGTATCTTCAGGCAACAATCTGGGTCACGCTGATTTTCTTTATTCGGGTCATGATCCTCTTTTTGAGTCTGCCTCTTTTTGCGCTGGTGATTATAACAGGAGTGGTTGACGGGCTGGTCCGGCGTGACCTGAGGCGCTACGGTGCTGGTTATGAATCAAGCTTTGTCTATCACCACGCAAAACGTTTCATCAAACCCGCACTTTATGGTCCCTGCATGCTCTATCTGGCATGGCCAACTGCCGTATGGCCAAACCTGCTACTTCTTCCATCAGCATTACTTGTCGGAGCGGTACTGGCAATCGTGACAGGGTCATTTAAAAAATATATATGAGCGCCTCCCGTTTGCCAGGCTTTGTACTTCATGACGGACAGGACGATTGCGGCTATATATCCGGTCTTTATGCAACTGCGAAAGCGGCTGCTGACCCTAATGAAATCCGCTGACTCACGCCTCAATTACCTCTGCGAACCCGGAGTTCGATATTTTTTTCAGGCTTTATGAGTCCCGGTCTGACCTGTTATGTCATTACATACACTGCCTGCGCAACCTGGTGATGTTCTGCTTATACACTGTGATTTCATAACGTAAAGAATCAGTTAATGGAGCTTTCCTTCTGATAAGGCCTGCCATGAGCCAGTATGGCCCATATTATTCGTGCCATTTTGTTGGCCAGCGCCACGGAGACAACATTGATTGGTCGCCGTTTTAGCATCTCTGTAACCCAGGGGCCCGGCTTGCGGGCATTCTGTATGACGCTATGGGCGCCGTTGACCAGCAGCTTTCGCTGATATTTGTCGCCCCGCTTGCTGATCCCCAGCAGCTGTATCTTCCCGCCGGTTCCGGTCTGCCTAGGAACGAGCCCCACCCAGGCAGCAAACTCCCGGCCTGAACGGAAGGCGTCAGCACTACCCATTGAAGCAACCGCAGCAGTGGCAGTCAGGAAGCCCACGCCGGGAATTTCACTGATGGCTTTTACGCCGGGGTCATCTCTGCTCAGCTCGCGTATCCGGCGTTCGATATCTGTAATCCGATCATCCATTCTTTCAACTTCACTTAGCTGTTCACGTAGGCTGTCTATAAGCACAGCCGGCAGACGTTCTGACAAACGAGTAAGTATCTCGGGGACGTTTTTTACCAGGCTGGCATGTCCTTTACGCATTACTTCACCGTATTCAGCGAGTAACCCGTGCAGGGCATTCGTCTGCATCAGCCGATACTTCATCAGTTGGGAGCGTATCCGGTGCAGCGCCAGCATGGCCTGCTGCTGTTCGGTTTTGACCGCAACAGCCTTCCCGGGTTGCTGAACCGCAAGCCATATCGCCCTGGCATCAGCCGTATCATTCTTGTTTCGGATATTAAAGGCCTTGACGAACTCGCCCGGCATCAGTTTGACCGTATGACCGAGACTGATGAGCTGTCTTGCCCAGTGATGCGCACCACCGCAGGCTTCCATGCCAACGAGGCAGGGGGAGTGATTCGTGAAGAATTCCAGAAACTTGTCGCGTCTGATGGCCTTGTTAAAAATTTCCCCCGTCGCTGTATCTATGAAGTGCACCTGCATCACGTTCTTGGCAATGTCGACACCCACTGGCATAAGTTTCATTTTTGCCTCCTCCTGCATGGTTAAAAGCGGTCATTTTCGAGATCGTATCTGCTCCTCGCAGCATCAAGTTCAGGAAAGTTTAGCTCTGCCCAGCGGTCAAGAGCCTTGAGGGTGCTGACAAGTGATTCAGCCACTTCAGTCAGGCTGTATTCAACGCAGGCGGGTTTTTCATCGTAATCGACTCGGGATACCAGTCCATGTCGTTCTAACTGTCGCAGCGTCTGGGTAAGGACTTTTTGTGAAATGCCCTCGATTTTTCTCATCAGTTCGCCGTTGCGCATCGGACCCTCTGCCAGAGCAGGTAGAATGAGCATTACCCATTTTCCCGATACAAGCGCCAGCGCATCACGGGCTGAACACTTTGCTGAGTAAACGTTTCCTGGATATGCCATCAATGGTTACCTCAAGGTGCGTAATTGAATGAAAAACTGAAAGAAAACACTATAACGGTGAACAGTCATTATGGAGGATCGTTATGAATGTACTGATCATCACTGCTCATCCTGAAGCAGATTCATTTAACTCATATCTCGCATCTGAAGCCGCCAGAATATTTGAAAAACAGGGCTCACTCGTTCATTCAGTTAATTTATATCGTGAAAACTTTGAACCGTGTGAGGGACAAAATTTTTACACTCACATGCAGGACGTTGGAAGGTTTGATGCCCTGCGGGAGCAAAGGCACCACTGGAACGTGAATAAGTTGCCTGACGATGTTACGAGACATATTGAATTACTGAAAAACTCTGACCTGTTACTTTTGCATTTTCCCTTCTGGTGGTTCGGTATGCCGGCAATCCTGAAAGGCTGGATGGACCGGGTATTCGTTTATGGCGGAATATACGACAGTAAACACCGACATGAAATTGGCATAATGAAAGGTAAACGAGCTTTGCTTACAGTAACGGCCGGTGCACCTGCTAATGCCTGTGGCCATAATGGGCGCCATGGCGACATGCGGTTTCTGTTATGGCCACCTATACACGCCCTCCACTATATAGGCTATACGATGCTCGAACCTTATCTGATCCATGGTGTTCGCGGTGGCCTTGATGGATTAGCTAAAGAAAAACAGCAGCAGTTTCTGGATGAAAAAGTGAAAGATTTCAAAAGCCGGCTTATCAATATCAATGCCTGGCCTATTATCCCCTTCAATAAAGAAGAGGATTTCAATGAGGACAAAACATTAAAACCCCATTCTCCGGAGTACAGCCCGTTTGTGCGGCACAATCGGGGGAACTGGAAAACTGACCCAATCTGAAAGGTCAACTGTTCTTGGTTTGCCTGCGTCACGCTACCGCCTCACCTGAAGAGAAGGGAGGCGCTCATTTCATTACCTTTGAAATCTCTCCATGTAGCAGTTTCGGGACTATGCCCGGAGGCCCGCAGCTGGTGCGGGCTTTTTTTATCGCGTAGCGTTCTGATAAAACCAGCGCCGTGATTATCCAGATGTTCACGGTTATGAGCATCAAAACACGTCATGCTGTTTTTCTTCACATCAGCATTAAGAATTTCCTGCTGTAAGGCCATCTCCTTTACGTCAATCTCCCGACGACCAGTTAACCGGGAGAGCCCCATGCGTCACACCAGAAAACTCATTGTCCTGCTGATAGCCACACTTCCCATTCTGCAGTGCCATGCATCAGAGAAAGACGAGCTGGCGCAGGTTTTACGTCAGCTGGATCAGGTGCAGGCCGGGCTGGACCGGGCTCGTGTGATAGCAAATCAGACTCAGGACGCCCGCTTCTATTTCGATTACCAGCAGGCGACGCGCGATATCACCACCATGAAACAGGGTATTTCGACCTATCTTGAGCCCTCCCGCGCGCAGCCAGCATCCCGCCAGTCCTCTGTTTCCGGCCAGTATCGTGCTGAGGAACCCGCATGGCGATGAACGGTGCGCAGCTGAACGGCTGGAGTGCGGGGACAGGTAGCAGCCTGACACCCGGGCAGCTCAATACCCTCATTCTCGGCACGCTCGCGGTCGTCATTCTTCTTTTCTGCGCCTGGGCGCTGGTTCAGGCGTATCGCGGAGTCGTGTCGAAATCCGTGACGTTCCGTCAGTTCAACGAGCTCGCCGTCAGGCTGGTCGTGCTTTACCTGTCGATGCTGTTTCTGTTTTTCCACTAAAAGGACAATTCAATGAAATCCAGGTTACTCAGATTTTACCATTCCGCCTTTGCGCGGGCGGGCCTACTGCTTTCAGGATTACTGTCTGCCGGACAGGCTCTTGCAGACCTTCCGTCTGTAGAGCAGCCCACGACCGGAGGAGGAGGAGGTACCTATAACACCATGATGGGCTACGCCAAAATGGCAGGGCTTGCTCTTGGCCTGCTGATTTGTACAAGCGCTTTTCTGGCTGTTGCACATGCAATCATCACTTCTTTCCACGACATCCGTAAGGGAAAAGGTTCCTGGACAGAATTCCTGCTTTACGCAGTGGTGGGCATCATTCTCATTCTGGCCGTCATTTATCTGGCTACCAAAGCCTCAGACATTCTGTAAGGAGCGTTTATGGCCGTCATCGATTTCCTTCCTGACCGTCTGAATAATCCTCCTGTGGTGTGGAAAGGTTTTACGTCTGGAGAGTTTCTGCTGGCGGCTATTGCGGGCGTCATTGCTGGTATCCCTCTGGCGGTACCGCTGGCGCTGATACCTTTCATAGGGTGGCTGGCTTTTCCTACCTGCATGCTGCTGATGCCACTCATCGTGGTTTTCCTGGGTGGAGGCTGGATTGCCAGCTATAAACGCGGCAAGCCGGAGAACTACATCTGGCAGCGTCTCGAAGAAATCCGCTGCAGGGCCCGCCTGTCACGGTCGATGGTTTTGGACAGCCGTGCATGGGAAGTAAAACGTACCCGGTCTGTCATGCGCGGGGGTGAGAGATGAGTCGTTTTCGTAATGGCATGACGGCACGCGATAATCACATTATTTCCCTGCGCATCGCCTGTGCGCTGCTGTTCGCCGGCATGCTGGTCACAGGCATCGGCTGGATGCGGGCGCCTGCCGAACTCACTATTCATAACCCGCCAGATCTCCGTTCCGGCAGTACGCGTAAATGGTGGGAGGTCCCGCCCTCAACCGTTTACAGCTTTGCCTTTTACATTTTCCAGCAGCTGAATTCCTGGCCGAAAAATGGCGAGGTGGATTATCCGGCGAAAATCGCACAGATGAGCCCTTACCTGACGCCCTCCTGCCAGGACTTTCTGAACAAAGACGCAGAGATGCGTAAGAACAGCGATGAGCTTCGTGATCGTGTTCGCGTGGTATATGAAATCCCGCGACGTGGTTACAGCAACCGCAGCGTCACCATTCTCGATCAGGACCACTGGATTGCACAGCTCGACCTGGTGGCAGATGAGTATTACCACACTGAGTCGGTTAAGCGAGCGCTGGTCCGCTACCCCCTGAAAGTGGTGCGCTGGGAAGGCGATCCGGAGCGCAATCCCTTCGGATTAGCGCTGGACTGTTATGCGGCCACGCCGCAGCGCCTGGAGGCTGTCACCCTGCCTGAGCCGGAGAAAAAGTGATGAGGCATACATTGAAAAAGTACTCTCTTGTTCTTCTCTCTGGCCTGTTTCTCCCTGGTATGGCCAGTGCGGTGGAACTGATGAAGTGGGAGCGTATTCCGCTTCAGGTCCCGCTTACCGTCGGGCAGGAACGCATCGTATTCGTAAATAAAAACGTGCGAGTGGGTTTTCCGCCCACGCTAAACAGCAAACTGCGCATTCAAAGCACGGGTGGTGCGGTGTATCTCGATGCAAGCGAAGCGTTCCCGGTGACGCGACTTGAGCTTCAGGATAAAGAGAACGGGGAACTTATTCTGCTGGACGTGTCTGCAGCGCCGGGTAAAACCACACGTGAGCCTGTGAAAATTGTGTATGACGGTGAAGTGGCCACAGCTACCGCGCTTGACAAGCAGTCCGTCAGCAGTGATGGGGACAGCACCGGTCGTGGCGCTCAGCAAACGGATAATCAGACAACTAAGGCAGATCGTAAGCCGGCGAAACTGAATGCGCCGCTGCCGGTGGTCCTGACCCGCTATGTGGCGCAGAACATGTACGGTCCGCTGCGCACAGTAGAAGCCGTGCCGGGTATCAGTCCGGTATCCCTCAAACTGCCGTCGTCCATCACCACGCTCATGCCCTCTGAGCCCGTCTCTGTCACACCAATGGCAGCCTGGAGCCTTCAGGGCAGCAGCGTCATTGCCCTGCAAGTGCGTAATCGTTCATCTGGCAAGGTCATCCTCGATCCGCGTGCGCTTGAGGGGCAGTTCATGACGGCGACCTTCCAGCACCGCTGGCTGGGGCGTGCAGGCACGCCAGAGGATACCACGGTGCTTTATCTGGTAACGTCCGGGCGTCCGGAGGGAGCCTTTATCGCCGAACCGCCTTCACTGCAGCCTGCTGACGGCCGTAAGCGGAGAGAGAAATAATGAAAGCACCTTCCTCTAATCTCATTGTCAGGGTCGCTGTGCCGGTGGTGCTGGCCAGCGCAATTGTCGTCGGTGTGAAATCCTGCTCAGGTGGTGGCCAGCCCTCCACCGGTTCACATGCACCTCCCAACGCGGCTTTAAAAGACCTGTCGCCTGAAGACCTTAAAACGCTCGGTATTGAAGGCGATACGCCACAGGATACGCTGCGCACGGTAGTGGGCAATTTCCGTAAAGTACAGGATCGCCTGGACACCCTTGCGGATGACAACAAAAAGCTCAGTGACCAAAACAAGGCGCTTAAAACCACTAACAGCAACGTTGACGCGCAAATCAATCAGGTCGTCAGCAATGTTCGCGCTGAAGAGGCACAGAAGCGACTTCAGCTCAGCGCGCAGGTTAACGATCTCGGTGCGCAGGTTAAGCAGCTCATGGATCAGCTGCAGAACGGGGGGGCCGGTACAAATGCAGGTGCAAAAAGTAGCGGTCCGGGCGGTGACATACCGATAGGGCTGGGTTATGACAATGGACTCAATCCCGGTGCCGCAAGTGCCCCCTCTTCAGACGGTTTGCAATGGATCGAACCTAAAGACGGTATTGCCGTTGATGCCAGCGGAAAGGCAGTGACTGACACCAACAAAAATAACGCAACGGGGTTCTCGTTTGCCACATCGTTTGGTGATGTGGGGGAGGCCGGGAAACAGGCTGCGGGAAAAACTGCCACGGCGGTTCAGACTCAACTCACTGACGCACAAAAGGCAACCGATCCGGTCTATACGCTGCCGGAGAACTCGACGCTGGTCGGGAGTCGCGCGATGACAGCACTCCTGGGGCGTATTCCGGTTGATGGCAAGGTCACGGACCCTTACCCCTTCAAAGTTATGATTGGCAAAGACAACCTGACGGCTAACGGTATCGAACTGCCCGACGTACAGGGCGCTATCGTGTCCGGGACTGCCACCGGTGACTGGACGCTGTCGTGCGTACGCGGCTCCATTACCAGCATTACGTTTGTCTTTACCGACGGTACTGTCAGAACGCTGCCTTCTCCCGATGGCCAGAACAGTGGCGGCACCCAGAACAGCGGTAACGCGAACGGAAGTAACAGCAGTATCGGATGGCTTTCAGACGATAACGGCATCCCCTGCATCTCCGGTACTCGCAAAAGCAACGCTTCAACCTACCTGCCTACTATTGCCGGGCTTGCCGCCGCAGGCGCGGCGGGTGACGCGTTTGCGCAAAACCAGAATACCACCCAGACCAACGGCTACGGTGGCGTGACTTCTTCACTCACCGGTGATGCCGGTCAGGCTGTACTGGGCAAAGCGCTCTCCGGCGGCATGCGGGAAACGATCGACTGGGTTAAAGCCCGCTACGGCCAGACGTTTGACGCCATCTATGTGCCACCGGGTCAGAAGGTCGCTTTGCATATCACGCGCCAGCTGGCCATCGATTATGAAGAAAAAGGACGCAAGGTTAAATATGACTTCAGCCTGGCCGGTAATGGCACAGGTATGGACTGACGGGGAATTCAATGCAAAACACCCATTTAGAATACAGGGTGGGGTATACCCCGCTCGGTGGAAGGCTTTATGCGGGCTTTGTCCGTAAAGACAACGGAAAGTGGGAGGGAACTCACCACGAGGTGACGGACTGGGCCATTTTTGCGGTTGGCCAGAAACTGGCCCGTGAAGGAAAAGATGTGCGTTTTTCCCTTCCTGACGGACGGGTGATGCGGGTGTCCGCTGTGATAACCGGGGCTGAAACAATGGAGGACGTCCATGCGAGCATTTAAATCCAACCCTATGTTGCCTCTGATATTTTTGCTGCCCTTTTGGCTCGCCGGCTGCAGTACGTCAAAGGATGAAATGCTGCCGCCCGGTGACAGCTCTATGCTGGAGCTGTGGAACGATGGCGCCTCCGCCTCCCACGCCACCGGTGAGAGTCGTACCACCCTGCGCCGGCCCGTGACGGACTCCGAGCGGACGATCGCTCAGCAGACGCGTGAAAGTTACAGCCGCACGCAGGAAAACGAAATCCAGCAGACGTTTCCCCGCCTGCCTAATCCCGATATGGTGATGTACGTCTTCCCACATCTCGCTGAGGGCAATACGCCGGTGCCCGGTTACAGCACCGTCTTTCCTTTTTACAGCCAGGTGCAGTATGCGTTGCCCGGCGAGCGCACGGAGGATTTGTAATGGCTTTTTCACTTTTCCGCCGCAGGGCTGAAGCTCAGGAACCTCACCAGCTCGGCGACGGCCCGTTTTCCGTTCACGGGCATGAACCGCTGACGCGCGAGGGTCGGCTGACCCGCCGTGATGAAGCGAAGCTGTATGACACGGCGCCGTCCATTATCGACCATACCCCCTGGGGAGAGTACCTCCCTGAACACCAGTGCATCCTGCTGGATGACGGCGTGTCTGTCGGTGCCGTATACGAAGTGATCCCGGTGGGCACCGAGGGGCGTCCGGGTTCACGGCTTGATGAAATTCGCGACGTGGTGGAAAACGCCCTGCAGGACAGCCTGCCGGAGCTGGATGCACATCAGTGGGTGGTGCAGTTCTACTGTCAGGATGAATCCGATCTGACGGTTTATATGGACACTATCCGGGGGTATGTTAAATCCCGGGCACAAGGTTCAGCCTTTACGGAGGCCTGGCTGGCAGAGCAGGCGCGCCATCTGCAGAATGTGGCCAGTGAAAAAGGCCTGTTCGTGGATGATGCGGTCACGGGTGCTCCGTGGCGGGGACAGATCCGCCGCACACGTATGGTGATTTACCGCTGGGTGGAATCGCCATATCGTGACCCGATGGCGCCCGAAGTGCTGCTTAAGCAGGTGTGCGATCGTCTGACGTCGGCGATGAGCGGTGCCGGAATTCAGTGCCAGCGACAGAACGGCGAGCAGATTCACAGCTGGCTGCTGCGCTGGTTTAACCCGGATCCGAAGTGGGTGGACAGGGCCACGCTGTACCGTTGTGCAAAACACACCGATGATGCGCCCGGCGAGCTGCCACTGCTGAACGATTTCAGCGAAAGCCTGTGGTTTACCCGCCCCCGCAGTGACGGGGAGAAAGGCGTATGGTGGTTCGATGATGTGGCGCACAAGGCGGTTCCCGTTGCCAGACTGCGCAACGCCCCTTCTACCGGGCATCTGACCGGCGAGGTAAAACGTGGCGATAATATTAATGCCATCATGGACCTGCTGCCGGAGGGGACGGTGCTGACCCTGACGCTGGTCATCCAGCCGCAGGACAAGCTGGAGGAGACATTTGCCCGCCTGAGCCGCGACTCGATGGGTGAAAACGTGGATTCACTGCGCGCGCGCGAAGACGCCGCGACAGCGCGCACCTATCTGGGTAATAAGCATAAGCTCTACCGCGCTGCTATCACCCTGCTCATCAAAGCACGGGATTTGCCCTCGCTGGACAGACGCTATCTTGACCTTAGCAGCAAGCTGCTGAACTGTGGACTGGAGCCGGTCAACCCGGAGCATGACATCGGACCGCTGAGTACCTACATGCGTGCTTTACCTATGTGCTTCAATCCGGCGCAGGATCGTCACAACTGGTACACCCGCCTGATGTTTGTGCAGCACTTTGCCTGCCTGGCACCGGTATACGGTCGGGATACCGGTACCGGCCACCCGGGGTTTACCTTCTTTAACCGGGGCGGCGGCCCGCTCTCGGTCGACCCGCTGAACAGAAATGACCGCACGCAGAACGCCCATCTCATGCTGTTCGGACCTACCGGTGCGGGTAAGTCTGCCACGGCGCTCGTTAAGCTTGCGCAGATGATGGCCATCTATCGTCCCCGCATTTTTCTGATTGAGGCGGGCAACAGTTTTGGGCTGTTCGGTGATTACTGCGCCTCGCTTGGCCTCAGCGTCCACCGGGTCAGCATTAAGCCTGGAAAGGTCATTTCGCTTGCACCGTTCGGTGATTCTCATCTGCTGATGCAGGTGAAACCAGATGCACTCATCATCAGTGAAGAGGCCCTTCCTGACATCGATGACGATGAAGATAAAGATGAAGAGCGCGACGTGCTGGGTGAGATGGAGATCGCCGCCCGCCTGATGATCACCGGCGGTGAGGCCGCCGAAGAATCCCGGTTAACGCGTGCAGATCGGGGGATGATCCGTGAGGCCATCATGATGGCAGCCAGAACCGCTTACGATGCTGGCCGGCAGATGCTGCCAGAAGACCTGATGTTCGCGCTGCAGAACATCGCGCGAGATGGAAGTCAGGGGGACGACGGCCGCGAAAAACGCACCGCTGCGCGCCGCTCCCGCGCGGAGGAGATGTCTGAGGCGCTGCGGATGTTCACGGAAGGATTTGAAGGCGAACTGTTTAACCGCCCCGGCACCCCGTGGCCGGAGGCGGATGTGACTATTGTAGATCTGGGTACGCTGGCCCGTGAAGGCTATGAAGCTCAGATGGCGGTCGCCGTGATTTCTCTGCTGAACACCATCAACAACATCGCCGAGCGTGACCAGTACAGCGACAGGGATATCATTGTGCCCATCGATGAAGGACATATCGTCACTACCAACCCGCTGCTGGGTCCTTACGCCACTAAAATTGCCAAAATGTGGCGAAAACTGGGGACGTGGCTCTGGATTTTCACTCAAAACCTTGAAGATTTCCCGGACACGGCGAAAAAGATGCTGAACATGGCGGAGTGGTGGATTTGTCTTGTGATGCCTCCGCAGGAGGTGGAGCAGATTGCCCGCTTCAAGACGCTGACGGATGAACAGCGGGTGATGCTGCTCTCTGCTACCAAGGTGCCAAGAAAATACACCGAAGGGGTCATTCTCTCCGAGAAGGTTCAGGCGCTGTTCCGTGCGGTCCCGCCCAGTCTGTATCTGGCGCTGGGGATGACTGAAAAACCGGAAAAAGCCGAAAGACGGGAAATCATGAACGAATTAAATTGCAGTGAACTTGAGGCTGCGTTTCATGTTGCGCGCCGGCTTGATGAAAATCGCGGACTGAGTATCTGACAGGGGAATCCATGAAAAAACTGACTATGGCACCGCCAGCGGTCGTACCGGACAAGGCGCTGATTGCTTCTGTCATTTTTACCGTGCCGCCTCAGGGCACAGCCTCTATCGGGCAGGCGGACAGCGTGTCGCTGGATTTGCTGCAGCGGGAAATCATTAACCGTCTCGATAAGCCGGTACTGCTATCCGTCTATCCCCATCGTGTCGGCCGCCGCAGTTGCGTGGCGGTGCATCTGACCGATGCCCATGAGAAGACGTTGGATATTCTGATTACCGTCACGGGGAATACACTGTGGCCGAATGAAGCGGAGTTCGGGGCAAGTCTTCGCTGGAATATCTGCGTACCCGATGCGACCGACATGTTGTGGGTATTGAAGGAGATTGACCGGGTCACAGGAGGACAGGTCTGTAATTGAATGGCCCTGCCTGACTGCCAGATAGCGCCTTTTGCTGTCTGGCAGTCAGGCAGGCTGCGGGTGCGGGCGGCATAGAGCCCGCCTCAATACACATTTCACCAATAATAAAAATGTAACTTCTTCTTAAAGTTTTGTAGGATTATGCCGATTTTCCATTTTATGGACTGGTGAGCATGGTTTCTTCTCAAAACGCTTTCAGTCATGACAACGGCGGAGAAAATGTGTATTACTTTTCATCTGGTGTGTGTATTATAGCCACCTTGCTTAAACACAGTCATCCGTTGCAGGTTGTCTATCATGCATGAAGACAATCTGGAAGCATCCAAGCATAAGCATTTTTCTAAAGGTTTGGTCATACTTGGTGACCTGTTCGGGGAAGGTGCTTACGTTGATATTGAGTTCATCCTTTCAGGATGCTCAAAGCGGCGGATTGAGATTAGACTACTGTTCATGCCTCCATCATGTGACCCGGCTGCTGCTGAAACGATGCATCTGATGGTTGGAGAGGAGATAGCAAGCCAGTTCTCCATACAGGTCGTAAGTTTTTATGATCGTGCAACTGAAGAGAACCCTTGTGCTGACGGTAACCCTTTCGGGAAACCTGCTGGCGGTTTGGATCTTCACTTACATGAGCTAAACTATCTTTATAAAACGATAGTTGAGATGATTTTCCGTGTCGCTGACACTGAAAAGATAGAGCTACTTTTTTTTGGCGCAGATAACGAAAAGCTGCAGCGCGTTTATGACAGGTACATCAAACGCTATGCCGAAAAAATGGGGTTCTTGTTTACAACTCAAGGAGCATACTATGCAATTAGAACGCAACACTACCCGGACCAATGATAAGGGTGGAATTGACTATACTGCTGTACATGCAGGTAAAGTTGAAATGTTAAAGCGTTTTCTGACTGTTAAGACAAAAGCTGAACAGGCGGGCGCTTTTAAAGTAAAACCTCTCTGATCCAGCCATCCTGGTTGTAAAGGCTCCGTATGGAGCCTTTTTTGTTTCTTGATTCGAACACTTATCCTCGATCAAGAATCCGGTAACTATTCAATAACCGTCATTATACCTACTCTGAATCTTATACAGACGCCGTGTTTCGCTTCTCCGACCGTCTGGTGTCAGATTGGCGGCGAGACCCAGGCAGCGCTCCCTGCGACGGACGATGGCCTCACGCTCCGCATCTTCAGTAATATTATCCAGCACGGTCAGCCAGCGGTGGGCTGCACGTCGCCATAAGCCCCTTCTTTCAAGCGATTCTGCAATTGTGTCTTTCAGTTTCATATTTCTCCACCGGCATGCCTCATGCCTGAACAGTGCCATCTATTCTTTCATAATGGTAATCACAGTTCTTTATTTAACCCAACGCGTATTACCAGAAAATGGGCTTCAGTCCATAAACGGAGTCTGTTAATGCGCTATCCCTTTGAACTTGATCCTCAGATTATCCACCACATCATCTACAGTCAGGCCGGTTCGATTGGTAAAGCTGTGATTGAACTGATAATGAACAGCGTCGATGCCGGCGCCGGCGCCGTCATTGTCGACATTACCCCGGAGGGCTTCTCCTGCCGCGATGACGGTCGGGGGTTTGCGTCATATGAAGACGTAAAGCGCTATTTTGGTCGCTTTGGTACGCCGCATCAGGAAGGCGATGCGACCTATGGGCGTTTCCGCCTGGGGCGCGGACAGATTATGGCACACGCCCGAACCCTGTGGCGATCGCAGCGCTGGCAGATGTCCGTCGATACGCGCGAAATGGGTTACCACTACGATCTGGAGGAAATAGCGGATCCGGAGCCGGGTTGTGGCATCAGTGGGGAGTGGTATGAGCCACTGAGCAGTCAGGAGCGCATGTCGTGCATCCAGGAAATTCGTGATCTGGTGCGCTATACCCCCGTTACGGTTCACCTTAACGGGGCTATCATTACCCGCAATCCGGCTCTGGAAAAATGGGACGCTGAAGATGATGCAGCGTGGTACCGGCTGCGGGAAGACGGCGCCCTGTCGATTTACAATCAGGGTGTTCTGGTGCGCCATGACCCAGGCCAAATCTGGGGTGTGGGCGGGCTCATCGTCAGTAAACATCCCCTTGCACTGAACGTCTCTCGGACTGAGATCCTCCGCAAGACCTGCCCGGTATGGAAAGCCGTTGCCGCGCGCTTTGGCCAGCTTTCTGCCGATTTCTCAGACAATCAGGGTAAGCACCGTAAAACGGAAGCGCGACGGGAGATAACGGCCCGCGCACTGCTCTCCGGAGAGGGCGACCTGCAGAAACTAATGTACGGTGAAGAGGTTATCACCCTCCTGCCCGGAAAACGTCACGTCACGCTTGAGCACTTTGTCAGCAAGTGCCGCTATTACCCGGCGGCCACAGACAAAAACTGCTTCACCCTCGCTCGTTATGCACGCGATGTTCCGCGCGGGGAAATCATTGCCCGCGCCGGTATCGCACCGGTGGTACATCCCGTCACACTCGCCCGCTTCGGCTGCTATGAGCCGGATGAGTTCATGGAGTGCTTGAGCCGCATACGTGTAAACCTGCAGGCATACCGTGACCAGTCGCCCCGTCATCAGCGATGGGGAGCCGGCTGGCAGGACGACCTGGCGCTGGTTGACTTTGACACCCTCAGCGCAAACTTTATCGATCGCACGCAGATGGTCAGCGAAAAACAGCTTGATAAAGAGACCCGAAGAGCGTGGACAGCGCTGCGCTGGTGCCTCGCCCAGTATGCCGCCGTCTGTTCGGGTGGCGAATCAGGCTATCAGTCGCGCTCTTACGGCGGTAAACGCTTTCAGATCCTGCTGGGTGAGTCCACGTCCGCCGATGCCTGGACGGACGGTGAAACCTATATAGCGTACAACATCGAAATCGTGCGCCGGCTGAAGTCTGACGCCCTCCAGACGGCCAGTCTTCTGTTTAGTCTGACGGAGCATGAAGTCGCGCACGAAGGTGACAGCATGGACTGTGGCCATGACGAGGCCTTTTATCAGCGCTTCCATGATATCAGTACGCTGTGCGCAACCGATCGCCAGCGTTATATGCACGTCTGGCTGATAAAGTACACCACGAGCCTGGAGGCAGAGGGGAAGCGTGCGAACGGGGCGGTCTGGAGAGAGCGTTATCTGACAGAGCGAGCCAGCACCGGGCGTGAAAAAAAAGGGCTTCCCGCCATTATCAGCGATAAGGGCATAAGCGAAGCTGTCAGCGCACAACCCGAGAATGAGGATGCGTCCCGGCTGCACTTCCTCAATCAGCAGTTGAACGGCGGGGGCATGTCCGCTCCTGCAGATACTGACTGGAACAGCGTGGTGGCCGCCGGTATTGTGCAGACCCATGAAAATCAGGCTCAGCGGTTAAGGGAGCAGCAGGCTATTGAAGAATGGTATGCATCAGATAAAGACATTTCCGGACATATGGCGAATGAGCAGCAGGATTCAGATGAGCAGCAGTGGCTGGATGCCTGTAAAACACATTATTTATCGCTCTTGCCCGGGGCAACGGAAGACGCTTTAACTGACTGGGTCGTTCAGTTCCTTGCCTGTGCGACCGATTCGGATGAAGATGCGCTTGCAGCCTGGGCGATGCAGGCATGGGAAAACAGCGATCTCTGGTCCGCCAGAAATAACCCGCACTGCACTGAAACGGAGGACCTTTATGAACAGGACATTGAGCCTGCTACTGAAAGGGCAGTTCCCTCTGACTGGCTCCCTTATCTTCAGGAAGGGGAAACCCGCTGGAGCATTGAGCGTAACGCGGCGGCTGCAGGCTTTGTCCATGAGATGGACTATCTGGAGTGGCGCCATGGCCAGCAGGAGCGCTGAGCGGCCAGAGTGCAGATTTAGACATTTGTCACCTTACATACCGGTGCATATTACCCGTTCTGTCAACCAGACGGCGCGGCTAAAAAAATATCAGTCCCGGGCTCAGAGTTAATTACTGACCCGCCCCGATATTGAACGCACCCTGAGCAGGTTACTCACTCAGGGAGTGTTCTTCATGAAATTACCCGTAAGCTGCCTCGCAGCGTTATTCCTTTCCGCCGGTGCATGCGCCGGCACCGTTATTTATACCGACAGCGCCCACCCTGTCGTGGACAACCCCGGGCCGGAGGTCACCGTCATTCTGCTCGATGCGCCCGACAGGCTTCAGGCGCAGCTGTTTGGCACGCTGCCGGCTGACCCGGCGCAGGCAGAGCTGCAGGCGCGGTCTGTCATCAGCTCGGCCCCTTTTCAGCAGCATCAGCAGGATCTGGCCGCCGCCTATGCTGGCCTCACGCACGCCTGGTCTCTTGGGCTGGAAAAGTACCCTGCCGTGGTATTTGACGACAGGTGGGTGGTCTACGGCACCACCGACGCCAGTGTGGCCATGCAGCAGCTGAATGCCTGGAAGGAGAAAGCACAGTGAAAATGTTTTTCTCTCGCCCACGCCGCCTGGCGCTGGCAACCTTACTGGCCTGTACGGGCACGATGGCCAGCGTCAATACCGCCAGCCTGCTCTCCAGCGCCGCCAGCCCGGACTGCATTAGCTGGCGCATCAGCGGTATCTGTTACTGGCTGCTCTGCACGCCGTTCGGCTGCTCGGTGAAAACCTCGGTTAAGGTCACGCATTTTATCCCCGAGGCCGTGGTGTCAGCTTATCTCAGTCCCGGCGCCAATCCCTGGACCGAAATGTCTGCCTTCAGTAGCCTTGCCGACGGAGCTGAGAGTGCGCTCCTGGGTGGTGCTGCAGGCGTGGCGATCGGCGGCGGACGTCAGGAAATGAAGGCCCCTGGCGAACGTAAGCAAAACCTGCATTTCTACTATGGCGATGCCTACGGCCATCCGGCGACAAAACTCATCGGCGGCATGGTGTCGGGGTACTCCTGCGACAGCGCTGCCACGCCTTTTATGCCGTATTTTACCAGCGGTCTCGATGCGCTGGCCTGGCGCACCGGCGTGCCTGAATCGCTCTATCCGGAAGCATTAATCCCGGGACAGCGTGAAATCGGCAGCACAACATCCGGCAATATGTGGGGCAACGTTTACCCGCGTGGCGGTTTTGTCACCCAGACTGACAGCTACAAATCCGCAGCCATCGTGGTTCAGCGAGTGGCGGATATCATTACCCGTGAAGGCCAGCTTCACGTCTACAGCCCTCTCACCGGCCAACGGTCACCAGGCTACTGGCCACCCGATCCGGTACAGGAAAATACCGAAACCAAAAACCACAAGTGGCAACGACTTTCTCCTCAGCTCTCACAGAGTTGCGCAGTATTCCCGGACACCGGTGGTCAGATTGCTGAAGACGGCAATTACGCCTGGGCGCTCTGGCAACCCTACAGCTGCTGCAAGCGCCGCGGCCAGACCTTCCTTTACAGCACTGATTTCTCATGAGGATTTTTCTGATGAAACAGCAATATCTGCGGCGACTGCGCTGCCCCCTGGCGGCATATGCGCTTCTCTCTGTTATCTCCCTGCCGGCTCTGGCCGTCGATACGTCGCTCTCGTCAGATGGTGCCTCGGTAAGCGGTGCCATTAATGACGGTCTGTTCTATTCGATTGGCGGCGGTTCGGTCATTTCCCCGCCGCCAAGCCGCAGCAACATGTCGCGCCTGGGGCTGAACGGTGGCTGGAGCAGTGACCTCATGTGCGGAAACTTTGACCTGAAAACCACCGTAGGTAATCAGCTAAACGGGGTCACCAGTGGTTTTAAGGACCTGATGGGTAACGTTATTCAGGGGGCAACCGGCGCGGTCATGAGCATGCCGGCTATGGCCATCCAGCGTGCGAACCCGGGACTCTATGAAATGCTCACTAACGGCGTTCTGCAGGCGGGACTGAGTTTTGATAAAGCCCAGCTCAATTGCCAGAACATGTCGAAGAAGCTCGCCGATTACACGCTGGGGAGCAAGTGGCAACAGGCCGCCGTCTCCGAAGAGTACAAGGACATTGTTGCCTCCAGCGGCGGTGATGCCGTATCGAGTGACCAGAAACTGCAAAAAGCCACAGGTGAGGAGGGCGTCACCTGGGTCGGTGGTCAGAAACGCGGCGGAAAAGGCCAACAGGCCATTCAGCCGACGCGAGACCTCGCGAAGGCAGGATATAACATGATGAACAGCCTGCCGGTCACGAGCAACAGCAGCGTGAGCGCATCGGGCTGTAGTGGGACCGTATGCCAGCGATGGCCAACTTCTGATGCCGCAGCCGCAGCGGTAGTGAAAGTACTGGGTGACCGTTCCATCCGTACCTGCCGTGAGACCAGCGAGTGTACCAGCGGCGGTACGGACAATCAGCCCGGGAGTACGCTTGCCGGTACGGGATTTTCACCGGTGCTGGAAGATGCCACTAAAGCCAATCTTGAGCAGCTAGGCAAACTGGTTGGCGGAGAATTACAGCCAACCGCCGATAACCTGGCGGCCCTTAAAACCGGCAGTCTGGTGGTGACGCGCGGCGTTATCCAGTCGCTTCGCGATGATCCGGATAAGGTTGCACTGGTTCAGCGGCTGGCCGGCGAGCTGGCGATGGCTGACACCGTGGAAACCGCGCTGACCATGCGGCGCATGCTTACTACTGGCGAATCTGAGCCCAACGCAGCGGAACAGCCTGAGGCGATTGCCGAAGGCGACCGTCGTATTGATTCACTCGATCGTGAACTGAATGCCCTGCGTAATGAAATGGAACTTCGTAAGTCCATCAGCAACAACAGCCTGCTGACCACGCTGGCACGTCAGGGAGCACGTAATCAGGACAACCAGCTGCAACAGAAGTCAGGCAACCAGGACCAGGGTTTTGGCCAGATGAACCAGACTCAGTCTTCAGGAGCAAACTGATATGAAGGGCGCATGGTTCCGCGGCCGTACAGGCCGTTTCATTATGATGACATCCATCTTAATACTGATTACCGCAGGCATGTTTGCCCTTGCATCCGTATTCATGGCTTATGACCCCGATGGTCATCTGGTCCGTCGTTGGCTGTATGACAGCCGCTGGGCCCTCTTCAGCTGGCGGCTGATGATGTACGCCGCCATTGCAGCCGCCTGGTTTTTGAAGGTCCGGCCCCGACTTGTGAGGCGCTGGCCGGAAGTCCGTACCCGTCTGCCCCGTACTGAGTTGCTCGGCATATTGTTTATCCTGGCTACCGAATGCGTGGCCTGGACCGGCACGGCTCAGGGGTAAGTCCATGACAGCTAACAGTTATCTGGAATATTTCCTAGTCCTCTTTGGCTGGGTGATGAATAACGCCATGTGGACCATTCTCAGCAGCACAGGGCTGTTTGCCCTGCCGCTGGTATTTAAAGTACTTGGCGTCTGGCTGAAGGTCCGTGAGGAAGGCGCGGATGAGGGAAACAAAGGGCTTCTGGCTATGCCCCGCATCGAGCACGCCATTTACGTCTCGTTTGTGGTGATGTTGTTCTGCTGTATTCCACTCCTGCCCGTCGATATCAGCACAATCAAGTTCGACAGTTCGAGAGCAAAGCAGTGTGGGATTAGCGTACCGACGCCGCAAAACTCTGGCTACAGCGGACTGGTTAACGACTTTGACGGGCGTACCGCCCAGGTACCCATCTGGTGGTATCTGCTGCATATGATGTCTAAGGGCACGACACAGGCCATGATTGCGTCCATTCCCTGCGGCACGCAGCTGCGTCAGATGCGGTTTGACGTGCAGAACACGAAACTGCGTGATCCGGTACTACTGCAGGAGGTTCAGGACTTTGCAGACCAGTGTTATTCACGGGCATATTTCCGGCTCAAGAACAGCAACACTCAGCTCAGCGATGCCACCATTAACTCGGTAGGCTGGATAGGCAGCGACTACTTCCTGAATACGTCGGGCTATTACGATTACTACACCGCCACTACCCCGAGGAGCCAGTGGCCCTATGACAACACGCGCGACAGTGGCTATCCTGACACCGGTCAGGGAGGTTACCCCACCTGTAAAACGTGGTGGTCCGATGGTTTATCCGGGCTGCGCACGCGCGTGCTGGCAAGCTTTAGCGACAATACGCATAAGGAGATACAGCGTTCATTTCCGGGAGCTCAGTGGGAGGAGGTTGCTCTGCGCTGGCTGGTAAGTCCGCGAAACGCAGGTTTGTCAGGTGACGGAACGACGTATGCTGTTAGCAGCGCTGATAATGTTACTGGTGTGGTCGGTAACGTGACTCGACTGACATCGACCATTGGGCTTGGTCTCAAGCAGGCAGAGGCGCTACCGGGCTTTGATGCGCTGAAACAGGCCCTGCCGATGATACAGGCGTTGCTGCAGATGATGATTATCACGGTGATTCCAGTGCTGATGATGTTCAGTGCCTATGAGCCAAAAACGGTGGTGACCCTATCTTTTGCGCTGTTTGCCCTGCAGTTTATAACGTTTTGGTGGGAGCTGGCGGGCTGGCTAGATGATAGGCTGATCAACATTCTTTATGACAATATGTCTGCGCAAGGACTTACAGGCAGCTCTGTTCCACTGGCTGATTTTGTCAGCTCAACTAATGACGGCTGGATTATGAACCTAGTGCTGGGAATGATGTATGTAGTTTTTCCTGCATTCTGGATGGGTATGCTAGGTTGGGTCGGTGTGCAGCTCGGAGCTGCGGTGTCGTCAGCAATTGAGAAAGGCTCGATTCAATCAAAACAAGCTGGAGAAGAAGCTGGTAAAAAAGCACAAGCAGCAGCCATTAATCAGTTAAATAAAGGATAGTGAGGATTAGTCAAAAAGCTGGACGGACTCAAACCGTTCAGCTCTATTCATCTTCCTGGTAATGCAATTTCTCACCATTCACATAATTTCCCCACCCCTCAGCACCGTGTTCCCAGCCATTACAATTTTTCGAGGTATCCTTAACACTACTTCTTGTTGCAAATGAAGATGCTATTAAACCTGTGGTCACAAATCCACCGGCAGCAATTTCAACAGAACCCAGCAAAACATTACGTCCCAATTCTTTGAAATCTTCCTTTTTCATCCTAAATTTACTCTTTTTCCGAGAGCAAATCTCCGCTACATCTTTTGGGTCAAAACCGTTTCCACTCATATCGTTACCCGCAAGTTGTCAGTAAGCACATCCGCGATATGTTACTGATGGTTTTCTTATGTGACCAGGTTACTTGAAAGCGGATGTGTTGGCAACTTTTTGTACACCTCTGGCAGTTGAGGCCTAATCTAAGCGAACGAATTGCCTCGTAGGCATGCGGAAAGGATGAAAAATCACTTGCATTAATGTTTAACAATTCTTATGTTTTATGTTTTTGGACCTAACAAACAAGGGATTAATGTGCTTATTAAATTTCTTGCCCCATACATTCTTTTCTGTTACAGCGCGGCATATAGCATACTTCAAACGCTCGATGGCACAGGATTAGTCTCAACAATACGATACGAAAACAATGGCGTGAGCCCTTTTGCGACAATGATATTTACACCTGATGAACAAGCCGGGAATATGTTGCCAGTGATAATTGCTAGCATGGTCTTTATTATCATTCTTCTTCTCACCGCTGCATATGTATTACGAAAAAAAATCGGAGTTATTATTTGTGCCATTATTTTGATATTACCCGGCCTGCTTGCGATGTCAGATTATTTTCCATCTATAAGATGGTTTCCTTACTATTATAATATTGGTGGGGCTGGAGAGGTGGGTAGTCCGGTGGGTATGAGCTGCTTGGTTATCACGGGAATAATTACAGGTTGGGCTGTTCTGATACTGATTCAGGCTTATTTTCGTGCAGGAGAACGTTTCAGAACGGTATTTGATATTTTTCTTATCCTGACTGCCGCAGCAAACGGGATATTCTGGGTTCATGATAAAGAGGTTAGTTCAATCCAGTCCGCTTATCAGGAAACCAGCAGGGTTATAAATTCATCGAATGCCTATCTCTTGAAGCAGGTAGAATACTATGATGAACAGTGTAGAAGCGGTGTTGTTAAGAATGCACTTTCCTGCCAGTGGGCATCTGATATTCAGGGGAAGCTTAACGATTATACTTATCAGCTTCCTTCTGTTTTTTTGCAATTCACACCTGATACTGTGGGTGGCTTATATAAGACCTACGGCATGTCAGATTCTAAGGCTGAGAAAATACGAGAAGAATTAAATGAATATAATATGCATACGTGTCCTGAGAAGAAGCTTGGACAAGGAGTAATTCAATTAGCACCTTCATCAAGACTATGTCAAGAGACACCAAGTAATTACTGCGATGCTATCATTGAGGACCAATACAGACATGTCGCAAGGGGAGAAGTTGCAATAGCGAGTGAATGTGTTTTTTCATCGTTATTAAGGAATAAAAAAATTCTGAAAAAGGAGAAAGATGAACTTAGTGAGTCATCCAAAAGTAGTAATTTTCGTTGGCTTTGGTTTGTTCTGTTATCCATTTTTCTAGGCGGGAAAATTGCCACGCTGATGTATAAAATGCGTGATTCGACTACCGTAAGGATATAAATTTAGCGTAAGAAAACCTCCGACTTTCAGAGGTATTGCTGGTAAAGCAATATCCTTATTGAAGTTACAGAACTCCTTGTAATTGATTGGGTGAAAATTCAACTTCTCTTGAAAAATGATCATGCTTCGATCTAATATCTCCATCGTTGTACCGTTGCGTAACGCAACATGCCAATGTCCCGGCAATCTGAGAGGGACGCCTTCGGGTGATTGCATGCCAAAACCGTCATGACCTGAGAGACGGTGCCTTTGGGCGGTAACTCCGTTTAACCTTTGAAAACGGAGGTCGTAAAACGACGAAGGTCCTTTTGCTTTCAATGCCTGTTCAGGGCTTTTTCATCTTCATGGCGATTCTCGCCTTCGCTTCCTCTTTCGTTCAGACGCTGAAATCCGGTTGCAAACTTTGCGGCGTGGGTATGACCATTTGGAACATTTGGGCATCTTCCACGACTGCATTGTGAGCAGAGGAGCGCGGCGTCACTTGCGTTCGAGTGAAACGAGTACCAAGTGACGCGCGCAGCGCACAACTGGCAGAGCTGACGCACTGCCGTTTCAACAACTCTTTTACCAACTGACCAACACGTACTTAAAGGTTTTAAGGGCCTTAAAAACGTACATCATTCACTTTTTGTTCATTTATCAACCAAACGTCTTACCCATAAAAACGGGTCAGGACTTCATTCAGAGAGGAGAAAAATCGACACGATATCGATGGCGACACCAGTCAACATACTGGTGTGTGGAAGCAGACTGATTCATTTCAGCCCGGTGAAAACCGCGAACAGGTCAGAGACCTGGGGAGCTTCGCAATAACTCAACATTTCGCCGCCCCGATGCACAGATATCTGTCGAGACGCAGGAAGCGCAACCTTAAACCGTGACGTCGGGGTGAAATTCATCGTCTGTAGCTGTGGCGCAGTCGGTGTCAGTGCTTTTCCGTTCACACAGACGGAAAAGCACTGACACCTATTTTATTGGAGGGGTGACTATGGCAAAACTGAATAAGAATTTAAAAACGCTTGCCCGACAGGCAGGGGGAAGTTTTAAAACTGTTTCTGACCGTATGAAAATTGCGGACAGGTTCGCTGAACGTTTATTAAAACTGAACATCCAAATTAGAGATATTAAGAACATCAGGACCGGGCATATTGAGTTGTATATGAAAAGCCGCCTTTCTGAAGAGATTTCCAGACGTACACTTCAGAATGAAATGTCGGCTATCCGGGCTTTATTACGGGTTGCAGGAAAAACATTTATGGCTAATCCGGCTCATGAAAAACTGAGTAACCAGGCTCTTGGTATTTCAGAAACCAGCCGGGACGGAACAAAAGTTGCGATTCCAGATACTTATTTCAGGCAGGTGCTGACGAGTGTGGAAAAAAAGGATGAAGGTGTTTCCTGTGCATTGAGGTTATCCCGGTTACTGGGTTTACGAACGGAAGAAACCGTACAGTCCGCGAAATCATTACGAACATGGAAAAAAAACTTGCTCAATGGTGACGTAAAAGTACGCGTTGTCTTCGGGACAAAAGGAGGACGTCCCAGAGATACGACAGTGTTAGATCGTGAGGCAACGCTTTCCGCCATTAATACCGCGTTGAAACATCTGGAAAATAATAACGGAAAGTTAATCGACAAGCCTTCATTACATACCGCTATCGAACGCTATCGAAATATAGTTCGTGAAGCCGGTTTAACAGGGAAATATGCACCCCATAGTTTGCGTTATGCCTACTCAGTTGATGTTATGAATCACCATATGAAAAACGGTTTCAGTAAAGAAGAGGCGCAGGCTCTTGCATCAATGGATTTGGGGCATGGGGATGGCAGGGGGCATTATGTGGCTCGTGTGTATAATAAGGTTGAGAGTAATGAGTGAAGAAGTTTTTTGTTTTTGCCAATGATTTGGTTATTGGACGTGTATTTTTGAAACTGAGACACAGAATTGCAATTATTATCGACAGGGGGGACTACGAAGTGGCCTGCTCACAGGAGGCTCATGCGCATTATGGCGATAAGTTCACCCAAACTGATGCGTTTCTGTATTTCATATATGGCGCACTTTCAGAAATTTTCAATGAAATCTAAGTGAAAGGGGAGGCGATTGTGACCCATGAAAATATGATCCTGTGTTATGGTCATTTTAAACAGGACACTTTTTGACACGGGATATTTTCAGCAGTAGTGGCATTTCTGTTGAGGACTTCCTCTTCCTGGCTTACACCACAATATGGGAAGAACTTTGCGCTGACACTATTGCCGGAGGTGCGGGAATTGTGTACGCTTAATTTGCTAACGTTGTCTCTGACAACTGCCAATGCCTGAGTGATTTGAGACAGGCGCCTTCGGGTAATCACATGCCAATGCCATCATAACCTGAGAGATGGCGCTTTCGGGCGGTAATAAATCTGTTTAACCTTTGAAAACAGAGTCCCTTAAGGGATAGGGTCCTTTCAACCAAATACCTCTTTTCGGTTTTCTTGTTGTACTCGTCCTGCAGCATCATGGCCAACTCGTCATCCATCAGGGAAACTTTCCCTATGGGACAGTTCCCTTATTAAGGAACCGTCCTTATGCACTACACCCGCATGTTTAACTCAGGCACCTTGTTTCGCTGTGATTCCTCAGTTAACGCAGGAATCATCGTGGATTATGTCAAAGCTCAACTTCACTCACGTCTTACAGACAAACTCATGGTCGATGCCGATCCTGCCATGCCTGCTGACGGTCTTCCGGATTACCTGACTTTTCTCAGATGGATCGCAGATACAACAGGCTTCGTGACAGAATCTGGATTCATCACACACGACTTTGTCCAGGACGCGGTGGATTCCCTCATCCTCATGGGTGTAGAGGTTCACAGCCGACACTGGCACGAGGCTTTTCATCAAGGCGTTATCAGATTCCGTGAAGTCAGGAACCTGAGCACAATTTCAGAGAAAATGCGCGAAGAGTTCTACTCAGAGTGTGAGTTTCTTTAACAGGTCTGCATGCTAAGCAGCCTCTCGAACGGTTTAACAATCGAACGTTTATCCAACCTGATGGGGCTACTATCCCCATCAGGGGCAGGTTTCCTCAATTCTTTAAGGGATCCACTATGAACGAGTTTTTATCTGCACAACCCTTTCACATTAGTGCCCGTGAACGGACTGCCCACAAAGTGGCGCTGGCCAAAGCTGAAGGTGACTTGATGAGTATTGCCGCTTTACGTCGCCTCGGCCTCAACACAGCAATCGACCAGGATGGCTTTGACGAATATGTCTGGGACATGGCTGGGGTTGCCCGTGATTTGGCAGAGCTGTCGGTACGCAATCTTATCCCCGCAGCATGGCAGTCGATTTTTGACGGTCTCTGCCTGATGGCCAGAAATATTGATGAAGCCGCCTGGGATTTCTTTTTCTCTGCTGCCGTCGATCAGGAAGAGTGCGTGATGCACGAAGAACGCTACATGGACTAAGAGATACCTCCCGGTTCGACTGACAATCTTTCAGGCTGACGGTCGGGATAAGGATTTTCACCAACACATTGGTTAGCCATTAACCAGACGCTGGCGTCACTCATGACAAAAGCGATAACCCATGCGGGGACAACCTCCCCCGCATTCGCGGTGAAGGTTTTCTCCGCAATAATTTAGGAGAAAACCATGAGCAGTATAATGCTGATACTTATCACCCGTACCACCCGTATGCTCAGCAGCCTTTCAGAGGCCATGCGGCAGCGACAGGCAGAATGGTTCACTAACCGCAGCGGTCACAGCAGTTTCCGCGCGGAGGTTATCCAGTCTGATGACGGATTTACCGCCGTCATTTCGCGCAGAACGGGTTATAGCTCACGCGACTGGCACTATCAGCAGCTGGCCCACACGGGTCATTTTGCCACCGCCCGAAAAGCCTTACGGGCTGGACGGCAGATGGCGCAGCAGATGGCCGGCCTGCGTTACCGCTTTGACTGATTTTTTTTAACTGAATGATACTTCCCGGAGGGACCTTCCCTTCCGGGGAGGTTTCCTCCCTATCGTTAACCGGAGGGAACATGATCCGTTTTACATCAACTGTGCTTCGACCGCTGCTCACTCAGAACATGGGTATGCAGCGCCCGCTTATACTTGAAAAAAATCTGGGGATTTATATCCGCATACCCGATGACAGACGCCCCGGGGAGTGGCTAAAGGCCTGGGCTGCAGGCTGTAATCCTTCCAAGGATTCAGACTGGTCAGCTTTCAGTGACGCCTTAATTCCTGACAGAGAATTCTTTTTCAAAACCTTTATGGCGCAGAGCATGTTTGACGCCGTGTTGAATGACCATTGTGACTTGCTTATTAAACCCGTCATCAGCGACCTGAATAACGCGCTGACGCTTCACAAGGAAACACAATTACCGATGAAAGTATATGTGCCGGTGGGTGATTACCGTGAGCGTGTCCAGTGGCTATATGACCAGTCTTTGCGCCACTTTCATGCCTGCGTGGGTGATGCTGAACGTCTAAGTTGGCGCTCACAGGCATTGTTTGTTCTGGATCAGGTGATACGCCTGGATTCGAAACGGGCAAAGCCAGCAGACCGGGAGATGTTTAACCGTGCGGTGGAAAGCGTCAAAGACCGCATCCGGGCTGTTATGTCAGACGGTTCCTTACGTTATTACTGACCTATTTTTTTCACTCACCGGTGGCGCACTGTCCGCCATCGGGCAGGCGCGCCCCTGACACTAAGGCTGCGTCTCATGAAAACTACCACCGCCCGCCGTAAATCGGCGGCAGTTAAGAATTCTCCCGACCTGTATCAGCAGGTCACCGACAAAATTATCGTCGCGCTTGAGAACGGTGTGCCCCCCTGGCGGCGTCCATGGCGTTCGGCTGAACGAGTGCACAGCAGCAGTTTGCCAGTGAATGCCGTCACCGGCCGTGCCTACAGTGGTATCAATGTTCCGCTGTTATGGATGGCCGCTGAAGAGCAAGGGTACGCCTCCGATCGCTGGATTACTTTCAGACAAGCGAAAGAAGCCGGCGGGAACGTCAGGAAAGGTGAGACCAGCTCGCTGGCCATCATTTACAAACCGTTTGAGAAACAGGCACGGGATAGCAGTGATAACCTGTTGTTTCGGGACGGTGAACCGGTCATGGAGCAACTGGCTATGATCAAACAACTGCAGTTATTTAGTGTTTATCAGTGTGAAGGGTTACCCGAATCTGTAACGGGGAAAACTGCTGATACTTCACCGACATTACAGTGTTCCGCACTCAGCGCAGTTCAGCTGCAGCAAGTGCAGCAAATACTCAACGCAACCGGCGTCGGCTGTGATCACCGGCGACAGGACCGCGCTTATTATCGTCCAGGCGCAGACCGCATCATGATGCCGACGGCATCGCAGTTCCGGACAGAGGCAGATTACTGGTCCACGATGCTGCACGAAATGGTGCATGCTACAGGACACGGGAACCGCCTCAACCGGGAAGGGATCACCTCTTCATCGCGGCAGTTTGGCGACCCGGTTTACGCATTCGAAGAGCTGATAGCGGAAACCGGCAGTGCTTTTCTCTGTGCGCAGCTTGGTATCAACGGCGAAGTTCAGCACGAAAGCTATCTGGCCGGTTGGCTGAGAGCACTTCGTGAAGATAAGCGAGCGATTTTCCGGGCCTGCCGTTTCGCCCGGGAAGCCTCTGAATATTTACTTGAACCCCTGAACCGAAATACGGAACAGGCGGCATAACTGAACCGGCGGCAACGTCCGCCATCATCCCCCTGAGGGCATCTTCCTCAGGGAGATGCCCTCTTTTTGTTTTAACCGACAAGAGGAGTTTCACAATGTTTTCATGGTGCCATAACCGTCTTGAAATCACTGCTAAATCGGTATGCCTCGATGTGATGCAGCCCTGGATTGCCGGGTCGGAAAAACCGCTTTACCGTCACGCCATACGGCAGGGGATAAAGCTGTTTCTCGCCGGCTGCGCCGGCATACTGAAGCCTGTTAGGCCAATGGAATACACACCTTATCCAATGCTGACCGCATACGGCACCGGTGCGCAGACCTCTCCTAACCAGGCTTTTCAGCACTTTATTGAGCTGCTGGAGCAGGATGCATGGCTTGACACTAAAACAGTTTCCCGCATGGAGAAAATCTGGCTGCAGTCCGGTATCGAAGCGCTGAAGTGGGAAGCGATTCCCTTTACAGCACGGCAGATAATGGCGCAGCTGATGGCTGTGCACTATGCCGACTGGTTTGGCGTTGCTGGCGCCGGCGGCCAGTTTGACCCGCAGGAGCGCTGGGAATGGCTCAGCATCATGCCGGAAACTACCTGTACCTGCGACATGCTGATGGTTATGCCGTCACGTCTGGCCACCGAACTCAATGGCGAAAGTGGTTTATTAACCGGACTTTGCACGACGTCAGAACTCTATATGCAGCTCTTCGGCATGGCTTTTCCGGCTGGCCATCAGGCCATCTGGAGCCGGGATGATGTGGGTTCGCTCACGCTCCACTTTGCGTCTCCCTGGTATCCGCCCTCAGGCGAGGTGATGGGTGAGATGTCGCAGCTGTTTGACTGTGAAATCCGGCATTACTGGATTTCACCGGATGTCGGCACGTCAGGCTTCAATTGCTTTGACCGGGGTGACCATGTTGACAGCGGCCCATACCCGGCAGAGGAACTTCGGCAGTCAGAAAACAGTGACGGAGCTCGTATGTATCTGGTGACGCAGGAAACGGCTGCGGTACCTTCACCCGGAACAGCACACTACGGCAGTATCCGCGCATAACATCAACCTGAACCGGTTTGTCCGGCTTCACCGACCGGTCACAGCGAAAGCTGTGGCCGTTTTTTTCACCCTGAAGGGAACACCGTTCCCCTCCGGGCGCGTGTTCCCATCTAACTAAGGAAGCACGCATGAAAAATGTCATCAACCACGAAAAAGCCTTTCTTTCACTCTTCAGTCAGACAGCCCGTTACCACCGACGACATCAGGTATTTGAGGATTTCATCAGCTGCAGCGTCATCGCTTTGGAAAATTGCCTGCAGTTTTGTGAAAAGCGAGAACAGAAATACCTGCGCATCGTGTCCCGTTACGAAAAGCCTGACGTCAAAAATTTGGCGCAACTGTTTGCCCATGTGGTGAACGGGCTTGAGGAGGAGCCAAGTGATTTTCTGGGACGGGTTTTTATGCAGCTCGAGATGGGGGATAAATACCGGGGACAGTTTTTTACCCCGTGGAGCATTGCCCGTATGATGGCTCAGCTTCAGCTTGGGAGTATTGAAGAACAGCTGAAGGTTAAGCCGTTCATTACCCTATGGGAACCAGCCTGCGGTACCGGTTGTATGGTGCTGGCGTACGCCAGCGTGATGATGGAGGCCGGTTATCCACCACACCGTCATCTGTGGTTTTCAGCAACGGACATCGATCCGCTGGCCGCAGGTATGGCTTACATTCAGCTCTCACTGTGCGGCGTAGCGGGAGAAGTCGTGATTGGAAATGCCCTGAGCGATGAGCGCCGAAGGGTTTTACGAACGCCGGTTCATTACTGGGAGCGCTGGCCGGAAAATCTGCGGAATAACACTAAAGGGCAAAAACAACTTTTTCAAGTAGCTTAAAACTCAGCAGGCAGACCTGAATAAAGGTCTGCTTTCTTTTGGAAATTTTATGCCCGTTTCTCTTTGAGAGGCCGATTGCGAACACCTTTATGCTTCTTTGTTTTTCACGTGTTACCAGTAGCACGAGACAAAATCACCCGGCCGTCCTGCTGGCTCGAAGAATACCTCATAGCCCCGCTTTCGGGAGAAAGCTGGGCAGACGGGTTTTGCCATCACTGATTCCGTAAGTTTGAAACGCGGTCAATGAGCAGACTAACCGGACTGACGATACCGGGCAAATTTGTGGGCCGTTTTACGACCTACACCAGCTAGCACCATAATTGTTCGCCAGCATAAGTGGCACCGCCACGCAGCTGAGATTGAGGAAGTACCCGCAACGCCCTAAATTGGCGACCTTTCATATCGTCGCAGGAGAGGTCTGGATGGTGCCATAAGTGTACGTTACTGGTATCGTCGTAAGTTGTCTTATGGGTACTAGTCATTGCATGTTTTAATAAGACAGTTGCACGTTAACAATGTTGAGATTACGATGAAACGGAAGTGGGAGTAATCTCAATTAACGCATCCAACTCGTAATTTTTGGAATGCATTCATAAAATCCTTTAGGGATATAGGAACTAACAATGACTGCACCTGTAATCAGCTTTATCAATATGAAAGGTGGCGTAGGGAAAACGACGTTGTGTGTAGGTATGGGCGAATATCTTGCTAACTATCTACAAAAGAAGATCTTGGTTATTGATATTGACCCGCAATTTAATGCAACCCAATCTTTAATGGGGCATTATGGACGTGTTGATGAATACTTAGAAGAAATACGACCGGGAAATAAAACAATTAGGAAAATATTCGAATTACCCAATTCTTTAATGGCTGACGAAAAAAAAAGTATTGCCTGAAGAAGTGGTAGTTTCTCTTTCCAATAGCCTCGACATTATCCTTGGAGATATAAATATCATTTTTGATACAAATCATGAAGGAAAGAGAATCAAGATGCTAAGAAGATTCATTCATGACAACAATTTAAATGATGAGTATGACTTCATTTTTATTGATAGTCCCCCTACGATATCTTTGTTTACTGATACTGCGCTGTTAGCATCAGATTACTACTTAACTCCGGTAAAAATAGATCACTACTCAGTCTTAGGTGCAGATAGCCTTAATAGTGTCATTAGAAATATGAAAATACATCATGAAAAAGAAATCAAACATGTTGGCTTTGTTTATACTAACACCGATCCTATTCCAACTGAAAAGACTGAGATTTTAAAAAACACATTCGAATCAACCCCATCATTTGACAACTCATATTTTTTTGAAAGCCAATCTACTTATGTGAGAGATTTGATGGTTGGTTATCAGGGAAACATCCCTTCCTGCTACTCGAAATCTAGGGCCGATATTGCAAGAATCTGTGAAGAATTTATTGCTAGAATGAATCAGTTAGAAGGTGGTGAATAAAATGGATACCAACCTGAAGAAATTCATAAATAAAGCCTATCACTCTGGCTATTCTAAAGATTCCTTTCTGGGATTGACAATTATGTTATTGCTCTCAAAAGAATTCTTGCCGACAAATAAACACGCCGCTGAATTTGCAAATAAACATTTCAATGTTGAATTTTTAAATTACGTTGTTCGCTCAAGAACATTGATGTGTGCGAAACTATCAAGAAAAATCATCAATATGACAGACGATGAATATAGAAGATGCCACGCGCTTCTTCTCTTAACATTGAGAACTGATATGAGTAACTTAGAAGGGGTTGAAACAAAGAAACTTAATAGCAAGAAAAAACATGCCATTAATAACTTAAACAAATGGTTTAGCATGAAGAAAGAGGCCGATAAGTAATGATAGATCGCGACCCTTTTGGTTTATCGAAAGATGTAATTGAGTTTAAATCTGTTATCGAGAAGCATAGTCTTTCAGAAGATGAGACAAACAAACTCGTGAATGTTTTTAGGCAAATGAGCCTCTGCAATATCCTTGTAAATCATACTCAAAGCTTAAACCACTCATCGTATATAAAAGGATATATATATGACGTTTTAAACTCAATTATTTCAGTACTTGAGTTACGAGAAAGATATATGCAATTGAATTTTCGATCAATGGTTGAGCACATTGCAAGAATATCTCTCAATAAAGTTAATAACGGGGGAGATTTCGACCAAACCGTTAGACGGAAAGACTTTGATTTTCTTAAGGAAAATGTGAATGACGAAAATTGGAGTTATTTACACAATGTTTATATCAACGCATGTCACTATGTACATTCCTCACCGCAAGCTAATTTGAATGTTTCTTCAAGGTTTTTAAGTTTGATGCATGGGGATTGTAATTCCCCACGCCAAAAAATGATAACTAACCTCTTCAAAGTTGTTTCAGAACTAATGAGGGTGGTTATTAAATATTACCACAACCAAATTTCCGACATATTTTTTAGAAACCCTAAAGACTTAAATAAAGTCATGGGAAAAAGTTTGCACTTACACTACTCTTCATTTCTTTCTGTTGAATAAGTCCTTCATATCTACAATATTGAAAACAGTTTAAAGAATTTAGAATTAAGCAAGAAAAAATTATCCATTGTCGGCCAAACTCTTTATCGAAACCACAGATAGAAAAAAATTTAATTCACATTACAGAAAAGACGATGTAGTGTTTATTGAACTTCCATAATTACTGCCAATTTCCGCTTCTCGCTCAAAGCTGCCTTGTCAAAGTGGTCAAGCTCTACCACAGCTCAGAGGTACAGAAAACCACCTTAACGTACAATAATTTTCGATATCCAAACTGACCCCTTCCATGCAGATCCGGAAAGTACAAAACCGGAAAGATATTCACCTGAGACACCGCTGCACTCCTAAAGGGAGTGCAGCGGGAGATTAACGAATGCGGAAGCAACTCGAATTAGGGGGTTAATGGAAGAAAATTCAAGGAGACAATGGTACAGTTACTTACTCAAATGACCTTTCTTTAACACAGTATATCAACCATACATTCACTATTAACGAGCCAACATGCTTAACAAAATCCTAGAAAGCATTAGCTACCTGTCAGATAAATTCATCCGTGACAACATACATGTAAATCAGTCATACAGAGTGTTGAAATGGAATGGCTTTGAGAAAACCCTTGTTTCAGGATCAGAGCATTACGTGAAAGCGATGATTATTCTGATGTCTTTTTTTTCAGCCATTTTTATTGGAATGTCCTCAGGTGAAATCTATATTAAGCCCTTGGCGGCTCAGTGGTTCCCAGACTGGAAAACTCTGCTTGAGAACCAGATGAACCTACTGGGGGGGCAGTTGACCATTATTGGTATTGTTTATCCTATGGTGGTTGGTTTGGTCAGTGTTATATTTCAAAGAAAATCAGCCAGAAAAATCGTACAGGCCGCTTACCAGACTTATTCCGGTTTTATGCTTGCAGGTCTGAGTGGGTTATGTCTTTCTGGTTTCATTCTTTGTGGATTAATGCTGAGAACATTTGTGGGGAATTATAATTACGCTATAATTTGCGGGATAAGTATTATTTGGATGATTCTAAACGTTGCACTTTCTGTCTGGTTCTTTGTGCAAAGTCTCAGCGTCCTTGATGATCAGAAACGCGAGAGAATGGTATTACGCTACCTTACTGCCGATATTTCATCGGAATACATTAAAAATCAATTGCATAACATTTTTTTAAACAAGCCTGTTGAAATCCAAATCATCAAAAATGATAAGTATAGTAATTTGACTTTTGAGGATTATTCATTCGAAAAAGATTACTCAGTTATTAGAAGTGAAGCTTCCACACAGGAAGTCATTAAAGATATCTATGTGCGACCATTGAGGATTATTCTATGGCTTATAAATATGTATGGTTGTTTAAAGAAAAAACAAATAAAAATTGCGTTGTTTTCGAAGCTGGAAAGCCGGGGGGAGTTCGAAACCTTACCTCTATTTAAAGTTAAAAATATCGAGTCAGACCATGTTCTGATAAGTTTCTTAACACATTGCTTCCGCACGGGCATCGCGACTAAACGTCATATCGCAACCGACAGAATAATCAAAGGGCTTTTGGGAGATGCCATTGATGCGTTAGCCAGTGTTGATATCAATGCTTTTGACGAAGCTATTGAAGGACTTTGTCGTGACATAACAACTTTTACGGACGGATTTAATTTCAAGCAAGGGCAGCAGACAGATAATCTTTTATTATTAGCAGATGACATTTTTTGGGACCGTAGTTTTACTGATAAACTATATACAGAGCTTTACCAGCTTTTCCGGCAGGCGGTCATACGCATTGATATATCCGAGAGGTTTTATAGTAAATGTATGAACGTTCCCAGAAGTATTTGTTCTAGAAGAGAGAATATAACCTTCAAAGAAATACAACTTGCTTTAAGGTATACTTTTTATTCCTGGGATATTCTCGTGAACTGGGGACGGGCCAACTCGGGGAGACTTGATTTAACACAGCGTCAGAGTTATGAGGCCCTTTTGAGGGATTATGTCGAAATCTGGGAAGGGTGGACTGATGGTCTAAAATACATATCCAAAAAAACCGGAGGACAGCAGTTATACCATGAAACTCTGAAAGAGCACCTTTTCACCTTACCCGACATAGTCGTGTGTGCAGTAATGTCAGGTGAGTCGAGCTCTGTTGACTGGGCTGTGGACTTGATGAATCGCTGGCTTCATACAGCCCGAAACTCTGCTGATAGTCATTATACTGCACTGTTCAGCTGGCAGGAATTTATCGTTACGCAGGCAACACTGGAAGGCGAAATTGTTTTTAGTCAAGAGAACACTCCTATAAGAGAACCAGTTGAAATTTCGCAGCTCTTGGACTCATTCTACAAGAACACACTGACAGATCTTCGACTCTTAACAGCTGCTTTTCTCATTAGTAAACCCGATGCTATTCAAAACACAAAATGTCAGTTTGCTGTCAACACTCTGCTTGACGGGAGTCTTGTCGAAAATACAGGTGGTTTTGAGCGTTTATCTGAAAAAATGACTAAGAGTTCAGACATCATCGACGTTTTTATCCGTTTGCTTATCTGGGATAAAGGTGATCGCGGGGGGGCAATAAATTCACCCGGGAATATTATAAGGAAATTGTCATCTGCACATGGTAAAAGCTTGGTAAGCGGGCGCACATATATGGGAAGACGTCTCGCGGGAATTGAGGATCTAATCCCCCAAATAGCGGAGTTGTCTGTACTGCGTTGCGAGCATACAAATTCAGTCTCACCTAAAATGAAAGCAATTGTTGCTTCTAATCTATTATCGTATCAATTTTTGGAAAAAATCTTAAGAAATATTTACTCACTGCACAATGCCATCAATAAACTGACCGGAGCAGCTTTTGTCGCTGAAGATGTTTTCACCGAACAGCGGCAAAAAATGTCTGACTTGATACAAGAGTATCTTGATATTTTTACTAATCAAATGCAGCAAAGTATAATACAGTCCCCAGTCAGCGATATCATTCTGAAACACGCCGGGAAAGTTATCTCTGGGTTATTCTCAGAAAAAATAGCAAATTCATTCCCATTCAATCTCTTTAGCAAGATATCTGTAGGAACGGATGTTAATGGGAATATTATGAGGCGTATCTTATTCCAAACGGACAAGCAGGATGTGACTGATCAATTTTCTCGAAAGATACACGGCATGGAAGAAAATCGTGCATCCACTTTTATAAGGCATAATGTACTTGACTTGCTGTATTTACTGAGTCAACAACCTGCCCAGCAGAGTATTGGTGTGACATCATTTGCCGAGCTTATTAGTATGGTTCATGATTACCCTGACCTCCAGGAAGATGACTATCTCATTGTGGGTGATGAAAGATTATGGAAGGAATATAATGATTACAGAGCTCACACTTTAGATAGTGTCGAGGGTAATGAAGGTAAATTGTTTTATGGAGAAGACCGAAATCTAAAGATCCGTGGGAAAGGAAAAAGCTGTTCGCTCTATATCAGGCGTCACTTTGATTCTATTGATACCCTGCTTGTTAATAAAAACTATTTTGAAGAGTATAAAATCAAAAGTGAGGGAGAGAGCATTTTTACCTTTAATGCTAAAGAGGTCGATGGTAAACCACTTGAAATAGCTTTGTATTCTCAATATGAAGGAGAGGCTGTTTTCAGTGGTCAGATTAAAGTCCGCTTTATTCTCTCTAAAGACTCAGTCAGTTTACAGGCCTTATCGGGTGAAGACGCATCATGAAATGATAATTACAAATAGTCCGCTGTTCGGGTAGTCGCTCCCCCCTCCCTGTGCGCAGATGGTGGGGGGAAGAATTCCCCCAATCCTTTTATTGCCATTTAAGATGTAGTCAGTCATAACATTTGCACTCCGTGCAATTATCCACTCACCGCAACAATGAGCCGTTTTTTGTGACTTTCCGGCAATAATTCCTCTTCTCTTCTCCCAGGTTCCGAAAAAAAGTAAACTCGGATTTTGGTTCAAAATCAGCCATGGCTGGCATCGATGGGCTGTCGCAGATGGGCACAATATGCCAGGGAACAGAGAGGGTGGATAAGGGTGAGCGTCAGGTATGTGCCAGAAGCGGAAGTTGATAATCAAGTTAAGAGCCATCTTCGACTTATATGAAAATCAGAATTATCAACGACTCGAAAATGTCTAGAATATCCGTGGCGATTCAAATCTGAAGGGAACTCAAGACTCACTGACCTTAGGCAATGGGTGCGCTATATTGAAGCCATTGCAATTATGTCCTGATAAACTTCTGGGAAATTTTAATAACTTTAATGATACTATTTACAGATAACTACGTAGGCAAGCCGGGGAGAGTTCGGGTGTCAAAGAACCTCTAACCGTTTCGCGGACAAAACTCTAACTCAGAGAACGTATATGACTATTTCACAGCAAATCGTAAAAATTGCAGACAAATTAGCTGAACATTCATCCAAAAAATTCCCTGAATTACAAGAAATAGAAGAGTTTTCATTGGTAGTTGAAAAATCTTGGTCAGGGTCGTGGTTAGGGTATCAATCACGAGTTTACTACAAAGACTTTAAAACTCCGCCACCGGGAGCTCATTTTAGTATGACTTGGGGCATGAGCGGTGGTTACATAAGTGAAACCAAAGGAGATTGGGTCGAATATCCATTTGAAGGAGTAACTGACTACATATATTCTTGCGCAGGAGACCTTGACTTAGATCCTTATAAAGAAAAGGCTGATGAAATTGAGGATTTATTTGATGATGCAAAGGATGAAGCACTGTCGATAATTCATTCCAACATGAAAAAATTGCCCTCAGATGATAAGTTCCTTGATTCATTGATAGAAAGAATCGAGAATATTAAAATATTCTCCGAGAGTGATTTTGTCACTGCGAACAGCCCAAAAGGTCAGTTCCGCTGCGGAGATCATCTGGCTGTATCACAAGGTATTTTAACGCCGCCCCATTTTGCTGTGAGGGTGAAGGTTTTGGCGTTACAGGAACCATATGTAGCTTGTGGTGAGTTGCGAAAAATATTGATTAAATTATACAGCCACATTAATAACATAGAAGAGAAAGCAATGATATCGGAACGAATTGGAACAAATGTGTTTATTGGACATGGTCGTTCGGCAATGTGGAGAGAACTTAAAGATTTTATTAAAGACAAACTTCACTTGCCTTATGACGAATTTAATCGCGTACCTGTCGCCGGAGTTACTAACATAACGCGATTAGCTCAAATGTTGGATCAATCCTGCATAGCATTCCTTTTAATGACAGCAGAAGATGAAATGATGGATGGAAATAAACAGGCGCGAATGAATGTAATACATGAGGTTGGCCTGTTTCAGGGGCGATTAGGTTTTGAGCGTGCAATTGTATTGTTGGAGGAGGGGTGTGAGGAGTTTTCTAATATAAATGGACTTGGTCAAATTAGATTCCCTAAAGGAAATATAAGTGCTGTATTCCAAGATATACGAGAAGTGTTAGAGCGAGAAAAAATAATTAATTAAGTAGGGTAGCACATCGACGTTATGCTAAAGAAGGCGCTGCGGGAGACATTTTCGCAGCAGCCTTTTCACCATGTGGATATTTATAAATAGCCACCGATTAAACAATTTCAATGAGCTTTGACAAACTAATAGTTATAAAAGTTATCTCGATTTTTTCATAGGTCAGCCCCGAAAGCCGGATAAAGCTAATTAATCGTGAGAATGTTCTCAACTACGACAGCCAATTTAAACGTCTATTCCTCGTTCATGGCTGCCGGTCAACTCGTTAGGAAACTGTCTCAATTTTCTGTTGGATATGACCAAAAGAACTGCAAACAGGCAATTAAGTAAAATACAAATGGATAGTCAAGTGAATGCAAATACCCACTTGCCAATGCTGCATCCGAAATAACAATCTTTCGCCACGTGTTCAGATTCGGCTAGCTACTTTAATTTATCAATCGGCGTCGTCATTTCTGCTCCTCCTTCTGATAAATCGTGTCAGTCCCGCGCGGAAATTTCAGCGCTTCTTGCCGGTAGAATTGCAGACGCTCCCGGAAATATTCAAGCATTTCTTTTGGCTGCTGCCGCTCCACTTCTGCAGGTATTACCGGCAGGTTCATGCGTTCTTTGTAGGCCACGCCTGACGCAGCTAAATCCAAGTTAATTCTGTCGCGTTCTTCCCGCGACCGGGCTGCAAGGTTATGAGACATGATGACTCCTCCGGATGACAGTATACCGCCTATGCTGAATATCAGGAGGTTATTATGTGTGGACGATTTGCGCAGTACAGCAGCAGGGATGAATACTTTGGGGTGCTTGGCGCCAGCCCTGAAGAATTAACCCGAGACCCGGAGCCTATTGGGCGGTACAACGTGGCGCCGGGCACAAAGGTCCTGTTACTCAGTGAACGCGACGGGGATCTGGCGTTCGATCCGGTCTACTGGGGCTATGGTCCCGAATGGTGGGATAAGGCGCCGCTCATTAACGCCCGCAGTGAAACCGCTGCATCAGGGCGCATGTTTAAGCCGTTATGGGTTCACGGCCGTGCCGTTGTGCCTGCAAACGGCTGGTTTGAATGGCAAAAAAGTGGGGCTGGAAAACAACCCTACTTCATTCACCACCGTGACAGGCAGCCGCTGTTTTTTGCGGCCATCGGAAAGGCGCCCTTCAATCGGGAGCACGGGCGGGAAGGCTTCGTTATCGTCACCGCGGCCAGCAATCAGGGCATGGTAGACATACATGACCGCCGTCCACTTGTGCTGACTGCAGATGCGATACGGGAATGGCTGAGTCATGATACCTCGCAGGCGCGCGCTGCGGAGATCGCGCGGACTTGCGCGCAGCCTGAATCCGCCTTTTCCTGGCATCCGGTGACCGCAAAGGTTGGCAATATTCATAATCAGGGGGCGGAGCTTATCCGTGAAACTGATGCAGGCTGACAGCCGCAAATCGCGAGGGCAATGTTTCGCCGCTGCCGGCATACGCAGGACCCAATCCGAGCAGAGGCTTTTACTACAGGGCTACGAAAGCAGCCCGGCCTAAGAGCGCCGGGCTGTGAAAGTTTAGCCGGTAGCGCCTCTCCACGCCTGCCAGCCCAGACCTGAGCATAGTGATGCCGCTCAGTATCAGCCAGGCAGACCTTCAAAAAAATTTCCAGGTGGGTCAGTCAGATGGCTTTACTTCTGCGCCAACCCGTTTCGCTCCCTCTTGCCAGATAATTCCGCCTCAATAATACTGTATATATAAACAGTGAAATAACAGGAGGAATTTTATGTGCAATTTACTTAGCGCTTCAGCCGTCAAGCTGCAGTATGGACGGAGCACCAAATCATGAACCCGGTCATTTGTACCGACGGCTTGGCGCTCCTATGGCCACCCATTTTTACGCCGAGGGTCAAAGTACCGCTTTATGCAGATCCGTGCGCCGCCGGCTTTCCCTCACCTGCTCAGGATTACATTGAGAAAGAACTCGATCTGAACGAGCTATGCATCCGCCGGCGTGCCTCAACTTTCTTCGTGCGCGCCAGCGGCAACAGCATGCGGGACCTCGGTCTCTGCGACGGCGACGTCATGGTGGTTGACCGCGCCGAGGAAGCCGCTCATGGCGATATCGTGATTGCAGAAGTCAACGGCGAGTTTACGGTAAAGCGCCTGCAGCTGCAGCCCAATCTCGCTCTGTTGCCCATGAATTCGGCCTACCCGGTGATCTACCCGGAGGAGCTGCAGCTGCTTGGCGTTGTTACGTGGTTCTTTAACAGCACCCGTGCCCGACGGAGGTGAGCATGTCCATGTTTGGTCTGGCCGACGTTAACTCATTTTACGCCAGCTGCGAGGCGCTTTTCCGCCCTGACCTGCGCGGCAGGCCGGTGATTGTGCTGAGTAACAACGACGGCTGCGTCATTGCACGCAGCGCTGGTTATGTGGAATTTCAATACTGGTTTATTTATCTGGTGTCGCAACATCTT
>NZ_JACVUP010000007.1 GCF_016625195.1 Erwinia sp. S63
CTGCTGGCACGGAGTTAGCCGGTGCTTCTTCTGCGGGTAACGTCAATCGATAAGGTTATTAACCTCATCGCCTTCCTCCCCGCTGAAAGTACTTTACAACCCGAAGGCCTTCTTCATACACGCGGCATGGCTGCATCAGGCTTGCGCCCATTGTGCAATATTCCCCACTGCTGCCTCCCGTAGGAGTCTGGACCGTGTCTCAGTTCCAGTGTGGCTGGTCATCCTCTCAGACCAGCTAGGGATCGTCGCCTAGGTGAGCCATTACCCCACCTACTAGCTAATCCCATCTGGGCACATCCGATGGTGTGAGGCCCGAAGGTCCCCCACTTTGGTCCGAAGACGTTATGCGGTATTAGCTACCGTTTCCAGTAGTTATCCCCCTCCATCGGGCAGTTTCCCAGACATTACTCACCCGTCCGCCACTCGTCACCCGAGAGCAAGCTCTCTGTGCTACCGTTCGACTTGCATGTGTTAGGCCTGCCGCCAGCGTTCAATCTGAGCCATGATCAAACTCTTCAATTTAAGTTTGATTTGCTGCAACAAGTGCAGCGATGCTCATCTGTAAAACGTCATAATGAATTTCATTATGTGTTCACTCGTGAGACTTGATATTTTTTACGTCCGGAGACGTTGATATCAATCCTGCGAGTGCCCACACAGATTGTCTGATAAATTGTTAAAGAGCGGTGCAATCAGCGCCTTAAGCTGCTGTTGCGAGGTGGCGTATATTACGCTTTCCTCCTTCAGAGTCAAACACTTTTTTCAGCGCTTTTCTCCGGCGGGATGAATCACTTCACTCCCTGCTGAGCCGTCTGCGTTGCCGCTTTGCCGTCTCAGTGGTGGCGCATTATAGGGAGTAGATTCTGGCTGACAAGGGTTTATTGCAAAAATTTGACTGAGCGCTACTTTTTTAACCGAACAGGCTAAAAACAGACATTTCTCGATCAATAATCAGCCAAAAACGCCCATCAAGCGGCACAAATCAGCGTCACGTGTTCGAACACCAATGCTATTCTGTTAGCCAAACGCCGCTTTCTTTGTTGCAGACTGAACAATTATTAAAGAAGGACTTTCAATGATTCGCTCCGCGCGCAGTATGGCCGGCTTGCCCTGGATCGCCGCAATGGCGTTTTTCATGCAAGCCCTCGATGCCACCATCCTCAATACTGCGCTTCCTGCTATCGCCACCAGCCTTGAACGTTCCCCCCTCGCCATGCAGTCTGCTGTTATCAGCTATACGCTTACCGTCGCGATGCTGATCCCGGTCAGTGGCTGGCTGGCCGATCGCTTTGGCACGCGCAAAGTCTTCATTATTGCCGTATCTCTGTTTACGCTGGGTTCATTGGCGTGTGCGCTGTCTGGCTCGCTGAGTATGCTGGTTGTCTCGCGCATTATTCAGGGCGTAGGCGGTGCGATGATGATGCCGGTCGCGCGACTGGCGCTATTGCGCGCTTATCCACGCAGTGAATTGCTGCCGGTACTCAATTTCGTGACCATGCCAGGATTAGTTGGACCGATTCTGGGTCCGATGCTCGGCGGCTTATTGGTCACCTACGCCAGCTGGCACTGGATATTCCTCATCAACATTCCCATCGGCATCGCGGGCATCTTCTATGCTCGTAAATTTATGCCGGACTTCACCACGCCCAAACGTCGCTTTGATTTTGGCGGCTTTATCTTGTTTGGTCTTGGCCTGGTGCTGATCTCAGTCGGCATCGAACTGTTTGGCGAGCGCATTGTGTCTCCGTGGCAGGCGGTGCTGGTGCTGTTAGCCGGTGTCGCGTTATTGCTTCTATATATAGTGCATGCGCGCCGCCATCCCGCCCCGCTGATTAACTTACCGATGTTTAAGACCCGCACCTTCTCGGTGGGCATCATTGGTAACATCGCGGCACGTCTGGGCACCGGCTGTATTCCGTTCCTGATGCCGTTGATGTTACAGGTGGGCTTCGGCTATCCCGCATTGATTGCCGGATGCATGATGGGCCCAACGGCGATTGGCTCGCTATTGGCCAAATCAACCGTGACACAGGTGCTGCGTCGCTTCGGTTATCGCAAAACGCTGGTGGGTATTACTATTATCATCGGCATTCTGGTGGCCAGCTTCTCGCTGCAAACACCGGGCGAAAGTGTACTGATGCTATTAGCCGCGCTGTTTGTCTTAGGTATGGCGATGTCGACACAGTTCACCGCGATGAACACCATCACACTGGCCGATTTGAATGATGAGAATGCCAGTGGCGGAAACAGCGTGCTGGCGGTGACACAACAGGTATCGATCAGCTTCGGCGTGGCCGTCAGTGCGGCGGTACTGCGTTTCTATCAGGATTTTGAGAGCACAACCGTGCAGCAATTCCACGCCACTTTCCTGACGATGGGCGTGATCACCGTGCTGTCCGCGTTTGCTTTCCTGATGTTGCGTCCCGGCGACGGGCGCAATCTGATCGCCAATCGCGAGAAAAAGAAGAAAACCGCTTAAACCGAACCGCGCTCTACCAGTTCCGGCGTCAGTACCAGCGTTTGCTGACAGGCGTCGGGATCGCTCATACGGTGAATCAGCGTATCAATCGCCAGTTCACCTAATTCATCCTTGGGCTGATGGATGGTGCTGAGCGGAGGCGTGAGATAACGCGCCAGTTCTATATTGTCATAGCCCATCACCGCGATATCTTGCGGCACGCGTAATCCCGCCTGGAAGAGTGCGTGGTAAACGCCCACTGCCATCGCATCGTTACTGGTGAAAACCGCTTCGGGCAGCAACTCTAACGTCAGCAGTTGGTTCATCGCGTTGAAGCCGCCCTGAAACTCGAAATCACCGTCAACCACATAACCCGGCAACACCGACAATCCACTGCTTGCCATCGCTTTATGGAAACCTTCCAGACGCAAGCGCGCCGGGGTTTTATCCTGAGGGCCGGCAATACAGGCGATACGGGTGTATCCACGGTCGATCAGATGCTGCGTCGCCAGCTCACCGCCCAGCAGCGCGTTATCCTGAATAATGTCGCCACGCCCTTCAAACGGTGCCCAGTCCATCATCACCATCGGGACTGAAGGATAACGATTAAGGATCTCTGCGGAAGGGAGATGCGTTTCAGTGCACATCATCAGCAAGCCATCAACGCGCTTTTGCATCAACGTTTCCAGGCTGCGATTCATGCGCTCTTCATCGCCTTCGGTATTACACAGAATCAAACTGTAGCCGCGCTCGTAGCAGCTATTTTCTACGCCACGCACCACTTCTGAATAGAACGGGTTACTGCTGGCCGTCAGCAACATGCCAATAGTGCGCGTCTGATTGATCTTCAGACTGCGCGCCAGTGCAGAGGGCGCGTAGTTCAGCTCGCGGATCGCCTGTTCCACTTTTTCCCGCACCTGCTCGCTAACAAAACGATTGTTATTGATGACGTGGGAGACGGTGGAGGTGGAGACGCCCGCCAGGCGGGCGACATCTTTCATGGTCGCCAAAGGCTTAACCCTGTTGCTGCAGGAAAGTATCGATCTCAGTGCGCCACGGCACTGAGGGCTGCGCACCCGGACGCGTCACCGCAATCGCGGCGGCGGCATGGGCAAAACGCACGGCATCATGCATCGCCACACCTTCCAGACGCGCGGTAATAAAGGCGCCGTTAAAGGTATCGCCCGCAGCGATGGTGTCGATGGCCTGCACGCTGAAACCCGGAATACGCACGCCTTTACCCTGCTCGCTCAGCCACACGCCGCGACGTCCCAGGGTAATCAAAACGATAGAGATGCCTTTATCATGCAACGCCTGCGCCGCACGAGCGGCATCCTCATCACTTTTCACCGCGATCCCAGTCAGAATTTCAGCTTCGGTTTCGTTCGGTGTGATGATATCGATTAAGGCCAGCAACTCGTCAGACAAATGAGTGGCAGGCGCTGGATTAAGAATAACTTGCGTGCCATTGGCACGCGCAATCTTCGCTGCCGCCAACACGCTTTCCAACGGTGATTCCAGCTGCATCAGCAAGGCTTCTGCATTCACAATCACCTGCTGATGGCGATCAACACAGGCTGGCGTCAGCGCCGCATTTGCACCGGAATAGATGCCGATATTATTTTCACCTTCGCCATTCACGAAGATCATCGCCACGCCGGTGGCTTCGTCTGCCACGGTTTCAATCGGTGCAATATCAATACGGTCCTGCTGCAGCTGCTGGCGGATGCGTTCACCGATATCATCTGCGCCAACGCAGGCGATAAACGCGATATCCGCACCGGCACGACCGGCCGCCACAGCCTGGTTAGCCCCTTTGCCACCAAAAGCAATCTGATACTGTTTTCCGATCACCGTTTCACCCGGACGTGGAAAGTGGGTGAGGTTCAGGATGTGATCGGCATTGATGCTGCCGAGTACCGCCAGTTTTGCGCTTGTGTTCATAGGGTTTGATCCAGGAAGTTGCGCCACCCATAAGGTGGCGCGTTGCCATGCTTTTCTTTGTTTTTTATTTAGTAACCAGCTTCAGGTCAACCGGGTTAACCGACTGCACTTTTTCGCCTTTAAGTACTTTATCGGCTGTGTCCACACCAATCACGCCAATTTTGTCTGGCATCTGCGCAACCGTGGCGGTCAGCTTACCGGCTTCTACCGCTTTCACACCGTCAGCGGTGCCATCAAAGCCCACCACCAGCACATCGGTTTTACCCGCGGTTTGCAGCGCACGCAATGCACCCAGCGCCATTTCATCGTTCTGTGCAAACACCGCCTGCACATCCGGATGCGCCTGCAGCAGGTTCTGCATCACGTTCAGACCTTTAGTACGGTCAAAATCGGCTGGCTGGCTCGCGAGGATATTAAATTTATGCGCATCAGCAGCCTGTTTGAAGCCTTCGCCACGCTCGCGCGCTGCGGAAGTCCCGGCAATACCCTGCAGTTCGATAATTTTAGCTCCATCGCCCAGTTTCTTCGCGATGAAATCACCGGCCATTTTGCCGCCGAAACGGTTGTCAGAGGCGACGTGGCTGACCACGGTGCCCTGTGCCGCCATACGGTCCAGCGTGATCACCGGAATGTTGGCCTGGTTGGCCATCTTCACAGCGTTACCCACGGCGTCAGAGTCCGTTGGGTTGATCAGCATCAGCTTGGTGCCGCGCACGGTCAGATCCTGCACGTTCGCCAGCTCTTTCGCCGGGTTGTTCTGTGAATCCAACACCACCAGGTTATAACCCAGTTTATCAGCTTCTTTCTGTGCGCCATCTTTCAGAGACACAAAGAACGGATTATTCAGAGTCGATACAACCAGCGCAATGGTGTCCTTAGCCATCGCGCCAGCACTGAGGGTGGCGCCAAGGATGACGGCCAATGCAGTTAACTTTTTCATTTATAGAGTCCTGTGTGAAGGTCAGAGTTATTTACTGCTTTTGTTATCCACCAGCACCGCCAGCAGAATGACAACGGCCTTAACAATCATTTGGTAGTAAGAAGAAACACCCATCAGATTCAGGCCGTTGTTCAGGAAACCAAGGATCAGCGCGCCAATCAGCGTGCCCATAATGCGACCTTTACCGCCCGCCAGGCTGGTTCCGCCTAACACCACGGCCGCGATGGCATCCAGTTCATAACCGGTGCCCGCCGTTGGTTGCGCAGAGGAAAGACGCGCCACTTCGATGGTGCCCGCCAGCGCTGCCAGCAGACCACACAGTGAATAGACAATGATTTTGACGCGGTTAACGTTGATGCCTGACAGACGCGTGGCCGCTTCGTTGCCGCCCAGCGCATAGATGTAACGACCGAGACGGGTGTGGTGCAGCATGTACCACGCCAGCGCGAACACTACTGCCATCAGCCAAACCGGCGTTGGGATACCCAGCGGACGGCCAATACCGAACCAGCCGAACAGATCGGCGTTATCACTGAAACCGGTGTTGATCGGGCTACCATTGGTGTACACCATGGTCACGCCGCGCAGCAGCAGCATCATCACCAGCGTGGCGATAAACGCCTGTACCTTGCCGCGCGCCACAATCACGCCGGTAATACCACCAATCGCCGCACCCAGCGCCAGCGAAGCCGCTACTGCCACCAGCGCATTCACTTCCAATCCGACAATTGAGGCTGCGACTGCACCGGTGAGCGCCAGCAGCGATCCCACCGACAGATCAATGCCCGACGTCAGAATCACCAGCGTCATGCCGACGGCCATAATGGCGTTAACCGAGGTCTGCTGCAGAATGTTGAACATGTTGGCAACGGTAAAGAAGTTCGGGCTTTGGCTCGCCACCACGGCAATCAGCACAATCAGCGCAATCAGCGATTTCTGCTCCAGCAGCCAGGCTTTGCTGAACCAGCGACGGCTGGCGGGTAAGGTTTGGGTGCTCATACAACTAACTCCTCGCTGTGTTGCTTACCGACTGCCGCCGCCATCAGGGATTCCTGGGTAGCCTGCTCACGGGAAAATTCGCCACTCAGATGGCCTTCATGCATCACCAGGATGCGATCGCTCATGCCGAGCACTTCCGGCATTTCCGATGACACCAAAATGATGCTCAGCCCTTCGGCTTTAAACTGGTTAATTAACTGATAAATTTCTTTTTTTGCACCGACATCCACACCACGCGTTGGCTCATCGAGAATCAGCACGTTCGGGCGCGTCATTAATCCGCGCGCGATCGCCACTTTCTGCTGATTGCCGCCCGACAGCAGGCCAATTGGCTGCTCCATTGACGGGGTTTTGACGTTGAACAAACGGATGAAGTCGCCTACTGCCAGTTGTTCTTCACTGTGTTTGAGATTACCGGTGGCATGGCTGAAATAGCGCAGCGCGGTCAATGACATGTTCTCTTTCACCGACATGCCGAGCACCAGACCATCGCGCTTGCGGTCTTCCGAGATATAGACGATGCCGTTGGCCAGACCGTCCTGGGGTGATCGGGTAATAATTTCGCGGCCGTTGAGCGTAACGGTGCCGTGGCTGCGCGGCAGTGCGCCGTACAGCACTTTCATCAGTTCCGTGCGTCCTGCGCCCATCAGACCGGAAATGCCGAGGATTTCCCCTTTGCGCAGGTTAAAGCTGACGTTATCCACGCCCGGCCCGCTGAGATTTTCAACGGTTAAGCGAATGTCGCCCGGCGCTTGATCGAGGTGCGGATATTGATCCTCCAGCTTACGGCCGACCATCATCTCGATCAGGCTCTCTTCGCTGAGATCGCTCACCGCGCGTTCGGCAATAAACTGCCCGTCACGGAATACGGTGACGTCATCGCAAATTTCGAAGATCTCTTTCATGCGGTGCGAGATATAAACAATGCCGCAGCCCTGCGCTTTCAGTTCATTGATCACGCGGAACAGCGACAGGGTTTCGGTATCGGTCAGCGCATCGGTCGGTTCATCCATAATGATGACCTGCGACTCGAAGCTGAGTACTTTGGCGATCTCAACCATCTGCTGATCGCCAATCGATAAATCGCCCACCAGCTTATGGCTATTAAAGCGCAGATTCAGGCGATGCAATAAGGCATCCGCCTCGGCATACATCCGGTTCCATTCGATGCGGCCAAAACGGTTAACAAATTCGCGACCGAGGAAAATATTCTCCGCGACGGTCAGTTGCGGAATCAGGTTGAGTTCCTGATGGATAATACCAATGCCCGCTTCCTGCGACGCTTTAGGTCCAGAAAAAGCCACGTCCTTGCCCAGCCACTGCAGCGAGCCGGCATCCATGCTGTAAATGCCAGTCAGCACTTTCATCATGGTGGATTTGCCCGCGCCGTTTTCTCCCACCAGCGCCATTACGCGGCCTGGGTAAACGGCAAGTGAGGCGCCATTCAGCGCTTTCACGCCAGGAAACGACTTTTCAATCCCTTTGAGTTGCAATAACGGTTGCATAATGACCTCAGAAGGTTACGCCAGCGCTCAGGATGACATTCGCATACGGAGAACACTCTCCGCTGCGAATGACCGCCTGACTACGCTGCGTTTCTTGTTTGAACTGTTCATGGCTGGTGTAACGGATGGTGATGGTATTCCCCTGGTGCCGTTGCAAGGCATCGAGCACGGCGAGCAGTGCGCTGTGAAGCTGCGGATTGTTCTGCTTGATCTCCTCCGCCATCAGGGCGCTTTCGACTTGCATCTCCTGAGTGACAACATCAACCACCTGTAAAAATTCGGGCGTTCCCGGCGTCAACGCCAGATCGATACGCTGTGGACCGGCCGGAATCGGCAAGCCAGCATCCGCTATCGTCAGCGTGTCGGTGTGCCCCAGGCGGGCAATCACGTGAGAGAGTTCAGCGTTTAACAAGCGACCTTTTTTCATTTCTTCCACTCCACAGCGAAACGTTTCGCTGACCGTGAGTGTATTAAATGTGCGCGGCAACTCAATGGCGTCATCACGGAAGTGTGATCGCCATCGAAACGTTTCGCTTGTACCGGAGATAATTTGAGTTTGGCTATAAAAAAGGGCCGCATCAGCGGCCCTTTGTAGGAAGAGAATTAAATCTCGACCTGGGTTCCCAGCTCGATCACGCGGTTAGGCGGGATTTCAAACTGATCCGGCGCACGCAGCGCGTTGCGTTGCAGTGCGAGGAACAGTTTGCCGCGCAGACGCAGATACCACGGACGATCGCCGATAATCAACGATTCATGGGACATGAAGAATGAGGTTTCCATCATGCGGCAATTGAGACCTTCCAGCCCGCAGCGGTGGAAAATTTCTTCCACGTTCGGGGTTTCACGCCAGCCGTAGCTCGCCACCACGCGCCAGAACGTCGGCGACAGCTGTTCAATGGTAACGCGACGCACATTGTGCACATAAGGCGCATCTTCCGTACGCAGCGTCAACAGCACCACACGCTCATGCAGCACTTTGTTGTGCTTGAGATTATGCAGCATGGCGAACGGAATCACGTTTAGGGCACGCGACATATACACCGCGGTGCCCGGCACGCGCACTGGCGGAGATTTCTCCAGTGAGGCGATCATCGCTTCCAGGGAGTTGCCGTGCTCATGCATACGACGCAGCAAGCGGAAGCGCTCACTTTTCCAGGTGGTCATGACGATAAACATCATCAGCGCCAGTGTCAGCGGCAACCAACCGCCGGAGAACACTTTGACCAGGTTAGCCGAGAACAGTGACACGTCGATACACAGCATGCCAATTAAGATCACAATCACCAGATAACGGTTCCAGTGCCAGTTCTGAATCGCCACCGTGGAGCAGAGAATCGCGGTCAATACCATGGTGCCGGTGACTGCGATACCGTAAGCGGCTGCCAGGTTACTGGAGTGTTCAAAGCCGACAATCACGATCACCACAGAGAAGTAGAGCAGCCAGTTGATCACTGGAATATAAATCTGGCCCGACTCTTCTTCCGAGGTGTGCACAATACGCATCGGCGGCAGATAGCCTAAACGCACCGCCTGACGCGTTAACGAGAACACGCCAGAAATCACCGCCTGCGAGGCGATAACCGTGGCCAGCGTCGCCAGAATCAGCATGGGAATCAGCATCCAGTCTGGCGCTAGCAGGAAGAAGGGGTTTTTGATCGCTTCGGGATGTTTGAGCAACAGTGCGCCCTGACCAAAGTAGTTCAGCACCAGCGAGGGTAACACCACGATAAACCAGGCAAGACGAATCGGGAATTTGCCGAAGTGGCCCATATCCGCATAAAGCGCTTCCACACCGGTAATCGCTAACACCACCGCGCCGAGCGCGAAGAACGATACCGTTTTGTATTGAATAAAGAAGTGCATCGCCCAATACGGGTTCATGGCATGCAGCACATCAGGGTTGCTGATGATGCTACGCGCACCCAGCACCGCCAGAATGATAAACCACACCAGCATCACCGGCGCGAACAGCTTACCGACAATGCCGGTGCCGTGCTTCTGAATCACAAAAAGCAGCGTCAGCACCGCTATCGCTAAAGGAACGATATACGCATCCAGGCTCGGAGCGGCAATCTCCAGACCTTCAATCGCCGACAACACCGAAACGGCTGGCGTGATCACCACTTCACCATAGAAGAAGCTGCCACCAATCAGACCCATGATGACAAGAATCGCCGTTGCACGTGCGCCGGTATTGCGCCCGGCCAGTGACATCAATGTCAGGATCCCGCCTTCACCGGCGTTATCGGCACGCATCACGTAGCTGATGTATTTCAGTGACACCACTAAAATCAGCAGCCAGAAGATCAGCGAGAGAAAGCCAAATACCGCTTCGCGTTCTACGCCAAAGCCGAACTGACCAGAGAGACATTCACGCAAAGTATAGAGCGGGCTGGTACCGATATCGCCATACACCACGCCAATCGCGGCGAGTGTCACTGCGCCAAGGGACTGCTTCTTATCCGAGCTCATAAGTTGTCTTTTGTTGGAGCCGATGAGGCACTTGCCTACCGCTCAGGCCATCAAAAAGCGCACAGTATGCACATATTCCCAAAAAAACCTACTCTTACAACATGTCATCATGACGTCAGCGAGGCGGTTTTTCGCCGAAATTAGGCAACAAAAACCGCCCGAAGCAGCGAGTTCTCTCGCCTCAACCTTCTGAAACAAAAAAGCTGACGGCTATCAACGCAATCAAGCATGATAACCAGTAGAGTATTGCGCTCGCCAGAATATGACGGCTCCAGGATCAGAAGGACAATGATGTGATTATGGCTCAACCCCATCTTTTGGCAGAAAGAATTTCTCGCCTGAGCAACGCCCTGGAGAAAGGGCTGTATGAGCGGCATCATGCGATCCGCCTGTGCTTACTGGCTGCATTGAGTGGCGAGAGCGTATTTTTGCTGGGGCCGCCGGGCATTGCCAAGAGTCTGATTGCCCGCCGCCTGAAATACGCCTTCCAAAACGCCCGCGCCTTTGAATACCTGATGACCCGCTTTTCCACGCCTGAAGAAGTGTTTGGCCCCTTGTCTATCCAGGCATTGAAAGATGAAGGTCGCTATCAGCGATTAACCAAAGGCTATCTGCCGGATGCGGAAATCGTTTTCCTCGATGAAATCTGGAAAGCAGGCCCGGCGATTCTGAACACCCTGCTGACCGCCATCAACGAACGCCGATTCCGCAATGGTGATAGTGAAGAAAAGATCCCGATGCGCCTGTTGGTCACCGCGTCCAACGAATTGCCGGAAGCCGACAGCGGACTGGAAGCCTTGTATGACCGCATGCTGATTCGTCTGTGGCTGGACAACGTGCACGAGAAACAAAACTTCCGCAGCATGCTCACCCACCAGCAGGACGAAAACGATAATCCAGTGACGGAAGCACTGCGCATCAGTGATGAAGAGTATCACCAGTGGCAGAAAGGCATCAGCCAGGTTGGCTTACCCGATCATGTGTTTGAATTGATCTATCAGCTGCGTCAGCAACTGGAAACGCTGCCTGATGCACCTTACATTTCCGACCGTCGCTGGAAAAAAGCCATCCACCTGCTGCAAGCCAGTGCGTTTTACAGTGGCCGTGTGACGATTGCGCCTATTGATATCATCCTGTTGAAAGATTGCCTGTGGCACGACGTCAACTCGATGAAACTATTAGATCGTGAAATCGATGTGCTGATGACGCAACACGCCTGGCAGCAGCAGCCGTTGCTGCACAAACTGCAGCAGATCAAAGGCCGCCGCCTGGCACTGCAACAGCAGCAGAGTGTGGCGCAAGCGCTGACTTTGGAAAAACACAGCGGCATGTTCAGTCGCAAACCGCATTACGAACTGCCTGCTGCCATCACCGACGAACAACTGACTTTGATGCTGCAACAGCCACTGACGCTGCACGATATGCAGGTGACGCACGTGCTGATTGGCCATGAGGCACTAAACCAATGGTTGCTCAAAGGCGGAGAAATCCGCGGAAAGTTGAACGGTATCGGTTTTGGCCAGACGCTCGATCTGCTGGTGGACGCGCATCATTGCCTGACGCTGCGCGATGTCAGCCTGCAATCCACGCGCTTAACCCTTCCCGGAGCCAGTAGCAGCAGCGACATGCCGCAGGAGATTCTGGATGAGTACGATGCGCTGGATACCCAGTTGCGCGCCCAGCGCACGCTGTTCAGCCAGCATCAGCGCTGCCTGTTTATTAGCGATGACTGGCTGGCACGTATTGAAACCAGCCTGCAGGACGTGGCAGAACAGCTGAAACAGGCGCGTAAATGATCTCACTGGAGACGCTGAGCACGCTGCTATCGATTGGCGAGACTGAGTTAATCGAAGAGTTGATTCTGGCACTGCTCGCGTCGCCACAACTGGCGCTGTTTTTTGAAAAGTTTCCGCGCATGAAACAAGCTTTGATGCGCGATTTACCTCGCTGGCGTACCGAGATCGCTGAACAGATGAAAACCACGCCGGTGCCGGAAGCGCTGGCGCAGGAGTTTCAACTGTTTCAGCAGATGCAGTTACTCAGCACGCAGGATTTCACCCACCAGCTTCCCCACATCATGTCGCAGCTGAAAAGCCTGCCCTCGCCGTTTATCGAAGAGGCCAGCAAGCTTTTGCTGCACAACGAAACTGAACAACTGAGTAATGCGCAACACACGCTATTTTTGCAACGCTGGCGACTGAGCCTGACGCTGCAGACTCTTACGCTGAATGAAACCCTCCTGGAAGAACAACGCGAGCGTCTGATGGCCGAGCTGCAACAGCGGATGGCGATCAGCGGCCAGCTGGCGCCCATCCTTACTGACGATGATGAAGCCGCAGCGGGTCGTCTGTGGGATATGAGCAAAGCCTCGTTACAGCACGGCGATTATGAACTGATTGTGCAATATGGCGATTTTCTCGCTCAGCAGCCGGAACTGATGAAACTGGCGCAGCAGCTGGGCCGCAGCCGAGAAGCCAGGTCGGTTCCGTCGCAGGATGCGCCGCTGGAGGAATTTCACCAACTGGTGCGTGAGCCCGATCATGTGCCTGAAGAGGTCAGCGGCATTCATCAGAGCGATGATGTGTTGCGCTTGCTGCCGCCCGAACTGGCTGCCTTGAGTATTAGCGAACTGGAGCTGGAATTTTATCGTCGCCTGGTGGAAAAACGCCTGCTGACTTACCAGTTACAAGGTGATGCCTGGCACGAGAAAGTCACACTGCGCCCGGTCAGCCACCAGCAACATGAAGCGCAGCCGCGCGGCCCTTTTATTGTTTGTGTCGATACATCAGGCTCGATGGGCGGATTTAACGAGCGCTGCGCCAAGGCCTTCTGCCTTGCGTTACTGAAGGTGGCCTTAGCTGATAAGCGCCGCTGCTACATCATGCTGTTCGCTCACGAAGTGATTGGCTACGAACTCACCGCCGATAGCGGCATTGAGCAGGCTATCCGTTTTCTTAGCCAACGTTTTCGTGGTGGCACCGATCTGGCGGCTTGCCTTGCTGCGGTGGTTAAACGTATGGAAGGCAGCGTATGGGATGAGGCCGATGCGGTGATCGTGTCGGATTTTATCGCCCAGCGTTTACCGGATGACACCATCAACGCTATCAAGCAACGCCAGCGCCAGCATCAACAACGTTTCCACGCAGTGGCGATGTCGCTTCACGGTAAACCGGGCATTCTGCGTATCTTCGATCATATCTGGCGCTTCGATACCGGACTGAAAAGCCGCCTGCTGCGCCGCTGGAAACGCTAATTCATCTGGCAGAAATGCTTATTTGCTATAGTGAATAGTTCGCACACTGAGCATCTGGAGCATCTTGTGAACACCGCCCAACTTCCTGCACCGACCCGCACTTTGCAGCTCTCCGGCCAAAACGCCGAACAAAAACGGAGCGAGCTGCTGGCGTATTTCACCCAAACCTGGGATCTGTACGAAAGCCTGTTTGATTGCCTTGCCGACGAACGCGCGTATTTCAACAAAGCGATCTCGTTGCGTCATCCGCTGATCTTCTACTTTGGCCACACCGCCACGTTCTATATGAATAAGCTAATGGCCGGTCGCTATCTGGACAACCGCGTGGACGATCGCATCGAAGCCATGATGGCAATCGGCGTGGACGAGATGAGTTGGGACGATCTCAACGACAGCCATTACGCCTGGCCGACGGTCGAAGAGGTGCGTGACTACCGTGGAAAAGTAAAAAACCTGGTAAGCGAGTTTATCCGCACCATGCCGCTCGAACTGCCGATTACGTGGGAAAGCCCGGCCTGGGTGGTGTTAATGGGCATCGAACACGAGCGCATCCATCTGGAAACCTCCAGCGTGCTGATCCGCCAGCTACCGATCGAATGGCTCAAACTGCAAGCGCATTGGCCGGCTTGTCCGCAGGCGCGTCACGATCGCGCATCGGTTCCGGATAACTCGCTGATCGCGATGCCTGGCGGTCGCGTGCAGCAAGGCAAAACGGATGACACTTACGGCTGGGACAATGAATACGGCAATCAGGTAACTGAACTCAAACCGTTTAAGGCCAGTAAAATGCTGGTTAGCAACGCCGAGTTCTATCGCTTTATCGCCGCTAATGGCTATCAGGATCAACGCTGGTGGGATGAGGAAGGCTGGGGCTGGCGTGAATTCTCTGGCGCGCAGATGCCCACCTTCTGGGTGGGTGACATATCGCAACCCGATCAGCTGAAAATGCGCTTAATGGCTGAGGAAGTGGCCATGCCGTGGGACTGGCCAGCGGAAGTGAATCAGCTTGAAGCAGCCGCATTCTGCCGCTGGCTGGCGGAAGAAACCGGCAAATCGATACAGCTACCTTGTGAAGCGGAATGGATGCAGTTACGCGAGCAGGTCAGCGGCGATCAGCCTGACTGGATCGAGGCACCAGGCAATATCAATCTGGCTTACTGGGCTTCATCCAGCCCGGTGGATCGTTTTGCGCAGGGCGAGTTTTTCGACATCGTCGGCAATGTCTGGCAGTGGACCACCACGCCAACCAACGGCTTTGAAGGTTTCAAAGTTCATCCGCTGTATGACGATTTCTCGACGCCGACCTTCGACGGTAAACACGCGCTGATCAAAGGCGGCAGCTGGATTTCCACCGGCAATGAGGCGTTGAAATCGGCTCGCTATGCTTTCCGCCGCCATTTCTTCCAGCATGCCGGTTTCCGCTATGTGGTCTCCTCGCATGAAGAGACCATGGCGCTCAATCCGTACGAAACCGACAGCATGGTGTCGCAGTATCTCGATTTCCAATATGGGCCGGGCTATTACGATGTACCGAATTACGCCGTGGCGCTGGTGGAAAAACTACTGCCTCACTGCAAGCAACGTGGTGTGGCTCTGGACCTCGGCTGCGCGACCGGTCGCGCCAGTTTTGAACTGGCACGCCATTTCGCGTCGGTCACTGGCATGGATTATTCTGCACGCTTCATTGATGTAGCGTTGCAGCTCACCTCTGGTGAAGACTTCCGCTATGTGGTGCCGGAAGAGGGTGAGTTGGTAGAGTATCGCCAGGTGCGCCTGAAGGACATTAACCTCAGTGACGAGCAAACCGCACGCATTCAGTTTGTACAAGGCGATGCCTGTAATCTGAAACCGCAGCCGGATCGCTACGATCTGGTACTGGCATCAAACCTGATTGATCGACTGCGTCAGCCAAAACGTTTCCTGCAGGACGTCATCCCGATGATCCGCTCTGGTGGGCTGTTGGTGCTTTCATCTCCTTATACCTGGCTGGAAGAATTCACGCCGAAGGAGAACTGGCTGGGTGGCGTACGTGAGAACGGTGAAGCACTGACGACCTATCAAGCTTTGCAGCGTTTATTGCGTGATGCCTTTGAGGAAGTGGTGCCGCCGCAGGATGTGCCGTTCGTGATCCGCGAGACGGCGCGCAAGTATCAACATACTGAAGCGCAGCTCACAATCTGGCGTAAGCGATAAAAAAAGCGTGCAGACTGCGGCTCGCACGCGGTCTGCACCTTGCCTGCACTGCTAATTTGCTGCACATTCTCCACTGTTCATAGAAGAAGAACTCAAAGAGGATGGATGATGGCGGAACAACTGCAACTGGATAACCTTGATCGCGGCATTCTTAATGCGCTGCTGGAAAACGCGCGTACGGCATATGCCGAGCTCGCCAAACAGTTCAACGTCAGCCCCGGCACCATTCACGTACGCGTGGAAAAAATGCGCCAGGCGGGCATCATTCTGGGCACCCGCGTGGAAATCGACCCGCGTCAGTTGGGCTTTGATGTGTGCTGCTTTATCGGCATCATTCTGAAAAGCGCGCGCGATTATCCCGCAGCCCTCAGCAAGCTGGAGGCGCTGGATGAAGTGGTGGAAGCCTGGTACACCACCGGCCACTACAGCATCTTTATTAAGGTGATGTGTCGATCCATCGATGCGCTACAGCAGGTGTTGATCAACAAGATCCAGACCATTGATGAAATCCAGTCCACCGAAACCCTGATCTCGTTGCAAAACCCGATCATGCGCACCATCAAGCCATAATTCCCCTCTTTCCTGTGCACAACCTTTTCCCGGGCGGATCACTTGCGTGATGCGCCTTGTCGCCTGATGCTTTCTGTTATTAACCCTGTTTTCCACAGGTGGATCACGGCTTGATCACAGCGTACAATGCTCGCCTTTAGTGCGGGAGAAGATCATGGCCGATATTACCTTAATCAGTGGCAGTACCCTTGGGAGCGCCGAATACGTCGCCGAACATCTTGAAGCAAAACTGCAGGAAGCGGGCTTTTCAACTGAGGTGCTGCACGGGCCAGAGCTGGACCAGCTGCCGCAGGAAGGAATTTGGCTGATTGTGACTTCCACGCACGGTGCGGGCGAACTGCCAGACAACCTGCTGCCTTTATATGAAGCCTTGCAGGAGACGCTGCCGGACCTTTCCGCGGTACGTTATGGCGCGGTCGGTATCGGCAACCATGAATATGACCTTTTCTGCGGGGCCATTAAGCTGCTGGAAGATCAACTCAACCAGTTAGGCGCCAAACGCATTGGCGATCGCCTGGAGATCGACGTTCTCGAACATGAGATTCCTGAAGATCCGGCTGAAGTATGGGTCGAGACCTGGAAAACGCAGATTTAAGACGATCTTTGCCGGTTGGGGATCGGGAAAAGTGAACGATCCCCAGTTTATTTCGCTGTTTTATTGTTTTTTTTACGCCGTTATCTGTGGATAACATACCCTTGATCTTGCGTATAACCGGTAGTTATCCCAATAACAACCCGTGTTGCTTTTTTCATCTGTGCATAACTCGCCATTTTGATCCCAGCTTATACGGATCAGGATCACCGATCATTCACAGCAAACGATCCTCTCTAATTCTCTGTTAATGCTTTGCTTTTCCGGGTTATCAACAGACCCTGGCGATCCTAATAAGAGATCTAACAGAGAGATCATATAAAAGAATAAAGATCCTTTCTTTTAAACCGCAGGATCCCGCGGCTTTCGCAGTCGACAGAATTTCAGTAGAATCCACCGCCCAGGGCAACGATCCCTGTCCGAACATTAACGAGGACCCACTTCATGTTTTATCCAGATCCTTTTGACGTCATCGTAATCGGTGGTGGTCATGCGGGCACAGAAGCCGCGATGGCCGCTGCCCGAATGGGTCAGCAAACGCTGTTACTCACCCATAACATTGATACGCTTGGACAAATGTCCTGTAACCCGGCTATCGGTGGCATTGGGAAGGGACACCTGGTGAAGGAAGTGGATGCCTTAGGCGGTTTGATGGCAACGGCAATTGACCAGGCCGGCATTCAGTTTAGGATACTAAACGCAAGCAAAGGTCCTGCCGTAAGGGCTACGCGTGCGCAAGCCGACCGCGTCCTGTATCGTCAGGCGGTACGCACGGCGTTGGAAAACCAACCGAACCTGATGATCTTCCAGCAGGCCGTTGATGATCTGATTGTGGAAAACGATCGCGTTGTCGGTGCTGTGACGCAAATGGGCCTGAAATTCCGCGCTAAAACCGTGGTGCTCACCGTCGGGACATTCCTCGACGGCAAAATTCATATTGGTCTGGATAACTACAGCGGTGGCCGTGCAGGCGATCCGCCATCCATTCCACTGGCGAAACGCCTGCGAGCTTTACCGCTGCGCGTAAACCGCCTGAAAACCGGTACGCCGCCGCGTATTGATGCACGCACCATCGATTTTTCGGTGCTGACACCGCAGCATGGCGATACGCCAATGCCAGTGTTCTCGTTTATGGGCAATGTTTCTCAGCACCCGCAACAAGTACCGTGCTGGATCACTTACACCAACGAACAAACACACGATGTGATCCGCAATAACCTCGATCGCAGCCCGATGTATGCCGGGATCATCGAAGGGATCGGACCACGTTACTGCCCATCGATCGAAGACAAAGTGATGCGCTTTGCCGATCGTAATGCGCATCAGATCTTCCTTGAACCGGAAGGGCTGACCAGCAACGAGATCTACCCGAACGGTATTTCCACCAGCTTGCCGTTTGATGTGCAGATGCAGATCGTCCGTTCGATGAAAGGTCTGGAGAACGCGAAGATTGTGCGCCCAGGCTATGCCATCGAATACGATTTCTTCGATCCGCGCGATCTGAAGCCGACGCTGGAAAGCAAATTTATCCACGGCCTGTTCTTTGCCGGTCAGATCAACGGCACCACCGGTTATGAAGAAGCCGCGGCGCAAGGTCTGTTGGCCGGTTTGAACGCTGCACGTGCTTCAGCAGACAAAGAGGGCTGGGCGCCACGTCGCGATCAGGCTTATCTCGGTGTACTGGTTGACGATCTCTGCACCCTCGGCACCAAAGAACCGTACCGTATGTTTACCTCGCGCGCGGAATATCGTTTGATGCTGCGCGAAGACAACGCCGATCTGCGTTTGACCGAAGCCGGCCGTGAACTGGGCTTAGTCGATGATGCTCGCTGGGCGCGTTACAATCAGAAGTTGGAAACCATTGAACTGGAACGCCAGCGTCTGCGCGATCTGTGGGTTCACCCGAAATCTGCAAATGTGGACGAAGTGAACACCGTGATCAGTGCACCGCTGACCAAAGAAGCCAGTGGCGAAGATCTGCTGCGTCGTCCGGAGATGAGCTACGAGTTGTTGATGACACTGCCAAGCTATGGTCCCGCGCTGGAAGATGTGCAGGCCGCAGAGCAGGTTGAAATTCAGGTGAAGTACGAAGGGTACATTGCGCGTCAGCAGGAAGAGATTGATCGCCAGTTGCGCAATGAAAACACCTTGTTGCCTGTTGAGCTCGACTATCGTCAGGTTAATGGCTTGTCGAATGAAGTGATCGCCAAACTGAACGATCATAAACCTACCTCCATCGGGCAGGCCTCGCGTATTTCAGGCATCACCCCAGCAGCCATCTCCATTCTGCTGATTTACCTGAAAAAACAGGGCCTGCTGCGTAAAAGTGCCTGATCGACCCTGGGGCGAGGTCACTCGCCCCCGTTTATGGAACGTTCCTTGTGATTAACAAACTCTCCCAGCTGCTCAATGCGGCAAATATTTCCCTTACCGATCAACAAAAACAACAGCTGGTTGGCTATGTTGAACTTCTGCATAAGTGGAACAAAGCCTACAACCTGACATCGGTGCGTGATCCGCAGCAGATGCTGGTGCGCCATATTCTCGACAGCGTGGTAGTGGAACCGCACTTACAAGGTGAGCGCTTTATTGACGTCGGCACCGGGCCTGGACTGCCAGGAATTCCACTGGCGATTGTGCGCCCTGAGTCCCATTTCACGCTGCTGGATAGCTTGGGTAAACGCATCCGTTTCCTGCGTCAGGTACAGCATGAGTTAGGGCTTACTAACATCACTCCGGTGCAGAGCCGTGTGGAAGAGTTTCCCGCTGAGCCGCCGTTTGATGGTGTTATTAGCCGTGCGTTTGCCTCGCTGGAAGACATGCTGAACTGGTGTCACCATCTGCCTGGCACCTCCGGTCGCTTCTATGCGCTCAAAGGTGTGCGTCCGGATGATGAAATTACGGCCTTACCTGCAGGCTTTGTGGTAGAGAAGATTGAGTCACTGCATGTGCCAGAACTGGATGGTGAGCGTCATTTAGTGGTGCTGTCTCGCCAGTAGCCACAAAAAAGGTGCGGTTTTGACACCCGCCGCACCGTTCGTCATCGAAATCTGGCTGAATAAAAAAACAGCAGTTGAACACTTTTAGTCAAAAGCTTTAATTCGGCAGGGCAGGGTGAGTCGGTTAACAACCGCCACGGAAATTATCCGAAAAGCTCTGTTACATTTAACGAACATTTCACATTTCATTATCACTTAGATCACTTTATTGGGTGTATTTACTTGCGCAAATAGTCACGCCGGAAAATATAACTCTGCAATAAATCGGCGTGCGTAATATCAGTTTTACGTTTTTATTGCGACGTACGATGTCAATAGAGTGTTTTTATCGAAAATCATGACCTGATGTTAGATGGATAATTCTATCGTGATGATAAAAAACAGCTTTCAGCACTTTTGAAATCTGAAAATTCATGCTTAAAACAAATTCATCCGTTAATGCATTGCCTATAATGTGATCTAAAGCACGCTTTAAAAGCAAGCCAACAAGGCAATTTCAGAGATTTAGCTGAGTCATAGTGGAAGGTGATGTTTTGAAAAATAGCCCTCCAGAAAGAAATTTAAATAATTGTTCACCTTTTCGCTACTTACCGATTGAAATCGCAGGTGGCGCCCGTATAATTTGCACGGCTTTTGCTGCTTGACTCAAATGAGTAAAGGCAGTCTTATACGACACGCGACATACCCCGTTCGGGGCAGGAGAGTTCAACGCCATGTCAGTGTCTCTTTACAGTGCGAAATTAGCCCGGACCGTGCTGGTGATCCAGCTGGTGACATTTGTCATCATCGGCGCGCTCTTTGCTCTGAAAGATGTCACCTGGGGCGCCTCCGCCATCGCGGGTGGAGCGGCAGCCTGGCTGCCGAATGTGTTGTTTATGTTTTTAGCCTGGCGCCTGCAGGATCAAACGCCTGCCAAAGGTCGTGTTGCATGGAGCTTCGCCTTCGGTGAGGTGTTCAAGGTCTTCATGACGGTCATTCTTCTCATGGTGGCGTTAGGTGTGTTTGGAGCGGTCTTCTGGCCTCTCGCAATCACTTGGTTATCGGTGCTGGTGGTGCAGATCGTCGCGCCGGCTGTAATTAACAACAAAGGGTAAGAGGCATCATGGCTGCTGGAGAAATCTCTACTCCGCAAGAATACATAGGTCACCACCTGAATAACCTTCAGCTGGACCTGCGTACTTTCGAGTTGGTGAATCCGCACGACGCTCCTGCGACGTTCTGGGTATTAAATATCGATTCCATGTTTTTCTCTGTGGTACTGGGACTGCTTTTCCTGGTGTTGTTCCGTAAAGTGGCAAAAAGCGCCACCAGCGGTGTGCCAGGGAAACTTCAAGCGGCTATCGAACTGGTTGTCGGTTTCGTTGATAACAACGTTCGCGACATGTACCACGGTAAAAGCAAACTTATCGCCCCGCTGGCTCTGACAATTTTTGTCTGGGTCTTCCTGATGAACTTCATGGATCTGCTGCCTATCGATTTGCTGCCGTTTATCGGTGAGCACTATTTAGGCCTGCCAGCGCTGCGCGTTGTGCCGTCTGCAGATGTGAACATCACGCTGTCTATGGCGTTGGGCGTCTTTATTTTGATTCTGTTCTACAGCATCAAAATGAAAGGCATTGGCGGCTTCACCAAAGAACTGACGCTGCAGCCTTTTAATCACCCGATCTTCATCCCAATCAACCTGATTCTTGAAGGTGTTAGCCTGCTGTCTAAACCGGTTTCACTCGGTCTGCGACTGTTCGGCAACATGTATGCGGGTGAACTGATCTTTATCCTGATTGCCGGCTTGCTGCCGTGGTGGTCGCAGTGGTTGTTGAATGTGCCATGGGCCATTTTCCACATCCTGATCATTTCGCTGCAGGCTTTCATTTTCATGGTCCTCACGATTGTCTATCTGTCGATGGCATCTGAAGAACATTGATTTTTTTATCTCAACACTAAGCTTTTAACTGAAACAAACTGGAGACTGTCATGGAAAACCTGAATATGGATCTGCTGTACATGGCTGCCGCTGTGATGATGGGCCTGGCGGCAATCGGTGCTGCGATCGGTATCGGCATCCTCGGAGGCAAATTCCTGGAAGGCGCTGCGCGTCAACCGGATCTGATTCCTCTGCTGCGTACGCAGTTCTTTGTTGTAATGGGTCTGGTGGATGCAATCCCAATGATCGCTGTAGGTCTGGGTCTCTACGTGATGTTTGCGGTCGCCTAAACCTGGTAGCCTTGTTCACTCATGGCACCCGGTGTGATGAGGAACGGATTCTGCCGTTTATCGCTGATAGCGGCAGAGCAAGTTAACTTAATAAGAGGCATTGTGCTGTGAACATTAATGCAACAATCCTCGGCCAGGCCATCGCGTTCATTCTGTTTGTCGCGTTCTGCATGAAGTACGTATGGCCGCCGATCATGGCTGCCATCGAAAAGCGCCAGAAAGAAATTGCTGATGGCCTTGCTTCTGCTGAGCGCGCGAAGAAAGATTTAGATCTCGCGCAGGCCAATGCGACCGACCAGCTGAAAAAAGCCAAAGAAGACGCTCAGGTCATTATCGAGCAGGCGAACAAACGCCGTGCCCAGATTCTGGACGAAGCGAAAACCGAAGCTGAGACTGAACGTAACCGCATCGTGGCACAAGCGCAGGCAGAAATCGAAGCCGAGCGTTCACGTGCCCGTGAAGAGCTGCGTAAGCAAGTCGCGTTGCTGGCATTAGCTGGCGCCGAGAAAATCATCGAACGTTCCGTGGATGAAGCTGCTAACAGCGACATCGTTGATAAACTGGTCGCTGAACTGTAAGGAGGGAGGGGCTGATGTCTGATCTGATTACTGTAGCTCGCCCCTACGCCAAAGCAGCTTTTGACTTTGCTGTTGAGCATCAAAGTATCGATCGCTGGCAGACTATGCTGGCGTTCGCCGCAGAAGTGGCTCGTAACGAACAGATGGCAGATCTTCTTTCCGGTGCAATCGCGCCGGAAGCTTTGTCTGCCTCTTTCAACGCGGTATGTGGCGATCAACTTGATGAACCCGCTCAGAACCTGATTAAGGTAATGGCGGAAAACGGACGTTTGACAGCACTTCCAGCGGTACTGGAACAGTACATCCAACTGCGCGACGCTTATGAAGCGACCGCCGAAGTGGATGTGATTTCTGCCAGTACCCTGAGTGACAGCCAGCTGAGTAAAATCAGCGCCGCGATGGAAAAACGTCTGTCACGCAAAGTTAAGCTGAATTGCAAAATTGACAAGTCTGTAATGGCAGGTGTGGTTATCCGTGCGGGTGACCTGGTCATTGATGGTAGCGTACGCGGCCGTCTTGATCGTCTGGCAGACGTCTTGCAGTCTTAAGGGGACTGGAGCATATGCAACTGAATTCCACCGAAATCAGCGAACTGATCAAGCAGCGCATTGCTCAGTTCAATGTGGTGAGCGAAGCTCACAACGAAGGTACTATTGTTTCTGTAAGTGACGGTATCATCCGCGTACACGGCCTGGCCGATGTGATGCAGGGTGAGATGATTGCCCTGCCGGGTAACCGTTACGCTATCGCACTGAACCTCGAGCGTGACTCGGTTGGTGCAGTAGTGATGGGCCCGTACGCTGACCTCGCCGAAGGCATGAAGGTTAAATGTACTGGCCGTATTCTTGAAGTTCCAGTTGGCCGTGGCCTGCTGGGCCGTGTGGTGAACACCCTGGGTGCACCGATCGACGGTAAAGGCGCAATCGACAACGACGGCTTCTCGCCTGTTGAAGTGATTGCACCGGGCGTTATCGACCGTCAGTCAGTAGACCAGCCTGTTCAGACCGGTTACAAATCTGTCGATGCGATGATTCCAATCGGCCGTGGCCAGCGTGAGCTGATCATCGGTGACCGTCAGACCGGTAAAACCGCAATGGCAATCGACGCCATCATCAACCAGCGCGATTCAGGCATCAAGTGTGTCTACGTTGCGATTGGCCAGAAAGCGTCAACCATTTCTAACGTGGTACGTAAGCTGGAAGAACACGGCGCGCTGGCTAACACCATCGTGGTTGTGGCTTCTGCTTCTGAATCTGCAGCACTGCAGTACCTGTCACCGTACGCCGGTTGTGCGATGGGTGAGTACTTCCGTGACCGCGGTGAAGATGCGCTGATCGTGTACGATGACCTGTCTAAGCAGGCTATCGCTTACCGTCAGATTTCACTGCTGCTGCGCCGTCCACCAGGTCGTGAAGCATTCCCAGGCGACGTGTTCTATCTCCACTCTCGTCTGCTGGAGCGTGCATCACGCGTTAGCGCTGACTACGTTGAGCGCTTCACCAATGGTGAAGTGAAAGGCCAGACCGGTTCTCTGACCGCGCTGCCAATCATCGAAACTCAGGCGGGTGACGTTTCTGCGTTCGTTCCGACCAACGTAATCTCGATTACTGATGGTCAGATCTTCCTGGAATCAAACCTGTTCAACTCCGGTATTCGTCCAGCCGTTAACCCGGGTATCTCTGTATCCCGTGTTGGTGGTGCTGCACAGACCAAGATCATCAAGAAACTGTCCGGTGGTATTCGTACCGCGCTGGCACAGTATCGTGAACTGGCTGCGTTCTCTCAGTTCGCATCTGATCTGGATGATGCAACGCGTAAACAGCTGAGCCACGGTCAGAAAGTGACCGAGCTGCTGAAACAGAAACAGTATGCGCCGATGTCTGTCGCGCAACAGGGTCTGGTGCTGTTTGCTGCTGAACGCGGCTTCCTGAACGACGTTGAACTGGCGAAAATCGGCAGCTTCGAAGCCGCTCTGCTGGCGTTCGCGGATCGCGACCACGCTGAGCTGATGGCTGAAATCAACCAAGCGGGCAACTTTAACAACGACATCGAAGCGAAGCTGAAAGGCTTGCTCGAAACGTTTAAAGCAACCCAGTCCTGGTAATGTCTGGCGGCTTGTCTGAAAAGGCAGGCCGCAAGGCTTTGAGGAGAAGCTAATGGCCGGCGCAAAAGAAATACGTAGTAAGATTGGAAGCGTAAAAAATACGCAGAAAATCACCAAAGCGATGGAAATGGTCGCCGCCTCCAAAATGCGTAAAACGCAGGAACGCATGGCGGCCAGCCGTCCGTATGCAGATACCATGCGCAAAGTGATTGGTCACCTTGCACTCGGTAATCTGGAATACAAGCACCCTTACCTGGATGAGCGTGACGTTAAGCGCGTCGGCTACCTGGTCGTTTCGACTGACCGCGGGCTTTGTGGTGGTTTGAACATTAACTTGTTCAAAAAATTGCTGGCAGATATGAAGGCTTGGTCCGATAAAGGCGTGCAGAGCGATCTGGCGATTATCGGTTCTAAAGGTAATTCATTCTTCGGCTCTGTCGGTGGCAACATCGTGGCACAGGTCACTGGTATGGGCGACAAGCCTGCACTGTCTGATCTTATCGGCCCGGTAAAAGTGATGTTGCAGGCCTATGATGAAGGTCGCATCGACAAGCTGTATATCGTCGGCAACAAATTTAATAACACCATGTCTCAGACTCCGACCATCACCCAACTGCTGCCGTTACCGCCAGCGGAAGGTGAAGAAGAGATGAAGGCGAAGACCTGGGATTACCTGTACGAACCCGATCCGAAAGCGCTGCTGGATACCCTGCTGCGTCGTTATGTCGAATCGCAGGTTTATCAGGGTGTGGTGGAAAACCTGGCCAGTGAGCAGGCCGCACGTATGGTTGCGATGAAAGCTGCAACCGATAACGGCGGAAACCTGATCAAAGAGCTGCAGTTGGTTTACAACAAAGCTCGTCAGGCCAGCATCACCCAGGAACTTACCGAGATCGTCTCGGGAGCCTCCGCGGTTTAACCAGGTTACGAATTAGGTAGAGGATTCAAGATGGCAGCTGGAAAGATTGTCCAGATTATCGGCGCCGTAGTTGACGTCGAATTCCCTCAGGACGCGGTACCGCAGGTATATAGCGCTCTTGAGGTGAAAAATGGTGATGCTCGTCTGGTGCTGGAAGTTCAGCAGCAGCTGGGTGGTGGCGTGGTGCGTACCATCGCCATGGGTACTTCTGATGGCCTGAAACGCGGCCTCGAAGTCACCGACCTGAAAAAACCTATCCAGGTACCGGTTGGTAAAGCAACCCTCGGCCGTATCATGAACGTATTGGGCGAACCAATCGACATGAAAGGCGACCTGCAGAACGAAGACGGCACCACAGTAGAGGTTTCCTCTATTCACCGTGCTGCGCCTTCTTATGAAGATCAGGCTAACTCGCAAGAGCTGCTGGAAACCGGCATCAAGGTTATCGACCTGATGTGTCCGTTCGCTAAGGGCGGTAAAGTCGGTCTGTTCGGTGGTGCGGGCGTGGGTAAAACCGTAAACATGATGGAGCTGATCCGTAACATTGCGGCTGAGCACTCAGGTTACTCGGTATTTGCTGGTGTGGGTGAGCGTACTCGTGAGGGTAACGACTTCTACCACGAAATGACTGACTCCAACGTTATCGATAAAGTAGCGCTGGTGTATGGCCAGATGAACGAGCCGCCGGGTAACCGTCTGCGCGTAGCACTGACCGGTCTGACCATGGCGGAGAAATTCCGTGATGAAGGCCGTGACGTTCTGCTGTTCATCGACAACATCTATCGTTACACCCTGGCCGGTACTGAAGTATCAGCACTGCTGGGTCGTATGCCATCTGCGGTAGGCTACCAGCCAACGCTGGCAGAAGAGATGGGTGTGTTGCAGGAGCGTATTACCTCCACCAAATCCGGTTCAATCACCTCTGTTCAGGCCGTTTACGTGCCTGCGGATGACTTGACTGACCCGTCACCAGCAACCACCTTTGCTCACTTAGACTCAACCGTTACGCTGAGCCGTCAGATCGCCTCTCTGGGTATCTACCCAGCTGTTGACCCGCTGGATTCAACCAGCCGTCAGCTGGATCCACTGATCGTGGGTCAGGAGCACTATGACGTTGCGCGTGGCGTGCAGTCTCTGCTGCAGCGTTACCAGGAACTGAAAGACATCATCGCCATCCTGGGTATGGACGAGCTGTCTGAAGAAGACAAACTGTTGGTGGCACGTGCGCGTAAGATTCAGCGCTTCCTGTCTCAGCCGTTCTTCGTTGCTGAAGTCTTCACCGGTTCTCCAGGTAAGTACGTGACCCTGAAAGACACGATTCGTGGCTTCAAAGGCATCATGGAAGGCGAATTCGACCACCTGCCAGAGCAGGCGTTCTACATGGTCGGCGCTATCGAAGAAGCCGTAGAAAAAGCGAAGAAACTGTAATAACGGTTTCCCAGGAGGAATAGTATGGCTATGACTTATCATCTGGACGTTGTCAGCGCGGAGCAGCAAATGTTCTCCGGTCTGGTTGAGCGTATCCAGGTGTCAGGTAGCGAAGGTGAGCTGGGTATTTACCCTGGCCACGCCCCGCTGCTGACAGCCATCAAGCCTGGTATGATTCGCATCGTGAAACAGCACGGCGAAGAGGAGTATATCTACCTCTCTGGCGGCGTGCTGGAAGTACAGCCGGGTAGCACTACCGTTCTGGCCGACACTGCAATTCGCGGTGAAGACCTTGACGAAGCGCGCGCGCTGGAAGCGAAACGCAAAGCAGAGGAGCACATGAACAGCAGCCACGGTGACGTGGACTATGCTCAGGCCTCTGCAGAGCTGGCGAAAGCTATCGCGAAACTGCGTGTAATCGAGCTGACCAAAAAAGCGATGTAATCAGGCTTTATGCGTCACGAAATGCCAGCCCATTGGGTTGGCATTTTTTTTGTCTGCGATAAATCGCGGTGCGACGACTTCGTACGATTTTGTCGTGCTAAGCCGACCGATTGCATCGGCACAATGCATCGACGATGCCTGGGTCGGCACAGGTTTTATCCCCGATCACCCTTTCATCTTTATCCGCTAATTTCGGTCCGAGAAAAATGTAGTAATCTCAGGGGTAAACCTTACACTTTCGAAAGATAAATTGAGTCAGGATAGTTATGTCTACAAGCGCAATGAGTGTGGTGATTTTAGCCGCTGGCAAAGGCACCCGTATGTATTCCGATCTGCCCAAAGTACTGCACACCCTGGCAGGCAAACCGATGGTTCAGCATGTGATTGATGCGGCGACCGGCCTTGGTGCCCAGCAGGTGCATCTGGTGTACGGTCACGGCGGCGATCTGCTGCAAGAGAAACTGGCCCACAACACGTTGAACTGGGTATTGCAGGCCGAGCAACTGGGTACCGGCCATGCAATGCAGCAGGCGGCGCCTTTCTTTGCCGATAACGAAGACATCCTGATGCTGTATGGCGACGTGCCGCTGATCTCGCAAGCCACTTTACAGCGTCTGCGTGAAGCGAAACCTGAAGGTGGAATCGGTTTGCTCACCGTGGTGTTAGACAATCCTACCGGCTATGGTCGCATCGTGCGTGAAAACGGCACGGTGACCGGCATCATTGAGCAGAAAGATGCCTCAGCAGAACAGCTGAAGATTCAGGAAATTAACACCGGCATCCTGATTGCCAACGGCGGCGACCTCAAACGCTGGCTGGCGCAGCTCAACAATAACAATGCTCAAGGCGAGTTTTATATCACCGATATCATCGCCATGGCGCATCACGAAGGTCGCGTGATCAACGCGGTACATCCGGCCCGTATCAGTGAAACCGATGGCGTGAACAATCGCCTGCAACTGGCCACGCTGGAGCGCGCTTATCAAACCGAGCAAGCCGAAAAGCTGCTACTGGCAGGTGTGATGCTGCGCGATCCGGCGCGTTTCGATCTGCGCGGTACGCTGGCGCACGGCCGTGACGTTGAGATCGATACGAATGTCATCATTGAAGGCAAGGTGACGCTGGGCGATCGCGTGAAAATCGGCGCGGGCTGCATTATCAAAAACAGCGTGATTGGCGATGATTGTGAAATCAGCCCTTACTCAGTCATCGAAGATGCCACCTTAGCCGCTGCCTGCACCGTTGGGCCATTTGCACGTTTGCGTCCTGGCAGCGAGTTGGCGGAAGAGGCGCACGTGGGCAATTTCGTTGAGATGAAAAAAGCCACGCTGGGCAAAGGATCTAAAGCCGGCCATCTCTCCTATCTTGGCGATGCCGAAATTGGTGCGGGCGTGAATATCGGTGCAGGTACCATCACCTGTAACTACGATGGCGCGAATAAATCGAAAACCATTATCGGCGACAACGTATTTGTCGGCTCCGATACCCAACTGGTGGCCCCGGTCACCGTCGCGGCTGGCGCAACCATCGCGGCAGGCACCACGGTAATGAAAGATGTCACGGCCGCCGATCTGGTCTACAACCGTAAAGAACAGAATCAGAAGTCTGGCTGGCAGCGTCCGGTTAAGAAAAAATAAATTTTAAGGGCCGGCAAAGATCGGCTCGTAGGAAAAAGCTACCCGAAATAATTCGAGTTTCAGGAAGGCGGCAAGTGCATGAATCCTCATGAGCTTACAGAAGTAAGTGATTGAGGTGAATGCACGCAGTCAACGCACCTGAAATTTGAAGTATGAAGGGTAGATCCCCCACTCTCTACAAGGCTCGGGGGAAATCAGGTCAGAAGACAACGCAATGGCCGAAAGCCATGAAGTCAGGAAACTATTATGTGTGGAATTGTTGGTGCAGTAGCGCAGCGTGACATCGCAGAAATTCTGCTGGAAGGTCTGCGTCGTCTTGAGTATCGCGGTTATGACTCTGCGGGTCTGGCAGTGGTGGATCGTCAGGGACATATGACGCGTTTGCGTCGTCTCGGCAAAGTGGCCAATCTAGCCGAAGCCGCAGAGCAGCAGCCGCTGATTGGTGGCACCGGTATCGCCCACACCCGCTGGGCAACCCACGGTGAGCCATCAGAAGCCAATGCGCATCCGCATGTCTCTGAGCACATCATCATTGTGCATAACGGCATCATTGAGAACCATGAGCCACTGCGCGCGCAGATGATTGAGCGCGGCTATACCTTTGCTTCAGAAACCGACACCGAAGTGGTGGCGCATCTGGTGCACTGGGAGCAGAAGCAGGGCGGCACATTACGCGAAGTGGTACTGCGCGTGATCCCGCAACTGCGCGGTGCTTATGGCATGGTGATCATGGACAGCCGCGATCCGTCCGTGCTGGTGGCCGCCCGTTCTGGTAGCCCGCTGGTGATTGGCCGTGGCGTAGGCGAAAACTTTATCGCTTCCGATCAGCTGGCCTTGCTGCCGGTGACTCGCCGCTTTATGTATCTGGAAGAGGGTGATATCGCCGAGATTACACGCCGTGAAGTCACCGTCATCGATCGTGATGGCAAGCCAGCCAAACGCGCGGAAATCGAATCCACCGCGCAGTATGATGCCGGTGATAAAGGCACTTATCGCCACTACATGCAGAAAGAGATCTACGAGCAGCCAAACGCGATTAAAAACACCATTACCGGGCGTTTTAACCACGGGCAGGTCGATCTCAGCGAGTTGGGCGCTCATGCCGAAGAATTACTGAGCAAAGTTGAGCACATTCAGATTATCGCCTGCGGAACGTCATACAACTCCGGCATGGTGTCGCGCTACTGGTTTGAATCACTGGCCAACATTCCTTGTGATGTGGAAATCGCCTCTGAATTCCGCTATCGCAAATCTGCGGTGCGTAAAAACAGCCTGCTGATTACTCTGTCGCAATCAGGTGAAACCGCCGATACGCTGGCCGCGCTGCGCTTGTCGAAAGAGCTAGGTTATCTCGGTTCGCTGGCCATCTGTAACGTAGCCGGCTCTTCGCTGGTACGTGAGTCCGATCTGGCGCTGATGACCAAAGCTGGCACCGAAATCGGTGTGGCCTCGACTAAAGCCTTCACCACGCAGCTGGCAGTATTGCTGATGCTGGTGGCGAAACTGGGTCGTCTGCATGGCATGAAGCCAGAAACCGAGCACGAAATTGTGCATGCGCTGCAGGCACTACCAAGCCGCATTGAGCAGATGCTGGCACAGGACAAAGTGATTGAAAGCCTGGCGGAAGGTTTCTCCGATAAGCATCATGCGTTGTTCCTTGGTCGTGGCGATCAGTATCCGATCGCGATGGAAGGCGCGCTGAAGCTGAAAGAGATCTCCTATATCCACGCAGAAGCCTACGCGGCCGGAGAGCTCAAGCACGGCCCGCTGGCGCTGATTGATGCCGATATGCCGGTTATCGTGGTAGCGCCGAACAACGAGCTGCTGGAGAAGCTGAAATCGAATATTGAAGAGGTACGCGCACGCGGTGGTCTGCTGTATGTGTTTGCCGATCAGGATGCCGGTTTCACCGACAGCGATGGCATGAAAATCATCTCACTGCCGCACGTCGAAGAAGTGATTGCACCGATCTTCTACACCGTGCCGTTGCAGCTGCTTTCGTATCACGTTGCGCTGATTAAAGGTACAGATGTTGATCAGCCACGTAACCTGGCGAAATCGGTTACCGTTGAATAATCAGTAAAAAGAGCGGGTCTGCAATGGGCCCGCTTGCTTTTTAATCGGTGTCATATAACTGTCATATTTCGTACATTTCACTGTCATCAAACTGTCCTATTTTCCCTCCAGCAGCAATCACTGACTCCAACTAAAATGGCATTGAGCCTGATTTTTTTTAAATCCCCTGGAGGGAACATGACACTGATGCGTACATCCGTAGCCCGAATCCTCGCCGCCACCTTCGCAGTAAGCGCGGTATCTGCATTTGCAGCCACCGACCTGACTGGCGCTGGCGGTACATTCCCGGCACCGGTTTATGCCAAGTGGGCAGCAGAATACCAGCAAGCCACCGGTAGCAAAATCAACTATCAGGGTATTGGTTCTTCAGGCGGCGTTAAGCAGATCATCGCTAAAACCGTTGATTTCGGTGCGTCAGATGCGCCGATGGCTGATGCCGATTTGGAAAAAAATGGTCTGTTCCAGTTCCCTACCGTTATCGGTGGCGTGGTACTGGCCGTTAACATCCCAGGTGTTAAATCAGGTGAACTGACGCTGGACGGCAAAACCGTTGGCGATATCTACCTGGGCAACATCAAAAAGTGGAACGACCCGGCGATCACTAAGCTGAACCCAGGCGTGAAATTGCCAGACACCAACATCAACGTGGTTCGCCGCGCAGATGGTTCAGGTACCTCTTTCGTGTTCACCAGCTACCTGTCTAAAGTGAACGCAGACTGGAACAGCAAAATTGGTAAAGGCAACACCGTTAACTGGCCAACCGGTCTGGGCGGTAAAGGTAACGACGGCGTTGCAGCCTTCGTACAGCGTCTGCCTGGTTCAATCGGCTACGTTGAGTACGCTTACGCTAAGCAGAACAACCTGACCTATACCAAGCTGATGGATGCAGATGGCAAGCCAGTAACGCCAAGCGAAACTAGCTTCTCAAACTCTGCTAAAGGCGCAGACTGGAGCAAATCTTTCGCTCAAGACCTGACCTTCCAGAAAGGTGCAGATGCATGGCCAATCTCTTCTACCACCTTCATCCTGATCTACAAAGAGCAGGCTGATGCGGCTAAAGGTGCTGAAGTGATGAAGTTCTTCGACTGGGCTTACAAAGGCGGCAGCAAAACTGCAACCGCACTGGATTACGCTGCGCTGCCAGAAAGCGTTGCTAACCAGATTCGTACTGCCTGGAAAGCGAACATCAAAGACAGCTCCGGCAAAGCGATTTACAAGTAAGCGAACGACCCGGTCAGTCAACCCTGATTGACCAACCCGATGGGCGGCATAGTATGCCGCCCTGAACTTCCTCTGAGAACCGAGAAACTTATGGCTGCCACTAAGCCGACGTTCAAAGCCCCAGGTAAACAAGGTGACATGATTTTCGGCGCGCTGGTGAAACTTTCCGCGCTTATCGTGTTGTTGTTGATGGGTGGCATTATCGTCTCCCTGATTTTCTCCTCCTGGCCAAGCATCCAGAAATTTGGTTTTTCCTTCTTATGGACCAAAACCTGGGATGCGCCAAACGAACAATTTGGTGCGCTGGTACCGATTTACGGCACCCTCGTGACCTCCATCATTGCCCTGATCATCGCTGTGCCGGTGAGCTTTGGCATTGCGCTGTTCCTGACGGAACTGGCACCCAACTGGTTGCGTCGCCCGCTTGGTACCGCGATTGAGCTGCTGGCCGCGATCCCGAGTATCGTTTACGGCATGTGGGGCCTGTTTATCTTCGCTCCACTGTTCGCCGAATACTTCCAGACGCCGGTCGGCAACGTGATGTCGAACATTCCGATTGTCGGCACCCTGTTCTCAGGCCCGGCTTTTGGTATCGGTATTCTGGCGGCAGGCGTGATCCTCGCCATCATGATAATCCCGTACATCGCCTCGGTGATGCGTGATGTGTTTGAGCAGACGCCGGTGATGATGAAAGAGTCCGCTTACGGCATCGGTTGCACCACATGGGAAGTGATCTGGCGCATTGTGCTGCCGTTCACTAAAAACGGCGTGATAGGTGGTGTGATGTTGGGACTCGGCCGCGCACTGGGTGAAACCATGGCGGTGACCTTTATCATCGGTAACACCTACCAGCTCGACAGCGCATCGCTGTTTATGCCGGGCAACAGCATCACCTCTGCGCTGGCGAACGAATTCGCTGAAGCGGAATCAGGTGTGCATGTGGCGGCACTGATGGAGCTGGGTCTGATCCTGTTCGTGATTACCTTTATCGTGCTGGCGATCTCTAAACTGATGATCCTGCGTCTGGCGAAGAGTGAAGGAGCCCGTTCATGACAGCTATCGAAATGCAGGCTCGCGCTGAGCTGGAAGCGTCTCGCCGCAAAATGCAGGCGTGGCGCAGCACCAAAAACAAAATCGCTCTGACCTTGTCGATGCTGACCATGGCCTTTGGCCTGTTCTGGCTGGTGTGGATTCTGTTCACTACCGTTACCAAAGGCATCGATGGTCTGAGCTGGTCACTGTTCACCGAATCAACCCCGCCACCGAACACCGCAGGCGGTGGTTTAGCCAACGCCCTGGCGGGCAGTGGATTATTGATTCTGTGGTCAACGGTGATTGGTACGCCGCTGGGCATCATGGCGGGTATTTACCTGGCAGAATATGGTCGTAAACACTGGCTGGCGGAAGTGATTCGTTTCATCAACGACATCTTGCTTTCAGCACCGTCGATTGTGGTCGGCTTGTTCGTCTACACCATCGTGGTCGCACAGATGCAGCACTTCTCTGGCTGGGCGGGTGTGGTGGCGCTGGCGCTGTTGCAGATTCCTATCGTGATTCGTACCTCAGAAAACATGCTGCGTCTGGTACCAGACAGCATGCGTGAAGCAGCTTATGCACTGGGTACGCCGAAGTGGAAGATGATTTCGGCCATCACGCTGAAAGCCTCAGTATCCGGGATTATCACCGGTGTGCTGCTGGCCGTCGCGCGTATCGCGGGCGAAACCGCACCGCTGCTGTTTACTGCGCTGTCGAACCAGTTCTGGAGCACCGACATGATGCAGCCAATCGCCAACTTGCCAGTGACGATCTTCAAATTCGCCATGAGCCCGTTTGCAGAATGGCAAAGCCTGGCATGGGCGGGTGTGTTGATTATTACCCTGTGCGTGCTGCTGCTGAACATTGTCGCGCGAGTGGTTTTCGCCAAGGGCAAACACTAATTTCCCGGCGCTGCTTCGGCGGCGCTGCACAAGAGAGATGAGTAATGAGTATGGCAACGACTTCTGCCGGTAAAATTCAGGTTCGCAATCTGAACTTCTATTACGGAAAGTTTCACGCTCTGAAGAACATTAACCTGGATATCGCGAAGAACCAGGTCACCGCCTTCATCGGACCATCAGGTTGTGGTAAATCCACCCTGCTGCGCACCTTCAACAAAATGTACTCGCTCTACCCTGAGCAGCGTGCTGAAGGTGACATTCTGCTGGATGGCGACAATATTCTGGCTTCTCATCAGGATATCGCCCTGCTGCGCGCACGCGTCGGCATGGTGTTCCAGAAGCCAACGCCGTTCCCGATGTCGATTTACGACAACATCGCGTTTGGTGTACGTCTGTTTGAAAAGCTGTCACGTGCCGATATGGACGAGCGTGTGCAGTGGGCGCTGACCAAAGCCGCGCTGTGGAATGAAACCAAAGACAAGCTGCATCAGAGCGGTTACAGTCTCTCAGGCGGACAGCAGCAGCGTCTGTGTATCGCACGCGGTATCGCGATTCGCCCGGAAGTCCTGTTACTGGATGAGCCATGCTCAGCCCTCGACCCGATCTCTACCGGCCGTATCGAAGAGCTGATCACCGAGCTGAAGCAGGATTACACCGTGGTGATCGTGACGCACAACATGCAGCAGGCCGCGCGTTGTTCTGACCATACCGCTTTCATGTATCTGGGCGAGCTGATTGAGTTCAGCGACACCGATACACTGTTTACCAAGCCCGCACAGAAGCAGACCGAAGATTACATCACCGGTCGTTACGGCTGATTCAGGAGACGCACATGGATAATTTAAATCTGAACAAACACATCTCCGGTCAGTTCAACGCGGAGCTGGAGCACATTCGCACTCAGGTGATGATCATGGGTGGCATGGTGGAGCAGCAGCTCACTGACGCCATTACCGCGATGCACAATCAGGATGGCGAGCTGGCACGTCGCGTCATCGACGGTGACCAGAAGGTCAACATGATGGAAGTGGAGATTGATGAAGCCTGCGTGCGCATCATCGCCAAACGTCAGCCAACCGCAATCGATTTGCGACTGGTCATGGCGATCATCAAGACCATCTCTGAGCTGGAACGTATCGGTGACGTTGCTGAGAAAATCAGCCGCACCGCGCTGGAGAAATTCAGCCAGCAGCACCTGCCTCTGCTGGTGAGTCTGGAGTCTCTGGGTCGCCACACCGTGCAGATGCTGCACGACGTGCTGGATGCCTTCGCGCGTATGGATCTGAATGAAGCGATTAAGATCTATCGTGAAGACAAGAAGGTCGACAAAGAGTACGAAGGCATTGTACGTCAGCTGATGACCTACATGATGGAAGATCCACGCACCATCCCAAGCGTACTGACGGCCCTGTTCTGTGCCCGCGCCATCGAACGTATCGGTGACCGTTGCCAGAACATCTGCGAAATTATTTTCTATTTCGTTAAAGGTCAGGATTTCCGTCACGTCGGCGGCGACAAGCTGGATGAACTGCTGTCAGGTGATGACGGCAGCAATAAACCCTCTTAATTGCCGTTTCGGCTGCCTGTTGCCACTGTGGCTGACAGGCAGCCATCTTCATTTCTGATTGGTCTCTGCGATTCCCTCTCTTTATACTTGGCGCACTTTTTTCTGCCAGGTGCTGTTAAATGTCTTCCCCAACAACGAAAAAGAACGCCGTGACGCCGGCGAAAGCGATGGTTGCTGCTATTAGTGGCTACGCGATGGACGGATTCGATCTGTTAATTCTGGGCTTCATGTTACCGGCGATCAGCGTGTCGCTGGCGCTCGATCCTTCACAGGCGGGTTCACTGGTCACCTGGACGCTGATCGGCGCAGTGATCGGTGGCATTGTGTTTGGCCATCTTAGCGATCGCTATGGCCGTATCCGCATTCTCACCGTCACCATCCTGATGTTCTCGGTGTTCACCGGGCTGTGTGCGGTGGCGCAGGGTTACTGGGATCTACTGGCCTATCGCACGCTGGCGGGCGTTGGCTTAGGCGGTGAGTTTGGTATTGGCATGGCGCTGATTGCCGAAGCCTGGCCAAAAGAGAAGCGCAATCGCGCCTCGGCGTGGGTCGGCATCGGCTGGCAATTAGGCGTACTGCTGGCAGCGTTTATTACCCCGCCGCTGTTAAGTGTGATTGGCTGGCGCGGTATGTTCCTGGTGGGCCTGCTGCCTGCACTGGTGTCGTTTGTGATTCGCCGTAGCATGGGCGAGCCGGAAGGCTTCACGTGTCACGTTGAGAAGACGCCGCAGCTATCATTCGCCGCACGCATCAAATTGCTGTTCGCCGACCGCGCCACCAGTAAAGCCAGCCTCGGGATTTTCATCCTCTGCTCAGTGCAGAACTTCGGTTACTACGGCTTGATGATCTGGATGCCGAGCTATCTGTCATCGAGCTTTGGATTCAGCCTGACCAAATCCGGCTTGTGGACAGCGGTGACCGTGGTCGGCATGACCTTTGGCATCTGGCTATTTGGTGTATTGGCCGATCGCTTCGCGCGCTGGAAGATTTTCCTGCTGTACCAGTTTGGCGCGGTGGTGATGGTGGTGGTATATGCGCAGCTACGCGATCCTACCGTGATGTTGTTCACTGGCGCGATCATGGGGATGTTTGTGAATGGCATGATTGGCGGCTACGGTGCGCTGATCTCCGACACCTTCCCACCGCAGGCGCGTGCCACTGCGCAGAACGTACTGTTTAACCTCGGACGCGGTGTTGGCGGCTTTGGTCCACTGGTGATCGGCCTGCTGGCAGCGCAGATTTCATTCACGGCGGCCATCACTTTGCTGGCGCTGATTTATCTGCTGGATATCGTTGCGACACTGTTCCTGCTGCCGAAGAAACAGAGCAACGAGGATTCGCTGGGCGCGATTGGTTAAGGCGTCGGGTGCGGCGGTCTCTGCAGGGGCGGCACTTATGTCGCCCTGGTTTACACCAAATCCCAGCCTCTGGCGCGCCACAGCGCCGGCAACTGCGCCATATCGTCAAAGCGCGTCACTAGCGGATGATCCAACTCCGGATTGTGGGCATCAGCGCAGTAATAAAACACCGGAATGCCCGCCGCGATCCCCGCACGCGCACCAGCCTCTGAATCATCCACCAGAATGCACTTCTCAATCGGCACCTGCATCTGCTCAGCTGCGTGATACATCAATTCCGGATCGGGCTTCCAGTGGTTGATGTCGTATCCGCTGTACAGCCGACCTTCGAGGTACGGCAGCATGCCGGTTAAGCCTAGCGAGTGCTGCATCTTCTTCACTGTACCGTTAGAGACCACGCACATCGGCACTTTCACGCTCTCCACTAGGGCTTTAGCTCCGGCAATCGGCTTCAGGTCGAGATCAAACAGGCGGGCGACGTCGGCGCGATAGGCGGTTTCAAATTCTTCGATGGGCACTTCTTTTTGATGCTGCGCCAGTACATCCCGCACGATGTCATAGAGTTTCACCCCTTTGTACTGCTCAAACATCTGCTGTAAAGAGAGCTCAATACCGTATTGGGCAAAGGTGTTGACGTAAGACTGCGTACAGATCACTTCACTGTCGACCAGCGTACCGTCGCAATCGAAAAACACACATTCAACTGACATCGCACATCATCCTTTTATTAAACAACCAGCTGACACTCTAGCGCACTGAGCGCAGAAAGCGACCCCTGCAACCGTTTGCGAATAATCAGTGTTTTGCATGGCTAAACTCTATAGGATACGCGGCGATTAATTTTTTTTCGGGACAGTTGAATGAACAATCAGGGCTTGTTGCAGCGCATCTTTAAGCTGCAGGAACACGGCACAACCGCGCGCACCGAAGTGATCGCCGGTTTCACGACTTTCCTGACGATGGTGTACATCGTCTTTGTTAACCCGCAGATTTTGGGCGTTGCGGGCATGGATACCCAGGCGGTGTTCGTCACCACCTGCCTGATTGCCGCCTTCGGCAGTATTCTGATGGGGCTGGTGGCGAATCTGCCGGTTGCGCTGGCACCGGCGATGGGGCTGAACGCCTTCTTCGCGTTTGTGGTGGTGGGCGCCATGGGTTATTCGTGGCAGGTTGGCATGGGGGCGATCTTCTGGGGCGCACTGGGTCTGCTGATCCTCACGCTGCTGCGCGTGCGCTACTGGATGATTGCTAACATCCCGATGAGCCTGCGTGTCGGCATCACCGCCGGTATCGGCCTGTTTATCGCCATGATGGGTTTGAAGAATGCCGGCATCATCGTACCGAATGCCGATACCATCGTGACGGTGGGTAATCTCACCTCGCACAGCGTACTGCTGGGGGCGCTGGGCTTCTTCATTATCGCGATTCTGGCCTCCCGCAACATTCACGCGGCGGTGCTGGTATCGATTGTGGTGACCACGGCGATTGGCCTGGCGATAGGTGATGTGAAGTTCAGCGGTGTATTCGCCACGCCGCCTGCCGTAACGTCGGTGGTGGGTCAGGTTGATATTAAAGGTGCCTTTAACATCGGCATGGCCGGGGTGATCTTCTCCTTCATGCTGGTCAACTTGTTCGACTCCTCCGGCACGCTAATCGGTGTCACCGATAAAGCCGGACTGACCGATGAGAAAGGCACTTTCCCGCGTATGAAGCAGGCGCTGTATGTCGACAGCATCAGCTCGGTAACCGGTTCGCTGATCGGCACCTCTTCAGTTACGGCGTATATCGAAAGCTCTTCCGGCGTGGCGATTGGCGGTCGTACTGGCTTGATGGCGGTCGTCACCGGGATTCTGTTCCTGCTGGTGATGTTCCTGTCACCGCTGGCCGCGATGGTGCCATCCTATGCGGCGGCAGGCGCGTTGATTTATGTCGGTGTATTGATGACGGCGTCGCTGTCACGCGTGCGCTGGGACGATCTCACTGAAGCGGTACCCGCGTTTGTGACCGCCGCGATGATGCCATTTAGCTTCTCGATCACCGAAGGTATCGCGCTGGGCTTTATCTCTTACTGTGTAATGAAACTCGGAACCGGCCGCTGGCGTGAAATCAGGCCGTGCGTGGTGGTGGTGGCGCTACTGTTTGTACTGAAAATCGCGTTTATCGACGCGCACTAAAAAACAGGCCGCGATTGCGGCCTGTTTTGTTATAGATGTCCGATTTCTTGTGGCGCAGGCGTGAGGCTGGTGAGGCGCAATGAGCGCGGGCCAATATTCGGCTTGCTCATTTCAACATCGCGCAGCGGCTGCCACTGCTGTTGCGCATCAGTCTCCCACAGACATAAGCGCTCAGTGCCCGGAGAGAGCGCACACGACCACACCAGCATCGGCTCGGCATCACACACCGCCTGAATATCCGGAAATACGCTGGAGCGCAGACGGCCGGCAGCAGGATGCAACTGCAGCGAACCGGCACCGTTCTCGCTTTCACCGGTTAATTTGAGGATGCTCTGGCGCAGCGTCCAGATTTGCGTCACCGCTTCCATGAAATCCTGCTGCGCATTGATCCACGCCTTTTCACCCGATGAGAGGTCCTGTGTGAGCGTGTCCTGCGTCTGACGGCTGTGCGCGCGCACAATCTCCATATCCAACCCTGCACGTCCGCCTTCTTCTGCCAGCAGCACCCCGACCATATTACCAGCGTACGCAATGCTGAAGTCAGGGAGGTTGGGATCGGCAAAGCAAGGGCGTCCGCTGCTGGTAGTGATGAGCGGCGGCAGTTCACGAATGCCATAGACGCGCAGCATCAGCTGAGCCAGCAATTCGCGTGCGGCAAGAAAACGGCTACGGCGCTTGTCAGGGAAGCGCTCGGCGCTGTTAATCACATCCTGTGGAACCCGCAACAGCTCTGAAGAGAGCGGCGAGTTACCCATCCAACGTACAAAATGACTAGCCATCTGTCGCTCCGTGAAAATGGTCAGATAATCATCAGGGCTATTGTAGGAATTTTCTCAGTGGTTTGCATCCGGCATAACATCTAATGACCAAAAATCAGATAAGACCGAAGCGGCGGACATTCCCATTCTGCGACTTTGCATATAACGCTTTTGCTGAATTCGTTCAGATAGGGTGATGCAAAGCGTGATGTGGTGTAGGATTTGGGCAGCAAAACAGCACATCGAAGTGCGCAAACAATCCACCTCAAGTCATCGTGCTCATCGCAAACAGAGGCACGTCGGAGTTTTTTTATGTCAGTAACCTCACTTACTCGCCAGGAATCAATCTCGCTTGATGAATTTCGTCATGGTATGCGCCGTCTGACTGCGGGCGTTTCTTTAGTGACCACCGAGTTTCAGGGCGAAAAGCTGGGGCTGATTGCGACTTCTGTTAGCTCACTGGCTGCTGAGCCGCCAAGCCTGCTGGTGTGTGTAAATCGTAGCGCATCCAGCCACGATGCATTTGTGAATGCAGGCCACTTTGCCGTCAACGTCCTGCGTGAACAGCATGACGATTTATGCGCGCAGTTCAGTCAGTCTGCACGTCGCGCGGAACGCTTCCAGAGCGGTGAGTGGCAAACGCTCAACACCGGTGCGCCTGTGCTGGCTGATGCATTGGTGAGTTTTGACTGCCAACTGGAGAAAGTGGTGGAGTGGAATACGCACAGCGTCCTGCTGGCCCGCATTGTCGGCATTTCACTGCCAGGTGAAGCGGTTGAACCGATGGTCTACTTCAACAGTGGTTTTCACTCGCTGGGCTAACGGTGCAAAGTGGGCGTCGCATGGCTTGCGACGCCTATGCTCAATCAGGCAAATTTGCTGGCTTCATCAAAGCCCAGACGCGGTAAACGCGCATGCAGTTTGCTGGCCTCGCCATAGCCCAGATTAATCAGTAAGTTCACCTGCCATTTGCTTTCGCTGAAGAAGGCTTCATTGACTTTTGATGGGTCAAAACCGGACATCGGGCCGGCATCCAGGCCCAGCGAACGTGCCGCCAGAATCAAATAACCCGCCTGCAGGCTGCTGTTGCGGAAGGCCGTCTCTTTCGCCAGATCCGGACTGCTGGTGAACCAGCTACGCGCATCGCCGTGCGGGAACAGTTTTGGCAGTGCTTCATAGAACTCCGGATCCCACGCCACGATCACCGTTGCCGGTGCCGCCATGGTTTTGTCCACATTGCCGGAGGAGAGCGCAGGTTTCAGCTTCTCTTTGCCTTCCTGTGAGGTGACAAACACGAAGCGTCCTGGTGAGCAGTTAGCAGAAGTCGGGCCGAGCGCGGTCAGGTTGTAGAGCTGCTGCAATACATCATGAGAAATCGGTTTGTCCTGCCAGTAGCTGTGGGTGCGAGCGTCATTGAACAGCGCGTTCAGCGCCACGCTGTCGAGCGGTGTACTCATGTTTCTCTCCTGTTCAGGCTGCTAATCGCGCCTGATTTTTAGCATGAATAGTGGATGTGTCCGGTGCGCTTTAGCACAGGCCAGCGATCGTTATACTGCAAAGGAGAAGGGGTGCCAAATAACAAAGACGCATGTATCAGATTTGCCTGGTTAGAAGGTCAAACGCGCTGAGCGCGCCTTGAGTCCATCCAGAATAGTTGCTTGAATTTCCTGTGGAAAATCCTCCGGCAATTGTTCAGTCACCCGTTCGATAACCTGATCCACGCTGGCACTTAACTCTTGCAGGATATGCAGCATTGCTGTTTTCTCAAAATCCGTTACCCGCTATAACCGGTAAAATGAAATTTACCTGCTGTAGCGGGTGAAAAAAGAGTGGGGCATTACTTACCAATACAGAAGCTGGAGAAAATCCTGCCGAGCAAGTCGTCGGAGGTAAACTCACCGGTGATTTCGCTCAGCGCCTGTTGTGCCAGACGCAGCTCTTCCGCCAGCAGTTCACCGGCCCATGCACCCAGCAGCTGGTCTTTGCCCTGCTGTAAGTGAGTGGCAGCTAACTCCAGCGCCTGCAGATGGCGTCGGCGTGCCAGGAAGCCACCTTCCATATTGCCGGAGAAGCCCATGCTCTGTTTCAAATGATCGCGCAGTGCATCCACGCCTTCGCCAGTGCGCGCAGAGAGGCGAATCAGTGAGTGATCGTTCACTTCTGACAGGCCCAGCAATTCGCCGGTCATATCGGCTTTGTTACGCACCACGGTAATCGGCAGTTGCGCCGGTAAACGTGCCACGAAATCAGGCCAGATAGCAGCGGCTTCGGTGGCGTCGGTGGTGGTGCCATCTACCATAAACAGCACGCGATCGGCTTGCTCGATTTCCTGCCAGGCGCGTTCAATCCCGATGCGCTCAACTTCATCATTGGCTTCACGCAGTCCCGCCGTATCGATGATGTGCAGCGGCATACCGTCGATATGAATATGCTCACGCAGCACATCACGCGTGGTGCCAGCGATATCGGTGACAATCGCGGCTTCGCGGCCGGCGAGGGCATTCAACAGGCTGGATTTACCGGCATTAGGACGACCAGCAATCACCACTTTCATCCCTTCACGCAGCAGGCTGCCCTGACGAGCTTCGGCACGAACGTTATCAAGATCACCGATTACCGCATTGAGCTGACCCTCAATTTTGCCGTCAGACAGAAAATCGATCTCCTCATCCGGGAAATCGATAGCTGCCTCAACATAGATGCGCAGGTGAGTGAGTGCTTCCACTAGCGTATTGATGCGCTGTGAAAAGGCGCCCTGCAGTGAGTTCACGGCGGAGCGTGCGGCTTGCTCTGAACTGGCATCGATCAGGTCGGCAATCGCTTCCGCCTGCGCCAGATCGAGTTTGTCGTTGAGGAAGGCTCGCTCGGAAAATTCACCTGGCTGGGCAATGCGTACACCCGACAGCGCCACAATGCGTTTCAGCAACAGATCCAGAATGACCGGGCCGCCGTGCCCCTGCAGCTCCAGCACATCTTCGCCGGTGAAAGAGTTGGGGCCAGGAAACCACAGCGCAATCCCCTGATCCAGCACGCTGCCATCCGCATCGTTGAACGGCAAGTAGTCGGCATAGCGCGGCTTCGGTAATTTGCCGAGCACGGCTTGCGCGACGTCAGCGGCTTTGGCACCGGAAATACGCAGAATACCGACGCCGCCACGGCCAGGAGGCGTCGCCTGGGCAACAATAGTGTCGCTGTGGCTCATGTCTTTCTCTCTTTTCACATAAAAAAACAGGGCGACATAAATGCCGCCCCTTGAGTATACGCTGCTGCTGTTGCAGTCAGTCGTTACGCTTTCTTCTTGTCGCGGCTGTGCAGACCACGTTTTTCCAGGCCGCGATAAATCAGCTGCTGCTGGAGGATGGTCACCAGGTTACTGACGATGTAGTACAGCACCAGACCGGCAGGGAACCACAGGAAGAACACGGTAAAGATAACCGGCATGTAGGTCATGATCTTCTGCTGCATCGGATCGGTCACGGTGGTCGGTGACATCTTCTGGATGAAGAACATGGTGATACCCATGATAACCGGCAGAATGTAGTACGGATCCTGCGCGGACAGGTCATGAATCCACAGAATGAACGGTGCATGACGCAGCTCAATCGAACCTGACAGCATGTAGTACAAGGCCAGGAAGATAGGCATCTGGATAACCAGCGGTAAGCAGCCACCCAACGGGTTCACTTTCTCTGCCTTGTACAGCGCCATCATTTCCTGGCTCTGCTTCTGCTTGTCATCGCCCAGACGCTCACGCATTGCCTGAATCTTCGGCTGCAGCATGCGCATCTTCGCCATGGAGGTGTACTGCGCTTTAGTCAGCGGGTACATGATGCCACGAACGATGAAGGTGATAACGATAATCGAGAAGCCCCAGTTACCGATAAAGCTGTGCAGGAACTTCAGCAGCTTAAACAGTGGCTGAGAGATGAACCACAACCAACCGTAATCCACGGTCAGATCCAGGTGAGGCGCGATAGCGGCCATCTTGTCCTGGATTTCCGGCCCTAACCACAGGGTCGCGCCAAGGTCTTGCTGTGCGCCTGCTGCTACGGTCACCGGTGAAGATTTATAACCGATTGCCGCAATGCCGTTACCGAGGTTGCTGGTGTACAGGGTGTTGTTACCCTGAGTACGTGGCACCCAGGCGGTAGCGAAGTACTGCTGCAGCATCGCCACCCAACCATTGCTGGTGGTCGCGTTCAGGTTCTCGTTATCCGCGATGGTATCGAATTTGTATTTTTCGTATTTCGCTTCGCTGGTCGAGTACGCTGCGCCACGGAAGGTGTGCAGGGCAAAGTTGTTGCTGCCGGTATCACGATGCTTCGGCAGATCAATGGTCTGCTTCAGCTGACCAAACATCGACACTTCCAGCGGCTGCTGCGAGGCGTTATTGATGTTGTAGTCAACGTTAACCGCGAAGTCGCCACGCTTGAACACGAAGGTTTTGGTGTAAACCACACCTTTTTCATCGGTCCAGGTCAGTGGTACGCGCAGCTCGGTCTGGCCATCGGCCATCTCGAAGTGATCCTGAGTGGTGGTGAACAGCGGACGAGCACCATTGTTCGGGTTATCCGGGCCATTACGACCGGTTAAGCCACTCTGCGCCTGATAAACGAAGGCAGGGGTGGTTTCCAGCAGCTGGAACGGTGCGTCTGAACCCAGTTTGTCCGGGTAAGTCAGCAGCTGTGCCTGCTCAATATCGCCACCGCGAGTATTGATGCTGAGTGACAGGACATCAGTCTTAACGGTGATCGTTTGGCCCTGACCGCTAGCCGGCACGCCGGAAGAGGCGGCATCACCCGCTGCGCTGCTTGTGTTCTGCGTGGTCTGAGTCTGCTGTGGCTGCGGAGCGTGGTCCGTCTGCCAGGCTTGCCAGATCATAAAAGACACGAACAGAAAAGCGATGAGAAAGAGATTGCGTTGCGAATCCATCGTTAATGTTCTCTGGTATCAAAGGTTTTTGGCGGCACAGGATCGTCACCACCCGGGTTCAAAGGGTGGCATTTTAATACGCGTTTAATCGTCAACCAACTACCTTTTACGACGCCGAAGCGACGTAAGGCCTCAATCCCATACTGCGAGCAGGTGGGATGGAACCGACAATGAGGTCCAAGCAGTGGGCTGATGGCGCGTTGATATACGCGTATCAGGGCAATCAGGAGCCGCGAGCCAGGCGACAGTGACGACGCCATAATTTCTCCAACGCTTCCGTTAACGCACGGTTATCGAGGTCAGCAATCCCCTTTTTCGCCACGATGACAAAATCCATCGCAGGCAGCTCATGTTGGCGCAGACGAAAGCTTTCGCGGGTCAATCGCTTGATCCGGTTGCGTTCATGGGCGCGTTTCACATGCTTTTTGGCGACGGTAAGACCGATGCGGGGATGCCCCAGCGAGTTAAGGCGGCCGAGGATGGTGATTTGCGGCGTACCGGCTCTTTGTGGCTGCTGGAAGACGAAAGTGAAATGAGTGGGAGTTAACAAACGTAACTCCCTGGGAAATGCGAGCTTAACCACTAGGGTTAGCTTTATTACTTAGAAACGGTCAGACGAGAACGGCCTTTAGCACGACGACGTGCCAGAACCTGACGACCATTTTTTGTTGCCATACGAGCACGGAAACCGTGTGAACGGTTGCGCTTCAGTACGGACGGTTGAAAAGTGCGTTTCATGGCGATTTCTACCTAAACTTGAAAATTTTCACTGGGTGACGCGTTTTCGGGCCAGTAAATCGACCGACGCCTCAATGTGTCTTTAATAAAGAGGCGGGATTGTAATAATTGTACAGTCCAGAGTCAATTTACTTCGCAGTTCGCGGCACCTGAAACCAGATACAGCCCGCTGATTCCGGGCATCAAGGCTTCACGCAATAATGCCGGGTGGGGAATTATACGGGCTGTAGGGTAAAGCGCAAGGATCGCGCAGGATCTTCTTGCGATCAATTTGCAGATTTATTGCGCGGAAACGAGAGGCGACCAGAAAAATTGCCTCTTTCAGCGAGATCACCGCTCGCTTTTTCCGCAGAAAGCGTAAACTCATTAGCGCCTCATCAGCCTGTGGATAAATTGGATCAAAACTGTGTAGAAAGGGAAGATCTCTGTGCCGCTTTGCGCTATGATCCGCCCTTCCGCTGACGATCCTCACTGAGATCGCCGGGGATGACTACCGCGAACAGCGGTCGCAGGCGCTTTCTGACCGCCTGTGTCAAAAAAGACAGTTTCTATTATTAGCGCCTGAAATTCTTATCGATTTTGTACGAGTGGAGTCCGCCGTGTCACTTACGCTTTGGCAACAGTGTCTTGCCCGTTTGCAGGATGAGCTTCCTGCCACCGAATTCAGCATGTGGATTCGTCCGCTGCAGGCTGAATTAAACGACAATACGCTGACCTTGTATGCACCAAATCGGTTTGTACTCGACTGGGTTCGGGATAAATATCTCAATAGTATTAATGGGCTGCTGAATGAATTCTGCGGCCCGAACGTGCCTTTACTGCGTTTTGAAGTGGGCACGCGCCCGGCTGCGCAAGTGGCCACCAGCCAGCCAGCCATGGCGGCCTATAGCACCCCTGCTCCTGTTGAAAATCGCCCTGCTCCGGCGCAAATCTTGCGTCCAAGCTGGGACTCGGTGCCGGCACCTGCGGATGTCACTTACCGTTCCAATGTGAATAACCGCCATAACTTCGATAACTTCGTTGAAGGTAAATCTAACCAGTTGGCGCGCGCGGCGGCACGTCAGGTGGCGGATAACCCTGGCGGCGCTTACAACCCTCTCTTCCTTTATGGTGGAACTGGTTTAGGTAAAACTCACCTGTTGCATGCGGTGGGGAATGGCATCATCGCGCGAAAGCCGAACGCCAAAGTGGTTTACATGCACTCCGAACGTTTTGTGCAGGACATGGTAAAAGCGCTTCAGAACAACGCCATTGAAGAATTTAAGCGTTATTACCGTTCCGTCGATGCGCTGTTGATCGATGACATTCAGTTCTTTGCCAATAAAGAGCGCTCGCAGGAAGAGTTTTTCCACACCTTCAATGCGCTGTTGGAAGGTAATCAGCAGATCATTTTGACCTCGGATCGCTATCCAAAAGAGATCAACGGCGTAGAAGATCGCCTGAAATCCCGCTTTGGCTGGGGATTAACTGTCGCGATCGAGCCGCCTGAGCTGGAAACACGCGTGGCGATCCTGATGAAGAAAGCCGATGAGAACGACATCCGCCTGCCGGGTGAAGTCGCCTTCTTTATTGCCAAGCGTCTGCGCTCTAATGTGCGTGAGCTGGAAGGGGCGCTGAACCGCGTCATCGCCAACGCCAACTTTACCGGTCGCGCCATTACCATCGATTTCGTGCGCGAAGCGCTGCGCGATCTGCTGGCGTTGCAGGAAAAGCTGGTCACCATCGATAACATTCAGAAAACGGTGGCCGAGTACTACAAAATCAAAGTAGCGGATTTGCTGTCGAAACGCCGTTCGCGTTCGGTGGCTCGTCCGCGTCAGATGGCGATGGCGATGGCGAAAGAGCTGACCAACCATAGCCTGCCGGAAATTGGCGATGCGTTTGGTGGCCGCGACCATACCACCGTGCTCCATGCCTGCCGTAAAATTGAGCAGCTGCGTGAAGAGAGCCACGACATCAAAGAAGATTTTTCTAACCTCATTCGAACACTATCTTCCTGACGCATATGAAATTTATTGTAGAACGTGAGCAGTTACTGAAACCACTGCAACAGGTTAGCGGCCCGCTTGGTGGACGCCCGACCTTACCGATCCTCGGAAATTTACTGTTGCAGGTCAGTGAAGGCGTACTGCGTCTGACCGGCACCGATTTGGAAATGGAGATGGTGGCCCGCGTTGCGCTAACGCAGCCCCACGAGCCGGGCGCAACCACCGTGCCCGCGCGTAAATTCCTCGATATTTGCCGTGGTTTGCCAGAAGGAGCTGAAATCAGCCTGACGCTGGAAGGTGACAGAATGCTGGTGCGTTCTGGCCGCAGCCGTTTCTCATTATCGACGCTGCCCGCCACTGACTTCCCTAATCTGGATGACTGGCAGAGCGAGGTGGAGTTCACCTTGCCGCAGGCCACGCTGAAACGTCTGATCGAAGCAACCCAGTTCTCGATGGCGCATCAGGATGTGCGTTACTATCTCAACGGCATGCTGTTTGAGACCGAAGGTGAAGAGTTACGCACCGTCGCTACTGATGGTCACCGTCTGGCAGTCTGCTCCATGCCGATTGGCCAGGCGTTGCCTAACCATTCGGTGATCGTGCCACGTAAAGGCGTGATTGAATTAGTCCGTCTGCTTGATGGCGGAGAGACTCCGCTGCAGGTGCAGATCGGCAGCAGCAACATTCGCGCGCACGTTGGTGATTTCATCTTCACCTCTAAGCTGGTTGATGGCCGTTTCCCGGATTATCGCCGCGTATTGCCGAAGAACCCGGATAAAGCGCTGGAGGCCGGTTGCGATCTGCTGAAGCAAGCGTTTGCCCGAGCAGCGATCCTCTCTAACGAGAAGTTCCGCGGCGTTCGCATCTATATCACCGAAAATCAGCTCAAGATCACCGCTAATAACCCTGAACAGGAAGAAGCGGAAGAGATGCTGGATGTGTCGTACAGCGGCACCGAGCTGGAGATTGGTTTTAACGTCAGTTACGTGCTGGATGTGCTGAATGCGCTGAAGTGCGAGAACGTGCGTTTGCTGCTGACCGATTCGGTTTCGAGTGTGCAGATTGAAGATGTCGCCAGCCCAGCGGCGGCATACGTAGTCATGCCAATGCGCTTGTGATCGTCTAGCGGGCTAACTTACTCGCTATTTTGCCCCCGGGCAGTGCTCGTCCCTGGTCACATACTTCAGTATGCTCCCAGGGCCTGCGCGCTGGCCGTGCGCAAACTAGCTTCGCCGTTAACGCCCTCGATGGCAGGGTTAGGTGAAAACCACTTCTTAATGCGTAGCTGGATTCGTTCATGGCTTTAACCCGCCTCCTGATTAAAGATTTCCGCAATATCGAGCAAGCCGATCTCACGCTGGCGCCGGGCTTCAATTTCCTTGTGGGCGCTAACGGCAGCGGTAAAACCAGCGTGCTCGAAGCTATTTATACCCTCGGACACGGTCGCGCATTCCGCAGTTTGCAGGCTGGACGTGTTATCCGCCACGATCAGGACGCCTTTGTGCTGCATGGGCGTATTGAAGGCAACGAGCGAGAATTGGCGGTCGGCCTTACCAAGAATCGCGCGGGCGACAGCAAAGTACGCATTGATGGCAGTGACGGCCATAAAGTCGCGGAGCTGGCGCAATTGCTGCCAATGCAACTGATCACCCCTGAAGGGTTTACTTTGCTCAACGGCGGCCCCAAATACCGTAGAGCCTATGTTGATTGGGGCTGTTTTCACTCGGCGCCCGGCTTCTTCAACGCGTGGAACAATTTGCGGCGATTGATGAAACAGCGTAATGCCGCGCTGCGACAAGTTTCACGCTACAGCCAGATCCGCCCGTGGGATCAGGAACTGGTGCCATTGGCCGAACAGATCAGCCAGTGGCGCGCCGAGTACAGTGCGGCGATCTCCAAAGAGATCATCGCCACCTGTGGTCAATTTTTACCAGAGTTTGAGTTGTCGTTTTCCTTCCAGCGCGGCTGGGATAAAGAGAGCGACTACGCAGAACTGCTGGAACGCAATTTTGAGCGCGATCGCGCGCTCACCTACACCGCCAGCGGCCCGCACAAAGCGGATTTTCGCATTCGTGCAGAAGGCACGCCGGTGGAAGATTTACTCTCACGCGGTCAATTAAAGCTGCTGATGTGTGCTCTGCGTTTAGCGCAGGGCGAGTATCTGACTCGCAGCAGCGGACGTCGCTGTTTGTACCTGATTGATGACTTCGCCTCGGAGCTGGATGACACCCGTCGTCGGTTGCTGGCCGAGCGCCTGAAAGCCACGCAGGCTCAGGTATTTGTCAGTGCCATTGGTGTCGAACATGTAATCGACATGAGTGACGAAAAGGGCAAGATGTTCCGCGTGGAACAGGGTAAAATAGCGGTTCAACCTGAAGATTAAATGAGCGAGAAACGTTGATGTCGAATTCTTATGACTCCTCAAGTATCAAAGTCCTTAAAGGGCTTGATGCGGTACGCAAACGCCCGGGTATGTATATCGGTGATACCGATGACGGCACCGGTCTGCATCACATGGTATTCGAGGTCGTGGATAACGCAATCGACGAAGCGCTCGCGGGTCACTGTAGTGACATCGTCGTCACCATCCATGCGGACAATTCAGTGTCTGTTCAGGATGATGGCCGTGGTATTCCGACCGGTATTCACCCGGAAGAAGGTGTCTCTGCGGCAGAAGTGATCATGACCGTGCTGCACGCCGGCGGTAAGTTCGACGATAACTCGTATAAAGTGTCCGGTGGTCTGCACGGCGTGGGCGTGTCAGTGGTTAACGCCCTGTCGCAGAAGCTGGAGCTGACCATTCGTCGCGAAGGCAAAGTACACCAGCAGATTTATCAGCACGGCGTGCCGCAGGCACCGCTGGCGGTATCTGGTGAAACCGAAGCCACCGGTACACGCGTCCGTTTCTGGCCGAGCTACGAAACCTTCACCAATGTGATTGAGTTCGAATACGACATCCTGGCGAAACGCCTGCGTGAACTGTCGTTCCTGAACTCAGGTGTTTCTATCCGTCTGGAAGACAAGCGTGACGGCAAGGCCGACCACTTCCACTACGAAGGCGGCATCAAGGCATTCGTTGAGTATCTCAACAAGAACAAAACCCCGATTCATCCAACCGTGTTCTATTTCTCTACCGAGAAAGACGGCATTGGTGTGGAAGTGGCGCTGCAGTGGAACGATGGTTTCCAGGAAAACATCTACTGCTTCACCAACAACATTCCACAGCGCGATGGCGGTACGCACCTTGCGGGCTTCCGTGCGGCAATGACGCGTACGCTGAATGCCTACATGGATAAAGAAGGCTACAGCAAAAAAGCCAAAGTCAGCGCCACTGGTGATGATGCGCGTGAAGGCCTGATTGCTGTGGTTTCGGTGAAAGTGCCGGATCCGAAGTTCTCCTCACAGACCAAAGACAAGCTGGTTTCTTCTGAGGTGAAATCCGCGGTTGAGCAGCAGATGAACGAACTGCTGAGCGAATACCTGCTGGAAAACCCATCAGACGCGAAAATCGTAGTCGGTAAAATTATCGATGCGGCTCGTGCACGTGAAGCGGCTCGTCGCGCCCGTGAAATGACCCGTCGTAAAGGCGCACTGGATTTGGCCGGTCTGCCGGGCAAACTGGCGGATTGCCAGGAACGCGACCCTGCACTGTCTGAAATCTACTTAGTGGAAGGGGACTCAGCGGGCGGCTCTGCGAAGCAGGGACGTAACCGTAAGAACCAGGCGATTCTGCCGCTGAAAGGTAAAATCCTTAACGTGGAGAAAGCGCGTTTCGACAAAATGCTCTCTTCACAGGAAGTGGCGACGCTGATCACCGCACTCGGCTGTGGTATCGGTCGTGACGAATACAACCCGGACAAACTGCGCTACCACAGCATCATCATCATGACCGATGCGGACGTCGACGGCTCGCACATTCGTACGCTGCTGTTGACCTTCTTCTACCGTCAGATGCCAGAAATCGTGGAACGTGGCCATGTCTATATTGCGCAGCCGCCACTCTACAAAGTGAAGAAAGGCAAGCAAGAACAGTACATTAAAGATGACGAAGCGATGGACCAGTATCAGATCGCTATCGCACTGGATGGCGCAACGCTGCACACCAACGCCAGCGCACCGGCGCTCGGTGGCCAGCCGCTGGAAAATCTGGTGGGTGATTTCAACAGCACCCAGCGCATGATCAAGCGTATGGAACGTCGTTTCCCATCGGCGATGCTGCGTGGCCTGATCTATCATCCAACCCTGAGCGATCTCAGCAATGAAGCCGCAGTTAAAGGCTGGATTGAAGGTTTAGTCGCATACCTGACCGAGCGCGAAGCGCACGGCAGCAGCTACATGGCGCACGTGCGCACCAACAGTGAACTGAACGTTTTCGAACCGGTTCTGCGCGTGCGCACGCATGGTGTCGATACCGACTATCCGATGGACAGCGAGTTCATCGATGGACCGGAATACCGCAAAATCTGTGGTCTGGGCGAGCAGCTGCGCGGCCTGATCGAAGAAGATGCGTTTATCGAACGTGGCGAGCGCCGTCAGCCAGTGACCAGCTTCGAGCAGGCGATTGAGTGGCTGGTGAAAGAGTCGCGCCGTGGTCTGTCAGTCCAGCGCTATAAAGGTCTGGGTGAGATGAACCCAGAACAGCTGTGGGAAACCACCATGGATCCAGACAGCCGCCGCATGCTGCGCGTCACCATCAAAGACGCCATCGCTGCTGACCAGCTGTTCACCACGCTGATGGGCGATGCGGTTGAACCGCGCCGCGCCTTCATCGAAGAGAACGCGCTGAAAGCTGCTAACATCGATATCTGATGTGAACAAAACCCCTTCCCAGCCGGGAAGGGGATTTTTTAGCTGTTTAAACCCGAATTGTTCTGCCTACGGATCCATCCGGCATTTCGATCAACAAGCTGAGTTTTCCACCCATCGCCTCAATATAACGTTTAATGGTAATCAGGCGCTGATCGGCTCCTGCTTGTTCAATCTGTGTAATACGAGGTTGCTTCACCCCCATTGCCTCAGCCACCGTTTTTTGTGACAGCTCCAATTCCTCGCGCAATAACTGCAATCCGGTTTCCAGGATCAGCTCATCAGCCATTTGCTGAATATCTGCACGTTCGGATGCAGAAAAGGCATCATTCAAAAAGTCCTTAAGGTCAGTCATTTGCTTTACCCTCCAGCGCCGCCAAATGGCAGGCAAAAATCTCATCGGCAAATACAATCATGTGCTGATAAAAATGCTTATCACCCGTTTTATCTCCTGCACATAACACGATAGCTTTACGCTGAATATCGAACGCATAGAACGCGCGTATAGGGCGACCCGCATATTGCACCCTAAGCTCTTTCATATTGTGAAAGCGCGACCCGCTCACCGTGTCCGCGTAGGGACGGGGCAGCAATGGGCCATAATGCTGAAGGTTTAATAACGCTGCAGCGACGCGTTTTCTTAAGCCATTATCTTGCTGGAGCAACCATTCCTCAAACGGTTCAGTTAATTGGACCTGCCACATAACGCAATCTCCATATAAGTGATTGCTTATATAAATTTATAAGCAATAGCTTATATAGTCAAGTCGCGTCCCGATTGTAAAAGGTCAAATCGTTAACGTGGAAGCGGCAACTCAAAGTAACCATGCCGTCCGTTGCCGATTAACTGGTCAATGTGAGCTGAATCGCGCTAGCATTAACCAAACTCTGACTCAACCGAGGATGTTATGGCGATAAAATTGATTGCGATCGATATGGACGGCACGCTGCTCAACCCGCAGCACGAAGTGACGGCGGCAGTGAAATCGGCGATTGGTCGTGCGCGTGATAAAGGGGTTTCCATTGTGCTGGCGACCGGTCGTCCGTTGGTCGGCATCGAGCGCTATCTGATGGAACTCGATATGCAGCAGCCCGGCCAGTATTGCATCAGTAACAACGGTGCGCTGGTGCACAGCGCAGATAGCGGCGATGTGGTGGCGGAAAAAACGCTGAGCTTTGATGACTATCTCTACATTGAACAGCTGGCGCGCGACCTCGGCGTGCATTTCCAGGCGTTCGACAAATCCTTCCTCTATACGCCAAACAAAGACATCAGCGAATACACCATCCACGAAGCCAGCCTGACCGGCATTCCGGTTCGCTACCGCGCGGTAGAAGAGATGGACCCGGCCACTCGCTTCCCGAAACTGATGATGATCGATAAGCCGCATCTGCTGGATAAAGCGATTGCTGGCCTGCCTGCGCGTGCCCGTGACAGCTACACCATCCTGAAAAGTGCGCCGTACTACCTCGAAATTCTCAATCCGCTGGTCAACAAAGGCTACGGCGTGAAAATGCTGGCGGACAAACTCGGTCTGCAGCAGTCGGAAGTGATGGCGATTGGTGATCAGGAAAACGATCTGGCGATGATCGAGTACGCGGGAACCGGCGTCGCGATGGGCAATGCCATTGATTCAGTCAAAAGCATTGCGCAGTTCGTGACCAAAACCAATATGGAAGATGGCGTCGCGCATGCCATTGAAGAGTTAGTGCTGTAATCCTTTCGTATGCGGGCAGCGCACTGCTGTCCGCCTCTCTGAGTTCATCCCTCAAATGCCGACTGACCGCCATAAATGGCGACACGACGAAAGATTGTTCCGGTTCCCATGAAGCATGCCTTCATACTCCAAAAAGATGAACCAGCGAACGATCAGACCCGTTTCCAACCGGTACACCATCAATGATCACCCAACGAGGGTGCCCCTAAGTTTCTGCCGAGTGCGCACTGACCCGTCATAAGTGATGCCCCAACCCACACTCAGCTCGATTTCGTCGGGTGCACATTTATGCGTCGATGAATTGTCTATTATGTGATCCAGATTGTAGTACAACTTCTTGTGTTAGTACTACAATCTACGTCGTGACGTCAGGTGTCTGTTAGTTTTCACGCGTCGAAAGCAGTAATCTGATGGGCTACCGTCTTTCACTGAATGGAACATCATGTCGCAAGAACAATTAAGCAAAACCGAGCGCATCATCCTGACGCTGGGTGAGGAAATTGTAGCAGGGAAGTATGTGGCGGGCGCCGCGTTGCCCGCCGAAGCCGAGCTGTGTGAGCGCTTTGGCACCTCGCGCAACATCATCCGCGAGGTGTTTCGCTCGCTGATGGCAAAGCGGTTGATGGAGATGAAGCGTTATCGTGGCGCCTTTGTCACCCCGCGCAATCAGTGGAATTACCTCGACAGCGATGTCCTGCAATGGGCACTGGCGCACGACCAGGATCCCAGGCTGATTGCCGCCATGAGTGAAGTGCGCGTGCTGGTGGAGCCCCAAATTGCACGCTGGTCGGCTGAACGCGCGACCTCAACCGATTTGGCGGCGATTGAACAGGCTTACAACGACATGGTTGCTCATCATCTCGATCGTGAAGCGTTTAACGAGGCGGATATCCGCTACCACGAAGCGGTGCTGGCTTCGGTGCACAATCCGGTATTGCAGCAGCTTAATGTGGCGATCAGCCAGTTACAGAAAGCGGTGTTTGCGAAAACCTACATGGCGGATTCCGGCAACATGCCGCGCACTTTAGCCGAACACAAAGCGCTGTTTGATGCCATCCGACATCAGGATGGTGATGCGGCGGAGCAGGCGGCAAAAGCGATGATCGCCAGCTCCACCGCCCGACTCAAGGAGATTATGTGACCAGCTATATCGCGATTGATTGGGGTTCAACCAATCTGCGTGCCTGGCATTATCAGCAGGGTAACTGCGTTGATGAGCGCCGGTCAGAAGCGGGCGTCACGCGTCTTGGTGGACGCACGCCTGCAGAGGTCTTTGCCAGTGTGACTGACGGCTGGCCAGTGAATGAGGTGCCGGTGGTGATGGCGGGCATGGTCGGCAGCAACGCTGGCTGGCTTACGGTGCCTTATCTGCCCTGTCCGGTGGCACTGGATCAACTCAGTAGCCGTCTGACGCGCGTTGAAGATAAAGCGTGGATCGTGCCGGGTTTAAGCGTCGAACGTGCTGACAATTACAACGTAATGCGCGGTGAAGAGACACAGTTGCTGGGTGCCTTAGCATTACAACCTGCCACGCAGTATGTGATGCCTGGCACGCATGCCAAATGGGTGCAGGTGGAACAGCAGCGGGTGCAGGATTTCCGCACGGTGATGACGGGCGAACTGCATCATCTGCTGCTGAAACAGTCACTAGTCGGCGCCGGATTGCCGGAGCAGGAAGAGAGTTCCGCCGCTTTCCGTGAAGGTTTAACCGTCGGCAGCCAGGACGCATCGATCCTTTCCCGGCTGTTCGAAGTGCGTGCTTCTCATGTGTTGGGCGCGCGCGATCGTCGCCATATCAGCGATTTTCTATCTGGCCTGTTGATTGGTCATGAAGTGGCGCTGATGACGCAACAAGCGGATCGCAGCCAACCGATCATCATTATTTCCGGGAACGCGCTGGCTCAGCGTTATCAGCAGGCGCTGCAGTTTATCGGTGTGGATTCAGTCACGCTGGAAGGCGATCGTGCGTTCCAGCATGGAATAAGGAGTATTGCAGATGACCTGGCAAACTAAGCTGCCGTTGATCGCTATCTTACGCGGCATCACGCCAGAAGAGGCAGAAACGCACGTGGGCGCACTGATTGAAGCGGGCTTTGATGCTATCGAGATCCCGCTGAACTCACCGGATTGGGCCAAAAGCATTGGCGCGATGGTGCAAACGTTCGGCGATAAAGCCCTGATCGGTGCGGGGACCGTGCTGAACCCGGCACAGGTCGATGAACTGGCCGCACTCAACAGCAAGCTGGTGGTGACGCCAAATACCGATGCGGCCGTGATCCGCCAGGCGGTAGCCAAAGGCATGACGGTTGCGGCCGGTTGCGCCACCGCCACCGAAGCGTTCACCGCTCTGCAGGCGGGCGCCCAGGCGCTGAAAATCTTCCCGTCCTCGGCATTTGGCCCCGGCTATATCAAAGCCCTGAAAGCCGTGCTACCGCCGGAAGTGCCGGTGTTTGCGGTGGGCGGCGTGACGCCGGAAAACCTGCATGAATTTATGGCCGCAGGCTGCATTGGCGCGGGTTTGGGCAGCGATCTCTATCGCGCTGGTCAGCCGCTGTCGCGCACTGTGGAGAAAGCTCGCGCATTTATTGCTGCTTATAAGGACGCTGTACGATGAAAATTACCAAACTGACCACTTATCGCCTGCCGCCGCGCTGGATGTTCCTGAAAATCGAAACCGACGAAGGTATTGTCGGCTGGGGCGAACCGGTGATTGAAGGGCGTGCGCGCAGCGTCGAAGCGGCCGTGCATGAGCTGTCGGAATACCTGATTGGTCAGGACCCGGCACGCATCAACGACTTGTGGCAGGTGATGTATCGCGGTGGATTCTATCGCGGTGGTCCGATTCTGATGAGCGCCATCGCGGGTATCGATCAGGCACTGTGGGATATCAAAGGCAAAGCGCTGGGCGTGCCGGTGTATCAACTGCTTGGCGGTCTGGTGCGTGACAGCATCAAGGCTTACAGCTGGGTGGGTGGCGATCGTCCGGAAGAAGTCGTCGACGGCATCAAGAAACTGCGCAAGATTGGCTTCGACACCTTCAAGCTGAATGGCTGCGAAGAGATGGGCATCATCGATAACGCACGCAAAGTCGATGCAGCAGTCAACACCGTGGCACAGATTCGCGAAGCGTTTGGCAAAGAGATTGAGTTCGGTCTCGATTTCCACGGACGCGTCAGCGCGCCAATGGCGAAAGTGCTGATCAAAGAGCTGGAACCCTATCGTCCGTTGTTCATTGAAGAACCGGTACTGGCGGAGCAGGCGGAATACTATCCGCGTCTGGCGGCACAAACCCATATTCCGATTGCGGCAGGCGAACGTATGTTCTCACGCTTTGAGTTCAAACGCGTGCTGGAAGCGGGTGGACTGGCGATACTGCAACCCGATCTCTCACATGCGGGTGGTATCACCGAGTGCTACAAAATTGCCGCCATGGCAGAGTCTTACGATGTGGCGCTGGCACCGCACTGTCCGCTCGGCCCGATTGCATTGGCTGCCTGTCTGCATGTTGATTTCGTCTCTCGCAATGCCGTGTTCCAGGAGCAGAGCATGGGGATTCACTATAATCAGGGCGCTGAACTGCTGGATTACGTCATCAATAAAGATGATTTCAAAATGGATGATGGTCACTTCTATCCGCTGAATAAACCGGGACTCGGCGTGGAAATTAACGAAGAGCTGGTGATTGAAAGAAGTAAAAATGCACCGGACTGGCGCAATCCATTATGGCGTTTCCCAGACGGATCGGTCGCTGAATGGTAATACCCGTCATACTTCAAGTTGCAGATGCGTGGGCTGCGCTCAGTCACCCCAGTCACTTATTTGAGTAAGCGCCTGAGGGATTCAAACCCTTGCCGGGTGGTTCGGCCTGTAACCTCACCCTTCGGGTCAGCGCAAGCGCTGTGCAAAAGCGACATCTGACGCTGTTGTCCTGCACTACGAATTATTGAAGGTATAAGAATTTATAAAATCTTTTAGATAGAGGTATGCCGGTGAAATAAGGCATAGGGCCTCGCTCAGCCTTTTTCCGGCACACAAACTTTACCGCCTGCGCGGTTTTTATATTCGAAAACGTTATCCCTACACGACTTTTACGGAGAAACACCATGGATCTCTCTGCTGTTCAGGCCAAACCAACCCGGCGTCGTTATATCACGCTGTTGATGATCTTTATTACGGTGGTGATTTGCTACGTCGATCGCGCCAATTTAGCGGTGGCATCTGCCCATATTCAGGAAGAGTTTGGTATCAGCAAAGCGGAAATGGGATATGTCTTCTCCGCTTTTGCCTGGTTATATACGCTGTGCCAGATCCCGGGCGGTTGGTTCCTTGACCGCGTTGGTTCTCGCCTGACCTATTTTATTGCCATCTTCGGCTGGTCGGTCGCCACCTTATTCCAGGGCTTTGCCACAGGATTACTCTCGCTGATTGGTCTGCGTGCTATCACCGGCATATTTGAAGCGCCCGCGTTCCCAACCAACAATCGTCTGGTGACCAGCTGGTTCCCGGAAAGTGAACGCGCCTCTGCGGTTGGGTTTTACACTTCAGGTCAGTTTGTGGGGCTCGCATTCCTGACGCCGCTGCTGATCTGGATTCAGGAGTTGTTGAGCTGGCACTGGGTATTTATCATCACCGGCGCTATCGGTATTGTCTGGTCGCTGGTGTGGATCAAGTTCTATCAGGCGCCGAATCAGAGCAAAGGCATTAACCAGGCTGAGCTGGACTACATCCGTGAAGGTGGTGCGATGGTGGAGGGTGATGCACCCGCCGCGAAAAAAACGCGCACCAAACTCACCGCTGCCGACTGGAAACTGGTGTTCCATCGCAAGCTGTGCGGCGTGTATCTCGGTCAGTTCGCGGTGACCTCTACGTTGTGGTTCTTCCTGACCTGGTTCCCTAACTATCTGACGCAGGAAAAACACATCTCTGCGTTGACGGCGGGCTTTATGACCACCGTGCCGTTCCTCGCCGCCTTTGTCGGGGTGATCCTTTCCGGCATTGTAGCGGACCGTCTGGTGCGTAGCGGTCGCTCGCTGGGGTTTGCCCGTAAAACCCCGATTATCTGCGGTTTGCTGATCTCCACCTGCATTATGGGCGCTAACTACACCAACGATCCGGTGTGGATTATGACGCTGATGGCCATCGCGTTCTTCGGCAACGGCTTCGCCTCAATTACCTGGTCGCTGGTGTCATCGCTGGCTCCGGTTCGCCTGATCGGTTTAACCGGTGGGATGTTCAACTTTATTGGGGGATTAGGCGGCATCACAGTACCGCTGGTGGTGGGCTATCTGGCGCAGGATTACGGCTTCGCCCCCGCGCTGGTGTATATCTCCGCCGTGGCGCTGGTCGGCGCGCTCTCCTATATCCTGCTGGTCGGGGATGTGAAGCGGGTTGGTTGATCGATAACGCGCGATAAATGGCGCCGCTACAACGCTCTGCGATGCGTAGCGGCGCCATTTATTGCGCGATCTGTTCGCAAATTATTGCGCTTCGCCTGCTGCACCTCACTCCATAATCGCGTACTTTGTTCGGCAACTGTTGGATGTAAGGTTGCCTCATGTCAGAAAAACAACTCACCTTTGCACAGCGTCATCATCAGCTCACCAATATCAACGTCTGGACCGCGGACAGCCAGTGGCTGGCGTTTGATGTTCGTCCGTCGGGCGCGTCCTTTACCAGTCTGACCATCGAACGCGTCAACGTCGCGAGCGGTGCGGTCGAGGTGCTGTATCAGGCACGCGACGGTGCGCATGTCGGCGTGGTGACCGTCAGCCCGGATCTGCCGCCGCGCTATGTATGTATCCATGGCCCGGAGCATCCCGATGCGCACTGGCATTATGATTTCCATCATCGTCGTGGCGTGATCGTGCAGCAGGGCAATGCGGAAAATCTCGATGCCTGCGACATCACCGCACCTTATACGCCCGGTGCTTTGCGCGGCGGCTCGCATGTCCATGTGTTCAGTCCAGACGGATCGCGCCTGAGCTTTACCTATAACGACCATGTGATGCATGAAAAAGATGCGCGTGAGGATCTGCGTAATGTCGGTGTGGCCGTACCGCTGCATCCGGTGTGTCCGCCGAAACAGCATCCCCGTGAATACGATGGCAGCCATTACTGCGTGCTGGTAAGCCAAACCACGCGCGATCCGCAGCCGGGCAGCGATCAGATTGACCGCGCTTATGAAGAGGGCTGGATTGGCGATCGTGGGTATCAGAAAGAAGACGGCAGCTGGCAGCGTTGGGCGCTGGCGTTTATCGGTGATACGCGTGCTGCCAACGGCGATAAAGTGCCGGAAGTGTTTATAGTGGATTTGCCCGAGGCGCTGAGTGATTACGCCAAACCCGGTGCATCACCGTTACAGGGCACGGAGGATAAACTGCCTGCACCGCCTGCCGGTGTGCAGCAACGCCGCATCACGCACAGTAAAGGGTTAGCATTGCAGCCACGTCACTGGCTGCGCGCGTCGCCGGACGGCAGCACCATCGCCCTCCTGATGGCGGATGAGCAGGGCGTTGTACAGCTGTGGCGTGTGTCGCCCAACGGTGGTTCACCGCGTCAAATCACGCGGCTCAGCAGCAGTATTCAGTCGGCATTCAGCTGGCAGCCGTCAGGCGAGGCAATCGCTTTTATTTGCGATAACAGCGTGATGCGCTGTGATGTGACGACCGGGCACGTCACGCGCTTAACCAAACGCAGCGAGCAGCCGCCTTCCGGTGATGCGGTAGTGTGGTCACCGGACGGCAAACAGATCGCTTATATGCGGGAAATTGAGGGCTGGCGTCAGCTGTTCTGCGTCAGTGCGACGTCGAAGGCATAGCGGCGGCAGTCGCCAGGCTGGCATCAGTGCCAGCCATTTTTTCACTCTGCAGCACACGGTCATGCGCCGAATTATTGTCAGAACGGAAATAATCCCACGGCAACAGAATCGTATCTAACACCGCTGAAAACGGCAGGTCGATAGCCGCCAGTGGCTTGATCGCCCAACTGGTATTGTCGTCGGCAATCATATCTGCGCTGGCACGAGTGCCGGGGTAATAACCCTGGCTGGCGCCGGTGTGAGTCATGACGCTGGAGCAACCCGAAGTAGTCAAGACGCCACAGACCAGCAGGCCCGTGAGCGGAAAGCTTTTCATCATTTTCATTTCATCATCCCTACAGCCATCACCTCTGGCTGGAGTGTGTCTCCTGCAGCAGCAAAGCTCTGTGGCGATGTCGTGCTATGCAGGCGAAGAATTCCTGAGTGTATGCTATTTCGTCAAAATTGCTGCAAAAAAATACGTATTGCCCTTGAAAGCGATCAAAGCGCACCCATTTTTACATCAAGGTCGCGTTGCTGTTGCCGACAGGGACAGCAGCGGGCCGCACAACCTGTCCATGGTGGAAGGTTGCCAAAACTTGCTGATTTTCAGGAGTCTTTTTATGCGTAACTTTGATCTTACTCCGCTTTATCGTTCTGCTATTGGTTTCGACCGTCTGTTTAGTCTGCTTGAGTCCAATCAGAACCAGGCCAATGGTGGCTATCCTCCGTACAACGTCGAGCTGGTGGATGAAAACCACTATCGCATCACCATTGCCGTTGCGGGCTTTGCCCAGAGCGAGTTAGATATCACCTCACACGACAATGTGCTGATTATTCGCGGTGCGCACCCCGAAGAGCAACCGGAGCGCAAATACCTTTATCAGGGTATCGCCGAACGTAACTTTGAGCGCAAATTCCAGCTGGCCGATCATATCGTGGTGCGCGATGCGCGTCTTGAACTGGGCCTGCTGAGCATCGATCTGGAACGCATCGTTCCTGAAGAGGCGAAACCGCGCCGCATTGAAATCCTGAATTAAGGATATTGTGTTGAGAAGAAAACGCCGCAGAAATGCGGCGTTTTTGTTTCTGCGGATCAGGTGCGCACCCATAATCGCTGACTCACCATCCCGCCGAACACGTTCACCAGCAAGCCGAGAATGATCACCGATGCGCCAAGGATTTCCTGCGCTGACAGGGTCTCGTCGAGTACCAGCGCAGCACTGAGAATACCCACTACCGGCACCAGCAGTGACAGCGGCGCCACGCGCCAGGTTTCATAACGGCCGAGAAGGTTACCCCAAATGGCGTAGCCGACGATGGTGGCAACAAAAGCGAGGTAAATCAGCGCCAGCACCGTCTGCAACGAGATATTTAGCAGGCTGGTGACGATCGCCGCTTCACCATCGAACCACCATGAGCAGGCGAAAAACGGCACCACCGGCACCAGCGCACTCCACACCACCAGCGACATCACCGGCACCTTGCGATTACGCAAAATGATCTTATTGGTGATATTACCCAGTCCCCACGACAGTGCCGCTGCCAGCGTCAGCATCATGGTAGTCAGCGTAATCCCGGCGGTGGTTTGGCCCTGCATGCCCGCCGTTGCCAGCATAAACATGCCGAGCGTGGCCACCAAAATCCCGACGATGTGATTCCAGCGCAGTTTCTCCGCCAGTAACAACGCACCGAGCAGCAGCGTAAAGAACGCCTGTGCCTGTAACACCAGTGAGGCCAGTCCCGCTGGCATGCCGAGTTTGATCGCCAGAAACAGGAAAGCGAACTGACCAAAGCTGATGGTCATGCCGTACACGATCAGCCAGCGCAAAGGGATCTGTGGTCGCTTCACAAAGAAGATCGCCGGGAACGCCACCAGTGCAAAGCGCAATCCCGCCAGCAGAAATGGCGGCATATCGTGCAAGCCCAGTTTGATCACCACAAAATTCACACCCCACGCCACCACAACGCACAGGGCTAACATCATATCTTTTACTGACATACTCGTTCCTTACTGCAGCCGTTTCAGGCAGTCGCCGTCATCGGGGTGGCAATGTCTGCACAACAGGCATCGCCGACAACACGAAAGAAATCATCCACATTCAGCGCCATGGAACGCTCCAGCGCGCCGGCGTTAAACCATAACGTGCCGACATCACGCAGGCGCGCATCGACGCGCAGCGCCAGTCGGTCATCAAAACTAAAGGGCGGCACCGCGCCCATCACACACTGCGTCAGCTCCTGTGCTTTCTCTGGCGCGGCAAAACTCGACTTCTTGCCACCAATGGCGCGTGCCGCACTTTTGAAGTTGATCTTGCAGTCGCCCGGCACTATCGCCAGCAGGTAACGCGCATCGGCACCGTCCGGCATCGTCACTTCCAGCACCATGGCTTTGGCCGCCTGATTGAGATCGTTGCCGCGAATGCCGCTGATCACATCGGTCTGACCGATGGCCGCATGCTCCACCACGCGATAGTCCGCGTGGTGTTGATCCAGCAGGGTGGTGATTTTTTCATAGGTATTCATGTTCATCTCCTCGTCGAAGGCCCGGTATTAACTCCAGGCAATGGCGTGCTTCATTTTTTTGTCGGTCAGGCCAAAGAAAAAGCCCATGGTGATGCGCGTGTCGCCTTCCACGCGATCAATCTCGTGATAAAAAGCCGGATTAAACAGGTAGATATCGCCGCTGCGCGGGGAGAACTCACACGCCTCGCTTTGATCAATCACGCCGGTCTGATAGCCGAGTTCACCCGGCGTTTTGAAGCGCTCATCCACCGGATGCCACTTCTTATTGAAAATGCGCAGCTCTCCACCCGCATTGCACTCCTGCAAACAGACCACACAGCTCAACTGATGCAGGATGTTGGTGACGGCCAAGCCACTGCCCGCGGCATCGCGCACGATGTTGTCGTTATGCAGTGGATTGGCCACGCCATTAGCGTGAAAGCGCACAATCGAACCGGCGTAATCGCCCAACTCCGGCTCCCTGGCGGTTTGCAGGCTCTCCAGACGCAATGAGTGCTTCACCCAGTTGTAAACCTGATCGCGCAGGCAGTGCAGCGAGGGCGGCAGTGCAGGCTGGATGTCACGCAGCTCGGTGAAGTAGTTTTCTGGCGCGCGAGTGTGCTTAGCCAGATAGGGGCCGAGCGTGGTCAGCGCGCCATTCGGATAACGCGAGACGCGCACCTGCTCGCGGCACTGTTGCAGGTCGTCCACCACCGCTTCACGCACTTCAGGTGTGAGGAAATTGCGCAGTACCAGCAGCGGCACGCGGGCGGTCACAATGTCATCCAGCCAGGCGCTTTCGACGAACATTTTTGGATGGATAACGCGTATCTGATTGAAAATGGCCATGCTGATCACTCCCCAAGTGGAAATTCATGAAGTTCATGGTTGTTCATGCGACGCCAGTCAGACGCCGTGCCCAGTGCAGCAATAGGTTCAGAAGAGATAAAAGTGGTGCTGTTGTTTTGATAATGGTGCAACGTGAAATAGTCAGGATAAGGGGTGTCATCGGGATGCCACTGCCACGCCCAGGCTTTATCGCGGGTGACGAAAATGGCATTGGCCGCACTGCCGCCCGGTGCCACGCGCGCCATCTTGCTGCGCAGGTAGTCACGGGTAAAATCAGCAGGTGTCGCCTGATCAACGATGTATTCCAGGTATTCGGCGGAATCAAAGCGCGATTCCGCCATGCCCAGTTGGGCATAAACCGTAGGTAAAAAGCCGTTGTGCATCATGTACCACTGCGTCGCGCCGCTGGTTCGCCATAGCGGATGGGAAAACTCGATGCCGTGATTTTTGCTCAGCGTGGCGTGGCGCACATGCACCGCCAGAAAACGACTGTGACGCAGTGCATCAACGTCAATACCGGGCAGCGCATCAACAAAGGTGCCAGTGCCATGCAGGGTGCGAATCTTTCCCTGATCCAGCCACAAACAGCCCCAGCCATTTGGGTGCTGTTTGATCGGGCCGTCATGCGTGGCGGTTTCGCCACAGCTCATGGCGCGTGCGGCGTCCAGTACCGCTGCCGCATCAAACTGGCCGTATGCCAGAATCATTCTGCACATAGAAGATCTCTCCGGGTGGCTAAAGACGGAACGTCGAGAATCTGCTGGAACACAGCCAGCACATCGTCCCGGCTTTCTGCAGCGAGACGGAAGGTGGCGAGAATACCGGCATGGCGGGTGAGATCGGCGTAGAGCGAAGATCGCGGCGAAACGGCCAACGCGGGCAGATTGAGCGGTGGCAATAACTGACCGCGCTGATGTTGGGCAATCCAGCGTTCCGCTGCGTCATATTGCAGGCGCTGACGCAGGCGCAGGCGACCAATGGCCTGGGGTTGATCCGGGAAGCGCAGCACTGGCAAACCCCGCCCGGCTTCAATCTGAAACGCTACCTCCGCCCAGTTAATGCCGGTAACTTCTTCGACCAGATTCACCACGCCCATGCCTGACAAACGGAAACCCATTTCAAGGAAGTGCGGTTCACCGTTCACCATAATGAAATCGATGTGGAATGCGCCCTGGCGATAGCCAAAGGTCTCGCAGCAAAAGCTCATCAAGCTGGCAAAGGCTGCAGGCAGCTGTTGCGCGGCCATTGCCACATGGCCGGATTCGTAAAAGCTGATACAACCTTCATCATCAATGTGGTGCTCGATCACCTTCTGACAACAGGTGAGCGTTACCGCGTGACCATTATCCACCACGCCTTGCAGCGAATACTCGTCGCCCGGCAGCCAGCTTTCGACAATGAAACCGCTGAAGCCACGTCCGCCGTAGTTCATGGTCTCGACCAGCTTACCGATCACCGCATCGATCTGGCTGGCCTCTTCCACCAGCCAGATGCCCAATCCGCCGCCGCCATCCACCGGTTTGATAACGCAGGGATACAGCAGCGCATCACGCGCGTCACGAATGCTCAGCGGTGAAGCGAAGAAGCGAAACTCCGGCTGCGGGAAGCGTGGCCAGGCTTTACGCAGGGCCATGCGCTGCGCGTACTTATCCGGCGGAATAAAGCTCGGGCCGGCATCAGGCCCGGCCAGCAGTTCGCGCACGCGACCGGCGCTGGTGTTGTAAGCTTCAAAGCCTGCCAGCACCACCTGAGGATGTTCCAACAGCCCCGCGCGCAGGCAGGCTTGTAACACATCCCACGGATTTTCCGGGCGATCGAGACGCACAATCAGATCGAACGGCAGCTGAATGCTCAAGCTTTGATAGTCGACAAAGTCGCCCATCTCCGCCAGCACGGTAAAATAGCCTTCGCGTTTTGCCACTGCGCAGTACGGATTTTGCCCGTCACGCGTGGCGCCAATCTGCAGGAAAATCTTTCTCATCGCGTCGCCTTACCGGGTTAACGCCCGGAGATCACTTCAGTGACGATGTCTTGCAAGGCACCGTTGTTGACCTGAATCACTGCTTTGTGGGGATCGAAACGCAGCACGCGTGAGAGCGCATCGCCGCGCGTGCCATCCAGCAGCGTATTAACCTGTGCACTGCGCCAGCACTGGCGCATCTGTGCAATTGTCAGGCCGGAGAGCTGCTCCAGCTGCTGTGCCAGCAGCAAATCATCGCTATCGCCGCATAGCAGCGCCCGCACCGCCTGTTCATCAGGCGCCTGATCGAGCTGTTGTAGCCAGACATTGAGCTGCTGGCCTTGCGCGATAAACGGCGAATAGATCATGCACACCAGCTGGGTTTCGTTGAGGCCAAACGCCTGTTCGGCAAACTGCGCTGCGCGCTGACGAGCACGTTCAATCGCCGCATCGTCCTGATAACGCGACGCCATTTCTGCTATCAGCTGCGGCGGAAAATCTTTCTTCTCCATCAGACCGAGCGCAAAGCGCACATATTCGCGAATGCCTTCGGCGTAGTTACGCTGCATCAGCGTCTCCGCTCGCAGACCGCGAATATGTGCCATTAACGTCGGATTACCGCAGTCCGATTCAGAGAAGCTGAACATCAGCTCATCAAAGCGGAAGTGCATAAATTCAGTGAGCAGGGACCAGTGCGCACCGGCTTCATAGGCGGTGTCCTGATAGATATTGAAGAACAGTGGGTCGCGTTCTAGTTGCCAGGTGATGCGATGGGCGGGCGTGACCTGATCGGCGCCGTAGATGTCAGCGAAGTAGCGTTCTGCCACGCCATCCAGGGTTTGCAGAAAGCCGCTAAAGCCGCGCGATTTGTCGGCGACCGGCGCATCAAACAGGCGTGAAAGATGGCGTGCCCAGGCGAGGTAAGCAGTCTGCTCCTGCGGCGAATCACCGGTGATGATCACATCCACGCCACCTTCGTAGTGCGCGGCAAGGCCAAACGAGTTCACCATGCTGAGGTTGCAGGCGTTACAGAAGGTGGATCGCGCATCGGCACGGAAGCGGTGGCCATTCATCAGCACATCGTTGCGATTCTGCTGGCGCACACTGTCGGGCATCGGCAAATGGCGTTCAAAGTGGCGGATTTGCAGGCCATCAGTCACCAGGCATTCGGTAAAATCATCATCGTGGATCTGCAACGCGCGGTACACACGGTCGATATTCTCCATCACGCTGTCGTTCATCGCCGCGTGGCGGTTAGTGCTGATGCGTAGCTGAAAAGTGCTGCCCTGCTGCTGCCAGATCAGCCCCTGAATGTAGCGCACATACGCCACCATGTAGCTGCTGTCTTTCCCGCCGCCATAGGCGAGTAGCACGCGATTGTTAGCGGGATTGTCGCTATCGGGCAGGGCGGCAAGTAAGCGTTGAGAACAGCGTTGAGCAGAATCGATAATCGCGGGCGTCAGATAACCTTCAATTTCTCTCATCATGGTGGACAGATTATTCATTTTTCACTTCATCCTTTGGCTAATAAAATCGCCGTTACCGTGCTGGCGGCAACGGGCAGGGAAAGGGGCCACGAAGTTGCAACGGAATGAATGTCTGAGGCTGAATTAACAGATGCAGCCTAAAGTACTTTGAATGTAATCTGATGGATACGCACAGATCAGCACGATATAGGGTGGAACAGATGACGGATGGAACGGGTGAACAGGAGAGTCAGAGTAGTCGTTACCGTCAGATTGCAGAGCAGATAAAACAGGCGATTCACAGCGGATCGCTGCCCCCCGATAGCCGTTTGCCGTCGGTGCGTACGCTGGCGACACAGTACAGCGTCAGCATGACCACCGCGCTGAAAACATTACGCACGCTGGAGGATGAGCACTATGCGGTGGCACGTCCTAAGTCCGGCTTTTTTGTGGCACCACGCAAGGTTCCGGTGACGTTACCGGCAGCGATCAACAGTGAACAGCCGCGTGAAGTCGCGCCGCTGGATGAGCAAACCGAGCTGCATCTGGCCATGCTGGGCTCCGATTGTCGTGTGCGGCTGGATCTGGCCAATGGCGACATCTCGCTCTATCCGGTCAAGAAAATTGGATTGCTGATGCGCCAGATGGGGTACAGCAAACCGGCGCTGCTTGGCAACACGGTGAAAGGCACCGGCTATGCGCCGCTCAAAGCCGAGATCGCGCGCCGCGCGGTAGATTATGGCTGCAATATCAGCGCCGATGACATCCTGATCACCAACGGTTGTATCGAAGCCATCTCACTGGCTTTGCGCGCCACCACGCGTCCCGGCGATATTGTGGCGGTGGAGTCGCCTTGCTACTTCGTGCTGTTACAGATGCTGCACAACTTCAATCTGCGCGTGATTGAAGTGGAAGCCGGGCCGGAAGGTTACGTTAATGTCAGCAAACTCACCGCGCTATTTCAGCGTAAAGCGGTGCAGGCCTACCTCACTATTAACAACATCAATAATCCGCTCGGGAAAAGCATTCCCAACGAACAGAAGGCCTATATTGCGCGTCAGGCCGATGAGAATGATGTGGTGATCATTGAGGACGATATTTTCGGTGATACGGCGTTTGGCGATCGCCGTCCGTTCCCGATGCGCGCCTTTAGCCCGAATGCCATTCTGTGCAGCGGCTTCTCGAAAACGGTGGCACCCGGTATCCGCATTGGCTGGGTACACAGCAGCAACTACATGCGCAAAATCGCCTCATTGAAATACACCACCAGCATGGGCACCTCGGTGCTGTCACAGGCGGCGATTGCCGAACTGCTGCGCAGTGGCGGCTACGACGCGCATCTGCGCAAACTGCGCCGTGAGTTGAAGAATCAGATTCACCATATGCGGCAGGCGGTGCTGCGCTACTTCCCTGCAGGCACGCGTGTATCGGACCCCGAAGGCGGCTATGTGTTGTGGGTGGAAATGCCGATGCAGGCGTTAAACGTGCGTGCACTGTTTCTTAAAGCGCGCAACGCGGGCATCGGCATCGCGCCGGGCCACATCTTCGCTACCGATCACCGTTACGACCACTGTTTCCGACTGAACGCCGGTTTTGGCTGGAATGCGGAAGTGGAGGAGGCGATCAAACAGCTAGCAGCGTGGTGCCAGATGTCGCTGGTGGCGGATAAATAGAGATTATTTGGAAGCAGTTCACAAATTTAAATAAGCATCGGCTTTTTTGTTTATTATTCGCTACCAGTTAATGGAATCGCTAATTTATTCTTGTTTTACATGGTTTATATTCCTGGCCAACGTGTAGATGACAAGGATTAGTGATGAAAATTTTGGGGTGGGATTATCCTAAGCGTAAACTCATTAAAGATATACTTTGGTGCATTACTTTTGTTCTGCTATCAAGTGAATCTTTACTATTTAGCCCAATCCACATACCAGGATTTCTCGGGACTGTAATTTGGATATTTATGGTAATGGGAATTTACACCTTTTATTCAAGCCTGTTCCGCTTTTACGACTGGTACAATAATAATTAATCAATCAACGCCTCTCGATCTTATTCGAGAGGCGTATTAAGAGATCGGTTTAGCCAATCTTCTCCAGCTCTTCCGCCAGAATCTGCACCGCGCGTTCAATCTTCTCCGCATCTGGTACATAGTTCATGCGCATACATTGATGTGTATGCGGCCATTCCTGTTCCAGACCAGGGAAGAAGAAGTGGCCCGGCACCATCAGCACGCCGCGCGCTTTCAGGCGCTGATACAAGGCTTCGGTACTGATCGGCAGATCGCGGAACCACAGCCAGAGGAAAATTGCCCCTTCGGGTTTGTGGATCAGGCAGCGATCTTCCGGCAGATAGCGGCGCAGAATGGCAATCGTCTCGCTGACCTTGTCCTGATAGAACGGCTTGATCACCTCTTCCGACAGACGCAGCAAATCGCCGCGCACGATCATCTCAGTGGCAATCGCCGGGCCGATACTGCCTGGCGCTAAGCTGATAATCCCATTCATGTTACCAATCGCGCTAATCGTGCTCTCATCGGCGACGATAATGCCGCAACGTGCACCCGGCAGGCCGAGTTTCGACAGGCTCATGCACAGAATGGTATTTGGGTTCCACAGCGGACGGGCTTCGCTGAAGATAATGCCGGGGAAGGGCACACCGTAGGCGTTATCGATCAGTAATGGCACGCCGTGCTGCTGTGCCAGCGCATCCAGCTGCATCAGCTCGTCATCGGTGATCACGTTGCCGGTCGGGTTGGTTGGGCGCGACACGCAGATCAGGCCCACGTCCTCATTCAGCGGCAGGTGGTCGAAATCGACGTGATACTTGAACTGACCTTCTGGCAGCAGCTCAATGTTCGGTCTGGCGGAAACAAACAGATCTTCTTCCAGCCCGGCATCGGCGTAACCGAGATACTCCGGCGCCAGCGGGAACAGCACGCGCTTTTTACTGCCGTCGGCGCGACGACCCGCGAACAGGTTAAACAGATAGAAGAACGCGCTCTGGCTGCCGTTGGTCAGCGCAATATTTTGCGCGGTAATCGGCCATCCCAGCTCTTCACGCAGCATCTTCGCCAGCGCATCCAGCAGCAGCGTTTTGCCACGCGGACCATCGTAGTTGCACAGCGCTTCGCTCAGTTTGCCGTCCTGATGCATCTGCAGCAGCAGCTGGTTGAAGTAGTCATTAATGGCCGGGATCTGCGCCGGGTTGCCGCCGCCAAGCATAATGGTGCCAGGCGTGCGCAGGCCTTCACCCATGTCTTCCATCAGACGTGAGATGCCGGAATGTTGAGTAAATTTGTCGCCGAACTGAGAAAAGGACATAGGAAGTTAAAACATTGTAATCGGGAATGGGCAACCACCATAGCGCCCGCCACGGGCAGGCGCAATGGCTAAAGCAGCAAGCTTAGGCCTGGATTTGCGGGTTAACGCAGTTTTTCTCGACTTTGCCGCTTAGCGCAGCAATCAGATTGTCCACTGCATCACGCGCCATGCCGTAACGCGTTTCATGGGTGGCTGAACCGATGTGCGGCAGCGCTACCACGTTTGGCAACTTGAGGATATCCGCATCAGCGGGCACCGGCTCCACTTCAAACACATCCAGACCCGCAGCGTGAATCGTGCCGTCCTTCAATGCCGCCGTCAGCGCTTGCTCATCAACCACCGGGCCGCGACCTGCGTTAATCAGGATGGCGCTGGGTTTCATCATCTTGAGCTGTGCAGCGCCAATCATATGGTGCGTCTGCTCGGTCAGCGGCAGGCTGATGCAAACAAAATCACTCTCTTTCAGCAGCGTTTCAAGATCACAGGCACGTGCACCGAAGCGGGTTTCCGCCTCTTCATGCTGACGGCGTGCGTTATAGAGAATATTCATGCCAAAGCCGAAGTGCGCACGCTGCGCCAGCGCCAGGCCGATACGGCCCATGCCGAGAATCCCCAGCGTTTTGTGATGCACATCGATACCAAAATGCTCTGGGCCAATGCTTTTCTTCCACTCACCACCTTTAACCCATTGATCCAACTCGGTGACGCGACGGGCGGTGCTCAGCACCAGCGCCATCATGGTATCGGCCACGGTTTCGGTCAGAACGGTTGGCGTGTGCATCAGCAGTACATTGCGCTGATTTAAGGCGTCGACATCAAAGTTGTCGTAACCCACAGACACGGTGGAACAAGCGCGTAAGGCGGGCATCTTCGCCAGCAGATCGCCATTTACCTTGCCGCCTGAACCCAGCAAACCCTGCGCTTCCGCAAACTGTGCGGCATGCTGTTGCACGGTTTCGGGGGAGACGTCATGCACTTCGGTGACGGTAAAATGGGCATCCAGTTTAGCGCGCAGATCGTCTGGCAGGCTCTTATAAAGAATCACAGCAGGTTTCATCATTTGCTCCCTGTAGAACGTGTGACGGGCGACCTGAGCCGCCCGGAAAAGTCATTTCTTACGCTTTCAGGCGTGCTTCGCCCCATGAATCGGTGATGTCTTGTTCTCCGCGGGCTTGACGATTAACGTCAGCCATACCGAGACCAGCAGCGCCGCACCCATAAAGATATAAGAGGCGGCAGGACTGCCGGTTGCGCCATTAAGATAGCCTACAATCCACGATCCGATGAAGGAACCGAGTGCACCCATACTGTTAATCAGCGCCATGGCACCGCCAGCAACGTTGCGTGGCAGCATCTCAGTAATCAGGGCAAAGAACGGGCCGTAAGGGGCATACATCGCGCCACCGGCAATCACCAACAGCGCATACGACAGCCAGAAGTGGCTGGAACCGACCAGATACGAGCCAAGGAATGCCAGCGCACCAATCAGCAGCAGCGGCCAGACAAACAGCTTACGGTTTTGCTTTTTGTCAGACGCCCATGACACCACGATCATCGCAATGGTCGCCACCAGATAAGGCACCGCCGACAACCAACCCGCCTCTACCATGCCCATCTGCGTGCCGTTACGCAAAATCGAAGGCAGCCACAGTACGAAACCGTACACGCCAATACTCCAGGCGAAATATTGCATACAGAGAATGATCACATTGCGATTGCGGAAGGCCTCACCGTAGTTGCGTACCGCTTTGATACCTTCCTGCTCTTTCTGCAGCTGTGCCTGCAGCGCGGATTTCTCTTCATCGCTCATCCATTTGGCCTGAGCCGGTTTGTCCTGCACCAGGAACCACCAGGCCACGGCCCAGATCACCGCCGGAATCCCTTCGAAGATAAACATTTCGCGCCAGCCAAAGGCATTAATCAGATAGCCGGACACCACCGACATCCACAGCACCGTCACCGGATTACCGAGGATCAGGAAGGTATTGGCGCGCGAACGTTCTGACTTGGTGAACCAGTTGCTGATATAAATCAGCATCGCCGGCATCACCGCCGCTTCCACCACGCCGAGCACAAAACGAATCGCTGCCAGCATCGGAATATTGCTTACCACGCCGGTTAATGAGGCACAGCCGCCCCACAAAATCAGGCACCAGAAAATCAGCTTCTTCACGCTGCGACGTTCGGCATACACCGCGCCGGGGATCTGGAAGAAGAAATAGCCAAGGAAGAACAGGGCACCCAGCAGCGATGACATGCCTTTGGTGATGCCGAGATCGTCATTAATCCCTGCGGCAGAGGCGAAGCTAAAGTTCGCCCGGTCCAGATACGCCAGACTGTAGGTGATAAACACGATGGGCATGATAAACCACCAGCGTTTTGGCGCGATTGTCTGCGATTTCATGGGTGACTCCTCTGTTTTGAGGCGGGCGCATTCAATGGATGCGCCTCGAAATAATCGGGTTGTGTAGAGACAGACTGATTAACCAGGTACGCCTGAATGCGTACCCTTCCTGCAGGGTCACCCATTAAGGCAACCCCTTAATTAAAAATCGCCCAGCGCCGCGCGCATCGGCAGACCTTCACTGTCGCCGGCGACCTGAATCGCCAGCGAACCAATCTTGTTACCGCGCAGAATCGCCTGCGGCAGCGATTTGCCTTCGAGCAATGCGCTGATCAGGCCCACGGCAAAACCATCGCCTGCGCCCACGGTATCCACCACGTTATCGACGAGAATCGGTGCGACATTGCCCTTTTCACCGTCAGCGGTTTTATACCAGGCGCCATCGCAGCCGGTTTTGATCACCACCGCGCGCACACCTTTATCCAGATAGAAATCGGCGATGGCTTCCGGCTGGCGATAACCGGTGAGAATGAAACCTTCTTTCTCACCCGGCAGCACCCAATCCGCATACTCAGCGAGCAGATTCAGCTGCTTACGCATCTCATCTTCACTGCGCCACAGCACCGGACGCAGATTAGGATCGAAGGAGATGGTTTTGCCGCGTGAACGCATCTCTTTGGCCGCATGTTTGGTCAACTCAAGCGAGCTGTCAGAGATCGCCGCCGCCACACCGCTCAGGTGCAGGTGACGAGCGCCACCAAAATAATCCGCATTAAAATCATCCGGCGAGAGATGGCTGGCTGCGGAGCCGGCGCGGAAATATTCCACTTCAGGATCGGAACCGTCATCGACGCGCGACTTGAGCTGAAAACCGGTGCGATAGCGGGTATCGGTGGTCACACAGTGATGATCGACATTCTCTTTCGCCAGCTGTTGCAGCGTGAAGCGGCCGAAACTGTCATCGCCGACGCGGCTGACCCAACCGACCTGTAAACCAAGGCGCGCCAGGCCGATGGCCACATTCAGTTCGGCACCGGCAATACGTTTGACGAAGCCTTCTGCGGCGGCGAGATCCCCGCTTTGCTGAGCGATAAACATCGCCATCGCTTCGCCAATCGTAACCACATCCAGTTGCTTCATCATCGACTCCTTATAGCGCACGCAGCAGATCGACGTAATGGCGTGTCACGGCCAGCAGATCTTCCCCTTCGAGCGGGAATTCAATGCCGCGCGGCGCATCAGTTGGCAGTGCGTTCAGCAATGCGCGCCAGCTGCCGTCGGTTTCGTCCAGCGCCACCGCACGGAAGCTCTCACCATGTGGCACTGCGGCTTTAACGTGAATGTAGCTGACGTAACGGCTGAGCTGTGCCGCAGCCTGCAGGGCGTCTTCGCCGGTCCACTGCCAGTTGCCCATGTCGAAGGTCATATCCAGCGGCAAGGCGGCATCGCAGGCGCGATGGAAGAAGGTCTGCATCGGGGCCAGTTTGCTGTCTGGCGTTTGATCGTTTTCCACTACCACGGTCACCGGCGATGCGGCGAGTACCTCAACCAGCGCAGTGTCGGAGAGATCGACAAAATGGCCGAGGGCGATTTTCAAACGCTTAGCGCCAATCTGTTCGGCTTCCAGCAGGAACTGCCCCAGACGAGGGTTAAGCGAGCCATCTTCCAGCCACAACGCTTCCGGCACCGAGTAGCTGGCACTGAGCTGCTGTTGAGCAATTGCCTTGTTGAGTGAGTGCAGTCTCAGCAGATCGTCTTCGCTGAACAGCTCACGACGGATTTCTACGCCATCCGCGCCAGCGGCTTTGATCAGCGGCAGCAGGGCGGTTTGACCGCCTAGCTCGGCGACTTTGTGCGTGCCATAGGCGGCGGTGACCACAATGATTTCCGGATGTGCCATGTTGTCTCTCCTTTGAACTCGGAAGGATGCGGTATAAACCGCCCGTTGATATAAAAAACCTAAATGGAACCGGTTCCAAATGAAAGGCGGAGAGTGTGGAATTATGATCCTGCTCACGAAGTGAGCCGGAGAAAGGGGAATTAACGCAGCGGCTGGCTGGAGCCGCGCACAATCAACTCGCCGGGGAAAACCTGCTCGCTGATCGGCTGTTCATTACCATCAATGCGCGCAATCACCTGTTCCAGCGCCGCATAGCCAATTTGCCAGGTGGGCTGTTTCAGGGTGGTGATGCCCACGCCCGCCAATGCAGCCCACTCCAGTTCATCAAAACCAAGCAGGCCAATGGTTTCACCCCAGCGTTGATCGAGACGCTGCAAGGCGCGCGCCACCTGCAAAGTCAGGGCACCGTTGGCGGCCATCACCGCGCAGCGTTTGTCACTGTGGCGTTGCTGGAATGTCTGCAGCACCTGCTCCAGCTGTTCTGGCTGATGCAGGGGGACTTCGGCGTTTTCCGCCATCACGCCGGCGTGGGCTTTGCAGGTGTCATAGAACGCGCCGAGTCGTTCACGGCGGGTGTTAACGCTACCCAAGGGTTCGCTGAGGAACAGCAGGGCATCGTAACTGTTGTCCAACAGATGTTGGGTGGCAATTTGCGCGGCTTCGGGGTTATTCAGGCCAACCACATCACAGGCGAAGTCAGGAATTTTACGGTCGATCAGCACCATCGGCAGCATCGACTGCTGCAGGCGCTTCAGCACCTCTTCGTGCATCCCGACCGCGTTCACCACAATGCCCTCAACCTGATAGCTGCTCAGCAGTTGCAGATAATACTGCTCGCGATCGACTTCGTTGTTGGTGTTACACATTAGCAGCGTAAAGCCCTGCGCACGGCAGGCCGCTTCGATGCCGCTCAGCACATCCACGGAATAGGGATTGGTAATATCCGCAATGATCAGGCCAATTAGCCGTGTCCGGCCACGCTTTAGTCCGCGCGCCATCTGGCTGGGACGATAATCGAGGTCGGCAATCGCCTGTTCAATACGGGCTTTGAGATCGGGCGAGAGCAGATTCACTTCGCCATTGAGATAGCGGGAAACGCTGGTTTTACCGGTTTTTGCCGTGCGGGCAACGTCACTGATTGTGGCTCGTGGCGGCCTGGTCTTCATCGCGTACACCTGAATAATAAAATCAGGCGAAGACTATCACAGCGCGGCGCGCACGCAATCATTGTGCATCAGAAGTGAGGCGCAACATCGGTTGCCACAGCGTCTGGAGCTCCTCAAGCGGTGCACCTTCCAGTAGTTGCAGCACCATTTCGGCCACGCGTTCGCCAATGCGCTGCTGCGATAGCTGCAAAATCGCGTTCACCGGATGATCGATAATGGAGTCATGCGGCAAGCCATCGTAAACATAGAGGGGGATCGCCCGCGCGCCGCTTAAACGGTCGGCCTGCTGCAGCGCAATGGCCGCACCTTCACCCAGCGGGGCACAATCCGTGATGATGGCCTGAGGTGCGATATCCTGCGCCAGCCAGCGTTGCGTTTGCTGATAACCGGCACGGCGCGTTACCGGCAACGCGGCCAGCATGGTAGGTGCAATCGGTGGTTGGTGCTGTGTCAGGGCATCAATAAAGCCGTGGCGACGATCGAGGATATAAGTGCAGGGTTCGTTGCCGCCAAGATAGGCAAGCCGCGTCAGGCCTTGTTGCAGACAGTGTTCAGCGGCCAGCAGGGTGCCCGCATGATTATCGTAATCAAACCAGGCATAAGGCTGCGGCAGCTGGCTGCGGCCCAGCGTGAGAAAGCGAAACCCTTTCTGCTGCAAACGCTGCAGACGGATATCATGCGGTTGGGTATGCGTCAGAATCAGTGCATCCAGCGCGCCACTGCGCAACAGGCGCATCAGCGTGCGGTGCTTATCCTGCGGTTTGTCCGGCAGAATCATCAGATCAATTTCATGCTGAGCGAGGCGTTGATCCAGCGTCAGCAGCATTTCACTGTAGTAGCTGTCATTCAGAGAGGCGGTGCTGACCGGGAAAACCAGCCCGACAGCATTGGCGCGGCCGGTCTTGAGACGGCGGGCGGCATCATTCGGACGATAGCCGCGTGAGGTGGCTTCTTCTTCGATACGTTTACGTGTGGCCGCCGCGACGTCGTCATAGCCATTTAGCGCACGACTCACGGTGGTAACAGAGAGGCCGAGGGCAGCGGCAATGGCTTTGAGCGACATGATGACGTTTTCCACTGATCAAATTTTGATCACGCTAGCATAAAGTATTTTACGGCTCTATTGGTTGACGATTATAGAGCGTTATCTGATACAAAAAGCGTCTAATGCGGTGTAAAAACGTGCGGAAACGCCGATCTGCAGAAGCAGACCGGCGAAGGGGATTAACCCAGTGGGCTCAGCGTAATCTCGACGCGGCGGTTTTGTGCTTTACCCGCTTCGGTGCTGTTGCTGGCAACCGGATTATCCGGGCCCATGCCCTGTGTGCGCAGACGGTTCTGCGCCACGCCTTGCAGAATCAGGCCGCTGGCCACACTTTCCGCACGCTGTTGCGACAGACGCATATTCAGCGCGCGCGTACCGGTGCTGTCGGTGAAGCCCACCACATTGACGGCGGTTTTAGGATACTCTTTCAGCACCATCGCGACACCTGTTAACGTGTTGGCGCCTGCCGGTTTCAGGTTGCTGCTATTAGAGTCAAAGGTGACGTTATTCGGCATATTCAGCACGATGTTATCGCCCTGACGCGTCACGCTGACGCCGGTACCGCGCATTTTGTCGCGCAGCTTCGCTTCCTGCACATCCATGTAATACCCGACGCCACCGCCCAGCGCCGCACCGGATGCGGCACCAATCAGCGCGCCCTTGCCGCGATCTTTCTTCGATGATGACAACACGCCAACGCCCGCACCCAGCACGGCGCCTAAGCCCGCGCCGATACCGGATTTCCCGGCCTGCGATTCGCCGGTATAAGGATTGGTGGTACAACCTGACAGCACAACGCTGCCACTGAGTAACAAGGCCAGCGTCAAACTACGCTTTTTCATTGAAAATCCCTCACAAAGTCACACGGGTAAAATGCCCCAAAACGGCACCATTATGCCGTTCAATAATGGGGAAATGCGTGAGGGTCAGTCTTAAAGTGTAAAGTTTTGCGTTAAAGATTATCGGGATGGCAGAAACAGCTGGTTTGATGATCGTTAATCAGCCCGCACGCCTGTAAAAATGAATGGCAGGTTGTGGGACCGACGAATTTAAAACCACGCTTCTTTAACGCTTTAGAGAGCGCAATCGCAGGCTCGGAGGTGGTGGGTGCCAGCTTGTAATCGGCGAAACGGTGCAAAATCGGCTGATTATCGACAAATGACCAGATAAAGCGTGAAAAGTCTTCGCCTTCCGCTTCCAGCGCCAACATGGCTTTGGCGTTATTGATGATCGCCTCCAGCTTGCCGCGATGACGAATTATCCCGCTGTTTTGCAGCAAGCGCAGCATGTCGTCTTCATCCATCAACGCCACGGCGTGAGGATCAAATTCGTGGAACGCACGACGGTAATTCTCACGTTTTTTCAACACGGTGATCCACGATAAACCCGCCTGTTGTCCCTCAAGGCAGATCATTTCAAATAAGGCCCGCTTATCAGTTTGCGGCACGCCCCACTCATTATCGTGGTACGCCAGATAGAGCGGATCCTGTGTTACCCAGCCACAACGTTGCATATGACTCTCCCTAAGTATGAGGAAAATACAGTTAATCCCTTGACGTATTGCAGAATCGATTAATAGTTAATCAATGGGTGCCGATAATCAATAAACCTGAATTCTAACGCCCGTTCCCTTTCTGGCTCGTCAGGAGTCTTTCATGTTGCAGAAAAGTCAGCGGACAGGCCAGCACAATCTGATGCTGGCTTTTGGCAGTGTATGGCTGTTATTTACGGCGCTGCCGGCTTACGCCTGGGATGAATCCGGCGCGGATTATGTGCCGGATTACAATGCGATACTTGCTGAAAAAATTTCCAGTAATCACCTGATGTTGACAGAAAACCGTGATGTCAGCCTGATGGATGCCGCGCTCAATTCCCCGGATGAGAGCGCGATGGTGCTGCACAGTGAAAAAGCCAGCGTGGGCAATGCCCCCTTTGCTAACCGCTATTCGGCGGGCTGGCAGATGCCGATGAGTTCAACGCTGCGCACCGGTCCGGTAGCGCAATTTGCGGTGGATGATTCCCGCCTGAGCTGCCCGAAGTGTGAATTTGTCGATGGCAACCATGCCGGGCATATTGCCTCGCTGGGCTGGCGTCTTGATTCCACTCTTGACTGGATTTCACCCTGGGCACAGGTTAGCTACAGCCATCAATTAAACGACGACAACCCATCGGCCCTGCGCGATCGCCCCGAGGAAATCAACCATGAGAGCAACTGGATGGATGTCAGCGTGGGCGCCAATGTGCCGTTTGGGCAAAATATGGCGGCTTTCGCTTCCTTCTCGCAAACCGGGGCGGTGGTCAGCGGTGAGCAGTTTATTTACAGCCTTGGCGTCAGCGCCAGCTTCTAAATCCTGCGCGATCCATCGCATTAAAACAGGTACACTGACCGCTTAGCGCTGAATCTATCGGCGCTCCGGGTTGGTCAACGTCAGGTTTCTTCATGTCAGTTAAAATCTTATCTTCAACGCTGGTGGGGCTGGATGGCTTTTGCCAGGATCCGCTTGCCGTGTTGCAGCAGGCCGAAAACGGCGTGCTGGCGGTGTTGCACAATAATGCGCCCGCTTTTTATGCGCTGACACCGCAGCGTCTGGCACAGCTGCTGGCGTTGGAAGCCGCAGCGCAGCAGCCAAATGATGTCACGCTGGATGACAGCCTGTTCCATAGCGATGCGGCACCGATCGCCACGCCGGTGGGCAAATTTGCCATGTATTCGGGCTGGCAGCCGGATCAGGACTTTCAGCGTCAGGCCGCCATCTGGGGGGTCGCGCTGAGTGAACCGGTGACCGCAGCCGAACTGGCCGCCTTTGTGGCTTACTGGCAGGCCGAAGGCCGACTGTTCCATCATGTGCAGTGGCAGCAGAAACTGGCGCGCAGCGTGCAAATGAACCGTGCCGCCAATGGCGGTCAGCCGAAGCGCGATGTCACCCAGATCAGCAATACTCAATATGATATCCCCGATGGATTCCGAGGTGAGTGATGAAAACGCCGAACGATCTTTTCAGTCGCCTGAAAAAATTTATGCCTGCGGATGTGCAACCGAAATTTAAAAACGGTGAAGAGCTGCTGGCGTGGAATCAGGAACAGGGCCGCCTGCGCTCTGAAGCCATCGTGCGGGAAAACCGCGCCATGAAAATGCAGCGTATCATGGGGCGTTCCGGTATCCGTGAGCTGCACATGAACTGCTCGTTTGATAACTATCGCGTCGAGAATGACGGTCAGCGCAAAGCGCTGGCGCTGGCACGGGAATATGCCGCCGGGTTTGACAACAGCATTGCCAGCTTTGTGTTTTCCGGTCGCCCTGGCACCGGGAAAAACCACCTGGCCGCCGCCATCGGTAACGACCTTATTCTGCGTGGCAAAAGCGTATTGATTGTCACCGTGGCGGATTTGATGTCGAGCATGAAAGGCACCTTTAGCGGTGGCAGCGATCTCACCGAGGAGCGTTTGCTGCAGGATCTCAGCCATGTGGATCTGCTGGTGATCGATGAGATCGGCATGCAAAGTGAATCCCGCTACGAAAAAGTGATCATCAATCAGATTGTCGATCGTCGCTCATCGTCAAAACGCCCGACCGGCATGCTGTCGAATCTGGACCCGGCGGGAATGAATGGCCTATTAGGCGAGCGCGTGATGGATCGTATGCGTCTCGGCACCAGTTTGTGGGTGCGCTTTGATTGGGAAAGCTATCGCAGCCGTGTACGCGGTGATGAGTATTGAGTCAGGTGGGCGCGCGATGAAAGCAGCCGGTAAAGGCCCCGCATTACTTCGATTAAACAACCTCAAGCGCGTGATGACGCAATTGCGCAGCACGCGCATTACCTCCCGCCAGGATTTAGCGCTGGCGCTGCAGCTGAGTAAAAACACCGTTTCTTTGATCGTCGATGACTTGCTGGCACAGGGGCTGATTAATGAACTCGGCCCGGTGAGCGTGGCAGCAGCCGGACGGCCTAAAATCGAAATTTCGCTGCGCGCGGAGAAGCTGAAAAGCGCCGGCATCATGGTCGAGCGTAATGCCATCCACTGGCGCGTCTGCGACTACTTCTCGCAGGTGATTGCAGAACAAACCTGGCAAACGTCGACCGCCGATCACGAGCAACTGCTGCATGAGCTGGTGGAAGTGTGCCAGACATTGCACGCTGCGCATCCTGAGTTGCTGGGTATCGCCGTCGGTTTTCCCGGAATTATCGATCCACAGCGCGGCAGAGTGCACTTTTCCGCCCATCTTGGCTGGCAGGATGTTGATGTCCTGACGCCGCTGGTCAGCGCCTGCAGTTTACCGCTGCGTATCATGCATAACGTCAAGGCTGCCGCGCTGCTCTCGGTGCAGCAGCTCGATCTGGATAAATCACAAAGTCATTTTTATCTGCGCATTGGTGAAGGGGTCGGCGGAGCGCTGGTGGAGCAGGGCGAAGTGTTTGTCGGCAGCAGCTGGACCGCCGGGGAGATTGGTCATTTACAGGTGCAACCCAAAGGATTGCGATGCAGTTGTGGCCGTTCAGGCTGCCTGGAAACCTTGATCAGTCAGCCTGCGATTCAACAGCAGCTGGGGCAGCGTAAAACAGGATTGCGCTGGCAAAACGCGGCCAGTGAACCGCAGATCGTCAGTGAGGTGATGGCGTTAATCGGTCAGCATCTCGGCCACGCTCTAAGCCATGTGATGCAGCTGGTGAACCCAGCCAGCATTATTATCGATGGGCCGTGGAATGCGCATCCGGCATTTATTCAGGCGGTTGCAGAAACGGCCCAGGTCAGCACGCTGGCCTTTACCTTCTCTCATACGCAGCTGCATTTCCTGCCACAGCGTATCGATCCCGCCAACGGTTTAGCGCTGGCGGTGATTGAGCAATATGAGCGCGCCATTTCGTAGGCGCGCTTCATCACATTAATGCCGTGGAATATCAAATGACTCGCTGGATTTGGTCGTTGAGGTGCTCTGCGGCAAATCCGCTTCAACGTTAAACTTCTCCAGCACCAACCCATGAATTTTCTCCAGCGACACGCCCGCGGTTTCTGGCAGGTAGCGGAAGGTAAAGAAGTACATACCCAGAGAGAAAATCGCGAACAGCAGCAGTGGGAAGCCACCGTGGAACAGATCCAGCAACATCGGGCTGCTGTTCATGATCGGGAAGGTACTGCTGATGACAAAGTTCGCCAGCGACATGGCACAGATGGAAATCCCGACACAGATCGAACGAATCTCGGTAGGGAAGATTTCGCCCAGCACGGTCCAGACAATCTGACCCCAGGTCATGCCAAAGAAAATCATATAGGCAAACAGACCCACCACCGCCAGCATACCCGGCAGGTGATAATAGAAGGCGATGAACGAGTAAGCGAGGCAGATGCAGGAGGTGATGGCACCCAGTAACAGCAGCTTACGGCGTCCGATCTTATCAATCAGCATCATGCCCGCCAGCACGCCAATAAACTGACAAATCGACAGCCAGAAGGTCTGCAGCAACGCCGAATCGGTGCTGCCCGCCACGTTCTTCAGCAATGTCGGACCGAAGTACTGAATGACGTTAATGCCGCTGATCTGGTTACCGACTGCCAGACCGATACCGATGATCAGCAGCGGAATAGTGGTTTTATCCAGGCGCAGGCGCGATTTATGTTGATGCGCGGTTTTGTCTGAGAACGAGTGTTTGATTTCATTGAACACGCTCTCGGCATGCTCGCGGTTGGAAATTTTGGTCAGCGTATCCAGCGCTTCATCGTATTTGCCCTTGAGCACATTCCAGCGCGGAGATTCCGGGATAAAGGCGATGAAGAAGATGAACAGCGCACAAGGCACCAGCGCAGTGGCCAGAATATAACGCCAGCCCATGTTAATCATCACCTCGGGCAGCGTCGATTTGGTGATGAAGTAGTTGGTCAGCAACACCACCGATTGTCCGCCGACACAGCACACTGCATAAAGCGCAGTGGTGCGACCGCGAAACTTCGACGGCGATAATTCTGCGAGGTAAATCGGTGAAATCACCGAGGCCAGACCAATCGCCAGCCCACCAATGATGCGGAACAGCACAAACACCGTGAAGTTGTGGGCGATGGCGGTGCCGATCACCGAAACGGTGAACAGCAGTGCGGTAATGGCGAGTGATTTTTTGCGTCCGAGTTTGTCGCTCAGGCGGGGGGCAATAAAGCAGCCCACTAAGCTTCCCAGCAGAATGTTGGAAACGGCCCAGCCGGTTTCCGCGGGGGTTAACTGGAAATATTCACTAAGAGGTTCGATTGCACCGGAAATAATTGAAGAGTCATAGCCCATCAGCAGTCCGCCAAATGCCGCGACGGTACAGCAGAGAATGACATACTTCATGTTGTAGCGTTTTTGCCTGGTATCCATTGTTATAGCCCCTTGTCTCTACGGCCTGAACGTTACGTGTTCAGAAAGAGGAGTGGTGTAGGTTATCGATGTTCAGCGTTTTTCACTCAAGGTCATCACATTGGAATATATGTTCTAAATGATGGTTTTTGGATAATTTTTTCCAGAAAGTGTGAAGGACGTTGCGAAAATTGCTGATGGCAATATTCACGGTAGGGCCATATTTCGCTGAAATGATAGGTTTTTTATCAGGTGAGGTTGACATGACATGATTGATCTTGTTTTTTCTTGCAACGGTGTGAAATTTTTATTCTGCTTATCAGTCATGATTTCTCTCCCGGAATGAGGCTAAGCGTGCGTTTCATTTTTTGCCGGGCAACGGGCATAATACGTTGATTGACAGGCCATCTTTGCGGACGTCGCAATGAAAACGCAGCGCATCACTCTGGACGATATTGCTACCCTGGCGGGCGTCACCAAAATGACGGTAAGCCGTTATTTACGAACCCCGGAAAAGGTTAAAACGGAAACGGCGGAGAAAATCGCCAGCGTCATTGCTGAAATCGGCTACGTCCCCGATAGCGACAACACCACCGCAACCAAACAGAGCCAGCCGCGTATTGGCGTGCTGGTTCCTTCGTTTAACAACCAAATCTTTGCCGATCTGCTGGCGGGCATTGAGTCGGTCACCAGTGCGCACGGCTATCAGACGCTGGTGGTCAATTACGACTACAACGCCCAGCGTGAAGAGGAGCAGATCGCCACCGTGCTGGCGTTCAACATCAAAGGGCTGATCCTCACGGAATCAGTGCACACGGTGCGCGCCGAGAAATACCTCAATGCCGCTAATATTCCGGTGGCAGAAGTGATGGGGCTGACGGAAGCCAGCGGGCGGATTAACGTCGGTTTTGACAACTATCGCGCCGGTTACGATATGACCTCGATGCTGCTGGCCAGCGGCAAACAGCGCGTGATCTACTTTGGTTCGATGTCCGACCGCCGCGATGAACAGCGCTATGCCGGTTATCGTGATGCGGTGGAAGCGGCGGGCTTTCCGGCGGGGCGTATCGTGCCGAATAAGGTCTCTTCAGTATCGATTGGTACGGGCATGATGACGCTGGCACGCCAGCTCTATCCGGAAATGGACGCAATTCTCTGCACCAATGATGACTTAGCTGTTGGCGTATTGCAGGAGTGTCAGGCGGCGGGGATTGCCGTGCCGCAGACCATGGCAATTGCCGGTTTTCACGGGCTGGAGATTGGCCAGGCCACCACGCCACGCTTAGCCAGCGTCATCACGCCACGCTTTGAGATGGGCAAAGTGGCGACGGAGATCGTGCTGAAGAAGATCAACCAGCAGCCCACCATCGAACAGGTTAATCTGCATTATCGGCTCTCGATGGGCGCGACTATCTAAATACGACAAACCCCCTTCAGGTTGCCCGGATGGGGGTTTTTTAATGGCCTGACTATTCAGTCAAACGGGTCAATCACGCGCGGTAGTGGTTGGCGGCGTAATCGATGGCTGAGCGTGATGCGCTCGTTTCAGGAAACGACTCTCCAGCAAATTCCACGAGGTGTAAGCCAGCGCGAGCGTAATCACGATGGTCAATCCCAGCCCCAGGAAGGCATTGGTATCGAACACGCCGAAATGTTGCAGGACCTGAATGATCGGCCAGTGGTAAAGATACATGCCATAGGAAAGATCGCCGTACTGACTGATTTTGATCTCTTTGCACAGATTGGTGCAGAACAGAATCACCACGGAAGAGAACGCCACTGGCTCGACAATAAAGGCATAATCGGTCGACTTAAACAGCAGGAACACCACCAGAGAAATAATCGTAATCTCTTTCAGGCGATCAAAGGTCGGTTGGTGCACCGCCAACAGGCTACCAAAGAAGAAGTAAGATGAGAGTGCGACAAACTGCTTCGCTAAAGTATCGGCTTTCGGCCCGGTGTACACCGAAGTGAAGTAGAAGAACCAGGCGCATGAGATAACGAAGATCGCGGCCCACACTTTAAGAGGGTTTTTCTTCATCATCGGAACAATCAATGGCAGCAGGACATACAGCGTCAACTCAGCTTTGATGGTCCACAGCGATCCATCCATCGGCTGATTCGGGTTGTTAGTGAACACGCCGGGCAACGACGCCTGAATGAAGTTTAGGAAAGAGAAGTTAGCGACGAGATACTTGATAGTTTCTTTATTTTTCAGGAAATCCATCAGCGGTAGCGTCGTAAGGCACATCCCAATCACAAAGCACAGAATGATGACAAATATATAAGCCGGCAAGATACGTTGCGCACGCTTAATAAAATAGGACGTGAGTGATTTGCTTCTTAAGTAACTTTTTGCAATGAGAAAACCACTTATTGCGAAAAACCCTTTTACAGCAAAGTCACTATTAAGGAAGTGATCGAGAAAACGAATATCGACGTTTCTGGTTACTTCTGCGCTATGCACCAGCATCACGATAAAAGCGAGAGAGAATCGGACGATGTCAAAATTGTTTTTTTCGTTCATATTTGCGTTCTTTCATTGAGTGACGTCGCGCCAGAAAAATCAGGGGAAAACAGGTATCGCTCTAATAAGAAAACTCCGAACTCTGCTGGCGCAGATATGAGCCTATTAGAAGTTTAAAAAAATCAAAAAGCAAGCAATGACCAGGGCCATAAAAACATTCAGACTTTCCTTATGCGTCCATCAGTTTTATCTGAGATTAAAAGAAAAAACGCTAACCAGAGGTTAGCGTTTTGGCGGCTTAGCGGAATATCTTAAAGGTTTGCGAAACTTCATAACCGGTAATCGACTGTTTGCTTGAAATGGTATTGTAGTATAGATAATAGAGCACCATTAAAACGGTGACGCCAACAGCGAGCAGTTTTTTCAATTTTTTGGTTTCCCAGATACACAGGGAAATAAGCACCGGTTCAACTTGCAGCAGGAAGTTCGCTAAGCGGCCGCCTGATGCATAATCCTGCAGCGCCATCCTCAGTCCCGCACCAAGCGCGAAAGTAATGACCATGATGTAATAAGTATTAAACTTCACCGGATCGAAGTTTTTGATTCTGTCACTCAGCAGCATAAAGCTGAAGATAAACACAAAGCCAATATTCTTCAGGTTTGACAGGGTAAAAATCCCCTGATCCTGCGTTGATTCCTGATTAGCATAGCCCATGGCCCTGTCACCTAATCCGCCCAGATGACTGGAAAGCAGCGCGATCAGCGCTGAACTCCCCATAAAGGCGAGAGGTAAACTGGCGACGACAATGATAATAGGAATGTATTTGTTTTTCCTGACAATCATCGCCATCGGAATCAGGAGAGCAACAATCCCTGTGGCGTGACTGATAAAGGAAAGAATAAAGGTGGTTATCATCCCGGATTTACTACGACGGGACATGTGATAAACAAAGCCCATTAAGAAGGCGGAACATAAGCCAAATCGAATCTGGTTCATGTCTTTGTTGATAAATAAGTGCGCGGAGTAGACTGCTAAGGCGACAATTGGCAACGGTGTCAGTTTACGGAAATACCATGCGTTAACGCACACGGCAATCACAGTAAAGACATACATAAAGATATCGGGGTTAGCAGTAAATATACGCGTTAATCCCGCAATCGCATATATCGCCGGTTCGTAACGGAATTCATCCGCGGTGCGCCAGAATCCTTCAATAGTAATTTTATCGACGAAATGAACAAAGAAATCACGATACTGGAAATCATCGAGTCCCGTACCCAGACCACGAATGCCGCCGAAAGTAAAAAGCACTACAACGGCAACAAAATAAACGTATGATCTGATTTGTGCTGTGTTTTCATTTTTACTTAACATGACTTCGACGAGAGCGACAAAAGTCAGGCTAAGACTTATGATCCAGTAAATTCCCATGGTCACAGATTCTTATAGTTTAAAATTTACTTATAACATATGGCCTTGTTGCCGTAAACATGAGAAAAGTCTAATTTTTTCTGGCCCGGTATTATACTGAATGCAGAGAGGGGATATTATTTGTTACTTTACTCAGGCTATTCATTTAATTTGGTTCTCTCTGGGGTAAGTGTTGCGCTGCAAAGCTTGAGATTTTCAATCTGCTTTGCCATTTGTCACTGTTTTTATTCAGGATTTGGAGCCATCGAGATGAAGTTACCTCAATTAACTGCTCTTCTTTTTCTTCTGTATCTTCCGGCTGTGTTTGCCAATAAGGAAATTCCTATCTGGCCAAATGAAGTGTCAGTAAATAATAAATTTATTAATTTCAGTAAAAACCCGGCCATCAATAATCGTGCTGTCACAAATGTCGATTCTCCAGAAATGATTTATGTTCCTCCAGCAGGAAAGAATAATCACTCTGCTGTGCTAATCATTCCTGGTGGGGGTTTTTCTTATATAATGCAGGACGCTGAAGGGCTGGATGTCGCAAAAGTGTTGAGCCAGAAAGGTTATTCCTCATTTGTTTTAATTTATCGAATGCCGCACGGTGGTTCAGAGGTTAACCGTAATAATGCATTTTCTGATGCACAACGAGCCATGCGCATGATTCGCGGCAATGCGGCGAATTATCATATCGCCGCTGATCAGATTGGCGTGATGGGCTTTTCAGCTGGTGCCTTCCTTGCTGCCAACCTAAGCAACAATGCGGATGCCACTAATTATTCCGCAGTAGATAAGCTGGATCAGATTCCGGCACGACCAGATTTTAGCGCCCTGATCTATCCGGTGCTGTCGTTAAAAGATGGCGTGACGCATGTCGGTACCCGCACGGCGATGTACGGCAAGGATATCAGCGAGGCGGTGATCGATCAGAATTCACAGGAAAACCGCGTCAGCGACAAAACTCCCCCGACCTTCCTGGCACAGGCGCTGGATGATGGCACCGCCTCCCCCAGAAACTCCTTACTGATGTTCGACGCGCTACGTAAAAACAAGGTGAAGGTCGAGATGCATCTTTTCCAGCAGGGCGGTCATGGTTTTGGCACCGGTGAGAAAAAGAATATCCCCGCCAAAAACTGGCTGACCCTGTTCAGTGACTGGCAGGCGAGTCTGGTGAAGCCATAGCGAAAAGGCGGGATAAATTGTTGCTGCCGGGCGGCTTTGCTACAGTGTCGTGAACTTTAGAGGAATGATCCATGCCCCGCGACAACCGAATGTCCCGCTCACTGCACGCCTTAATTCATCTTGATCGGCACGTTAAACGCGCCACCTCGGAAGCGATGGCTAAAATGTTGGGCACTAATCCGGTGGTGGTACGCCGCATGATGTCTGGCCTGCGCGAAAAAGGTTATGTGGTCTCGGAGAAGGGGCACGGCGGCGGTTGGGAGCTGCGGGTGGAACTCAGCGCGATTACGCTACTGGATGTGTATCAGGCGATTGGATCGCCTGCGCTGTTCAGCATCGGGCCTGCTGCCGATCCTTCGCCGTGTTTAGTTGAACATGCGGTCGATGAGCGTCTGGATCAGGCGCTCAATGAAGCGGAAGTGCTGCTGCTTCAACGCTTTAGCCAGATAACCGTGGCCGATATTGCCGATGATTACCTCAACAAAATGGCAAAACTGGGGCTGGAATCTGAGCCCCATCCGCTGTGCAGTGAATAACCTCAATCCTGCTTCTGCAAAGTGATCTGCGCATTGTGCTTCATCACATGCGTGGTCACTGCTGCCTGGAACACCTTAAACATCAGACCGTTGATAAAGGTGGTCAGCGTCAAGGTAATGAACGCCGTCATCACCCAGTCCACCAGGGCCATATCACTGTGCAACAGCGCAGGGCGATAAATCACCATGCCTGCGAGCACCGTCCAGTGGCTCATACAATAGAAACAGTGGAACAGATGGCCGAGCAGCGCGTGCTTTTTGGCGGTCCACGCTCGTAAGCCAGCAAACAACTCGGTTTGCGTGAGGGTCATGGCGATACTGGCCGCTGCCAGGGCTATCGCTACACAGATTCCCACGTCTGATGTCATCCAATTATTCATACATTCTCCTGTCAGGCATTTATCATGTAACTTACAATATTACATGATGGTGTTAGCTGCAAGCGTCGGGTCAGAACGACAGCCATGAAAGTTTGGCGAGATATCGTTATTTATTGGCTTTAACGCTAAACATAGCCAGCTGAGGCTTTTTTATAATGCTGCTGACTTTTTAATCCGCCATCAGGAGGAAAGATGGATATTCAGGCAGCTTGTATGCATCAACTGATGCTCTGGATCGAAGACAATATTGAACAGCGATTGACGCTGGAGACGGTGGCGCGTCGTGCGGGCTATTCGCAGTGGCATCTGCAACGCATGTTCCGTCACCATATCGGTATCGCGCTGGGCAGCTATATTCGCGAGCGTAAACTCACGGCATCGGCGATTGCGCTGATGAACGGTCACATGCCGTTGATGGAGATTGCGATTAAGTATGGCTTTGAGTCGCAGCAGACATGGTGCCGCACCTTCCGCCGCATGTACGATCTGCCGCCCGGCGCGTTTCGTCGCAAATATCATCACAGCCTGCCAGCGATCGATGGGCCTACGAGTCTTCTGATACTGCAACCGCAGACGCGTCAGGCGGCGTAAAGTATTTGCCGGGCGTGGAACCAAAGGCGCTGCGAAACGCGTTGATGTAACTGCTCACGCTATCAAAGCCGACCTGCCACGCTACCTGCTGCACACTTTTGCCGTCGGCCAGTCCTTCCAGTGATTTCAACAGTCGCGACACCTGGCGATAGCGCGAGAGGCTCATGCCCACCGCACTGGCCCAGTGACGGCTAAGACTGCGCGGACTCAATCCTGCCCACTGTGCCAGCTCGGGGCCAGTGCGGGTATCCGCCGGATTATCCATCAATAAGCGTGCGATCTGCCGCAGGCGTGGCTCTTCGGGGAGTGGCAGCGTCAGCGCATGCTCGGTGGACTCATACAGCTCATCAAGAAACACATCGCATAACCGATTGTAACGATCGCTGCCCCAGCTATCCGGCGACAAACTTGCCAGGCGCTCTGCCAGCGGTTCCAGCACCGAAGGGCAGGAGAGCAGCACCGGGTGTTTTGGCAGCGGTGCCGTCAGCGCTTCATCCACCAACACCGTCCAGCCGAGCACGCGACCTGGCCCGATAATCGCGTGTTCGAAGTGCGGCGGAATCCAACCCACCAGGCGCGGCGGATTGGCGAAGATGCCTGAAGGCGTGTTGACCGTCATCATTCCCTGCTTCAGGCAGTAAAGCTGTCCGGCGGCATGTCTGTGGGTGCGGCTTTCACGATCCAACTGCTTGGATAAAGCCGCCGCAATCACTTTGGGTGCATTGGGTTGCAGCAGTTTTTTGCGCAGCTCATCCGCACGCGGATCGCCGGAGAAGGTCAGGTTGTCGGTGGGATGGATGAGCATGGGTGATTCCGCAATAGCCAGCGTGAAAGACAGTATAGAATCATGAATAAGCTGATTTTTAAACAGAGCTCAGTTGTTCGGTTTTACCGAATAACTGCATTGTGCAGGCGAGGTAAAGAGATTGGAACAATTAGCGGAGAAGAGTGCAGAAGTAAAGTGCCAACCTTGCTCTACATCCTCAGGCTGAGATTTTCCAACTTGTAATGATGACTTACAGGTTGCCTAAGCCAATCATTTAGAACTGAGTAACAGTAAGATGAAGGTGGCGGAAGATCACAGGAGTCGAACCTGCCCGGGACCGCTGGCGGCCCCAACCGGATTTGAAATCCGGCCGCCTCACCGGAGACGACGATCTTCCTTTGAAGATGCCGCGCAATTATAGCGACAACCCAGCGCGAAATCTTGATCTTAGCCGTGCGCTACAGCACGTTCTCGCCGTGAAGTTGGCGATATTCCTTGGGTGTGCTGGCGTAGCTCTTCTTAAACACCGAATAGAAATACTGCAGAGACGGATAGCCACACATCTGCGAAATCTCATTGATATTCAGTGAAGAAGAGGCCAGCAGCTCGCGTGCTTTCTCCAGCTTTTCGCGGTGAATCATGGCGTGGATGGTATCGCCCGTCTCATCCCGGAAACGCTTCTCCAGATTGGATCGTGACATGCCAATCGCATCCAGCACCTGCTCCACTTTAATCCCTTTGCAGGCATTAAAACGGATGTAGTGCATGGCCTGAATCACGGCGGGGTCGTTGAGTGAGCGGAAATCGGTGGAGCGGCGGGCAATCACTTTGACCGGCGGCACCAGAATACGTTGCAGCGGTAAGGATTGTTTATCCAGTAAGCGATGCAGCAGCTTCGCGGCTTGATAGCCCATCTGACGCGTGCCTTGTGCCACGGACGAGAGTGCCACGCGGGAGAGATAGCGCGTCAGCTCTTCGTTGTCGATGCCGATCACTGTGAGCTTCTCCGGCACCGGAATCTTCAAATGCTCGCAGGCTTGCAGCAGGTGACGCGCACGCGCATCGGTGACGGCGATAATGCCGGTTTGCGGCGGCAAGGTTTGTAGCCAGTCGGCGAGGCGGTTCTGCGCGTGCTGCCAGTTTTCCGGGGCGGTTTCCATGCCCTGATACACCACGCCCTGATAACGTTCACGCATCACTAACTGGCGAAACGCCTGCTCGCGCTCTTGCGACCAGCGTTTGCCGCTGGACGCCGGTAAACCATAAAACGCGAAGCGGTTGATGCCTTTCTCTTTCAGATGCAGGAAAGCACTCTCTACCAACGCGGCGTTGTCGGTGGCGATGTAATGCACCGGCGGATAGTCTTGCGGCTGATGATAAGAGCCGCCTACGCCGACAATCGGCACCGGCACATTTGCCAGCAAGGTTTCGATCGAGCTGTCGTCGTAATCGGCAATCACGCCATCGCCAAGCCATTCACGAATATTTTCAATGCGGCAGCGAAAATCCTCCTCAATGAAAATATCCCAGTCGCTTTGCGAAGCCTGCAAATACTCGCCAACGCCCTCAACCACCTGGCGGTCATACACCTTGTTGGCGTTGAACAGTAACGTAATGCGGTAACGTTTCTCATGCATGGTGGCGCATCCCTTTAAACCCTCAGCGCATTGCATAGCACGGCGGCAAGGAGAGCAGAAATGGTTTGCGCCACAGTGTGATCGCCCACGCGATTACACCCGGCGACGCGTGGCGGTATCCATCCACACTGCCAGCAACAAGATGGCGCCTTTCACGATGTACTGCCAGAAGGTCGGCACATCCATCATGCTCATGCCGTTATCCAGCGAAGCCATGATAAAAGCCCCCATCACCGCACCGGCTACCGATCCCACACCGCCCGCGAGGCTGGTGCCGCCAATCACGCAGGCCGCAATCGCATCCAGTTCAGCGATGTTACCGGCAGAAGGCGAACCGGCACCCAGACGCGAACTAAGGATCAGCCCAGCAATCGCCACCATCACGCCATTGATGGCGAAAACGGCCAGCTTGGTGCGGGCCACGTTAATGCCGGAAAGTCGTGCTGCATCGATATTGCCACCGATAGCGTAAATCCGGCGGCCAAAGGCAGTACGCGTCGCCATAAACATACCCGCCAGCAACAGCAGTGCCAGCAGCAACACCGGGGTAGGTACGCCACGATAATCATTAAGCAGCCAGATCGCGCCCAGCACCAGTACGGCGGTAATCGCCTGACGCGCTACCGCACCTGTTGCCGCCGGTTGGGCAAGTCCCAACTGCTGACGACGCAGACGCAAGCGCCACTGCCAGAGAATAAACAGCGCCAGCCCAACAAAACCAAAGCCGAAGCCCACACCACCTGGCAGATAACTTTGCCCGATCTGTGACATCGCTGGGCTGGTTGGGGCGACGGTGGTGCCATCGGTGATACCGACCAGGATGCCGCGAAACGCCAGCATGCCCGCCAGCGTGACGATGAATGAAGGCACTTTGCGATACGCCACCCACCAACCGTTCCAGGTGCCGAGCAGCAGGCCCATGACCAGCGTGACCACTATGGTGAGCGGCAGTGGCCATCCAAGCCAGACATCAAAGATGGCTGCCGCACCGCCGAGCAACCCCATCATCGAACCCACAGACAAATCGATCTCGGCGGAGATGATCACAAACACCATGCCGACTGCCAGAATGCCGGTTATGGCCGTCTGGCGCAGCAAGTTCGAGACGTTGCGCGGGCTCAGCCAGGCGCCGTCGGTAGTCCAGGTGAAGAACAGTGCGATCAGCACAATCGCACCTAGCATCACGAAGACTTGCAGATTTAATCGCGGGAATTTTCCCGGTGCGGGCTTGCCAGGTGTGCTCGGTAGGCTTTGCGTACTCTCAGTCTTAAGCATAATGTTCACTCCGCAGAGCGGCTTCCATCACCTGCTCCTGAGTCAGATGGTTGTTAATCAGATCGGCCTTGATTTGCCCTTCATGCATCACCAAAACGCGATCGCTCAGGCCCAGGACTTCGGGCAGCTCGGACGAAATCACAATCACCGCGATACCCTGTTGCACCAGCGCGTTAATCAGCAGGTAAATCTCCTGACGCGCGCCGACATCAATGCCGCGCGTAGGCTCATCCAGAATCAGGATTTTGGGGTTAAGCAGCAGGCACTTGGCGAGAATGGCTTTTTGCTGATTGCCACCGCTGAGCCGTCCAATCGCCAGCTCGGGCGAGGACGTTTTGACGCGCAGACGGCGTATCGCATCGTTGATCGCCTGCTGTTCGGCGGCTTCATCCATAGTGGAAAGGCGATGGCTGAACTGATCCAGCGCCGCCAGCGTGATGTTTTTGCCCACCGCCATCAGCGGCACGATACCGTCTTTTTTACGATCTTCCGGTACCATGGCAATGCCGTGTTCAATGGCTGCGCGGCAGTCATCGATCTTCACTGGCTTGCCGTTTATCGAAATCTCGCCCTGCCAGCGACCCGGCCAGACGCCAAATAGACACTGAACTGTCTCTGTGCGACCGGCGCCCACCAGCCCGGCAATGCCAAGAATCTCACCACGCTTCAAACTGAACGAAACGTTATTCACCCGGCGCACATGGCGATTAACCGGATGCCAGGCAGTGAGGTTCTTCACTTCCAGTATCGTTTCACCAATCTCATGGGGCTGGTGTGGATAGAGGGCCGTCAGCTCACGGCCCACCATCATGGTGATGATGTCATCTTCGCTTAGACCCGCTGCCGGGCGCGTGGCGATATGCTGCCCATCGCGGATCACGCAGATGGTGTCGGAGATGGCTTTCACTTCATTAAGCTTGTGCGAGATATAGATACAAGCGATGCCGTGCTCGCGCAGGTTGTTGATGATGCTGAGTAATACCTCGGTCTCCTGCTCGGTGAGCGAGGAGGTCGGTTCATCGAGAATCAGCAATCGCACCTGCTTGTTGAGCGCGCGGGCGATTTCCACCAGTTGCTGCTGGCCAAGCCCCAGTTCACCTACTTTGGTATCAGGCGAGACATCCAGCTTCACCCGCGCCAATAACTGCTGGCAGCGCAGCGTCATGGTTTCATCATCCACCATGCCAAAGCGGCCTAACTCGGCACCCAGAAAAATGTTCTCCATCACCGTAAGCTGGCGCACCAATGCCAGCTCCTGATGAATGATAACAATGCCTTTGCGTTCGGTATCACGGATGGTCTGGGCCTGAATCGGATCGCCGGCAAAGTGAATCTCACCGTCAAAATCGCCGTGCGGATAGAGTCCGCACAGGATTTTCATCAGCGTCGATTTGCCAGAGCCATTTTCGCCGCACAGTGACATCACTTCGCCCGCCTCAAGCCGCAAGCTGATGTCATCCAGCGCTTTCACCGCGCCGAAACGCTTGGTGATGTGGTTCATTTCCAGCAGCATCGCTGTTTCTCCCTCGCAGCAGGCGCTTAGAGATCGCTCTGTTTGTGGAAACCGTCTTTCACCACGGTGCTTTCGATATTGTCCTTATTCACCTGAATCGGTGTCAGCAGGCGCGACGGCACGTCTTTCAGGCCGTTATTGAGCGTGCTATTGCTGGTGGGTTTTTTGTCATCGCCCAGTTCCACGGCGATTTTGGCGGCTTCAGTAGCGAGTTCAGTGATCGGTTTATACACCGTCATCGTCTGGGTGCCGTTCATGATGCGTTTGATGGCGGCCAGATCGGCATCCTGGCCCGAAATTGCCACTTTGCCCGCCAGACCTTGCGCACTCAGGGCCTGAATGGCTCCGCCCGCCGTGGCGTCATTGGAGGCGACGACCGCATCAATGTGGTTACCGTTGGCAGTCAGCGCATTTTCCATGATTTTCAGCGCGTTCTCGGGGAGCCAGGCATCCACCCACTGATCGCCGACCACCTTAATGCTGCCGTTATCAATATAGGGTTTTAACACCTTCATTTGTCCGGCACGGAACAGGCGAGCATTATTATCAACTGGTGAGCCGCCCATCATAAAGTAGTTACCCTTAGGCACCTGTTTAACAATACTTTCAGCCTGTAATTCGCCGACCTTTTCATTATCGAAGGAAATATAAAAATCGATATCGGCGTTATTTATCATGCGGTCATACGCCAGCACTTTAATGCCTTCACGCTTGGCTTCCGCCACCACATTACTTAATACCTGACCGTTGTAAGGAATGATCACTAGCATATCGACACCGCGGTTTATCATATTTTCTATTTGCGACATCTGAGTTTCTTCATTGCCATTGGCCGACTGGACAAAAACCGTGGCCCCTAACGATTCGGCTTGCTTAACAAAAATGTCGCGATCTTTCTGCCAGCGCTCAAGGCGTAAATCATCGATCGCCATACCGATTTTCACTTCTTTCGCCACACCGGCATGGCTAAACAGGGTCAGCGCAGCGCAGACGGCTAACAGCGTGTGTTTCATTTTCATCATGGTCATCCTGTAGGTTAAGGCTATTGTCGTTGTAAGGCTATGAACCAGGCGGATGAATTGTTGCCCTGAGTTTCAGTCAACATCAATTACTGATTTTTATCCTGCTATTACGTTTTTTTGTTTATTTTCTGTTTTATGATCGGGGTCTGAATTTGCTGATTTTTGCGAGTCTGCGCACAATTAATAATTATCTTAATTTGAGTGTGAAATATCGTAATTGAGCTTAATGCCAACCCCTTAGCAAAATAATGATTCACTGCTGACCATTCGGGTCTGATGCTAAGGAGCAAACCATGCACGCTTATTTCGACCAGCTCGATCGCGTTCGTTATGAAGGGGCCAAATCCACCAACCCACTGGCGTTTCGTCACTACAATCCCGACGAAGTGATCCTCGGTAAAACCATGGCGCAGCATCTGCGCTTTGCCGCGTGTTACTGGCACACCTTCTGCTGGAACGGCGCGGATATGTTTGGTGTCGGCGCCTTTGATCGTCCGTGGCAAAAAAATGGCGATGCCCTGCAGCTGGCGAAACAGAAGGCGGACGTGGCCTTTGAGTTCTTCCACAAACTGAATGTGCCGTATTACTGCTTCCATGATGTTGACGTCTCACCAGAAGGTGATTCACTGCACAGCTACCGTGAAAATTTTGCCGCCATGACCGACAAGCTGTTGGAAAAACAGCAGGAAACCGGCGTGAAGCTGCTGTGGGGCACGGCGAACTGCTTTACCCATCCCCGTTACGGTGCCGGTGCCGCCACCAGCCCCGATCCGGAAATCTTTGCCTGGGCCGCGACACAGGTGTGCAGCGCGATGCAGGCCACACAGACGCTGGGCGGTGAGAACTACGTGCTGTGGGGCGGACGCGAAGGCTATGAAACCCTGCTGAATACCGATCTGCGTCAGGAGCGGGAGCAGATTGGCCGCTTTATGCAGATGGTGGTCGAGCACAAACACAAAATTGGTTTCCAGGGCATGCTGTTGATTGAGCCAAAACCGCAGGAGCCGACCAAACATCAATATGACTACGATGTGGCGACCGTTTACGGCTTCCTAAAACAGTTCGGGTTAGAAAAAGAGATCAAAGTTAACGTTGAAGCTAACCACGCCACGCTGGCTGGCCACTCGTTCCATCATGAAATCGCAACGGCCATCGCACTGGGAATTTTTGGATCGGTGGATGCCAACCGCGGTGACGTGCAGTGTGGCTGGGATACCGACCAGTTCCCGATCAGCGTAGAAGAGAATGCGCTGGTGATGTACGAGATCATCAAAGCGGGCGGATTCACCACCGGCGGCTTAAACTTTGATGCCAAAGTGCGCCGTCAAAGCACGGATAAATATGATTTGTTCTACGGCCACATTGGTGCCATGGACACCATGGCGCTGGCGCTGAAAGTGGCCGCGCGCATGGTGCAAGATGGTGAGTTGGATAAACGCGTGGCGCAGCGCTACAGCGGCTGGAATGGTGAGTTCGGCCAGCAAATTTTGAAAGGTGAGTTTTCGCTGGCGTCTCTGGCCGCGCATGCTCAGCAGCAACAATTGAATCCGCAGCATCGCAGCGGACGCCAGGAGCAGCTGGAAAACCTGGTGAATCACTATCTTTATGATTTCTAACTGCATCAGGAGCTGAACATGGTTATCGGGATCGATTTAGGCACCTCTGGCGTCAAAGTGGTGTTGCTGGATGCGCAAGGGCAGGTGATTGCCGTGGAAACCGCGCCATTGCAGGTATCGCGTCCGCAACCGTTGTGGAGTGAGCAGGATCCCGAAAGCTGGTGGAGTGCCACGGACAAGGCGATGCAGGCGCTGGCGCAGCAGCTCGATCTCAGCGGCGTGAAGGCCATTGGTCTGAGCGGCCAGATGCATGGCGCCACCTTGCTGGATGCCGACAATAAGGTGCTGCGTCCAGCCATCCTGTGGAACGACGGGCGCAGCGGTGAGCAGTGTCGGGAACTGGAGCAGCGGGTGCCAGACTCGCGCCAAATCACCGGCAACCTGATGATGCCCGGTTTCACTGCACCCAAGTTGTTATGGGTGCAGCAGCACGAACCCGATGTGTTTAAGCGAGTGGCGAAAGTCCTGCTGCCCAAAGATTACCTGCGCTGGCGGATGAGCGGTGACTTCGCCAGCGACATGTCCGATGCAGCCGGCACGATGTGGTTGGATGTGGCAAAGCGTGACTGGAGTGATGAGATGCTTAGCGCTTGCGATCTCAACCGCAGCCAGATGCCCGCGCTATATGAAGGCGACCAGATCACTGGCACCTTGTCGCCAGACGTCGCTGCACGCTGGCATATGAACGCCGTGCCGATCGTCGCAGGCGGCGGCGATAACGCAGCGGGCGCGGTGGGTGTTGACATGGTGGCGCCGGGTCAGGGCATGTTGTCGCTTGGCACATCCGGCGTTTACTTCCTGGTCAGCGACGGCTATCTCAGCAACCCGCAGCAAGCGGTACACAGTTTTTGCCATGCGTTACCCAACCGCTGGCATTTGATGTCGGTGATGCTGAGTGCCGCATCCTGCCTTGACTGGGCAGCCACCTTAACCGGCTGTAAAGACGTGCCTGAGCTGCTGGCGGAAGCGGAAAAAGCCAGCAGTGAAGCCGCACCGATTTTATTTTTGCCATATCTGTCCGGTGAGCGCACCCCGCACAACAATCCGCAGGCGCAGGGCGTATTTTTTGGTTTAACCCATCAGCATGGACGTCCTGAACTGGCGCGTGCGGTGCTGGAAGGGGTGGGCTTTGCGCTGGCCGAGGGGATGGACGCGGTGCATGAATGCGGCGTGCAGCCGCAAACCGTGATGTTGATTGGCGGCGGCGCGCGCAGTGCGTACTGGCGGCAAATGCTGGCGGATATCAGTGGATTAACGCTGGATTATTGCCACGGTGGTGAGGTAGGGCCAGCTCTTGGTGCTGCACGTCTGGCGCAATGGGCGATTAATCCGCAGAGCGAGTGGCCCGCGCCAGAGTTGGTGCAGCGGCATCAGCCTGATGCGTCTCATCATCAGGCTTATCAGCCGCAGCGTGAGAAGTTTGCGCAGTTGTATCAGCATCTGAAACCGCTGATGTCCTGATTCGGTTGAGTGATGGCCGGATTGGGTCGTGGTTTTTATATTTATTTCGCTATGATGGGAAAATCAGGTTAGTTTCTTATGGCCTGAATTGTCCTTAGCACGCTCCCGTCACAGAAGGGAAAGACATCCAGAGAGGCTGAGGCAGCAGCAATGATACGTTAACCCTCGAACAGTTCTCTGCCATGCAGAGGCTGAGGGAAAAACACATCACCTACCCTGGAGCCTTTAATGCCGCAGCCCGTCTATTTTCTGGTTCTTCCTGGCGTGATGGCGCTCGATCTCACTGGCCCGGCGGAAACGCTGCAGCTGGCGGATGGCTTTTTTGCTCTGCACTACATCGGCCCGCTAGCCAGTGTGCGCTGCTCCACCGGCATGACGATCGCGGATATCGCGCCACTTCCCGAGCAGCTACCCGATAACAGCCTGCTGGTGGTGCCCGGCGTCTATGACTCCAAAGTCTGGTTCGATACGGCACCCGCTGCGGCTGCCCGCGACTGGTTACGCTCGCAGCAGTCCGCCATCCACGCTAAACGCATCACATTAGTCTGCATCTGCTCCGGTGCATTGCTCTCGGCGCAGGCGGGATTGCTGAATGGCGTGCAATGCACCACCCATCACGATGTGTTGCCGCGTCTTAAAGCCGCCGCGCCGGCCGCGTTAGTGAAAGATAACCGTGTGTTCGTGGAAGATCATGGCATCTGGACCAGCGCAGGCATCACGGCAGGTATCGATCTGGCGCTGCATCTGATCAACCGACTGTGTGGCGCACCGCTGGCGTTGAAGGTGGCGCGGGAAATGGTGGTGTGGTTCCGGCGTTCAGGTGACGATCCGCAACTGTCGCCGTGGCTGCGGTATCGTAATCATCTGCATCCGGCGATTCACCGGGCGCAGGACGTGATGATCGCCCATCCCGAACATGACTGGTCACTGACCGCGCTGGCCGAGCGCGCGCATGTCAGCGAACGCCACTTAACGCGCCTGTTCCGCCAGCATCTCGGCATTAGCGTGCGCGAATATCATGAACAGCTGCGTTTGGTGATTGCACGCCAGCGTCAGCAGCAGGGCGAAGCGGCAGAGAAAGCCGCGCTGGCGGCTGGATTCTCTTCAGCACGCCAGCTGCGTCGGGCGCATCAGCGCTGGGACGATCAACTCACCAGATGATGTTTATCCACGCGTTTTAGCAGCATCGCCAGCAGCAAACTGCCGATCAGCGTAATGCCAAATACCCACGGCAGATCGAGCCACGGACGTGACATATCGTCGTAGTGGTTGGTGCGCAGATAGTGGATAAACAGCGCGTGAAAGCCATATATCGGCAGTGAATAGCGCGAAATCGTCGCCAGCATCGGCAGTGTGCGGCTGTTCAACACATTCTTGAACAGCACCAGCAAGCTGATAGCGGCGATAAACACCAGCGGGCCGCAGTAAAGATACCAGGTGTCGTTGAATGCGCCGTTGATTTTCAGCATCTGTTTGGTGCCGAGCGTAATGCCAATCCAGCAGGCGATAAAGCCCAATCCCGCCAGCCAGCTGATGCCGCGTTTATCGGTGTCCATGCAGCCAATCGCCCGCCCCAGCAGCGCGTACAGCAGGTAGTAAATGCTGTCGCCGCTGACGTAAAGATTCACCGGCAACCAATGAAACGGCCCCAGCGACTGGCTCACGGTGTTGGGATTGGCCAGCACCGCCAGCACCACGACCAGCAATGCGACGTAGCGCGGCTGCACGCTTTTCACCTGAATCAATGGCGACAGCAGGTAGATGCCGATAATGGCGAAGAAAAACCACAGGTGATAGAACACCGGTTTTTGCAGCAGCTTCAGCAGCGAACGACCTTCGCTGATCGGCGTCAGCCAGGTGATGTAGGCCAGCGCCACCGCGCTGTAGAACAATAAACACAGTACGATGCGCAGCAGATGTCGCCCTTGCGCGCTGCGTTCGCCAAAGAACAGATAGCCTGAAATCATAAAGAACAGCGGCACACAGACGCGCGACGCGGAGTTGAGCAGGTTCGCCACATCCCAGCTAATACCCGTGACGGCCATCGGGCCGGTGATATACCAGGTGGTGGTGTGAATGACGATCACCATCAGGCAGGCAACCGCACGTAAGTTGTCGATCCAGTGTATTTTTTGCGACATGGCTTCCTCGTCGGCAATACGTCCGTGCGAAGAAGGGTAGTCACAGCGTGATGCGTCAACAACCTTTGGGACTGAAATTCGGATCACTCTGTGAACGGGGGACGCTATCTGGCAGCGGCGTGAGGACAGCCCGGCAATAGCCGTGGTGCTCTGGCCTGCACGCCAGCATGCTCACCCAAACGAATAAAGCGACCACGTTTAACCGTGGCCGCTTTGGCGAATAAAACGGATTAGCCTCAGGCGATAAATCGCGCCGCAACCGAGTGTGTGCTGAACAATGGATTAATCACGCATCCGGTGTTTGCCTGGCGGTGACTTAATCGCGGACGAGGAACTTCTCGATCACCGCTTCGTTCGGCTCAACGCCCAGACCTGGCTCGCTCGGCAACCACGCATAGCCATCTGCAATGCGCACCGGATTTTTCGCCAGCGAGCGGCTGATTTCGCCCGGCTCCACGCAATACTCCATCACCAGCGCGTTCTCAATCGCACACAGGAAATGCAGCGAGGCGGCGGTATTGATGTCGGTGGTGAAGTTATGGTTACACACTTTACGGCCACGGCTGTGCGCGTAGCTGGCGATCTCCATCGCCTGGGTAAAGCCGGTGCGTGTCAGATCGATCTGCACGATGTCGATGCCGCCTTCATCAATCAGGCGCTGGAAGCCAACCACCGAACACTCTTGCTCACCGGCGGCGATGTGCTGCTGGCAGGCGGCAGACACCTGGCCGTAACCGGCGTAGTTATCCGGGTGCAGCGGCTCTTCGATCCAGAACAGGTTGAGATGTTCATAGCGCTGGCTGCGGCGCACGGTGGTTTTCGCATCCCAGACGTGGCCGACATCCAGCATCAGATCCACGCTGTCGCCCATCGCGGTGCGCAGCGCTTCCAGATAGCGCAGATCCAGCGCTTCATCGGTGCCAAACGGCTCCCAGCCAAACTTCACGCCAGTGTGGCCAGTATCGATGGCGTGCTGCGCGCGCGCCACGGTTTCTTCGACGCTGTACTGGAACATGTTGGAGGAGTAAACGCGCATCTTGTCGCGCATCGCACCGCCCAGCAGTTCAACAATCGGTTTGCCCAGCGCTTTGCCTTTGATGTCCCACAGGGCGATATCAATGCCCGCCATCGCCTGCAGCACGGCACCGCTGCGTCCGTAATAGATGGTGGCTTTGTGCATCTTCTTCCACAAACGGCCGGTCTCCAGCGGATTTTCGCCGATCAGCAGGGATTTCAGTCCGGTGACCATAGTGTGCGAATAGGGCGCTTCGATAATGGCTTTGGTGACATACGGGCTGCCATCCACTTCACCCCAACCGGTGATGCCCGCATCGGTGGTGATTTTGATAAGCAGTGCATCCTGCGAGCTATCGGTGCGCTGCTCAATAACCGGCAGACGCAGATAAAACGCTTCAACGTTGGTGATCTTCATCGTGGTTTTCCTGGTGTAAAGGCAATCAATAAAGCATCAGCCCACAGCGGAACGCTGCTGCCGGCGCTGCGTAATCAAGGTCTCGTAATCCACATCCAGCGCCTGAATGCGGATGTGGTTTTCAATCTCATCAGTCATCTGCGCGATATCGCCTTCGGCGAACACGTTGATCAGCCGCTGATGTTCTTCAATGATGTCGCTCATCGATTTACCCATGGTGGAGAGGCCGAAAATCACCGTCAGCTGGCGCGCAATCGACTCCCACAAATTGCTCAGTACCGGGTTGTGGGCGAAGCTGCACAGCGTGCGATGGAAATCAGTGTCCGCTGAGGCAAAGCCGTACACATCCTCGTTTTGCATCATGGTTTGCATCTGCGCCACGCCCTGATACAGCTGATTAAGTTGCTCGGCACCATTGCGTCCGGCTTCAATCGCGCGGCGGCAGGCCAGCGTCTCCAGAGGGATGCGCACATCAATGATCTGCTCCAGCCGCTGATGGGAAATCTCCATCAAACGGATGCCTTTGTACGGCTCGCTGGTGACGATGCCCTGGCTTTCCAGAATGCGCAGCGCTTCACGGATCGGCACGCGGCTCATGCCGAGTTTTGCCACCAGATCCGGTTCGGCAATACGGTCGCCGGGTAAAATCAATCCGCGCGAGGCGGCGCTCAGAATTGCATCGACCGCGTGATCGACCAGCGTGCGCGGACGCGCAGCTTGCCAGTTGCCGTCTGAAGCGGCTTCCTGCGCCAGCGGTGCGCTGCTTTTACGGCTTGGGGTGGATGATTTTCCTGCCATGGTGATTGTCCTGTTTATACCTGTCGGGTCACGAACTGACCAAAGCCGGGTTCAACCTGCATCTGGCCATCCTGGAATACCGTGACACCACGAATAAGTGTGCGCACCACTTTACCCTGACAGCGCATGCCTTCAAATGCGCTCCACTTGCCAAGACCCTGGAATTTCTCCCCCTCAACGGTCCAGCTCTGCTGCGCATCGATAAACACCAAATCGGCATCGAAGCCAGGTGCAATCGCGCCTTTTTTGCCCCACAGCTGGAAGGCTTTGGCCGGGCCGCTGGCGGTCATGCGCGCAAACTCGGTGAGGGCCAGACCGCGATCGATATGTGCCGCGCTGAAGAACATCGGACTTAATGTCTCAACACCGGTTAGCCCCATACCGGCGTCCCAAATACTGGCCTCACCGGCTTGTTTCTGTGCCGGGGTGTAGGGGCAGTGGTCGGAGGCGATCATGTCGACGTCGCCGCGTAGCAGCACCTGCCACAGTGCATCGACCACCGGGCGTGGGCGGATCGGTGGGCCACAGCGCGCATTCGGTCCGATGCGCACCAGATCGTCTTCATCGAGAATCAGATAGTGCGGACAGGTTTCGAAGCTGGCGCGCACTTTGCTTTTGGCAGCGACGATGGTTTCGGCGGCGCGCGCGGAGCTGACGTGCACGATGTGGCAGCGTGCGCCGGTCTCTTCCGCCACCGCCAATACGCGACCCACGGCCTCGATTTCAGCAATTTCTGGCCCGGCCAGCGCATGGGCGCGGGTATCTTTGCGTCCGGCGCGGCGCAGTTCGCTACCGGCACCGATCAGGATGTCGTGGTTCTCGGCGTGGACGCCAATCAGACCGTCAAAGGTCGCCAGCTCACGCATCGCACGCAGCAAGCCATCATCGTCGAGGCGCGGTAAGCCTTTCTCGTCGGTGGCTTCGCCGTTCGGTGCGCCGCTGCACAGGAAAGCTTTGAACGCCAGTGCGCCCGCCTGATCCAGCGCTGCTAACTCGTGCACGTTACGGCCATCCAGTCCGGCCCAAATGGCGTAATCCACCGAGCTATTTTCCGCCAGCCAGTGCTGCTTGGCGGAGAAGTTCGCTAGGGTTGTGGCAGGCGGTAACGAGTGCGGCATCTCAACAATGGTGGTGACGCCGTGCGCAGCGGCACCGCGCGTGCCTTCGCGCAATTCCTGTTCGGGAAAATCATGAGAGCCGGTGAAGTGGGTGTGCACATCTATCGCGCCGGGTACGATGATTAGCCCCTGCGCATCAATAACCTCATCGACGCCGTCAGCGATGGCACCCGGCATCAGCAGGCCGTCGATTTTGCCATTCTCAATCAGCACATCGGCCGGTGCAGCGCGGGTTTCTGTCACCACCAGGCCATTGATAATTAATTGTTTCATCAATCTGCTCCAGCTTGCGTCACCAGTGCGCGATAGGGCACTGGCTGAGAAGGATCCAGCCAGCCGATGTCGCCCAGCAGTTGGCTGAAGTGGTTAAATTCATCTGCTGGAATCAGGCCGTTGGGTGCGAAGACGTGGGCTTGCTGATACGCGGCTAAACCGGTGATCAGCGCATCAAGCGGATAATCGGGGTAATAGCGTTGCACGCTCGCCGCCAGTGTTTCGGCGTCATGGGTGGCGATCCACACCAGTGCCTGTTTGATGGCGCGTGAGAAGGCAGCAAACGCAGCGGCTTTCTCAGTGAGGACATCGGCGCGTGCGATATAGGCGCTCCACGGCACATTGCCACACAGTGAGGCGAGGCTGCTGATGCTGCTTAATTGCCCGGCGGCAATCGCTGGTGCCAGCATATGCATGGCGTGCAGCGCGTAATCAGCTTCACCGCTAGCCACAGCCGCGAAATCGCGGGCCTGATCGCCGCTACCGGCAATCAGCTCCACCTGATCCAGCAAACCATGCTGTGCCAGCAGCCAGCGGAAGGTCAGCGTGGCGGTGCCGACATTACCGACATCCAGCACGCGCCTGCCGCGCAAATCATTCAGCTGAAAATCGGGCTGAGTCTTTGCTGCTGCCAGAAACCACGGATTAGCGGCGACCGAGGCGCAAAAGCACTGCAACTCAGCGCCGTGCTGCTGGTAATGCTTCATCACCACCATTGGTCCGCCCAACGTGAGGTCCGCTTCGCGGTTGAGCACCGCGGGCACTTGTCCGCCCTGCACGGTGTGCCCGCCCGATGCGCTGGTGGTGAAGGTGACCTGCAACTGCTCGGCGGCGAACAAGCCGAGGCTGTCGGCCAGATAGTGGGCGCAGTAATAGATGCGGGATTCGCTGGCATCGCCTTGATTGAAGATTAACGTCTGCATCAGCCACGCACCTCCGTAACAAAACTGCCGTTAAGCGCCGGCATGTCGCTGACGCCGCACCAGTGGCTAATGGCGGTGATCTCATTGATCCAGCCGGAGAGCAGATCGAACACCGCGCTTTCGCCACCTGCTACCAGGGCGCTGATGATCGGTCGCACGCTGAGTGACAGCGAGGCGCCGAGGCAACGTGCCACCACAGCATCGCTGCCGCAGCGTACGCCGCCATCCAGCAGCAGCGGCAGACGAGTGACCGCCTGTAAATCGGCGAGCTGATCCACCGGTGTGGCCCAGCGCGCGCTTTGGCGCAGGCCAATATTCGAGGCGATGATGCCGCTGACACCGTGCTGTGCCGCCGGTGCCGCATCGTCATGATGCAAAATACCTTTTAGCCACAGCGGCAGTTGGCGTGCAGCGCAGTGTGCCGCCACTTCATCAATCTGCTGCCAGCGCCATACCGGAAACGCCGGTAAGGGTTCAACGCCCGGCTGCGTGCCGCCGACGGTGTGCCAGCCGCGCTGCTTGAGCGCTTCTCCAATCGAAAATCCACCTGGCTGTAAGCCGGGCACCGGATGCACCGGTGCCAGCACGGTGAGGACGATATTTTTGAATCCGGCTTGTGCAGCCTGATCGATCAAATCTTTGATACGCCCAACATCACCTGCCGCGCGCAGCTGCAACCAGCAGCAGTCATACTCCGCGCCAATTTGTTCCAGCGGCGTGACGGTCTCTTCAGAGATCACCAGCGGCAGTTGCAGGCGTTTACAGGCTCGCGCAATCGGCAGCAATCCCTCTTCATGGAAGATGCGATCACCGGCAAAGGCGCCAACGCCCAGCGGCGCTGACCAGCTTTGATTGAGGATGGTGGTCTGGGTGCTGATCGCCTCATTGCCCTGCAGTACACGCGGCAGCAAGCGAAAACGGCGCAGCGCCTGTTGGTTGGCATCTGGCTCATCCGCCAGCGCATCGGCGGGCTGGCCTTGCATATAGCGGAACAGCGCATCGCCAAGACGTTCACGCGCCGCAAGATCATGCATTGGCATGCTGGGCCTCCGTGGCATTTTCATGTTCAAGGAAGGTGGCAAAAGCCGGCGTTTTCGGATTCTGCAAAATCGCCGGTGGACCTTCTTCAATCAGCGCACCGTTCTGCAGGAACACCACGCGATCGGCCACGCCTGCGGCGAAGGCAATGTCATGGGTACTGATAATCATGGTGATGCCGGTTTGCGCCAGGCTGCGCATGGTCTGGTTCACTTCACGCACCAGCTCAGTGTCGAGCGCCGAGGTCGGCTCATCGAACAGCAGAATTTGCGGTTCTGCGGCTAAGGCTCGGGCGATGCCGACACGTTGTTTCTGCCCGCCGGACAGTTCATGCGGCAGTGAAGCGGCGAAGTCCTGCAATCCGACCATTTTCAGGGCGCGCATCGCTTTGGCGCGGGCGATTTCGGGTTGAGCTCCTTGTACACGCAGCAAAATGCTCATCACGTTTTCCAGCGCGGTAAGGTGATCAAACAGCGCGAAGTGCTGGAACACGATACCAATGCCGGATTTGGCGCGGTTAGCCGGCAGGTGACGCGCAGCCAGAGGGCGGCCGTTTTCATCGCTGCCCATAAAGTGGCCTTCGGTCTGAATGGTGCCGCTGCTACGCGGCGTCAGCGCCAGAATCGATTTCAACAGGGTACTTTTACCGGAGCCGGAACGACCGAGCAGCACCACCACTTCGCCACGACGTACGGTGAGCGACAGGGATTTTAATACCGCTTTGCCGGCGTATTCGACGCACAGGTTGTCCACTTCCAGCACCGGTGCGGCGGTTTGCGTATCCCAGCGACGCTTCGGCAACTGCATCGCCATCACGTCCGCTTCCGGCGGCAGTTTTGCCAACCGGGCACGGGCACGGCGCGCTCGCTCATCAAGGTTATAGAACTTCTCCAGCCACCACTGGCCGCCCGCCAGCAGCGTAGAGAGAATCAGGTAAATACCGCCAGAAGCGACCAGCACCGGAATAAACAGGAAGTTCTGCGATACGATGGCCTGGCCGCGCATCGTCAGCTCATTCACACCCACCACGGATGCCAGCGAGGTGGATTTCAGCAGGCCGACGGTTTCATTGCCCATGGTCGGCAGAATGGCGCGCAGCGCTTGCGGGATCACCACGTGGATCATCTCTTTGGTGCGCGAATAGCCAAAGGCCTGGGCCGCCATACTCTGATCGCGATCGGTGGCCATAATGCCGCCGCGAATGATCTCGGCGCAGAAGGCGGTTTCGTTGATCATCAACGCCAGCAGTGCGCTGGTGAATGGGCTAAAACGCAGGCCGAACTCTGGCAGCACGTTGTAGAGCAGAATCAGCTGCAGCAGCACCGGCGTGCCGCGCAGCAGATAAATGTACGTTTTCACCGGCACGCGGATAAACCAGTGCTTTGAGGTGCTGGCCAACGCCAGGAAAAAGCCAATCAGGATGCCGCCCGCTAATGCGCCTACCAGCAGCTGAACAGCGATGACGGCCCCTTCCCACAGGTAAGGGAAGGTCAGGTACTTTAGAAAATCATCCAAGGCGTTATCTCCCTCAATGCGATCGCTTGGGTTGCCCGTGATGCAGCAACCCAATTGATCCGACTGAGTTTATGCATTAACCACGTGCAACAACCGGGCGTTCAGCGGCGCTGCCCTGACCCCAGTAATCCAGCAATTTCTTCTGCGCACCGCTCTCCTGAATCACCTTCATCGCATCCATCACCGCACTGCGCAGCATGGTGTTGTCTTTGGCGATGGGGAAGCCGACCATGATCGGCAGGTCAACGGTGAAACCGCTTTCCAGCGTTTTGTCGGCTTTGGCGATAGCGATGGCGGAACCGGCTTCGGTCAGATAGATATCGGCACGACCGCTTTTCACCGCCTGAATGCTGTTGTCGGTGTTCTGCACCATCAGCATGCTGACTTCTGGCTTACCAGCGGCGGTGCATTTGGCACTCTGCTCAGGCACCAGCTTGTTGGCTTCGTAAGAGCCCGCAGCGGCGGCCACGGTTTTGCCGCATAGGTCATCCACGGTGGTGATTTTCTTCGGATTGCCCTTCGCCAGAATCGAGCCATCCTGCACCTGCATTGAGGCGACGAAAGCGATCTGCTTCAGGCGTTCATCGGTGACATACAGCATCGGACCGATATCGGCACGACCGCTGGAGATGGAGGTCAGCAGCACGTTGAACGAACCGGTCTGATAACTGTGTTTTGCCCCAAGGCAGCTGCTGATACGTTCGAACAGCGAAGGATCGAGACCTTCAATGATACTTGGGTCTTTTTCGGATGGGGCTTCAAAGCCTTTGGTGTAACCGCCCAGACCGACCACCAAATCCTTGCCTTTCAGCGACGGATATTTGGTCTGCAGTGCTTTGCATTGCGCCATTGCCGCGAAGTCGCTGGCGGTTGGCGTGATCGGGTCGGTACTGGCGGCGTGGGCGCTGGAGAGTCCCGCTGACAGCGTGCCGGTGATGCCAGAGATAAGTAGTGCGATGCGTGCAAATTTCATAATAAGGTTCCCCTGGTGCTGGTGAATGTGTAAGCGATGACCTTGTTTTTTATGAATCTCTTTACGGGTACTGCGACTTCAATAACCTCTTGCAACATCGACCTGGTTGCGCAGCGGATGGCCGCTTCGGAAACGCACCAGGTTATCGATAAACACCTCAAGGCAACCCTCAAGGTAGGCACTGTGATCGTCCAGGCTGCAGTGCGGTGTCATCACCACGCCGGGCGTGCTCCACAGCGCATCGTCTACCGGTAATGGCTCTTGCGGATAAACATCCAAAACCGCACCGGCCAGCTCACCGGCGCACAGTTTTTCGCGCATTGCGGTGTAGTCGAACACCGCGGCACGACCGACAATCACGATGCCTGCGCGGGCAGGCAGCAGATCGAGACGGCGACGGTCAAACAGCATTTCGGTCTGTGGCGTGAGCGGCAGCGTTGAGACCAGGACATCCACCTGCGGCAGAACATCGGCCATCGCATCAATGCGGATGCAACGCGCCACGTCGGCGTCACACTGGCCGCTGCGCGTCACGCCAATCACGCGATAACCTTGCGCGGTCAGCAGTTTGGCCGCTGCCGCGCCGATACCGCCGACGCCGAGCAACAAGACAGTTTTGCCACGCGCGCAGCCGCCGAAGGTTGGGCGCCACAGGCGCTGAGCCTGATCCTGCAGAAAACCCGGAATGCCAAAGTTGAACATCAACGCCGCCATCAGAATGAACTCGGCGCCTTTATCGCCGTGCACGCCGGACGCATTCGTCAGCGTCACGCCCTCCGGCAGATGCGCCAGCCACTGCTCAACGCCGGCGGACATCACCTGCACCCAACCGAGGCGCGGCGCGTTGAAAGCATCGAGCGCCAGCTTGCGTCCGCTCCATAAAATGTCGCTGCTGGCGAGGAAATCTGCGGTATGCGCAGCGTTGCTGTTTTCGCTCAGGGTAAAGTGACCGCGCAGCTGTGGATGAGCATCCAACTGCTGTTGCAGATGCTGCATGGTCAGATGTAATGCCTGCGGGGCGCTGGCGTCGTTTTCGATATGAATATGCATCAGCGCATCGCCGTGACTTCCATCTCGACCAGCAGGTCAGGATGGTTGAGTTGAATACCGACGGTGGCGCGCGCCGGGAAGGGGAACTGGAAGAACTCGCTGTAGGCGGCGTTCATCTCACTGAAAGTACTGAGGTCGGTGAGATAGATCGTTACGCGCACCACGTTGTCGAAAGTCATCTGCGCTTCGCTCAACAAATCGCCGACGTTTTTCAACACCTGGCGCGTTTGGCTGGCGATGTCATTGCCCTTGATTTCACCGCTGTAGGGGTCAATCGCCACCTGGCCGGAGATAAACAGCATCGGTTCGTGCAGTACGGCGGCGGAAAGCGGAGCCGGTCCCATTGGACGGTCACTGGCGTTCATTCCTGGATAAGCAATTGCGGTCTTCATGGTGAAATTCCAAGCAAAACTGTTTCACCGCAATTTCGTATACGATTATACAAGTGTCAATGTGCGATTTTTGACCATTGGGTCGAAAAGGTGATGTGTGTCACGTAATAGGATTTGATTATGCTGTGTTTATTTATATGAAAATTAAGGATAAATTTAATTTATCTGATAGGTGAGACCGTGCCTGATTGAATCGTATACGATTTTCTTATCTCAGGGTTTTAACGACCTAAACCGCGTCAAAATCACCCACTGTCACGCCAGGATTTCCGGCTGCACAATCTGCGGTCAAAGGGTATACTGTCGCACTCTTTTTTAATCGACCCTTATCGCGTACTCAACATGCAAAAGTTTGATACCAAGACCTTTCAGGGCCTGATCCTGACCTTGCAGGATTACTGGGCGCGTCAGGGCTGCACCATCGTCCAGCCGCTGGACATGGAAGTGGGCGCTGGCACTTCACACCCAATGACCTGCCTGCGCGCCATCGGCCCGGAGCCAATGGCCACCGCCTATGTGCAGCCTTCACGCCGTCCTACCGATGGTCGCTACGGTGAAAACCCGAACCGTTTACAGCACTACTATCAGTTCCAGGTGATGATTAAACCTAACCCGGACAACCTGCAGGAGCTGTATCTGGGTTCACTGCAAGAGCTGGGCCTGGATCCGACCGTGCACGATATTCGCTTCGTGGAAGATAACTGGGAAAACCCAACGCTGGGTGCCTGGGGACTGGGTTGGGAAGTGTGGCTCAACGGCATGGAAGTGACGCAGTTCACCTACTTCCAGCAGGTGGGCGGCATGGAGTGTAAGCCGGTCACCGGTGAGATCACCTACGGTCTGGAGCGTCTGGCGATGTACATCCAGGGCGTCGATAGCGTTTACGATTTGGTGTGGAGTGACGGTCCATTTGGCCAAACCACCTACGGTGAAGTGTTCCATCAGAACGAAGTGGAACAGTCGACCTACAACTTTGAATACGCGGATGTGGACTTCCTGTTCTCCTGCTTCGAGCAGTATGAGAAAGAAGCGCAACAGCTGCTGGCGCTGGAAAAACCCCTGCCGCTGCCAGCTTATGAGCGCATTTTGAAGGCGGCACACAGCTTTAACCTGCTGGATGCACGCAAGGCGATCTCGGTGACCGAGCGTCAGCGCTATATCCTGCGTATTCGTACCCTGACGAAAGCCGTTGCTGAAGCCTATTATGCGTCCCGTGAGGCGCTTGGTTTCCCAATGTGCAATAAAAACAAGTAAGAGGCAGCCATGACCGATAAAACTTTCCTGGTGGAAATTGGCACCGAAGAGTTGCCTCCGAAAGCCCTGCGCAGCCTGGCAGAAGCCTTTGCCGCGCACTTTACCGCTGAACTGGACAGCGCCGGTTTGGCGCACGGTGAAGTGAACTGGTTTGCCGCTCCACGTCGCCTGGCGCTGAAAGTCGCCCAACTGGCGACCGCGCAGGCCGATCGTGAAGTGGAAAAACGTGGTCCAGCGATTGCTGCCGCGTTTGATGCGGATGGCAATGCCACCAAAGCAGCCGAAGGTTGGGCGCGTGGTAACGGCATCACGGTGGATCAGGCTGAGCGTCTGAGCACCGATAAAGGCGAATGGCTGGTGCATCGTGCGTCAGTGAAAGGCGAAAGCGCCCAGGCACTGCTGCCCGCGATGGTGGTCACCGCCCTGAGCAAGCTGCCGATTCCAAAACTGATGCGCTGGGGCGCAAGCGACGTGCAGTTTGTGCGTCCGGTGCATACCGTGACGCTGCTGCTGGGCGATGAGCTGATCCCGGCGACGATTCTTGGTATTCAGTCCGATCGTGTGATTCGCGGCCATCGCTTTATGGGTGAGCCAGAGTTCACCCTCGACAACGCCGATCAGTATCCGCAACTGCTGCTGGAACGCGGCAAAGTGGTGGCTGATTTCGCGACCCGTAAAGCCAAAATCAAAGCCGATGCGGAAGCCGCGGCGCAGCAGTTGGGCGGCATCGCCGACCTGAGCGACAGCCTGCTGGAAGAAGTCGCCTCGCTGGTGGAATGGCCAGTGGTGCTGACGGCGAAATTTGAAGAGAAGTTCCTTGCGGTGCCTTCTGAAGCGCTGGTTTACACCATGAAAGGTGACCAGAAGTACTTCCCGGTGTACTCCGCTGACGGCAAACTGCTGCCAAACTTCATCTTCGTGACCAACATCGAATCGAAAGATCCGCAGCAAATCATCTCCGGTAACGAAAAGGTGGTACGCCCGCGCCTGGCTGATGCCGAGTTCTTCTTCAACACTGACCGTAAAAAGCGTCTTGAAGATAACCTGCCGCGTCTGGAAACCGTATTGTTCCAGAAAGAGCTGGGTACGCTGCGTGACAAAACGGACCGTATTCAGGCGCTGGCCGGCTGGATCGCAGCCCAGATTGGTGCAGATGTGAACCACGCCACCCGCGCGGGCCTGCTGTCGAAGTGTGACCTGATGACCAACATGGTCTTCGAGTTCACCGATACGCAGGGCGTGATGGGCATGCACTATGCGCGTCATGACGGCGAAGCGGAAGATGTGGCCGTGGCGCTGAACGAGCAGTATCAGCCGCGCTTTGCCGGTGATGCACTGCCATCGAACCTCGTGGCTTGCGCTGTCGCAATCGCTGACAAGATGGATACCCTTGCGGGCATCTTCGGCATTGGTCAGCATCCGAAAGGCGATAAAGATCCGTTCGCACTGCGCCGTGCAGCGCTGGGCGTACTGCGTATTATCGTTGAGAAGAACCTGCCACTCGATCTGCAAACGCTGACCGAAGAAGCGGTGCGTCTGTACGGTAGCAAGCTGAGCAACGGCAAAGTGGTGGATGAAGTGATCGACTTCATGCTGGGTCGCTTCCGTACCTGGTATCAGGAAGAAGGCCACAGCGTCGACACCATTCAGGCAGTGCTGGCACGTCGTCCAACCCGCCCGGCGGATTTCGATGCGCGTATGAAGGCGGTGTCCCACTTCCGTACTCTGGAAGCGGCTTCGTCGCTGGCTGCGGCCAACAAGCGTGTGTCCAACATCCTGGCGAAAGCCACCGAAACCCTGAACGACAGCGTGCAGGCATCGCTGCTGAAGGAGAACGCCGAGATCCAACTGGCGACTTTCGTGACGGCACTCGGTGACAAACTGCAGCCGTACTTCGCAGAAGGCCGCTATCAGGATGCGCTGGTGGAGCTGGCACAACTGCGTGAAGCGGTCGATAACTTCTTCGACAACGTGATGGTTAACGCCGATGAAGCGGAAGTGCGTATTAACCGCCTGACGCTGCTGGCGCAACTGCGCGCGCTGTTCCTGCAGGTGGCGGATATTTCACTGCTGCAGTAACTGATGTGCTGAAGTGAGCCGAAGGGACGAGCGATCGTCCCTTTTTGTTTTTAAAATTCGGCGCTGACTTCCTGAGAGTGGTGCAGGATGCGCCCTATAAAGATCTCATCAACCTCAGCACGGTAAATCACAATGTGCTGACCGAAGGGAAGTGAATAGATTTGATAACCTAAATCAGGCCGTTTTCGCCCTAAGTCGAACAGGGCAATTTTATCGAAGAGCTGGGAAAATTTAAGGTTGTAAGCATCTGCGAGCTGCTCCCCAAAATTCCAGTATCCGTAAATCCAGATTTTCATCAGATCGGCATCAGCTTCCGGTTTTATCGTGATCTTCCTTTTCATAAATGCCCACCCTGGCTTTTGCTCGTCTCAGAAAATCTTCATGGTCCCACTCTTTACCCGGACCGCTCTCGAATCCTTGTCTTACCAATTCTTTTAGCGCCTCCAGCTTCGACGCCGCTTGCTTCTCCCGCAGTAAACGTAGCGAATCGCGCACCACTTCGCTTTGGGTACGGTAGTCACCGGACGCCACCAGAGATTCAACAAACTCGCGCAGTTCATCACCTAAATCGATTGTCATGGTACGTGCCATCATCGTGCCCCAATGTAAGAAATATTCTTACATCCTGGCACATTTTTGAGCAATGCGGAATCGGCGTTGCAGCGCAGTTACAGCGAGAACTGCGAAGCAACGCGAAGGATTAAGCGCTGGTGTCGAACAGGCGGGCGTCGCGCAGCAGGTGATCGTTGCCACGACGGCGGGTGAAACCGCTGCGGTCGAAGAATTCCAGAATCTGTACCGCGATTTTACGCCCGGTACCGAGCTGATTGCGGAAATCGGCGGCGCTGGTACTGCCACCGTTGGCATCCCGCTGGCGAATCAGATCGGCGAAGATCTGGATCTGGTCGCTGCGATAGTAGCGATCGCGCACGATCGCCGTGATATGACCGAGGCGCGCGGCGGTGAGCAGCAGGCTGCGAATGGTTTCTTCATCTTGCTGGGTGGCCAGTGCGATGTCGCGTACCCATAGCGGCTGGTCACTGAACAGTGGGCCGACCTGCTGCCACAGCGTTTCTTCCTGGGGATTGAAGCGCGGTTCGAAATCAGGCAAATGCAGCCACCCTTGCCGCTGCTGCAACTGGCCTTGCGAAAGTAACCGGTCGATCAGTGCGATAACCTGCTCCGGAGGCTGGTGTGGCAGTGCCACACGGCGCAAGCGATCTCGTCCGATGCCCGGCACTTCAGGATGCTGCTGATGAAACGCAGTGAGTGCCTCCAGCAGACGCTGCTGCCAGGCCGCAGCCTGCTCAGCGGCCATCAAGGCGCTGCCGAGCCGCACGGGCGCAACCTTGCCCAGCAGATTGGTGAGTGCATCGTCACTTAGCTGGCGTGCCCAACTCAGCTCGGCCATGTAGACGGGTTGCTGTATCAGATGCGCGTGCAGGCTGGCTTCATCGGTTTCGGCTGCTGCCAGCTGTTGCAACCAGCCGAGATAATCAGGATGGCGCTTGCCGCGTTTCTTGCTGTTCAGCAGCAGCACACGTCCGCCGCCGAGTGTCTGCTGTGCATTGCTGTCGCGGATAATCAGCCGATCGTTTTCCGCCAGCCACAGCGGCTCGCTGAGCACCAGTTCCGCCATTTCACCTGCAATCAGATTCAGTCGCCCGGTGGTATGGCTGGCGGCATGATGAAGATGCACCGGTTGCGACGGGGTTTTTAACGGGTGCAGCAAACGCAGCGCCACGATCAGTCGCTGAGTGCCTGTGGGTTGCGCTTGCGCCAGCAGCCAGTCTCCGCGCGCAATCTGGTCTTTCTCCACATCGCCGACGATATTCAGCGCAATTCGTTCTCCGGCCTGCGCACGCGACACTGACTGATTCTGCGCATGCAGCGAACGCACGCGCACCGGCAAATTGAGGCGGCTGAGCCACAACGTATCCCCTACGCTGACTTCCCCCGCCAGGGCAGTGCCAGTGACCACTAATCCGCTGCCTTTGAGGGTAAACGCGCGATCAATGGCAAGGCGGAAGCGGCGGCCAGTGTCGACATCCGGTGCGCGCAGTTCACTCAGGTGCTGACGCAGCGCGTCGATGCCTTGCTGGGTGGTACTGCTGGTGACAAATTGCGGTACTGCCAGCCAGCCCAGTTGCTGCGTCAACTCCGCCACCTGATGCTGCACTTCAGCGATGCGTGCGGCGTCGACGCGATCCGCTTTGGTCAAGGCCACGCTAAGCGGAGGTTGCCCGGCCAGGCTCAGTAGTTGCAGATGTTCACGCGTTTGCGGCATCACGCCGTCGTCGCAGGCTACCACTAGTAGCGCATGGTGAATGCCGCCAATACCCGCCAGCATATTGGCGAGGAATTTCTCGTGTCCTGGCACATCGATAAAGCCCACAGCGCGGCCATCCGGTTGCGGCCAGTAGGCATAGCCAAGATCGATGGTCATGCCGCGCCGTTTCTCCTCGGGCAGGCGATCGGCATCGACACCGGTTAACGCCTGCAGTAGCGCGGTTTTGCCGTGATCGACGTGTCCAGCGGTGGCGATTATCATGCGGTTAAGGTCCGTATCAGCGCCGCTTCATCTTCAAGGCAGCGTAAATCCAGCCACAGTTTGCCTTCCTGGATGCGGCCGATCACCGGTTGTGACAATGCACGCCAGCGTTGCGCCAGTGCATCCAGCGAGCTGCCGTGAGAGTCACGTGGGCTAAAGGTGATGGCAAAACTGGGTAAGCGCTCAATCGGCAGCGATCCGCTGCCGATTTGTGACGAACAAGCGGCAATACTGACCGAAAATTCAGCGTCATACGCTTTTTCTAGCGCAGGCATCAGCCGCTCTGCCTGCTGCAAAATCTCATGCGGCGGTCGTGTCAGCAGGCGCAGGGTAGGCAGCGCCTCTCGCAAAGTTTCCGGTTGGCGATAAAGCTGCAAAGTGGCTTCCAGCGCCGCCAGCGTCATTTTATCGACGCGTAAGGCTCGCTTGAGCGGATGCTGTTGCAGCCGATCGATAAGTGCCTGTTTGCCGACGATAATCCCCGCTTGCGGGCCGCCCAGTAGTTTATCGCCGGAAAAACTCACCAGATCCACGCCTGCGGCAATCAGCTGCTGCGGCATCGGTTCGGCAGGTAAATTAAAAGCGGTCATGTCGATAAGCGAGCCGCTGCCCAAATCGGTGATCACTGGCAGCTGATGCTCCGCCGCCAACGCCACCAGTTCGGCTTCCGCGACCGCATGAGTGAAGCCCTGAATCTGGTAGTTGCTGGTGTGCACCTTCATCAGCAAGCCGGTGTGGTCGCTGATAGCCGCTCGATAATCTTTTAGATGGGTGCGATTAGTGGTGCCGACTTCAACCAGCTGGCAACCCGCCTGGCGCATCACATCAGGAATGCGGAACGCGCCGCCGATCTCCACCAGCTCACCGCGTGAAACAATCACTTCACGACCCGGCGCCAGTGCGGCCAGCATCAGTAACACGGCGGCGGCATTGTTGTTCACGATACAGGCCGCTTCTGCGCCAGTGAGTTCACACAGCAGTGCACTCACCGCACGATCGCGATGACCACGCGACGCATCATCCAGCGCATACTCCAGCGTCACCGGCTGGCGCAAACAGGCTGTGACCGCCTCAATTGCGCTATCGCTTAACTGGGCGCGGCCCAAATTGGTGTGCAGCACGGTGCCGGTGAGATTGAACACCGGACGCAGTGCGCTCTGCTGCTGCTGTTGCGCGCGGCGTTGCGCTTCTTCTGGCCAGTTAAGATGCCAGCTGGGTAAAGTTTGATGCTGTTGAATATGGGTGCGTGCATCTTGCTGCATCGCCCGCAGCTGGCGGGTGGTAAACGCGGTGCCGGATTGCATCAGCAGCGGCTGCAAAGCGGGATCGCGCAGCAGGCTGTCGATAGCAGGCAGTTGCGAGTAGAGAGTTTTCATTATCTGACTTAGCTGGAAGGCGGAACGGTGCGGGCAAAACTCTCCCGCGCAAACATCGTATCGGCCAGCTTGATCAACGCCGGGCGATTCACGCACCAGTTAGGCAGCACGCGGCGGAAGTTGAGATAACCAATCATGCAGCCGGTGGCGATATCGGCCAGATTGAGCGTACCGCTATTTAACAGTTCACCCTGGGCCGCCGCCGTTTCCAGCGCATCCAACCCACGCAAAATTTTCTCGCGATTGCGCATTAGCACTTCTTCGGATTGCTGATCGCCGGGACGCATTTGCTCGCGCACAATCATCACTGCGGCATCGTTGATGCCATCGGCGAGCTTTTCCAGCTGACGTACCTGCAGAGCGAGCAGGGCGTCATCCGGCAACAGAGCAGGGGCGTCACCGCGTAGCTCAATCACCTGGGCGATAATGGAAGAATCAAACCAGGTGAGATGGTTATCGTCTACCAGTGCAGGCACTTTACCCAGCGGGTTGTAGTGCGGCACGTGGCTGTCTTCCACCCAAGGCGACTGGTTAACAAATTCGAACACCAGGCCTTTTTCCAACAGGATCACCGAGATTTTGCGGACAAAAGGGCTGGTGTAGCTGCCAATCAGTTTCATCAGGCGTTTCCTTTGCGACAGTGATAAGTACACAAATTGTAGCGGCGCGCTTTATCGCGCGTTGTTGTCTGGCTCAAAAACAGCGCGATAAATCGTGCCGCTACCCTTCGTAGGAAAGCTGAAATTGTGCTTAATCCCCAGGGAACATAAACGGATTCAAGCTGCTACGCGCAAAGCCTTCCTGCTCCATCCGCGCATCCAGCACCAGCGAGGCCAAATCATCGGCCACCGGTTCCACCGCCGGATCTTTCTCCTGATACAGCATCTTCAGATAGGTGCCACAGTCGCCACAGCTTTCGGCTTTCACCGCGGCTTTTTCGCTGTCGAGTGACCAGTAGTGCAGGTCGCGGGTTTGCTCGCAGTTGGAGCACTTGCTGCGCACCACATACCATTCACTTTCACACAGATTACAGTGTAGATAACGCAGCCCCTGCTGGCCCACATCCATATGTACCACGCTGGTGACGGGTACGCTGGCGCACACCGGGCAGAATTGACGATGCTCACCGTATTCTGCACGGGCTTTGCCAGGGATCAGCGCTGCCATCTGCGCCCAATAGATCGAAAGCGCTGCCCAAATAAACGGGGATTTATCGCTACTGACTTGCGCAAAATCGCCCTCCAGTAGTGCGCTGGCCAGGCCTTCCAGCTCGGAAGAAGAGGCTTTCTCCAGGTTCTCCAGCACCGCCAATGCCTGGCCGCTCATCTCGGGCTTCAGCTCGGCAATCAGCGAATGCAGCAGACGCTGCCAGTGGGCATCGCGGGGGTAGGTGTGGATATCGAGCGGAGGTTTACCCTGTTCGGCGCTTTCGGCTAAACGCTGGCGCAAATCGAGTTGCAGTGGATGATCGTACAGCACGATGTCTTGCGCCTGCGCGATCACCGCAGCAAAGCGCAGATAATCGCCCAGTGGATTCTTCGCGGCCAGCTCACGTAAACGTGCCGCACGGCGGCTGTACAGATTTTTCAGCCGAGGGAAAAGCAGCGGCGGAACCTGTTCCGCCGTGTTTTTTTCGCCTTTCTCCAGCTGGTCCTGCGGGATAATGCGAATACTCATCAGGGACGTTTTTCCTGTTGTGTTTGGCGTTGGCGCTGCTCACGATACCAGCGTGGATGATGTTTCTTCGCCCACGCGGCCGGCACCCAGCCCTCAACCATGGCAGTAATGGTGCCTTTGACCCACAGGGCCGCGTAGATATGCACCATAATCACCACGATCAATGCCACAGCTGAGACCGAATGCACCACCAAAGCGGCGCGAATCAGCGGAATCGCAAAGGCACCTGCAAAGTAAGGACGCCAGATAACCACTCCGCTCGCCAGCAGCAAGACTAAGCTGATGATAGCAGCCCAGAACACACACTTCTGCCCGAAGTTGTATTTGCCGGTATCACCCACCTCTTCATTGCGGACGATCTTATTGATGTTTTTCGCCCAGATCAGGTCTTCGCGATTAATCAGATTCTGTTTCCAGTAGCGCAAAAACATGATCAGAAAAGCAGCAAACATCACCACGCCAACAAACGGATGCAGGATGCGCGCCAGTTGTGGCGTGCCCAGCACGTGCATCAGCCAGTTAAACGAGGGGAAGAAGAAACCCAGCCCACTTAGGGCCGCCAGAACAAAACAGAACGCGACAATCCAGTGATTGATGCGTTCCGGTGCGCTATAGCGCACCAGACGATCGCGCTTTTTCATTCTTCGCGCCCCTCTTTTTCGTGCAGGTTGTCTTCCTCATCTTCCACCCGGTTCGGCCCGACGCCAACATAGTGGAATATCGAGGCAGCAAAGGTGGCGGCGAAACCGATGGCCGCCAGCGGTTTCCAGATGCCTTTCCAGAAGGTGACCGCCGGACTGATGCTCGGGTTTTCTGGCAAACCGTGATACAGCTGCGGTTTATCAGCATGATGCAGCACGTACATGACATGCGTGCCGCCGACGCCTTCCGGATCGTATAACCCGGCATTGGCATAACCGCGCGAGTTCAACTCCGCCACGCGTTCACCCGCCAGCGCCTGCATATCGGTTTTACTGCCGAAATGAATCGCGCCGGTCGGGCAGGTTTTCACACAGGCGGGTTCCTGACCGACATTGACACGATCGACGCACAGTGTGCATTTATACACGCGGTTGTCGTCTTTATTCAGACGCGGCACGTCAAATGGACAGCCGGCAATGCAGTAGCCGCAGCCAATGCACTGTTCCGACTGAAAATCGACGATGCCGTTGGCGTACTGAATGATCGCGCCTTCGGACGGACAGGCTTTCAGGCAGCCGGGATCGGCGCAGTGCATGCAGCCATCCTTGCGAATCAGCCACTCTAACTTGCCGTGCTCTTCCACTTCTGAAAAGCGCATCACCGTCCAGGATTTGGCGGTCAAATCCGCTGGGTTGTCATACACCCCAACGTTATGCCCGACTTCATCGCGGATGTCGTTCCACTCTGAACACGCCACCTGGCAAGCTTTGCAGCCGATGCAGGTGGTGACGTCGATCAGCTTCGCCACCTCCTGCTGATGATTACGCGCCTGCGGGGCAGGCGTGAAACCATTGGTGGCGGAGCGGCGGATAATGTCTTGCGATTGATAAGCCATCTACGTTCTCCTACACCTTCTCAACGTTAACCAGGAACGCCTTAAACTCCGGCGTTTGCGTGTTGGCATCACCGACAAACGGCGTCAGGGTATTCGCGATAAAGCCTTTCTTCGCAATGCCCTGATAACCCCAGTGAATCGGAATGCCGATGGTATCGACGGTTTTGCCATCCACATCGAGCGGACGCAGGCGTTTGGTGACCACCGCTTTGGCTTTGATGTAGCCGCGATTGGAGCTGACTTTCACCGTATCGCCCTGCACGATGCCCAGCTTATTGGCCAGCTTCTCGCCAATCTCCACGAACTGCTCCGGCTGCGCGATGGCATTAAGCAGCGCGTGTTTGGTCCAGTAGTGGAAATGCTCGGTGAGACGATAAGTGGTGCCGACATACGGGAACTGCTCGGCTTTCCCCATCGATGCCAGATCGTCTTTGAACACGCGTGCTGCCGGGTTCGAAATGACGTTCGGGTGCAGTGGGTTAGTACCGAGTGGCGTTTCAAACGGCTCGTAGTGTTCCGGGAACGGACCTTCAGCCATTTTGTCGAGGGCAAACAGGCGGCCCATGCCTTCTGGCTGCATGATAAACGGCCCGACGTTGCTACCCGGTGCGGCGGCGCTGTAGTCCGGAATGTCCATGCCGCCCCATTTGCTGCCATCCCACTTGAGGATCTGCCGTTTCGGATCCCACGGATTGCCCTGCGGATCGGCCGATGCGCGGTTGTAGAGGATGCGACGGTTGAGCGGCCATGCCCAACTCCAGTTCAGCGTGTTGCCCAATCCACTCGGATCGGTGTTATCACGCCGCGCCATCTGGTTGCCGTCCGGCGTCCAGCTGCCTGCGAAAATCCAGCAACCGCTGCTGGTGGTGCCGTCATCTTTCAACTGCGCAAAGCTGCTGAGCTGCTGGCCTTTTTTCACCAGCAACGTGCCTTTGTCATCGAACAGATCTGCCAGCGCTTTGCCGTTGCTCTCCATCGCCACTTCTTCCGACGCCGGGTTATCAGGCGTCTGGTAGTTCCAGGTCATGTTCAGCACCTGCTCCGGCAATGCACCGCCTTCGCTGGCGTACATTTCGCGCAGACGGCTGTAAATGCCCGAGAGGATTTCGCCATCGTTCAGCGCTTCGCCCGGCGCATCCTGACCTTTGAAGTGCCACTGCAGCCAGCGCCCGGAGTTGACGATCGAGCCGTTCTCTTCGGCAAAGCAGGTGGAGGGCAGGCGGAACACTTCGGTCTGAATCTTCGCCGGATCGACATCGTTAAACTCGCCGTGGTTTTGCCAGAAGGTCGAGGTTTCGGTGTTGAGTGGGTCGATGGTCACCAGGAACTTGAGTTTCGACAGCGAATCGATCACTTTGCGTTTGTTCGGGAACGAGGCCACCGGGTTAAAGCCCTGGCAAAGATAGCCATTCACTTTGCCCTGCGACATCATCTCGAAATACTGCAAGACGTCGTAGCCTTTGTCCCACTTCGGCAACCAGTCAAAGCCCCAGCTGTTCTCGGCCTGCGCTTTGTCGCCAAAGAAGGCTTTCATCATGCTGACAAAGAATTTCGGGTAGTTACCCCAGTAGTTCACCTGGCCGGGTAGCGTTGGTTTCGGCGTGTTGGCCGCGAGATAGGTTTGCAGATCGGTCTGTTTCTCCGAAGGCAGCGTCATGTAACCCGGCAAACTCTGCGACAGCAGGCCGAGGTCGGTGAGCCCCTGAATATTGGAGTGACCGCGCAATGCATTCACACCGCCGCCCGCCATACCCATATTGCCGAGCAGCAGCTGGATCATCGCCATGGTGCGAATGTTTTGCGCGCCGACCGAGTGCTGCGTCCAGCCGAGCGCATACAGGAATGAGGTGGTGCGGTCGCGCGCGCTGGTTTCACCGATCAGCTCGCAGACGTGCAGGAAGTCCTCTTTCGGCGTGCCGCAGATGCGTGACACCATTTCTGGCGTGTAGCGGCTGACGTGTTGCTTCAGCAGATTCCACACACAGCGTGGATGTTGCAGGCTGTCATCACGTTTGGCAAAGCCGTCATCGCCCAGTTCATAGTTCCAGCTGGTTTTATCGTATTTGCGATTTTCGTCATCGTAGCCGCTGAACAGGCCCTCATCGAAATGATAATCCTCGCGCACAATCAGGCTGGCGTTGGTGTACGCCTGCACATATTCATGCTGGATTTTGTCATTTTGCAGCAGCCACAGCAGCACACCCGACAGGAAAGCAATGTCGGTGCCGGAACGAATCGGCGTGTAAAAGTCTGCCACCGATGCCGTACGCGTGAAGCGCGGATCGATAACAATCAATTTGGCTTTATTGTGAATCTTGGCTTCCATCGCCCAGCGGAATCCCACAGGATGCGCTTCAGCGGCGTTGCCACCCATCACAACGATCAGATTGGCATTACGGATGTCGACCCAGTGGTTGGTCATCGCACCGCGACCAAATGTTGGAGCAAGACTTGCTACCGTTGGTCCGTGTCAAACGCGTGCCTGGTTGTCGACCGCTAACATGCCGAGCGATCGGGTAAATTTCTGGGTTAAGTAGCCGGTTTCGTTGCTGGATGCGGAGGCACACAGCATGCCTGAAGACAGCCAGCGGTTGACGGTAACACCCGCGGCGTTTTGCGCGATAAAGTTGGCGTCACGGTCGGCTTTCAGCAGTTTCGCGATACGGTCAAAGGCATCGTCCCAGCTGATGCGCTGCCATTTATCGGAGCCTGGCGCGCGGTATTCGGGGTAGTGCAGGCGGCTTTCACTGTGGACAAAATCCAGCAGGCCAGCGCCTTTGGGGCACAATGCACCACGACTCACCGGATGATCCGGATCGCCTTCAATGTGAAAAATGGTCTCTTTGGCGTTTTTCGCGCCGTCACCGAGGCTGTACATTAACAAGCCACAGCCCACTGAGCAGTAGGTGCAGGTGTTACGGGTTTCGCGGGCACGCAGCAGCTTGTACTGTCGCGTTTCCGCCAGCGCCACCTCTGGCGTGAAGCCGAGGAGTGCTGCCGATGTCCCTGCCATACCGCCAGCACAGATTTTGAAGAATTTTCTTCGGCTGACGTTCATGGTTAATCCTTGAGTCGACATTGCTACAATTTGCCTGCGTCGTGCGTATTGTCGCTGCGTGGCCTGCGCCCATTCGTTCCCGTCGCTTGCTGGTGTAAGCTCCCGGCTTGAATGGGTTTACTGCCTTGCCACAATCCGCATGACGGGCAAAATTTTTTGTGATGCGTTGGGCCGAGGTTCACAATGACCCAACTAATAGTGTGAGAATAGCAGCGAAATAATACCACTGCTTTAATGTGGTTGTTGTCCGAGGCGAGCAAAGTGAAAGTTAAAGCACAGGAAAGTCATCAGAGTGTGAGTGAGATCTCAGGCGCAGTGCAGGCGCAGGTACGTCAGCGGCGTGATATCAGCACGGCGGAAACCGACTGGCTGGCACAAGAGGTGCCGATCGCGCTGGTGTATAACGGCATTTCCCATGTGGTGATGATGGCCACGCCCAACGATCTCGAGGCGTTTGCGCTCGGATTCTCGCTCTCGGAAGGCATCATCGATAAACCGGATGAGATCTTCGGCATGGATGTGGTGCCAGGCTGCAACGGCATTGAAGTGCAGATCGAACTCTCCAGCCGCCGCTTTATGGCGCTGAAAGAGCAGCGCCGTGCCATGGCGGGCAGAACGGGCTGTGGCGTATGCGGCGTGGAACAACTCGACCAGATTGGTAAGCCGCTGCAGCCGTTGCCGTTTACCCAAACCTTCGATCTGGCAAACCTCGATAGCGGGCTGGCGCAACTGCGCAATTACCAACCGATCGGCAATCTCACCGGATGCACGCACGCGGCGGCATGGATGTCGCCGCAGGGGGAATTGCTCGGTGGCTGCGAAGACGTGGGCCGCCATGTGGCGCTGGATAAACTGCTGGGGCATCGTAGCCAGCAGCAGTGGCAGCAGGGCGCGGTGCTGGTCTCCAGTCGCGCCAGCTATGAGATGGTGCAAAAGTCCGCGATGTGCGGCGTGGAGATTTTATTTGCGGTATCCGCTGCGACCCAGCTCGCAGTTGAGGTCGCCGAGCGTTGTAATTTAACGCTGATAGGGTTTAGTAAGCCGGGACGCGCCACGGTGTACAGTCATCCGCAGCGCCTGGTTTAACCTCACCACAAGGATGTGATGCAATGCGACAGACTCATCGTATTGAAAGCCTGACCCTGAAAGGCATTGGTGTATTTGAAAATACCCATTTTGATTTTCCACCTGCTGAAAGCGCACAGCGTGATGTCGGTAAAGCTGAGATCCATATTTTTACTGGCCCCAATGGGTGCGGGAAAAGCACGGTGCTATATGCGTTAGCGGCAATTTTTGACTCTCAAACTGTCTATCCATTAATAAAAAATAGGTTTGTGAGTGACAGTAGCTACGTGGGCTTTAACTTCGCTTCAGGCAACGGCTTTTACGCTCTGGGAGAACTGGGCGAACAAAAAGGTGAATACGCCTTAATCTCAGGCGCTGGCGGGTTGAGATATTATGGTGATGAAAATTTCAGAACGTCGACTGAACGCTATTCACGTCACTACGATAAATTCGCTAAGGTTAATAAAGACCCATTTCCCTACGCTGCCTTTGCCTATTCTGGCAGTCGAAGCGTTCAGGGGCAGTTCAGAGTCAATGCTATCGTTGATATTAACGATTCACCGTTTGATAAAGCATTGTCATTTGAAAAAACCTGTCGGGCATCGTTGCTGGCACAATGGATTGCCAATAACATTACCAAGGCTGCTTTATCGAAGCTGGATAACTCAACTGAAGAAGTAAAACGTTACCAATTTGCACTGCACAAGATCGCCGACTTTATTTTTGAAATTTGTGAAGTTTCCATTGAGTTTAAGTTGCAGCGTCATCCTTTAGCAGTGGCATTCCTGCTGGATGGCTGCGAGATTTCCTTTGATTTGCTACCGGAAGGATTGAAATCCATCATTCACTGGGTAGCAGACCTTGCTCTACGACTGGAAGATATTCCCTTTACTCAGAAGCGAGAGATTTTCTCCCAACCGATTATTCTCTTCCTTGATGAAGTCGATATTCATCTGCATCCAAAATGGCAGCGTCGGATATTACCTGCGATACAAAAGCTTCTGCCGAATGCGCAGGTGTTTGTCTCTACCCATTCCCCGTTTGTTGTCGGCTCACTGGACGATGCGTGGGTATATCGACTGCCTGATCCTCAGCGTCATATTCTTCGTGATGCTTCAGTGCCTGAAGAGATCGTGCCCACCGAATCAGGGGCAGGAAAAAGCATTCAGCTTATTCTGGAAGAGGTGTTTGATGTGGGTGAGCGCTTTGATATTGAGACTGAAAAATTACTCACGTCATTTAAGCTCGTACGTAATGATTATTTGCAAAATCCTAAAGATGATACCGCACTGATGTCATTAGCGGACAGGCTGCGCGCTCGCGGTGAAGAGTTAGAAATGATTATTGAAATGGAGTTGCGGCAGATCGCACGTCGTTTAAGCAAATAAGAGGAACATGGAATGTTCAAATTACAACGCGGATCCTGGCCCTGCTGTCTGGAAGAGCATCATCAAGATTGGACTGCGCGGTATATTATTGCGCGCAGTCAAAACCCTGCGGCTCGATTTCGCTGGTTTTCCGAGGCTTGTTATCAAGCGGTGCGCACGGCATTGTTAGAGATGACGCAGCATCATTGTGCATTTTGTGATGGATTTATTGGCAGTGAAAGCCGTGAAACGCTGGAGCATTTCAAGCCGAAAAGTCAGTTCCCTGTATCGGCATTTGATTGGGGCAATTTATTTCCCTGCTGTGATATGTGCCAAAGCCAGAAGCGTGAGAAGTATCATGCAGCATTAATCAAACCCGATCTATCCAACTATAATTTTGACGACTATTTTATCTGTAATTTCGATAATGGAGAAGTCGCGGTCGCACCCGATCGTTTGGCCGAAAATCAGTATGCTGCTTCGATAACGCTGGAAACTTACGGTTTAAACTTGCCCATGCGTAAGAAAGAGCGCTTACGTCAACTGCGTATCTGGCATGCAATGGGCAATCGCGCTGAACTCAACGAATTCGCCTATCGCTATTTTCTCAGCAGCTAGACCACCTGCACCTGCGGCAGCACCTGCTGGAGCGCGGCTAATGCGCCCGCTTTGGCAGGGCCGCCGTCGCAAATCAGCAAATCCACCTCTCCAATCGGCGCGTACACCGTGCGGCTGATCACCCCTAGCTTGCTGTGATCTGCCAGTAAGAAGGTGCGCGCAGCCTGCTGCACCATGGCGCGGGCAATCGCCGCTTCATGAGGATGGAAACTGCTGGCGCCGTTTTTGGCATCAATGCCGACTGGCGACAGCAGCGCGACGTCGGCGCGATAGCGGCAAATCTCGCCAACCGTGATTTCACCGCGCGTCTGCTGCGCACCTGCCATCATCATCCCGCCGAGCAAAATCACCTGATTGTTCAGTGTTTCATGTTCTTCGGCGGCGCTCAGCGCCAGCGCAGCCTGCAAGCTGTTGGTGATAATGGTCAGGCCGGACATGCTGCGCAGCTGTTCCGCCAGCATGGTGGTGGTGGTGCCAGCATCGAGAAACAGCGTCTGTCCCGGCTGCAAATGCTGTGCGGCCGCCACGGCAATCGCGCGTTTCTCTTTTGCCTGGGCACTGCGCCGCACCTGTAACGGCGGCTCCGGTTGGCTATCCACCGCTACCAAACCGCCGTGTACCCGTCGTGCTAGTCCTTGCGCTTCCAGTTCAATAATGTCGCGCCGCGCTGTTTCCCGCGAAATACCCAGCTCATTGATAATGCGCTCGGTGCTGACCTGATGCTGCGTGGTCAGCAGGGCTCGAATGCGGTGTAAGCGGGTTTCCTGCAGCATGACTTTTCCCTGTAGCGTAATAATCTGGGCCTAAGCTTACCTGAGTGTCATCACGGCGTCATGTGTATTTGGTTGTATTTGGGTATTTTGTTGCATTTGTCTTTAAAGCAGGCATGATAGTGACAACGGTCACACATCATGCACCCCTTTCACCTTCGCAACGGGAGTTACCATGGCTACACGTTCCACCATCATGGACACCAACAGTTTTCGTGCTGAGCACGCCGACGGTCTGGATGCGGCAACCCGCCAGCTAACAGACAAGCGCAGCAAAGTGTTGGGCGAGTCATATCGCCTGTTTTATCGTAAGCCGGTGCATCTGGTGCGCGGTGAAGGGCAGTATCTGTGGGACGCCGCAGGTAACAAATATCTCGACGTGTACAACAACGTGGCCAGCATTGGTCACTGCCATCCGGCGGTGATCGAAGCGGTGAATCAGCAGATGAAAATGCTGAACACCCACACCCGTTATCTGCACGAACGCATTCTCGATTACACCGAAGAGCTGCTGGCAACCACGCCCGATGCTATCGACCGTGCCATGTATATGTGCACTGGTTCGGAAGCGAACGATTTGGCGATCCGCGTGGCGCGTGCCTTCAGCGGCGGTACCGGGATTATTGTGTCGCAGGAGGCCTATCACGGCACCAGCGATCTCACTTCCGGCGTCTCTCCAGCATTGGGCAGCGGTCAGCCACTGGCCGCCACCACACGCCTGGTTTCGCCGCCCGATGCCTACCGCGTCAACGCACCGGATCTCGGCGAGTGGTTTGCCAACGAAATCCAGAAACAGATCGATGACATGAAAGCGCACGGCATTAAATTTGCTGGCTTCCTCGCGGATTCGATCTTCTCTTCCGATGGTGTGTTACCGAATCCGCGCGGTTTCCTGCAGAAAGCGGTGGATGTGGTGCACGCTAATGGCGGTATCTTCATCGCCGATGAAGTGCAGCCTGGCTTCGGTCGTACCGGCGATGCATTCTGGGGCTTCGCCCGTCACGGCGTGCTGCCGGATGTGGTGACCACTGGTAAGCCGATGGGTAACGGCATTCCGGTTTCCGGCCTGCTGGCGAAGAGCGATGTGCTTGCGGCGTTTAGTGACGATATCCCTTACTTCAACACCTTTGGCGGTAACCCGGTTGCCATGGCGGCGGCGCAGGCGGTATTGACGGTGATTAAAGAAGAGGGCTTGCAGGAGCACAGCCGCGTGGTGGGTGCCAAACTGCTCGCCGAGTTGCAGAAGCTGATGGATCGCCATGAAAGTATTGGCGATGTGCGCGGAGCGGGGCTGTTTATCGGCTTCGAACTGGTGCAGGACCGCACCAGCAAAACGCCGGATAAAGCGCTGGCGCTGGATCTTACCGAGAAGCTGCGCGATCACCGTGTGCTGACGTCAGTGGCCGGACCGTATGGCAACGTACTGAAGCTGCGTCCGCCGTTGGCGTTCCAGGAATCGGATATTGATTGGCTGGTGGGTGCGCTGGACAAGTCACTGACCGAGCTGGGTCGGTAAAAGGCTAAGGTTGCCCCAAAGCAGTATCAGGAAGATGAAGCGGGTCGCCATTACTGGCGACCCGGCAGATTTCTCGTCGGGTGTGCATTGATGCGCACCTGGAAAGGGTTACGCGGCTGCCGTTTCCTCGGCAAAAATGCTTTCCATCTTCTGCCACGCCTGCGCCACATCGTCATCCAGATTGAACAAACCTGAAGTACCAACGATAAACACATCCACACCAGAAGCAGCAATCTGCTTAAAGGTGCGTGCATTGCAGGAACCATCAATCTCGGTCAGATAGTGATAACCGTGCTCTTCGCGCATAGCAATCAGCTGGCGAATCTTGTTCAGCGTTTCCGGAATAAATTTCTGCCCTGCAAAACCTGGGTCCACCGACATCACCGTAACCTTATCCAGCAGATGTGCATATTCACGGATGTTCTCGGCAGGTGTTGCCGGGTTCAATACCACGCCACAGCGACGGCCCGCTTCTTTGATTTGAGTCAGCAGGCGGAATATTTTGTTATTCGCGGTTTCGGGATGGAAGCTAATAATATCCGCCCCCGCTTCAATGCACATCGGAATAATATCTTCCGGGTGATTGACCATTAAATGCACATCAATTGGCACATCGGTAATCTTACGCAGGTTCTCAATAAAGAACGGCGATAACGTAATGTTTTTAACGTAGCTGCCATCCATAATATCGACATGATAAAAAGCCGCAGTACTGTTCATCGCTTCGATCTGTTCACGAAAGCGGGTGAGGTCCATACACATTAATGACGGTGAAAATTGAGCGTTCATGGTTTATTTCCTCATTACATAAACAGCGCCCGCAGGCGCTGTGTTATGACATCAATGGAAGAACGAAATAATGTGGCCGAGTACGATGCCGACAATACCGAAGTCCGCGTCGCCGAAGGTGGTCGAGGCAAAGCCGAGGTCGCCCATTAGCGGCAGCAGGATGGCAGGCAGGAAGGAGATCAGCAGCCCTTGTACAAAGGAGCCGACCACTGCGCCGCGACGTCCGCCGGTAATATTGCCGTACACGCCAGCAGTGGCACCACAGAAGAAGTGGGGCACCAGGCCAGGAACAATCACGCTCAGACCAAACAATGGGCACAGGAACATGCTGATCAGACCGGCGGAGAAACTGCACAGGAAGCCGATGATCACCGCATTGGGTGCGAACGGGAACACGGTTGGGCAGTCCAGCGCTGGTTTGGCGTTCGGCACTAACTTATCCGCGATGCCTTTGAAGGCGGGCACGATCTCGGCAATCACCATACGCACACCGGCGAGGATGATATAGACGCCTGCCGCAAAGGTGATGGACTGAATAATCGCGAACACGATGAAGTTCTGACCGCCGCTCACCTGGCTTTCGGTAAACTCTTTACCCGCCACCAACACCAGCGCGATAAACAGAATCATCATGGTCAACGAAATCGCCACCGATGAGTCACGCAGGAAGTTAAGGGTTTTCGGGACCTTCAACTCTTCGGTGGATGGACTGCCTTTGCCCACCGCTTTACCGACCAACGCAGACAGCAGATAACCGGTTGAGCCGAAATGACCGAGCGCCAAATCGTCCGAATTGGTGATTTTACGCGTGAACGGCTGCAGAATCGCCGGGCACACCACCATCATTGTGCCGAGAATCAGTGAACCGATTAGCACCAGCCAGAAGCCATGCACACCGCCCACGGACAGAATCACCGCCAGCATCGCCGACATATACAGCGTGTGGTGGCCAGTCAGGAAGATGTACTTCAGCGGGGTGATACGCGCCAGCAGAATGTTCACCAGCATACCGAACACCATGATCATCGCGGTTTCAGTGCCGTAGCTTTTCTGCGCCAGCGCTGCCATCGCATCGGTATTCGGCACCACACCCTGAATATTGAATGAGTGCTCAAACAGCTGGCTGAAAATGGTCAGTGTCGCCGCAATCAGGTTGGCCCCGGCGATAAGAATCACAAAACCCATGATGGTTTTCAGCGTACCGGAAATCACATCCGACACCGGTTTCTTTTGCAGTAATAAACCAATCAGGGAAAAAAGGCCGACAAGTATTGCGGGTGTTCCAAGAACATCCTTGATGATAAATTGCAGCATAATTACTCCATGTGAGTAAAATCGGGCTATTACAGATTTTCCGCCAGGATTTCTTTGATTTTGGCGTTATCTAATAAATTCGTCAGACCGAATACCTGTGCGCTGTGCCCGGATAACTGATCGGCAATATCTTTGGCGCTGATAATAAGGTCGGCCTGCTCAGATTTCGCCGTGGTTAAATCGGTATGGCCTACTTCGGCTTCTTTACCTAATTCCGCCACGATTTTCTTCACGTTCATTTCCACAATAAAGCTGCTGCCTAAACCATTTCCACACACGATTAATACTTTTTTCATAATAGGGTTCTCTGGTGATTTAATTTGAAATGACAGCTTCAATCGCTGGCAAGGTCGCAGCCGACAGCAACTGCTGCAGGCGGGATTCGTCGCTGAACACTTCGGCCAATGCGGTAATCATCTGGATATGATCGTCGCCGGAGAGCGCGCACAGCATGATGATGACGTAAACCGGATCGTTTTCATCCGCTTCAAAGCTCACACCGTTCTTCACATGCAGCAACGACAAGCCATTCTTACGTGCGCCTTGTTCCGGACGGGCATGCGGCATCGCCAGGCCTGGAGCCAGTACGTAATAAGGCCCCAGTTCGGCATGCGAAGTGAAGATGGCATCGAGATAGGCTGGGGTAATCGCGCCTTCAGCCAGCAGCGGCTCAGCGGATAAACGCACCGCCTCCTGCCAGTTGCTGACCTGATCTACGATGCGGATATGTTGCGGTGTCAGCCATTGAGTGAGCATCAGTAATTCCTGGTTATTCGTCGATGGAGTGCACTTTAGGTGATTTTCTCAGCGCTTTTCTGTGATGTTTGTCGCAAAAGTTAGCGCTAACACGGATGTTGTTAAAAACTGTGTTATCGCTAACATTTTTGTGCAGCCCGTTTGTCATCGTTGCAAGCACCTGACATGCTCCGAGAATCTGAAAATCCTCAGCAGGTAAGGCGTGCCCGAATCTGTGGTTATTAACGTGGCACGTTGACGCATTTGGTTTTAAGCTGCGTGCGGGCATTTGTAGCGAGTCAGTTAGGAGAAGGCATGGCAGAAAAAAAACGGCGCGGTACCGGCAAAAGCACACTGGCCGATGTTGCCCGTTTGGTCGGCGTGAGCACCATGACGGCATCACGTGCGTTGCGCATGCCGGAGAAAGTCTCACCTGAAATTCGCGCCAAAATTGATGCGGCCGTCACCGAGTTGGCCTATGTGCCGAACATCCAGGCGCGTAATCTGGCATCTGCATCATCGAAGCTGATCACCATGGTGGTGCCATCGTTCGCCACGCCGGGCAGTGCGATTGTGTCGGAAGCGCTGCAGGAGATCCTGCGTCCGCAGGGCTATAACATGATGTTGGCGGAAGCCAACCACTCGGCGGCGGAAGAGAGCGAATTAATTGAGATGTTGCTCTCGTACAATCCGGCCGCCATGGTGCATTTCAACTTCGACAATGCCGCCGAAGCCCATCGTTTGCTGAGTAATTCCGGCCTGCCGGTGATGGATATCGGCGGTGTGCATCAGGAATCTGCGGGTATTAGCATTGGTGTCGATTACGCTAAAGCGATTCGCCAGCTGGTGCAGAGTTTGGTGGAACGTGGTTATCGTCATCTCGGCTTACTGTGTACGCAAACCAATACCACGATTTTTCGCCAACTGCTGAATGGCTGGCACAGCGGCATGCTGGCATCAAATCAGGCGCCGCACCGCGTGGTGACCTCGCCGAAAATGCCGACCTTTGCCGCGGGACATAGCCTGCTGGCGGAGATCCGGCTGACCTGGCCTGAACTGGATGTGCTGATTTGTACCAGCGATGAAGTGGCCTGTGGTGCCATCATGGCTTGCCACGCCGCAGGCATATCAATTCCCAGCCAGCTGGCGATTGCCAGCATCGGTGGCGGCCCATTGGCAGCAGTCTGCTCACCGCCGCTCACCAGCGTGGTCCTGCCTTATGAAGAGATGGGGCGCACGGCGGGCAAGCGCTTACTCTCCGCATTGAAAGGCGATGAGCCACCTGCCATCAACGAACTGCCGGTACAGCTCAAGCTGCGTGCCAGCACGCACAAGATGTAATCCTGCGGCATCGCGTACATGAGATGTGACTCTGCGTGCGGTGCTTTTCCCAGATTCATCAAATCCTTATCATTACTAAGGCATTGATAACCCTTTTACCGATCATGATTTTAACTATAATGATCCGACTGCTTACGCGGCACCCTGATAAGGTGATGCTGCAAAACACTAAATGGAGAGGAAGAACATGAGTTATTCACTGCCATCCCTGCCTTACGCGTACGACGCACTGGAACCACACTTCGACAAGCAGACGATGGAAATCCATCACTCTAAACACCACCAGGCTTACGTTAACAACGCGAATGCAGCGCTGGAAGGTACCGAATTCGCTAACCTGCCGGTTGAAGAACTGATCGCTAAACTGGATCAACTGCCAGCAGATAAAAAAGGTCCACTGCGTAACAACGCAGGCGGCCACGCTAACCACAGCTTCTTCTGGAAAGGCCTGAAACTGGGCACCAGCCTGCAAGGCGAACTGAAAGCCGCGATCGAAAAAGATTTCGGCAGCGTTGAAGCTTTCCAGGCTGAGTTCGAGAAAGCTGCTACCACCCGTTTCGGTTCAGGCTGGGCGTGGCTGGTGAAAAAGGGCGACAAGCTGGCTGTGGTTTCAACCGCAAACCAGGACAGCCCACTGATGGGCGAAGCCATTTCTGGCGCATCCGGTGAGCCAATCATTGGTCTGGATGTGTGGGAACACGCTTACTACCTGAAGTATCAGAACAAACGTCCTGACTACATCAAAGCGTTCTGGAACGTGGTGAACTGGGACGAAGCAGCTGCACGTTTCGCTGCAGCTAAGTAAGTTCAGGCGATAGCCAACGCACACAACCGGTGAAGCTGCTTCACCGGTTTTTTCTTTACGAAATCTAAACACTTCTTAAACCACTTCAATGTTCTGCCTGCTATAAATCTCGTTAGAGTAGTTATTAACCTGCCGTTGATAATTTGGGGCATATAATGCCTGCAGTTGATCAAACGAAAGTAAAAATAATTATGTCTACTATCACTACCCCTGTGGCGAATAAAGATTCGTCGGAATCCCTGTTTTTGCCATTAATTCGCGGCAACGTCAGACCCGATAAGTTATGGAATAGCAAAATGTTCCGCCTTAAATTTGCTTTAAGGTCTTTCATCTTTCCGGTTACGACGTTTAATTACCTTCACGAGTTAGCGAAACTGCCGTTTCTGCCACAACTGCTGAAAATGCAGGGGTTGCTGCCGGCTAAACCGCATCGTCCTTACCTACGCGCGGGCTTCAGCGTGGCACAGCGTGCGCAGGCACTGCTTGACCATTACACACTGATGGATCAATTGGATAATGCCAAACTGCGCCAATTATTGCTGAGCCCGGTGTTAAATGTGATTGCTGCGTTTAACGGAAAAAATGATGAGGCTTTTGTCATTAATTGCTGCCCTGGACATTTTGATCGTGAAGGTGAAATAACCCTGACACTGCATTATCAAACCATGAATATTGCGTCGCTCTCCTTTTCTATTATTCAGGAGAACAATCAGCGCACTTTAATGATTGGCGGATTGCAGGGACCGCGCAAACATATCTCTAATGATGTCATTCGGGATGCGACGAAAGCCGCCCACGGCCTCTTCCCAAAACGTGTGTTGATGGAAGCGGTGTTTATTCTGGCGCAACAGTGCGGGGTGCAGGCGATCAGTGCGGTAGGGGATACCACGCATGTGTTTCGCAGCCTGCGTTATCGCCACAGTAAAGGTGATAAGTTCTTTGCCAGCTACAGCGAGTTCTGGCTGTCACTAGGCGGAGAAGCCCGGGCCGATGAACTGTTTACGTTGCCGCTGCACATGGAAAGGAAAGCGCTGGAAGAGATTGCCAGTAAGAAACGTGCGGAGTATCGCCGCCGCTATGCACTGCTGGATGCGTTGAACACCCAGGTGCTGCAGGCAGCAGGGGTTGAACCTGTGCAGGAAGAGCGCGCAGAACGCGACGTGTCACACGCCGCGTAATCGGGTATCAGAACGGCTGCTTCGCGTAGCCGGTCATCACCTTCAGCCCCATCTCACGTCCCAGTGCGGTCATGGGATGCACCACCACCAGGCCGCGCACGCTTTTCTTGAATGCGCCCATGTTGGCTTGTTCTTTTTTGGTGATCTCACGGCTGAAGCCCAGCTTCTGCAGCTGTTGTGCTTCTTTGCTCAGTTTTTCATCGCGAACACTGCGCAGACGTTCAATTTCCTGCACCAGCTTCTCTTTTTCACGCAGCAACTCGCCGAGTTTTTCGGCATCGCCAGATTCCAGCAGCTGGGGCTCTTTGCGATTCAATGCGTCCAGTTGATCACTGAGCAGTTTGATCTCGGCTTTTTCTTGTTCTTTCATCAGGGGAAACTCGTTAAGGAAAACAGGCAAAGGATACATCAAAACGGGGCGATTTTGCAGCGGGGCGGATTTGTCACGCCATCCACGCTTAAACTGCAGGCTTCTTAAATGCCTGCTTGTGCGAAATGCGTGATATCAGCTCGGTGAGCGACAGCACCATGGTAGAGCGCACCATTTGCAGATAGCGCTGCTGCTGCATACTGCGTAATGCTTCGTCGTCACGGGTGAAGTCAGGTTGAGGCGGCCACGCTACAACACAGTGCAGTTCACCAAAGGGTCCCAAAATCTCATCGTCAGTAAAGCGATAATCACTGGTGTCGTGATTGAGTTCTTCACGCAGCGCCAGCAGCAACTCACAATCTTCATACTCATGGCGATTAATCACGCCCAAACCGTAAATCAGTTTTAGACGCACCGACAGTTCGCCCAGCGGTCCGTCGCCGAGCAGCAGGGGTTCGACCGCATACTTCACGGCGTAATCATCTTTGCGGAATACCTGCAATACCAGCAGGTTGACCGCTTCAGCCAATAGCTCAACGGCGGCGATCAGGAAGCTTCTCACCGATCGACCGGCGTTCAGGCGCTCAAGCACCCGGTTTTCAAAAGCTTGCTTCTCTTCCATTATTGCCTGCATCGTTCCACTACCGCCGACGGGCACGGTTGGCACCGCGCCCGAGTGAGCTATTAAAAGGCGCGCATTATGCCATAGCGTTGTAAGCGCTCACCACTGAGGTGACCACTTCGCTATTGGCTTCCAGCCCAGAGATCTCGGCCAGCGTCGCCTGCGGGCCTTTTTCAGCCAACAGGGCAGCCAGTTCCTGCGCCTGTGGATCGGCTTCGCTGCGGTAGTGCATCGCGGCAGCAATACCCTGCACCAGATTGGCATGTGGCAGGTGGTACTCAAGGGTACCCAGCGTGGGCTTGATCAGGCGATCGCCCGCGCTGAGTTTACGCAGCGGCTGGCGGCCAACACGTTCCACATCGTCCTTCAGGTACGGATTCTCAAAACGTGTCAGGATTTTCTGGATGTAAGCAGCGTGTTTGTCGGCATCAAAGCCATAACGCTTGATCAGCACTGCGCCGCTTTCCTGCATCGCACCCTGCACCACGGCACGCACTTTCTCATCCAGAATCGCATCACGGATGGTGGCGTGGCCGGCTAACTGGCCAAGATATGCGGTGATGGCATGGCCGGTGTTCAGCGTAAAGAGTTTGCGCTCGACAAACGCCATCAGATTGTCGGTCAGTTCCATGCCTGGAATGTTCGGCAATTCACCTTTGAACTGGGTTTTATCCACAATCCACTCGCTGAAGGTTTCAACGGTGACTTCCAGCGGATCGTTGCTGCCGGCTTCAGAAGGCGGCACGATGCGGTCAACAGCAGAGTCCACGAAGCCCACATGCTCTTCAACCCACGCGTGATACTGTTCTGGCAGTGCTTTCAGTACGTGTTGCTTCAGCTGGCTGGTGCCGCGCACCATGTTTTCACAGGCGATGATATTCAGCGGACGGACATTACCGTTGTCGCTGCGTTTGGCCAGACCCTTCGCTACACCGCCCGCGATGCGCTCCAGAATCTGCGGACCAACCGCCGTGGTAACGATATCAACCTCAGCAATCAGCGTGACGATGTCGTCGCTGGTGCTGTTCACTGCGCTAACGCCGGTAACGATTTCGACTTTTGCCTGCTCGCCAACCACATGAACTGGATACTCATGACGGGCGTTAAGGGCATCCAGAACCACCTGATTCACATCCGCGAACACCAGTTCGATACCGGCATCAGCCAGCAACTTACCGATAAAACCGCGACCGATGTTACCTGCTCCAAAATGTAACGCTTTCATAAATTTGACCCATATCAAATGACGAAAGGGCGGGCAAATCCGCCCCGTATAAGTGGGACGGGCTTGCCCGCCCCAGGGAAGTTAAAACGTGCTGTTACGCTTTTGGCGACAACAGGTCCAGCACATCCTGCACGCTGGTGGTGTTTGCCAGCTTCTCAATCACGCTGTCATCATCCAGCGCGTTGGTCAGGCTGGTAATCACCTGGATATGTTCGTTATTGCGAGCCGCAATACCGATCACCAGGCGCGCCACGTCATCGGCTTCTTCGCCAAACAGCACGCCCGCTGGGTACTGGCAGAACACCACGCCAGTTTTCAGCACGCGATCTTTGGCTTCCACGGTGCCGTGTGGCACAGCGATAGACTCACCGAGATAAGTCGGGGTCAGCTTTTCACGCTCCAGCATCGCTTCAACGTATTCTGGCTGAACATAACCGCCTTTCACCAACTGCTCACCGGCAAAACGAATCGCCTGCTCTTTATTGCTGGCGCTCAAGCCGAGGAACACGTTATCCGCGCCCAGTTTGAATAAGTTAGCGCTGCCGTCATCGTAGCTGTCTGCCAACGTGGTCTGCACGGTTTCACGATGTGCTTCGCTGCGGTTAGCGGCAATCAGACGTTCAGTCAGATTGCTGTACAGTGCGCTATCGAGGAAGTTGTTCAGCGAAATATGCTGCGCCTGCGGTGCCTGGCGCATCGCACGCTCGGTCAGATCGCGGTGAGTAATCACCAGATCCACATCGCCCGGCAGTGAGTTAATCGCGCTGTTGGTCACCGAGATATTGCTCAGGCCGGCATCCTGCACTTTCTTACGCAGCACACCTGCACCCATGGCGCTGGAACCCATACCGGCGTCACAGGCGACGATGATTTTACGCACGTGGCTCACATCAACACTGTTGGCATCGGCGATAACCGGAGAACCGGCAACGGCCTGACCTTTAGACTGCGCTTTCATATCACGCATACGCTGAGTCGCAGCTTCGATGTCGTCATCTTCTTTTACTTTGCTGGTTTTCAGCAGGATAGAAGAGACCACGAAGGAGACGGCAAACGCCGCGATGATGGCCGCGATGTTGGCGAAGTATGCGCCTTTTGGCGTCATCGCCAGTACTGCGAGAATAGAACCCGGAGACGCTGGAGACACCAGACCGCCGTTCAGTACGGTCAGGGTGAACACGCCTGTCATACCACCGAGGATCACTGCCAGCAGCAGACGTGGCGCCATCAGCACGTACGGGAAGTAAATTTCGTGGATACCGCCGAGGAAGTGGATGATTGCCGCACCGCCTGCAGACTGTTTGGCGCTACCACGACCAAAAATCATATAGGCAACCAGCACACCCATACCAGGGCCTGGGTTCGCTTCGATCAGGAAGAAGATGGATTTACCGGCTTCGCTGGCCTGCTGGATACCCAGTGGCGAGAAGATACCGTGGTTAATGGCGTTATTGAGGAACAGGATTTTCGCCGGTTCAACAAAGATAGAGGTCAGTGGCAGCAGGTTGTTCTGCACCATCAGGTTTACGCCCGCCGCGAGGATGTGCGACAGACCTTCAACCAGTGGACCGATGCCGATGAACGCCAGCAGCGCCAGCAGCATGCCGATGATACCGGCTGAGAAGTTGTTAACCAGCATCTCGAAGCCGCTTTTGATCTTACCATCAACCATACGGTCAAAGGTTTTGATCGCCCAGCCACCCAGCGGACCGGCAATCATCGCGCCGAGGAACATTGGCATATCCGCACCGACGATCACGCCCATGGTGGTGATTGCACCGACCACGCCGCCGCGATCGCCGCCTACCAAGCGTCCACCGGTGAAACCGATCAACAATGGCAGCAGGTAAGTGATCATAGGGCCGACGAGTTTCGCCAGCGTTTCGTTTGGAATCCATCCGGTTGGGATGAACAGTGCTGTGATGATACCCCAGGCGATAAACGCACCGATGTTTGGCATCACCATGTTACTCAGAAAACGACCAAAGCTCTGGACCTTGACCTTCGCTGATGAGGACATAAACCCACCCCTTATTGAGACGCGCTGCAATAAGAGCGCGGTTGTTTTTGTTAAGACTTTTATTGAGCCGTTCCGGCGCGGGCCGTGGCATCACTGTATGCACGCGGACTCTAGCACTAGTTTATTACGCTGCGTAGCATCCGGAGTAAGTGTGATGCAGATCACGCAAAATTGGGGTGGTCAGGGTGCTATAAGGTGATGAAGATCACATAAATAGGGTGTAAAAAAAGTACGAAGGCGAAATTTTAAACAAAACAACGAGATAAATGTGACTTAAGTCACCTTTGTAGCCGTATGGTTTGTTTCATAAGTGTGATTAAGATCACAAACTATTTTTGGTCGAAAATGCGCCAGATCACACAATAGCGATGCAGATAAGTGAGGTGTAAGGAAGTGACGAAAAATCTGAAAGATACACTGAAGAGTTTGTCAGGGAAGGGGCGACCTGATGGTCGCCCCTGAACGCCTAAAAAGCGAAGTTACAAACCACCCTGCACGGCATTTTGCGCCTGAGTCAGGGCTTGTGCATTGCTGGAAAGGTTGCTCATCAGGGTGTTGTACTGCGTGGCCTGATCCTGCGTCGGGAACTGGACGCCGCCATCGTTGAAGGTCACACGCGTGCCCTGCGACTGCAGATAATCACCGGTTTGCACCGCCGCCTGGCTCAGCGCCTGCAGCTGCGGCAGCAGCGGAATCAGCGTACCCGCCGGCTGCGTCACCACTTTGGCGTACACGCTGTCATACACTTTCTTCAAATCGTCTGGCTGCTTCAATGTGGCTTTGCTGCTGTCGGCCTGCATTTTGGCGCTCTGAATCTGCTGAGACAGCACACTCAGGTTGCCACTGGCCTGACGCAGGCTATCACGACGGGTCAGGTAGTCTTGTGGCACGCGAATCGCGGCCAGTTCATCAACCACCGGACGCATGCCTTGCTCAACCGCCTGATTGGCCTGCTGTGAGAAGCCATACAAAATGGCGTAGTCGCCCGCGTAGTTGCCAAAAGTCTGCTTCTGGTTTTCGCTCAGGCTGGGCAGATGCTCGCCGCTGCGCATTGCGGTGTTCTGCAGGAAGTCGGTGAAGGCTTTACGCTGATCGCCTTCTTTATCGCCACAGGCGGTAAGTTGCAGCACAACCAGTGCGCTGATCATAAGCATGCCGGTACGCATCCAGATGCGGGATAATCCTGACGCCATGTTGAACTCCTGTTATGGCTAAATTCGATTCGGTGGGAATGGTCCTAAAGGATAGTGCAATGGCCTGGCGTGTACAACGGGTTGAGAGGCGGCAAACGGTGGGAAAAGGCGCACTTTGGTGCGCCCCACTGCGGTTACGATTTAGAACACCAGCGCCTGCCCATCCTTACGGCTTTCAGTGGCGGCAATGTAGAAGCCCTGCGGATCGCGCACAATCGCCTGCGCACCGCCGAAGTTGTAGCTCTGTAACGGATCTTCTACCGTAATCTGATGGCCCATTTCGCGCAGTTTCGCCAGCACATTACGGTCGATACCCGGTTCAACCACCACTGCGCGGCCTTGCTCGACGCGCCAGCGCGGTGCATCAATGGCTGCCTGCGGATTCTGCTTGTGCTGCATGATGCGCAGCGCCAGTTGCAGATGGCCCTGCGCCTGCATCGGGCCGCCCATCACGCCAAATGACATCAATGGCTGTCCCGCCGCATCCAGCGCAAACGCCGGAATGATGGTGTGGAACGGACGTTTGCTGCCGGCCACCACGTTCGGATGCTGCGGATCGAGCGAGAAGCCGCAGCCGCGGTTCTGCAAGCTGATGCCGGTGCCTGGCACCACCACGCCTGAACCGAAGCCCATGTAGTTAGACTGAATAAACGACACCATCATGCCGCTGGCATCGGCAGTCGACAGATATACGGTGCCGCTCTGCTGTGGGGAGCCGAAGGTAAAATCACCGGCCTGATCGGGATTGATTAGCTGAGCGCGCTGCTTGAGGTAGCTGTCACTCAGCAGCAACTCTGCCGGGAATTCCAGATGGTCGTAATCGGTGACGTAACGATCCAGATCGACCAGCGCCAGCTTCATCGCCTCGATGGACAAGTGCAGCCACGGCACGGAATCCGGCGTGTAGCTGCCGATGTCCCACTGCTCGAGAATACCGAGCGCAATCAAGGTAGCGATTCCCTGACCATTAGGCGGCAGCTCCTGCACCGAACCGTTGGCAAACGGGCGTGATAGCAGATCCACCCAATCGGCGCGATGGTTATTGAGATCGGCCATGCTCAGTGCCGCGCCGTGCTGCCCGGCAAACGCCACTATTTTCTCGGCAAGCTCACCGCGATAGAAGGTTTCTCCGTTGGTTTCGGCGATTTTCTGCAGCGTGGCGGCCTGCGCCGGGTTGCGGAACAGTTCCCCGGCACGCGGCGGGTGACCGTCCGGCGCAAAACACTCGGTAAAGCCCGGCTGAGATTTCAGTTTGTTGTAGCCGCGCTGCCACAGATGGGCGATCAGCGGCGAAACCGGAAAGCCGTCACGGGCGTATTCGATGGCCGGTTGTGCCAGCGTGGTCAGCGGCAGCGTGGCAAAGCGCTCGGCCAACGTGATCCAGGCGGAAACCGCACCCGGCACGGTGACCGCCTCCCAACCGATTTCCGGCATGGTGCTCTGTCCGGCAAAGCGTTCTGCATTCCAGCTGGCAGGGGATCGGCCTGAGGCATTTAAGCCATGCAGCTCTTTTCCATCCCAGATAATGGCAAATGCATCGCTGCCGATGCCGTTGCCGGTGGGTTCCAGCACGGTGAGCGCCATCGCCGTAGCAATCGCCGCATCTACCGCATTACCACCCTGTTGCAACATGCGCATCCCCGCCTGTGCGGCCAGCGGTTGAGACGTCGCAACCGCATTGCGGCCCATCATCGGGGCGCGGTGCGAGGCATAGCTAACGTTGAAATCCAAATCACTCATAACTTGAGGTACCTCTGCTTCATGCTGGTGCGGGGGTTGCTGCATCACCGTGCATCATGGGTTGGCAGCGAGGCGAAAATTTAATAATAAGCCAGATAATTCATGCCAATAGAACATTGGCACTTTTTTTGAATGTGTTTACGCAGATGCAGGAGCGATAGCGGGCAACCGATGTCGCCAGACAATTTGCAATGGGTCACTAGGGTTCCGGTCGAAAGATGCTGGTCCGAGAGTGACCGACCGTCCTCTGACGGTTACACGGCGGGACAAAAGCCCGGGAGGAAAGCGAGATCGTTGCTCGCCGCCTCCTGCTTTTATTTCGCCCGTTAACGCCAGAGGAACCATCATGATCAAAGCCTGCCTTCGCTTGCTGTTGCTTTGCACCGTCGTACTGTTCAGCGTCAATACGCTGGCCGCCGACAAACCCTCCTTCAAGATCTGTTGGTCCATTTACGCGGGCTGGATGCCATGGGATTTCGCCCAGCAGAGTGGCATCGTGAAAAAATGGGCCGATAAATACGGCATCGACATCCAGTTTGTGCAGGTCAATGACTACATCGAATCGGTGAATCAGTACACCGCTGGTGGCTTTGACGGCTGCACCATGACCAACATGGATGCCCTGACCATTCCTGCCACCGGCGGCGTGGACAGCACCGCACTGATTGTCGGCGACTACTCCAACGGCAATGACGGCATTGTGCTGAAAGGCAAAGGCAACATTGCCTCGCTGAAAGGCAAGCCGATCAATCTGGTCGAACTCTCGGTCTCTCACTATCTGCTGGCGCGTGCGCTGGAGAAATCCGGCATGAGCGAGAAAGATGTCAAAGTGGTCAACACCGCCGATGCCGATCTGGCGGCGGCGTTCGGCACGTCTGACGTGCACTCCATCGTCACGTGGAACCCACTGCTGGCCGAAGCGGAAAAGCAACCGGACAGCCATCTGATTTTCTCTTCTGCACAGATCCCGGGCGAAATCCTCGACTTGCTGGTGGTGAATACCGCCACCCTGAAAAAGTATCCGCAGCTTGGCAAAGCCCTGACCGGCGCATGGTATGAAACCCTGAAAACCATGTCCGGCGCCAGTGACAGCGCCAAAGCTGCCCGCACGCAAATGGCGCAGGCTTCCGGCACCGATCTGGCGGGCTTCGATCAGCAGCTGGCCGCCACTCACCTGTTTAGCGATGCCAAAACCACCCTCGATTTTGTCGACAGCCCACAGCTGAAAGCCACCATGCAGCTGGTCGCGGAGTTCTCCTTCAAACACGGATTACTAGGCGAAGGGGCACCGAGCGCCGATGTGGTGGGCGTGGAAACGCCAGCCGGTAATTGGGGTGATACCAACAACCTGAAACTGCGCTTCACCGATGAGTACACCAAGCTGGCCGCCGCTGGTCAGCTATAAGCGAGACGATGCCGATGCGTAAATTGATCAACTACCAACCGCTGCCGCTCGGTCGCCTGCTGCTTGGCATCCTGCCGCTGCTGGTGCTGCTGCTGGTCTATCTGTTCGCGTCGGATGCGCGTCTCAGCCTAAATGCCGCAGACAAACTGCTGCCGGGGTTTAACGCGATGGGGGACGCCATCAGTCGCATGGCGTTTCAGCCCAGCCCGCGCACGGGGGAATATCTGCTATGGACCGACACCGCCGCCAGCCTGATGCGTCTGCTGAGCGGCGTGGCGATCAGCGCGCTGCTGGCGCTGGCGATTGGCCTGTTCACCGGTGCGTTACCGGTGGTGCGTGCGGTGCTGGCTCCGCTGGTGACGGTGGTGGCGCTGGTGCCACCGCTGGCGATTCTGCCGATTCTGTTTATCTGCTTTGGCCTCGGCGAAGTGTCGAAAGTGGTGCTGATCGTGATTGGTATTACCCCGCTGATTGCGCGCGATTTGCAGTTGCAGGTGGAGAAAATCCCGCGCGAGCAGCTGGTGAAAGCGCAGACGCTCGGTGGGCACAGCGCGCAGATTTTGTGGCGCGTGATCCTGCCGCAGATGATGCCGCGTCTGCTGGATGCGGTTCGTCTTTCGCTGGCGTCGGCGTGGTTGTTCCTGATTGCTGCTGAAGCGATCGCCGCCACCGAAGGGCTGGGATATCGCATCTTCCTGATGCGCCGTTATCTGGCGATGGATGTGATTTTGCCTTACGTGGCGTGGATCGCGCTGCTGGCCTTTGTGCTCGACCTGCTGCTGCGGCTGATCAGCCGTCGCTGCTGGCCGTGGTATCACGCGAAATGATTCAGGAGCGAACCATGCCATTACTGCAACTGAAAAACCTCGAAAAACATTACGGCGATCAGGTGGTGCTGGAACGTCTCAACATCAACGTCGAGCAGGGCGAGTTTGTGGCGATTGTCGGGGCATCCGGCTGTGGCAAAACCACCTTCCTCAACATGCTGCTCGGCACCGAATCGCCGACCAAAGGCCAACTGCTGCTGGATGGCGAACCCATCCCCGACGAACCGGATGCCCATCGCGGCGTGGTATTCCAGCGCTATTCGGTATTTCCCCATCTGACGGTGCTCGGCAACGTGATGCTGGCGGAAGAGTTCAGCAGCGCCCGCTGGCTGGGACGTGTGTGGGGCAAAAAGCGCCAGGCAATACGTCAGCGTGCGCAGGCAATGCTGGCGCAGGTTGGCCTGGAACACGCGCAAAGCAAATACCCGCATCAGCTCTCGGGCGGTATGCAGCAGCGTTTGGCGCTGGCGCAGGCGCTGATGAAACAGCCGCGCATCCTGCTGCTCGACGAACCCTTTGGGGCGCTCGATCCTGGCATCCGCCATGAGATGCATCAGCTAATTACTCGCCTGTGGCAGCAGCACAACCTGACCATTTTTATGATCACGCATGACCTGAAAGAGGGCTTCAGCCTGGCTTCGCGCCTGCTGGTGTTCGACAAACTGCGTCATGACCCACACGCGCCGGAAGCCTGGGGCGCGACTATCACTTACGACCTGCCGCTGGATCGCACACAGCCTGATGCTGCGCTGCCGTCTGAGCCGCAGGTGGCTTAAAGGAGCATCATATGAACGCTTATCAAACTCTGTTACCGGCAGGATCGCACTGGTCGCTGGTGATGCGCAGCGGTACGGCGCTAACGCTGACCGATATCGAAGGCGGCGCCAACGTCGGCATGCTGTTCTACAACCCGGAAAATCTGCTGGAGCGCTACAACGCGCCCGATACGTTGAAGTGCCAGCACACTTTCCGCCTGACGGCCGGGCACTGCCTTTACTCCGATATGGGACGCATTTTCTGCGGCATCGAAGAAGACAGCTTCGGCTGGCATGAGAGCGTCTGCGGCACCTTAAATGCGGAACAAACTGCCGCACGTTTCGGCGCCAGCGACTATCAGCAGGCGCGCAATCTGCGCCATCAAAACGGCTACGACAGCTTCCTCGTCGAGCTGGCGAAATATGGCCTTGGTCAGCGTGATATGGCCTCTAGCCTCAATCTGTTTGCCAGGGTGCGCGCCGATGATAACGGTACGCTGCAACTGGAACAGCAGGGTGCGCCGGGTGCACAGGTGCGACTGCGCTTTGCCATGGACACGCTGGTGATGCTGCATACCTGCCCGCATCCGCTGAATGCCAGCAGCGAATATCCGCGCCAGCCGGTGCAGCTCGCACTGGACGCCCAGCGTGCGCCGCTGCCGGAAATTTGCCTGGCACGCGAAGAAAACCAGCGCGGCCTGCGCAACAACGCGCTCTATCAGCTGCAAGGAGAAATCTGATGATCACTGAAAGCTTACTCAGTCCCGCCGAAGCGCCATTCCAACAGCAGGTGAACGCCGGTGATTACTGGTTGCAGCGCATCGAAGCGGGCCAGACCTTGCGTATCACCGATCTGGAGGGTAATCAGGCTGCCGATACCCTGTTCTTCAATGCCGACGACACCGCCGAGCGCTACAGCATGAGCGATACGCTGCGCGGGCAAAAAAATGTGTTTCTGAGTGCAGGCAGCGTGCTGCGTTCCAACTTAGATCGCCCAATGCTGACGATAACTGCCGATACCTGTGGTCGCCACGATACGCTGGGCGGGGCCTGTTCCTGTGAGAGCAACACCGTGCGTTACGATCTGGAGAAGCGCCATATGCACTCCTGCCGTGACAGCTGGATGCTGGCGGTGGCCGAGAAGCCGGAATTCGGCCTGACGCGTCGCGATATCACTCACAACATCAACTTCTTTATGAACGTGCCGGTGACGCACGACGGCGGTTTGACCTTCGCCGATGGCATTTCTGCTCCCGGCAAATACGTCGAGATGGTGGCGCAGATGAACATCCTGGTGCTGATCTCCAACTGCCCACAGCTCAACAATCCCTGTAACGGTTACAACCCCACGCCGATCTTAGTCAGCGTGTGGTGATGCTTTGACGCAACGGGACGACCCGTTTTTTGCCGTCATTGTCCACGCAGGACGACCTGCCGTAATAGAGATTTCACTCATGATTGATCGCGTATTGATTGCCAACCGTGGCGCGATTGCCGTGCGCATTATCCGTACCCTGCAAGCCATGAATATTCGCGCGATTGCGGTGTATGCCGAAGCCGATCGCCATGCGCGGCATGTGCGTCTGGCCGATGAAGCCTGGTCGTTGGGCGAGGGACAGGTGCGAGACACTTACCTCAATCAGCAGAAAATACTGGCGATTGCCGCACAGAGCGGGGCGCAGGCGGTGCATCCGGGTTACGGCTTCCTCAGCGAAAACCCCGAGTTTGTGACGCGCTGTGAAGCGGCAGGGGTGCAGTTCCTCGGCCCGAGTGCCGAACAGATGGCGGCGTTTGGTTTGAAACACCGTGCGCGTGCGCTGGCACAGGAGAATCAGGTGCCGCTGCTGCCGGGCAGTGGTTTGCTGACTTCGCTGGACGAAGCGCGAATGATGGCAGAGGAGATTGGCTATCCGGTGATGCTGAAGAGTACCGCGGGCGGCGGCGGCATTGGTATGCAGCGCTGTGGCGATGCTGAACAGCTCAACGCCGCATTTACCCGCGTGAAGCGTCTGGCTGGCAATAATTTCGCCGACGATGGCGTATTTTTAGAGAAGTTTATCGCCCGCGCGCGCCACATTGAGGTGCAAATTTTTGGCGATGGGGCCGGCAATGTGATTGCCCTTGGCGAGCGTGACTGCTCTGCTCAGCGTCGCAACCAAAAAGTGCTGGAAGAAACACCCGCACCGGGATTGAGTGCGGCGGTGCGCGGTGAGTTGCAAGCAACTGCGGTGCGACTGGCGCGTGCGGTCAACTACCGTAGCGCAGGCACCGTGGAGTATGTCTACGATGATGCCAGCCAGCAGTTCTGGTTCCTTGAAGTAAACACCCGTTTGCAGGTGGAACACGGCGTAACGGAAATGGTGTACGGCGTGGATTTAGTGCGCTGGATGGTGGAGCTGGCGCAGCAAACGTTGCCGCCGATTCACACCTTATCGACCGAAGCGCAAGGCCATGCCATTCAGGTGCGACTTTACGCGGAAGATCCGGCCAAACAGTTCCAGCCCAGTGCCGGTTTGCTCAGCCATGTCCAGTTCCCGACGGAGAGTGAAAACGCCACGCTGCGCATCGACAGCAGCGTGGAAACTGGCATGGAGGTTTCGCCATTCTACGATCCGATGCTGGCAAAAGTGATTGTGCATGCGGCCAGCCGTGAGGTGGCATTGCTCAGCATGGCGCAGGCGCTGGACGCCACCGAGCTGTACGGCATTGAAACCAATCTGCTGTGGTTACGCCATCTTTGCTCACTGCCGGAAGTGCAGCAGGGCCGCATCATCACCGCCACCCTGGGCGGCGTGCAGTGGCAGCCGCCGACGCTGGATATCCTCAGCGGCGGCACCTTGACCACGGTGCAGGATGCGCCTGGCCGCGTCGGTTACTGGCACGTCGGTGTGCCGCCGTCTGGCCCATTTGACAGCCGCGCGTTCCAGTTGGGTAATCGCTTATTGAATAACGACGCGCAGGCGGCGGGGCTGGAGATTACTTTGCGCGGCCCCACGTTGCGTTTTAATCAGGCGTGCAGTTTTGTTTTAACCGGCGCACCGATTGCCGCGCAGCTGGATCAGCAGTCGTTAACGATGCATCAGATCGTCACTGCACAGGCCGGGCAAACCCTGACGCTGGGTGATGTGAGTGAAGGGTGCCGCAGCTATCTGCTGCTGGCGGGCGGCTTGAATACGCCGCGCTATCTTGGCAGCCGCAGCACCTTTACGCTCGGCAAGTTTGGCGGCCACGCCGGGCGCGCTTTGCGTGCAGGCGACGTGTTACATCTCGCCGATCCGCAAGTGCTGGCAACGGCAGATTTACCTGCCGAGCTGGTGCCTGAACTCAACGGCGAATGGCAGCTGCGGGTGATTTATGGCCCGCACGGCGCACCGACCTTCTTTACCGATGAAGATATCGAGGCGTTCTTTGCCGCCGAGTGGCAGGTGCACTACAACTCCAGCCGCACCGGCATCCGCCTGATTGGCCCCAAACCGACCTGGGCGCGCAGCGATGGCGGCGAAGCGGGTATGCATCCCTCCAATATTCACGACAATGCCTATGCCTTTGGTACGGTGGATTTTACTGGCGATATGCCGGTGATCCTCGGCCCGGACGGTCCCTCACTCGGTGGCTTTGTCTGCCCCGCCACGGTGATCGAGGCCGATCTGTGGAAGCTGGGACAGCTCAAAGCCGGGGATCGTGTGCGCTTCCTGCCGATCGATCTGAGTGATGCCGATCAACTGGCCCAGGCGCAGCGTGAAGCGATCATTAAACTGCAATCAGCACCGCTTACAGTGAACGCTGCTCTGCCCCTTATTGATCCATTATTGCACCATCATGCGGCAGAAAATGGGCGTCCATCGCTCAGCGTACGTGCGGCAGGTGACCGCTTCCTGCTGGTCGAATATGGCGATTTGATGCTGGATATCGCCCTGCGGTTTCGCGTGCATGCGTTGATGCAACAGCTGGAAGCCCATCCATTACCGGGACAGCTGGAGTTAACGCCGGGCATCCGTTCGCTGCAGGTGCACTACGACGCACAACACTGTGTGAGAAGTGAGCTGTTGGCGCAAATTTTGCACATTGATCATGCGCTGGGCGACCTCAGCGAGGCCGCTGTGCCCTCGCGCACACTGTGGTTACCGCTCAGTTGGGACGATGCGGCCTGTCGTGAGGCTATCACCCGCTACAGTCAGTCGGTACGACCCAATGCGCCGTGGTGCCCCAGCAATATTGAATTTATCCGCCGCATCAATGGCCTGGCCAGCATTGATGAGGTGAAAGAGATCGTGTTCAGTGCCGCCTATCTGGTAATGGGGCTGGGCGATGTCTATCTCGGTGCGCCCGTGGCGACGCCGCTCGATCCACGTCATCGTCTGGTCACCACCAAATACAATCCAGCGCGCACCTGGACAGCGGAAAACTCGGTGGGCATTGGTGGCGCCTATATGTGCGTATATGGCATGGAAGGGCCGGGCGGTTACCAGTTTGTCGGGCGCACCATGCAGATGTGGAACCGCGATCGACAAACCCCGGCGTTTACTCAGCCGTGGCTGTTGCGCTTCTTCGATCAAATCCGCTTTTATCCGGTCAGCGCCGAGGAATTACTCACCATTCGCGAGCGTTTCCCGTGGGGTGACTATCCGCTGCGTAGCGAAGAGGGCGAATTCCGCCTCGCAGATTATCAGGCGATGCTGGTGGAGCAGGCGGAGGAAATCGACGCCTTCCAGCAGCAACGTCAGCAGGCCTTTGACAGTGAGCTGGCGCGCTGGCGCGTAGAAGGGCAATTCACCTTCGACAGTCAACTGCAGGAACAGAGTAGTGAAGAGATTACGGTGCCTGCAGGGTGTAGCCCGGTAGAGAGCCAGGTGGCGGGTAGCGTGTGGCAATGGTTGGTTGATGAAGGCAGTGAGATTGAAGCGGGCGCCACGGTAGGCATTCTCGAATCTATGAAGATGGAAATCCCGATCGTGGCGCCAGTCAGTGGAAAAATCCATCGTTTCTATCGCCAGGCCGGGCAGCAAGTGCAGGCGGGTCAATTGCTTATGGTGATCGATCCTTTTGCGGCATAAGTAAGAATAAAAAATAATCAGTAATCACGCAGCAAAGCCGGGGATCTGACCCATAATTAGTAACCCGGCTGATTGTTGCATTGCTATGACATCTTTTCGCAGTGTGCAACAGGCTGTGTCCCGTAACGGTTTAATAAAAAATTGAAAAGACCGCTGCGGGATACAGCCTGATATGGCCGAGTTTCAGCGCCTGGTGGCGCTTACCTCTCTACTTTCACGTGCTTCATAGTGAGTTTTAAGGAGTTCTCTATGGAAATAAAAGATCCAATGGTCGAGTTATTGAGTAGCCTTGAGCAGATTGTTTTGACACGTGATGCACAGCCTTCCGTATCAGAAATTACACTCAACGCAGTATCCGTTCCCGAGCCACAGCGTTTACGCGAAATGACCGGCATGCAGGTGGATGAGTTCGCCCGCGTGATGGGGGTGAGCGTTTCATCTGTAAAAAGTTGGGAGGCGCAACGCACGCGCCCATCCGCTACGGCACGTAAACTGATGAAACTGCTGCAAGCGAATCCCTACCTGGGACGGCAGTTACTCGAGTAAGAAGACTATCGGTTCTCTGACCCGCCTGCACGGCGGGTTTTTTTTAGCTTAACCCGCCGTATTTTGCCGCCTGTTTCACAAACCAACTCTCCGGCACGCTGTGCGGTGGCTGCGCCAGCTGATCAATGCCTTGCTGAATGATCTGCTCTGCCTGCTGCCACAATTGCGGATCGCCCTGATTCAACAACTGAATCTGGATCTGTTTTTCAATCAGGTAGATACGTGCAAAATCGGGATCGAAATGCACAATGGCGCGGGTGTTGTCGATGATATCGGCCAGCTTGATGGTTTGCGCATCGGGACAGGCTTCGGCGGTATGGCGGAAGTGCGCCAGCTTGCGGGCGGCGCGGTTTTTCGCCTCGGGTTGCGAGCTGTCAGTCAGCATATCGACCAGCTGCGCGACGCGCGGACCAAAATGGCTTTCAATGTCCTGTAACGTGCTCGGGGTATCTTCTACGGTGTCATGCAGCCAGGCGGCGGCAATCATCTGTTCATCATCGGTGACGCTGCGCACCAGTTCGGCCACCGCAGCCGGGTGCACGATGTAAGGCTCATCGGTGTATTTGCGACGCTGACCCGCAGCAGCATGTGCTTGCGTGGCATAACGGCGCGCTTGCTCTTCCAGTGAATCACGCATCTTTAACACTCCGGAATAAAGTTGCTTGCAATTATCTAGCGCGCTATCTATATTGAATCGCATGAACAGTAATCAAGATGACAAAAAAGTGCAGCAGACGCCACTCCAGGTTGATCAACACCTCTGCTTCGCGCTCTATTCGGCGAATCTGGCGATGCACAAGGTCTATCGCCAGCTGCTGGCTGAGCTGGAGATTACCTATCCGCAATACCTGGTGATGCTGGTGCTGTGGAATCAGGATGATGTGACCGTATCGGAGATTGGCGAGCAGCTGTTCCTTGATTCAGCCACGCTGACGCCGCTGCTGAAACGCTTAGAAGCCGCTGGTTTGTTACGCCGTCAGCGTTCGCGTCGCGATGAGCGCCAGGTGGTGGTGACCCTGACAGATGAAGGTCGTGCGCTGCGTGAACGAGCACAAAGCATTCCCGAGGCGGTACGCTGTGCCACCGCCTGTGACGATGACACCTTGATTGCTTTGAAAAATCAGCTGGACGATTTGCGCACCAATCTTAACCGCGCCAAATAAAGCATTTTGGATGTCGCCAACGCGGCATCCTGGATATCAACGTCAAAACTGCGCATAGATATATAGTGCGCGATTATATAGTGAATAGTGAGGTTATCATGTCTTTAGATAAAGTTGTTTATACCGCAAAAGCCAAAGCCACCGGCGGCCGTGATGGTCGTGCTACTTCTTCTGACAACGTGCTGGATGTGAAACTGGGTGTGCCAAAAGAGATGGGCGGCGCAGGCGGCGAAGTCACTAACCCAGAGCAGCTGTTCGCCGCGGGTTACTCAGCGTGCTTCCTTGGTGCGATGAAGTTTGTGGCTGGCCGTGACAAAATCACCATGCCAAAAGATGCGTGGATTGAAGGCGAAGTCGGTATCGGCCCAATTCCAACCGGTTTTGGTATCGAAGCTAAACTGAATATCCACCTGCCAGAGATGGATGCAGCCGAAGCGCAGAAACTGGTGGATGCGGCACACATTGTTTGCCCATACTCTAACGCCACGCGCGGCAACATTGATGTGACTCTTAACATTATCCGCTAAGGTTGCTGCCAGTCTAAAGAGAGGCTCCATCAGGGGCCTTTTATCATTTTATGGGGCCAGATCAATTATTGTCTGGTCTTACCATTGGTTAAATGTTCTACTGCTGCGCTGCATGCGCCTTCATTGCCGTTCCGGTTCAGATTCGTCCCGTTCCTGCTCGTTGCTTGCGCTTTTCTCGCTCACGGACGAACTCTATTGACTTTAAATAGTCACATTTAAGGTTGGTTTATTGACACCGGGTCAGGAATGAATAAGTAAATGAATTATATCAAAACGTTAACGCAGCAAAAGCTGTCGCTGTTGCTTGCGCTCTATCTCGGCATCTTGTTGAATTTGCCGATTTTTTATCGCCGATTTGACGGCTTCCTAACGAAATCCACACTCTCTAACTGGCTCTCTGCGGTAGCAGAAGTGACTGCGGCGGTGCTGCTGACGTTTTTCCTGATGCGTCTGCTATCGCTGGGCGGTAAGTGGGCTTATCGCATCCTTGCTACTTTGACCGTCATTATTTCTGTGGCGGCGGCCTATTACATGGCCTTCTTTAATGTGGTGATAGGCTACGGCATCGTGGCTTCTGTGATGACCACTGACGTTGATCTGTCTAAAGAAGTGATTGGTGTGCATTTTATCTTATGGATGGTGCTGGTCAGTGCGTTGCCACTGCTGCTGATTTGGCGCAATAACCTCAGCCAGACTTTGATTGAGCAATTGAAAACGCCGGGCCAGCGTCTGAAGCCTGCGCTGATCATGCTGTTGAGCGTAGCGCTGGTGTGGTTGCCCATTCGCTATTTCGACAAACTGCAGAAAGTAAATGAAGAGATCACCAATATCGACCTGCCAAGTTACGGCGGGGTGGTGGCGCACTCGTATTTGCCTTCTAACTGGATTGCGGCGCTAGGTCTGTTTGCCTGGACCAAAGTCGATGAAGAGATGGATGGGGCGGAACTGCTCGATCCGGCGAAGAAGTTTACCTATGTTGCGCCGCCGGGCATCGATGATACCTATGTGGTGTTTGTGATAGGCGAGACTACCCGCTGGGATCATATGGGTCTGCTGGGTTATGACCGCGATACCACGCCGAAGCTTTCTAAAGAGAAGAATCTGGTGGCCTTCCGCGGTGAATCTTGTGATACCGCCACCAAGCTGTCGTTGCGCTGTATGTTTGTGCGCGAGGGCGGCACCATGGATAACCCTGGCCGCACGCTGAAAGAGCAGAACGTTTTTGCGGTGATGAAGGAGCTGGGCTTTACCTCTGAGCTGTTCGCTATGCAGAGTGAAGTGTGGTTCTACGATAACGCCGATGTGAATAATTTCTCGTTCCGTGAGCAGATTGGTTCTGAGAAGCGTAATCAGGGTAAAGCGGTGGATGACATGCTGCTGGTGCCAGAGCTGCAGGCCTCGCTGCAACGTTTCCCGAAAGGTAAGCATCTGGTGGTGTTGCACACCAAAGGTTCGCATTACCTTTATTCTCAGCGTTATCCGCGCAGCTTTGCCCGTTATCAGCCGGAATGTATGGGTGTGGATGAGACCTGTAGCAAAGCGCAGTTGATCAATGCTTATGACAACTCGATTTTGTATGTCGATACCATGCTGGATAGTGTGCTGGATCAGCTGCGTGATAAGAAGGCGATTGTGTTTTATGCCGCCGATCATGGTGAGTCGATCAGTGAGAATATGCACTTGCACGGTACGCCGCGTGAGATGGCGCCACCGGAGCAGTTCCGCGTGCCAATGATGGTGTGGGCCTCTGATAAGTATCTTGAGGATCCGACCAACCGCAGTAACTTCGAGCGTTTACAGGCGCAGCAGCGCGTGGGCAAAACCCATCGCCATGTTGAGCTTTTCGATACCATTTTAGGCTGCCTGGGCTACAGTTCGCCGGACGGCGGGATTAAAGCGGCGAATAACTGGTGTCAGGCACCGGCGGCAACGCCTGCTACAGCGTTGTAAGGGTTTTCTGGAAGGTGTTGAGCGGCAGGGCTTTTTGCGCTGCTGCTTGCTTTCCAGGCGATCGGGCGGATTTTACGGAAAAGGGATTGACGCTCCCAAGGGGGAGCAGTAATATTCGCCCCCATCGGCGAGTAGCGCAGCTTGGTAGCGCAACTGGTTTGGGACCAGTGGGTCGGAGGTTCGAATCCTCTCTCGCCGACCATATTTGAAGAAACCTGCTTGAAAAAGCAGGTTTTTTTTCGTCTGTCAATCGTGGAATCGGTGCAGTCACGGTGGAACACGCTCTTGTGCGGGGGTTTAAAAGCGGAGCCGGTGCAGTCAGGAGTGAATACGCTCTTGTGCGGGGTTTCAAAAGCGAAACCGGTGCAGCCAGGAGTGAATACGGGGCCGCTGCGTAAAGTCGCTGTCTCGTCCCTGATCGCTCGACACACGCCATCCCTGGCGTGTAACGCTTTACTACGCGGCCCCGCATTCCCTCCTTCGTTTGATTCTGTGCGTGCTTTAGGAAGCGAACATTCGGCTTTGTGCGTGCTGTCATAAAGAAAACATGCTGTTGCTTAGATGCGTGCTGTTTTTCAAAACAGCAGCATCAATGCTGATGAGCGATGGGAAGGGGGCTCGGGGAGCAAAGCGTTCGCCGCAGGGATGCGGCGACCGAGGCTACAGGGATGTATTTACGCCGTCTTTGCGAACGAGCCGCCTTCCCTGAGCAGCGCACCATTTAAAAGCGATGCTGTTTGCAGCTAACTTTATAATTTACCCATCCCATCCGATAAATCACATTTACCCGCCAATATTCTAACTTTACCGACTCAACCCCTCACGCCATCAAGCCCGCCTGCTTAATTCGCGACACATTCTTCTTATGACCGATTATTGCTTTTTGCTGATTTCTTATGCCAATACCCCAGCATATTTCGCTGCCTGAACGTCATAACGCACGGCGAATCGTTCAGTTATTCGACATTTACCAATAACTTTTGTGTGTTTTTTAGCGGTGATAATCACTGTCATTTGGCTACATGGCCAGATAATCACGCGGCATTGCGCGCTTTATCACCTTTTTAAATTTTGGCTCAGCGCAATAACCCTGTTTTTTATCGTTGCTTGCACTTACTCACACTCTGTGTAAATAACCCCACCTTGTATTGACGTTCTTTGCAACTGTTGACAAATTGATGCGTCAATAACATGCAGAGTAGGGCGATTCTGAGGAGCCATTGGCTATCGGATGACAAAAAAAACCACTCGCATGCTGCCCGAACCGCATAAAAAAATTCAGAGGTCGGGCGACGCACACAACATCACATCACAATGGAGCAAAACATGATTAACTCCCTGGCTAAATCCAGGATGCTGAAGGTCGGTCTTAGCCTGATTGCTATGACTGTTGCCGCGGGTGTCCAGGCGAAAACCCTCGTATATTGTTCAGAAGGTTCGCCGGAAGGCTTCAACCCACAGCTCTTCACATCGGGTACCACTTACGATGCCAGCTCCGTGCCGATCTACAACCGTCTGGTTGAGTTCAAAACTGGTACTACCGAGTTGCAGCCTGGCCTGGCTGAAAAATGGGACGTTAGCGAAGATGGTAAAACCTATACCTTCCATCTGCGTAAAGGCGTGAAGTGGCAAACCACCAAAGACTTCAAGCCAACGCGTACCTTCAACGCTGACGACGTCGTGTTCTCCTTCGAGCGCCAGCTCGACAAAAACAACAAGTACCACGGTGTATCGGGCGGCAGCTACGAATACTTCGAAGGTATGGATATGCCGAAGCTGATCGAGAAAATTGAGAAAGTTGACGACTACACCGTACGCTTCACCCTGAGCCGTCCTGAAGCGCCGTTCATTGCCGACCTCGGCATGGACTTCGCCTCGGTCCTGTCTAAAGAGTACGCTGACAACATGCTGAAAGCCGGCACGCCAGAGAAGCTGGACCTCAATCCAGTGGGCACCGGTCCATTCGTGCTGCAGCAGTATCAGAAAGACTCACGCATTCTGTATAAAGCCAACCCGGACTTCTGGGGCACCAAGCCGAAGATTGATCGTCTGGTGTTCTCTATCACGCCTGATGCGTCTGTGCGTTACGCCAAACTGCAGAAGGGTGAGTGCCAGGTGATGCCTTACCCGAACCCGGCTGACATCGCCAGCATGAAAAAAGATGACAAAATTAACCTGATGGAGCAGCCTGGTCTGAACGTCGGTTACCTGTCATTCAACACCGAGAAAAAACCGCTGGATAACGTGAAAGTGCGTCAGGCACTGACCATGGCGGTGAACAAACAAGCCATCATCGACGCTGTTTATCAGGGCGCTGGCCAGGCCGCGAAAAACCTGATCCCACCAACCATGTGGGGCTACAACGACGATGTGAAAGATTACGCTTACGATCCTGCCAAAGCGAAAGAGCTGCTGAAAGAAGCCGGCATGCCGGATGGTTTCTCTATCGACCTGTGGGCGATGCCTGTTCAGCGTCCATACAACCCGAACGCCCGTCGTATGGCGGAAATGGTTCAGGCTGACTGGGCGAAAATTGGCGTGAAAGCCAAGATTGTCACCTTCGAGTGGGGCGAGTATCTGAAACGCGCCAAAGCCGGTGAGCATCAGACCGTGATGATGGGCTGGACCGGTGATAATGGGGATCCGGATAACTTCTTCGCCACCCTGTTTAGCTGTGCCGCCGCCAAAGACGGCTCTAACTACTCACGCTGGTGCTACAAGCCGTTTGAAGATCTGATTCAGCCTGCACGTGCAGAAGCCGATCACAACAAACGTATTGAGCTCTACAAACAGGCTCAGGTAGTGATGCATGACCAGGCTCCGGCGCTGATTATTGCTCACTCTACCGTGTATGAGCCGGTGAGCAAGAAAGTGACTGGCTATGTGGTTGATCCATTAGGTAAACATCACTTCGAAAACGTCGATATCCAGGAATAACCTTTCGGATTATCGCGGTCTGGGCCAGCGCTGCTGGCCCTCGGGCGGCACCTTTGCCGCCCGGTCTCCGCACTTTTTTTCCGGCTAATTTCTTATATTGAAGCGCTTCTTGCGTCGCGATCGGCTTTGTCGATTGCGTGTTGTGAGCAATGTAGTCCCTGGCGGCAACGCCACGGGAAATGACTGAGAATCCGGCTTATGCTGCAATTCATACTCCGACGTCTGGGCCTTGTCATCCCAACGTTCATCGGTATTACCTTACTGACCTTTGCGTTTGTCCATTTGATCCCCGGTGACCCGGTGCTGATCATGGCCGGCGAACGCGGCATCTCTCCCGAGCGTCACGCCCAGCTGATGGCCCAATTTGGCCTCGACCAGCCGATGTGGAAACAGTACATCACCTACATTAATGGTGTGCTGCACGGCGATCTCGGCATCTCGCTGAAAAGCCGCATCCCGGTATGGGATGAGTTCGTCCCTCGTTTCAAAGCCACGCTGGAACTTGGCATCTGCGCGATGCTCTTCGCGATTGCGGTGGGCATTCCGGTTGGCGTGCTGGCGGCGGTAAAACGCGGTTCGGTGTTTGATCACACCGCTGTGGGTATCTCGCTGACCGGTTACTCAATGCCGATTTTCTGGTGGGGCATCATGCTGATCATGCTGGTGTCGGTGCAGTGGAACCTGACGCCGGTGTCGGGGCGTGTCAGTGACACGATCTTCCTTGATGACAGCCATCCACTTACCGGCTTTATGCTGATCGATACGCTGCTGTGGGGCGAGGCGGGTGATTTCAAAGATGCAGTGATGCACATGATTTTGCCAGCCATCGTGCTCGGCACCATCCCGCTGGCGGTGATCGTGCGTATGACGCGCTCCTCAATGTTGGAAGTGCTGGGTGAAGATTATATCCGCACTGCGCGCGCTAAAGGCCTGACGCGTATGCGCGTAATCGTGGTGCATGCACTGCGCAACGCGATGCTGCCGGTGGTAACGGTTATCGGTTTGCAGGTCGGCACATTGCTGGCCGGTGCGATTCTGACAGAAACCATCTTCTCGTGGCCGGGGCTGGGTCGCTGGCTGATCGAAGCATTGCAGCGCCGTGACTATCCGGTGGTGCAGGGCGGCGTGCTGCTGGTGGCAATTCTGATCATCGTGGTCAACCTCTTGGTTGATCTGTTGTACGGCGTGGTCAATCCGCGCATTCGACATAAGAAATAAGGGGGGCATCATGACAACTGTTGATCCCGCAAGCGTAAGCGCTGCACCCAAGCCGATGACCCCGATTCAGGAATTCTGGCACTACTTCAAACGTAATAAAGGCGCGGTAATTGGCCTGGTTTACATCATTCTGATGCTGCTGATCGCTATCTTCGCCGATGTGCTGGCGCCGCACGCGCCGTCAGAGCAGTTCCGTGATGCACTGCTGCATCCGCCGGTGTGGCAGGACGGCGGCAGCTGGAAATTTATCTTTGGCACCGATGACGTAGGCCGTGATGTGCTGTCACGCCTGATGTTCGGCGCACGTTTATCGCTGCTGGTTGGCTGTCTGGTGGTGGTGCTGTCGCTGATCCTTGGCGTGGTGTTTGGCCTGATGGCGGGTTACCTCGGCGGCGTGGTCGACGCGGTGATCATGCGTCTGGTGGATATCATGCTGGCGCTGCCAAGCCTGCTGCTGGCATTGGTGCTGGTGGCGATCTTTGGCCCGTCGATTGTCAACGCCTCGCTGGCGATCACCTTCGTCGCCCTGCCGCACTATATCCGTCTGACGCGTGCTGCGGTGCTGGTGGAAGTGAATCGCGACTACGTCACCGCTTCCAGCGTGGCGGGTGCCGGTACGCTGCGCCAGATGTTCGTCAATATTCTGCCTAACTGCCTGGCACCGTTGATCGTGCAGGCGTCATTAGGTTTCTCCAACGCCATTCTTGATATGGCGGCGTTGGGCTTTCTCGGAATGGGGGCGCAACCGCCAACGCCGGAGTGGGGCACCATGCTCTCCGACGTGTTGCAGTATGCGCAAAGTGCCTGGTGGGTGGTGACGTTCCCTGGTGTCGTCATCCTGCTCACCGTGCTGGCATTCAACCTCATGGGCGATGGTTTGCGTGATGCACTCGACCCGAAACTCAAGCAGTAAAGAGGCACCGAGATGGCACTATTAAATGTAGAAAAACTGTCGGTGCACTTCGGCGACGAAAAAACACCGTTCCGTGCAGTAGACCGTATCAGCTACCAGGTTGAACAAGGCCAGGTGGTGGGAATTGTGGGCGAATCCGGCTCCGGTAAATCGGTCAGCTCGCTGGCGATTATGGGGCTGATTGATTATCCCGGCCGCGTAATGGCGGAAAAGCTGGAGTTCAACCAGCGCGACCTGCAGAAGATCTCCGAGAAAGAGCGCCGCCAGTTGGTGGGCGCTGAAGTGGCGATGATCTTCCAGGACCCAATGACCAGCCTTAACCCGTGCTACACCGTGGGCTTCCAGATTATGGAAGCGCTGAAGGTACATCAGGGCGGCAGCAAAAGTACCCGTCGTCAGCGCGCGATTGATTTGCTGGATCAGGTGGGGATTCCCGATCCGGCGTCACGTCTGGATGTTTATCCGCATCAGCTGTCAGGCGGTATGAGCCAGCGCGTGATGATCGCCATGGCGATTGCCTGCAAACCCAAGTTGCTGATTGCCGATGAACCAACGACGGCGCTGGATGTGACCATTCAGGCGCAAATCATCGAACTGCTGCTGGAGTTGCAGAAGCAGGAGAACATGGCGCTGATTCTGATCACCCACGATTTGGCACTGGTGGCAGAAGCCGCACAGCACATCATCGTAATGTACGCCGGACAGGTGGTGGAAAGCGGGAAAGCGGTGGATATCTTCAAAGCGCCGCGTCATCCGTACACCCAGGCATTGCTGCGCGCGCTGCCGGAGTTTGCGGCAGATAAAGCGCGTCTGGCTTCGTTACCGGGCGTGGTGCCGGGCAAATATGACCGTCCAAACGGCTGTCTGCTCAATCCGCGCTGTCCGTATGTGACCGAGCGCTGTCGTCGTGAAGAACCTGAACTGCGTGACATTCCGGGTCGCCAGTCTAAATGCCATTTCCCACTGGATGATGCCGGGAGACCGACTTATGAGTCTTGATAACACTAAGCAGGATTACCTGCTGCAGGCGATCGACCTGAAAAAACACTACCCGGTGAAGAAAGGGCTGTTTGGCCAGGAGCGTTTGGTGAAAGCGCTGGATGGCGTCTCGTTCAACCTTGAACGCGGCAAAACGCTGGCGGTGGTCGGTGAGTCGGGCTGTGGTAAATCCACACTTGGTCGCTTGCTGACCATGATTGAAACGCCGACCGAGGGCCAGCTGTACTGGCACGGTCAGGATTTGCTGAAGCACGATCCGCAGGCGCAAAAGCTGCGTCGTCAGAAAATCCAGATCGTGTTCCAGAACCCGTATGGCTCACTCAATCCGCGTAAGAAAATCAGCCAGATTCTCGAAGAGCCGTTAGTGATTAACACTTCGCTGACCAAAGCAGAACGCCGCGAGAAGACGCTGGAGATGATGGCGAAGGTGGGCCTGAAAACCGAGCACTACGATCGCTATCCGCATATGTTCTCCGGTGGTCAGCGTCAGCGTATCGCCATTGCGCGTGGTTTGATGCTCGATCCCGATGTACTGATTGCCGATGAACCGGTTTCTGCGCTCGACGTTTCCGTACGTGCGCAGGTGCTTAACCTGATGATGGATTTGCAGCAGGATTTGGGTTTGTCGTATGTGTTCATTTCTCATGATTTGTCGGTGGTGGAGCATATCGCTGACGAAGTGATGGTGATGTATTTAGGTCGTTGCGTTGAGCGCGGCAGTAAAGAAGCCATTTTCAGCAATCCGCGTCATCCTTATACGCAGGCCTTGTTGTCAGCCACGCCGCGTCTAAATCCAGATGAGCGTCGCGAACGGATTAAATTGACCGGCGAATTGCCAAGTCCACTCAATCCGCCGCCGGGCTGTGCATTTAACGCGCGCTGTCGCCGTCGTTTTGGCACCTGCGTTCAGTTGCAGCCTAAACTCAAGCAATATGGCGACCAGCAAATTGCCTGTTTCGCAGTGGATCAGGATGAGAATCAGCCAGTCGGCGTGTAATGAATAACGCCAGAAATGAGTAAAGGCTCCTGCGGGAGCCTTTGTTTTTTGCAGCGTTATACTTGAGCAAAATTAACATCTGAAAGCGTGGTGTAAAATGGACGTTGAAATGTATTACCCCACTGCATCAATAAAGAATTGGTCTTGATAAAGATATAAATCGTTAAGGCAAATTCTGAATAACGTCAGGAATCTGTGAGCATAATCACACAGCTGTAAAATCCGTAACTTGAACCACATGCATGACATATCAGTAGGTTAGGTTAATGTCATTGGCGTTATTATTTCAGTTAATCGTTATTAATAAATCTCCGGTCATAAATATCAGCACACTTTTTGCATCGACAGATTTTTAATCATCGGGATAAAAGTCTTTTGTGGAATGCGGCGTTTTTATAATCAGAATTAACTCACTCTCTTTTAATGTGTGTGCTATATTCCAGGAAAATTCCCTCCCGTTTTTACAGGCTCTGATCATGAAGAATTACGACGATCTGCAGCGTTTTAAAGAAAAGACCAAAACGCTTGATATCGCTTTTAAGGATATGTCTGGGCAATCGCTGGAAGCGGATCACAGCCAGTGGGCGATTATTCGTCAATTGGGCACTGACAATGAACCGGAATTAGGCAGTGGCCAGCGTATTGACCTGCCACAGCCGCAACCGATTCGTGGCGATGAGTTTACCGCGCCAGTTCAGGCTGCCCCTGCAGTGGTTGCGCCTGTGGCGAGCACCCCACGCGGTTCGATTCTTGATAGCCTGGCAGCTACTGCGCCGGTTGAATCTGCGCCAGCAACGTCGCCGACCGGTGTTTCATCGCTGTTCCCGCCCGCTCCGGCGGCTAAGCCGGCACCTTCTGTATTGACCCAGGCGCCGAAAGCCACCCATGTTGAGCGTCAGGCGACCACCTCACTGTTTCCACCGGCACCCGCTAAACCGGCGGCCGCAGTCGCGCCCGCTCCGGCGGCGGCACCTGCCTTTGCTGCACCCGTTGAAGCAGCGCGCCCGGCAGAGCCAGCACGTCCTGCATCGGTTCCAACGTTTGCCGTACCGACTGAGCCAGCGCGTCCTGCACCTGCGCCAACGTACGCCGCACCGGCAGAATCGGCGCGCCCAGCGGCTGCACCGTCTCGCTTTGGTTCACTGTTCCGCTCAAGACCTGCGGAACCTGCTAATATTTCTAAAGAAACACCATTGAAACCGTTACTGGAGAAGATTGCGCTATGCCGTTAGTTTGTGTGTGCTCGCCAAAAGGGGGAGTAGGGAAAACCACTATGGCGGCCAACCTTGCATGGAGTCTGGCTCGCGCCGGCAGCAAGGTGTTGGCAATCGATTTCGATGTCCAGAACGCACTGCGCCTGCATTTTGGTGTGCCACTGCACGATGGCCGCGGTTTTGTCGCGCGCTCAGAAGAGCAGGCGGACTGGAGCCAATCCATCCTCACCACCGGCGGTAATATTTTCGTCATGCCTTATGGCGATGTCACCGAAGAGCAGCGTGAGCGTTTTGAAGAAAACCTGATCAAAGACCCGCATTTCCTGCGTCGTGGACTGGATACGGTGCTGAATTATCCGGGGCTGGTGATTATTGCCGATTTCCCCCCAGGCCCGGGTCCCGCGCTTAAAGCAATGCAGGCTTTAGCCGATATGCATTTAGTGGTGATGCTGGCAGATACCGCCTCGGTCTCTTTACTGCCGCAAATTGAAAATGACCGCATGATTGGTCAGCCGCTAAATAATAAACGTGGTCACTATTTCGTATTAAACCAGAGTGACAACCGCCGCAATATTAGCCGCGAAGTCACTGGGTTTATGCAGCAACGTTTAGGCGAAAATTTATTGGGTGTGGTGCACCGCGATGAAAGCGTCGCGGAGGCGAATGCCTCACAGCAATCCGTATTTGATTTCAGCCCGGCTTCTGCGGCGGCATTTGATATCGAACTGGTTGCTAAACGGGTGGCTAATATCCTCAACATCACCGTGGGTAACGGTGAAGTTCAGGCGCCGATCCGCAGCCATTATTAACAGTCTGGCGTTGCCAGACAGAAATAATAACAACACAGCTTCTTCAGGGTGACTCATGAGTAAACTCGGGTTTTACCTGCTGCTGCTGGTGCTCGCACCAGTGGCCGCGGTAATCATCATCACGCCTATGGACAGCCAGAAACAGTATATTTTTGGCTTAATCAGCATCGGGATGATGTTTTTACTGGGCTTCAGCAAAAGCCGCAAAATAACCGTTGTGATGGTTATCCTTTCTGCGCTGATGTCGACCCGATATATCTGGTGGCGCACCACGGAGACGCTGCAGTTTAATTCCGAGATTGAAGCGATTCTCGGCATCGGCTTATATCTGGCTGAACTGTATGTCTGGCTGATTCTGATTCTCGGCTTCCTGCAGACCACCTGGCCATTAAAACGCACTATCGAACCGTTGCCGGACGATACCAGCCTGTGGCCTACCGTTGACGTCTATGTCCCGACCTATAACGAAAGCCTCGACGTAGTGCGTGATACCGTGCTGGCGGCGCAGTGCATCGATTATCCGCGTGACAAGCTCAAGGTCTATCTGCTGGATGACGGCAAGCGTAGCGAGTTTGCGGTATTTGCCGCCGATGTCGGTGTCGGTTATATCACCCGTGACGACAACAGCCATGCGAAAGCCGGTAACCTCAACCATGCGATGAAAATCACCAAGGGTGAGCTGATTTGCATCTTTGACTGTGACCACGTCGCCACCCGTACTTTCCTGCAGGCGACCGTCGGTCCGTTCCTGAAAGATCCCAAGCTGGCGCTGTTACAGACGCCGCACTACTTCTACTCGCCGGATCCGTTTGAACGTAACCTGCGTGCAGCGCGTACCATTCCGAACGAAGGCGCGCTGTTCTACGGCCCGGTTCAGCAGGGTAACGATAACTGGAACGCGACCTTCTTCTGCGGTTCCTGTGCGGTGATTCGCCGTAGCGCGCTGGAAGAGATTGGTGGCTTTGCGGTCGAAACCGTGACCGAAGATGCGCACACCGCATTGAAAATGCAGCGTTTAGGTTGGGGTTCAGCCTTCCTGGCGATTCCGCTGGCTGCCGGTCTGGCCACCGAACGTCTCGGTCTGCACGTGGTTCAGCGTAACCGCTGGGCGCGTGGCATGACGCAGATCTTCCGCGTCGATAACCCGTTGTTTGGCCGTGGTCTGAAGTGGCAGCAGCGTCTCTGCTACCTCAACGCCATGCTGCACTTCCAGTTTGGTCTGCCGCGTGTGGCGTTCCTGACCGCGCCGCTGGCGTACCTGCTGTTCAACCTGAACATCATTCACTCGTCAGCATCACTGATCTTCGCCTACGTATTGCCGCACCTGGTGATGTCGCTGTACGTCAACTCCCGAATGAACGGCAAGTTCCGTTACACCTTCTGGGGTGAAATCTACGAAACCGTGATGTGCTTCCACCTCGTTATCCCGACGCTGCTGACCATGCTGGCACCGAAACGCGGGAAATTTAACGTAACGGATAAAGGCGGTTTGCTGGATCAGGGCTTCTTCGACTTCCACATCGTGCGTCCGCATGTGATTGTGGCGGTGCTGCTGACCATTGGTATCGTGGCGGGTGTGGTGCGTGCTGTCGCGCATGACTACTTCGGCGTGGATCCTTATGTAATCGCTCTCAACGTTGGCTGGGCGGTGTTCAGCCTGATCATCCTGATGGCGGCGATTGCCGTAGCGCGTGAAACCAAGCAGGTGCGTAAAACCATTCGTATCGAAGTGCAGATTCCAGCGGTGATTCACTACGCCAGCGGCATCTCCTCCCGCACCCAAACCAGCGACCTGTCGATGGGCGGTGCGCAGCTGGATGCGCCGGACAATCGTCATGAGCACGATGAAATCGAAGAGATCGATCTGCTGCTGAAATCCGGTGCCATCACTATTCCGGTGAGCAAAATCTCCGGCGACGAAGAGTCTATCCGCCTGCGCTTTGGCGATATGCCGCTGTCGCGCCGCCGTGAACTGGTGCGCGTGGTGCTGGCGCGTGCCGATGCGTGGATCCAGCCTGAGTACAAGCAAGACAACCCGCTGGTTTCACTGGGCACTATTATTCGTACCGTATTTGAGCTGTTCTGGCTGACCTGGAAAGATCGCCGTGAGAAGCGTAAGCGTGATAACCAGCCAGCAGTAAAAGAGGACAGCGCAGTATGAAGAATTTGACGCAAACGTTGCTGGCAAGCTCGCTGGCGACGGCGCTGATGCTCGCCCCGGCCTGGGCAGAAACCCCTGCGGTAACGCAGGATAGTTCGGCCCTGTCCAACGTTCCGCCACCGCAAGGTATTCAAAGCGAAGCGGATGCGCAGTTGCAGCAGGCGGCGGGTGCCACTCCGTATACGCCAGCAGAAAATGCACCAGCCACTGAAAATGGTGCGCCGACTGCGGCTGATATGCCTGCAGCCAACTCCCCGAATACGTCAGCACCCGATACGCAGTTGCCGGCTACCACGCCTGCACCAGAGATGGTGCTGCCGGATGCCGCACCTGCGGCCGCGCCCGTGTATTCCGCTTCTGCGATGCTCAACCAGCCCGTCAGCAGCACCATTTCCGTGGCGCAGATGGGCCAGCCGCAGGGTATCACTCTGACTGGCGGTCAGCTGCAATCCGGTATCGTGTTTACTCTGCCGAGCGATGAAGTGATCACCAACGCGCGTCTGAATCTGTCGCTGCGCGTTTCAGCGGCACTGGCGGCGCGTAATACCTCATTGCAGCTGATGCTGAATGGTCAGCCGCTGGGCACCTTGCCATTGGGTTCGAGTGACAGCGATGTCAGCGATTATCAGCTGGATATCCCAGCGGCAATGGTGGTCTCAAGCAATAACCTCAGCTTCAAAATTAACGATGCCGACAAATTACTGTGCGAAAAAGAGAGTGCGCAGCAGTATCAGGTGTCGATTCTGCCGACAACCACCCTGAGCCTCGAAGGTCAGCAGCTGAACATCGGCACCAGCCTGCGCAACTTCCCGCGTCCGTTTATGGATGCGCAGCGCATGACGCCCGCCAGCGTGACTTTTGGCTTTGCCGCCAATGCCACGCCGGACAGCATCAGCGCAGCGGCATTAGTGTCATCGTGGATGGGCATTCAATCTGACTATCGCGGTATCCGTTTCCCGGTGGTGCGTGGCGATTTGCCTGAGCACAACGGTATTCTGATTGGTCACCCCGGTGACAAAATCGGTTCTGTGACCTTGCCAGCGACCAACGGTCCGCTGCTGCAGGTGATTGATAACCCGAACAACCCGGTTTACAAACTGCTGTTAGTGGTTGGCGCGGATGATGCTCAGCTGCGTCAGGCGGCCAACCGCTTGACCACGCAACCGCTGGCGACCGATGCCAGCAGCCTGAACGTGCAGCCGCAGCCGATTGGCCTGCGTAAGCCGTATGACGCGCCACGTTGGATCAACACCAGCCGTCCAGTGCGTTTGAGCGAGCTGCTGCGTAAAGATCAGAGCCTGACCACCACCGGCATCTGGCACGATGCGCTGAGCGTGAACTTCCGCGCTGCGCCGGACCTGTTCATGTGGGATGGCGACACCATTCCGGTGGAGCTGCACTATCGCTTCCCGTCAGAAAGCTGGATTGATGAGAACAAATCGTTCCTCAACGTGATGATTAACGGCACCTTCCTGCGCAACCTGACCGTGAATAAAGTCGGCTTGCTGGAAAGCGCCTGGCATCGTCTGGGCGGCGACGCGCGTCAGGAGCATTACACCCTGAAGCTGGAGCCGTACCTGATTTACGGTGATAACCAGCTGGCGTTGTACTTCAACATCAAGCCGAAAGCGGATGCGCCATGTGGTGTGCTGCTGAACAACAACATCAAGAGCCGCATTGAAGATGACTCGTGGATCGACCTGAGCCACACCCGTCACTTCACTATGCTGCCGAACCTGTCGTACTTCGTCGGCGCGTCGTTCCCGTTCTCGCGTCTGGCAGACTTCTCGCAGACCACCTTGCTGCTGCCGGAAAAACCGACCGATGCAGAGATCTCCACGCTGCTGGATATGTCTTCACGTGCTGGTAACGCGACCGGTGTACCGCTGGTGCAGAACCAGGTGCTGTTTGGCTTGCCGAATGGTGGCACTAACCTGACACGCTTGCAGGACAGCGATTTGCTGGCGGTGAGCACCACGCAGAACAGTGAATTCAATCAGCAGATGCTGGCCAATACGCCTTATCAGACCAGCGGTAACACGCTTGGTGTAAAAGATCCGACGACCTGGGACAAGCTGCGTGGCTGGCTGACCGGCGACTGGAATCTTCAGCAACTGGATGCCGATCGCTACTTCTCCTCCAACGAAGCGTGGCGTGGCTTTGTCAGCTACCGCTCGCCGTGGAATGCCGATCGCCTGGTGGTGATGACAGTGGCGACCAGCGATCAACAGCTGCTGCGTCTGCATGAAGACCTTAATTCGGCGCGCATCAACGCCGGTATTCGTGGCGATACCGCCATCATCACTGATGAGAATGGTATCCGCAGCTTCCGCGTTGGCCCGCAATTCCCGAGCGGTGAAATGCCGTGGTACATGATGGTGGTGTGGTATGCCAACCAGCACTCGGTGCTGATGGCGCTGGCGGCTCTGGTGCTGGCAACGCTGGTCGGCGGTAGCGCGTGGGCGATGCTGAAACGTCATGCATGGCGACGTCTCAACCCGAAAGCTGATAGCAAGTCCGGCAAGAAGTAAGGATAAAAACAATGAAAAAAAATCTGTTGAGTGCCGGTATTCGTCATGCCCTGATTCTGGGTGGGGCACTGGCGTTCTCTCAGCCGCTGCTGGCGGCGGAGAGCACCAATCCTGCGTTACAAGCGTTGTTCGATCAGGCGGCTTACTGGCATCAGAAAGCGCATGACGATTTGGCCAAATCTTCGCTGCAAAAAGTGTTGATGGTGGAACCCAACAACACCCAGGCGCTCTATTTGCTGGCGCTCTATTCCCAGCAGAGCGGAAGCAGCGCAGAAGCCGCGCAGTGGCGTGCGCGCCTGAGTGCCGCATCGCCTAACGATCCGCACCTCACCGAGCTGGACAATGCGCGTCAGTTGCAAACCATCCCACAGGCGCAGCTGTCTCTGGCGCGCCAGCAAGCGCGCAGCGGCAATATCGCGGCTTCGTTGCAGACCTGGCGAAATACTTTTAACGGTAATGAGCCACCACCGAGCGTGGCGGCCGAATATTACCTGACCATGGCCGGTGACCGCGCCCTGCTGCCGCAGGCAGTCGAAGCGTTGCGTCAATTCGCGGCCGATCATCCGCAGGATACCGGCGCGAAGCTGGCGCTGGGCAAGGCACTGACCTATCAGGAATCGACCCGTCGTCAGGGTATTGATCTGCTGGGCACGCTGGCGGATGGCAATAAAGACGCCGACCGTTCACTGCGTCAGGCGCTGCTGTGGCTCGGTCCGCAGGCATCTGATGCCTCGCTGTACCAAACCTGGCAGCAGCGTCATCCGCAAGACAATGCGGTGATGGATTACTACCGTAAAAATGTTGGCGGTGCAGAGAAGGGTGCTGGCTTTACCGCACTGAACAGTGGCGACGTCAGCAACGCGCAGAACAACTTTGAGAAAGTACTGCAGGCGAACCCGCAGGATGCCGATGCACTGGCGGGTATGGGCTATGTGGCTCAGCGTGCCGGGCGCTATGCCGAAGCGGCTGATTATCTGACGCGCGCGGCGCAGATGGGCGGCGATCAGAGCGAGACACGCCAGAAGCAGGCAGCTGATGCACGCTTCTATGCCCAACTGGCGACCGCGCAGCAGGCACTGAAAAACGGTGACAGCGCGCAGGCGTTGGCATTGAGTGAGCCACTGGCGCAGGCCGATGGCGAGAAAGGTGTTTCCGCTAAGCTGTTCCGCGCTGACGTGCAGCGTCGCAGTAACCAACTCGACCAGGCGGAGCAAACCTATCGCTCTATCCTGCAAGCCGATCCGAACAACCGTAACGCCAAAGAAGGCCTGTTCTACGTGCTGCGCCAGCAGAACCGCAGTGCCGAAGCCAACACGCTGCTGGCCTCCCTGCCGGATAGCGTGCGCCAGAGCGTGGCCCCGCGCGGCAGCAGCACCGATCCGATTCGTGCGCAGGCCAAGCGTGAGCTGGCAGCAGGCAATAACAGTGCGGCGATTGCCACCTTGAACAGCGGTATCCAGCGCTTCCCTAACGATGGCTGGTTACGTCTCGATCTGGCGCGTATTTATCGCGCGCAGGGCGACAACATGATGGCAGCGAATATCATGCAGCCAGCGATGCGCACCGGTGCCAGCACCACCGAGCTTTATGCCGGTGCATTGAACGCCAGCGAAAGCGGCGCCTGGCAGCAGGCAAGCTTACTGCTGTCACGCATACCGAACGGCAGCAAGAGCAGCGACATGCGTGAACTGGCGCAGCGTGTGAACTTCAACCTGCAGATGTCTACCGCCGATCAGTATCTGGCGCAGGGCTCGAATGCCGCAGCGGCAAACACCCTGCGTGCGCTGGCGTCATCGCCGCCGTCCAACCCGGTGGATGCCGGTAATCTGGCGCAGAAGCTGGCGAAAGCGGGCGATCTCACCACTGCAGTCTCGGTGGTGCGCAGCAACATGCAGCGCGGCATTCAGGGCAATGCTGGTGATTACGCGGCACAGGTCGCGGTGCTCAACCAGGCCGGTCTGAATACCGAAGCGCAGAGTTTCCTCAGCAGCCCGGAGTTGCAGGCACGCAGTACGCCAACGCAGCTGGCAGGGATTCGCAATGGTTACGTGATCAACGAAGTGGATCGTCTGCGCGAGCAGAAGCAGTATGCCGCGGCTTACGACAAGCTGGTGGGCGCACTGCAGCACGATCCGCAGAACCGCGATCTGATGTTCGCCATGGCGCGACTGTATCAGTCCGGCAAGATGAACAAAGAAGCGGGCGTGGTGTATGACTACCTGATGACGCAGGATACGCCAACGCAAGATGCGCGTACCGGTGCCATCAACGTGGCGCTGGCCAACAACGACGTCAATAAAGCCAATACCCTGACGCGCGGTCTGAACAACGAGCAGTCACCGGATCGCCAACTGTTACTGGCGCGCGTGGCAGAAGCCAACGGTAATCACAGCCAGGCGATGAGCTATCTGCGCAGCGCGCGCGGGCAGTTAATTGGTCTGCAGGGTGCCACCAATGGTGATACGCCAAGCGTGGGTGGCCTGGCATTGGCGGATAACCCATTCATCAACCGTGGCACTTCACCGGTTGGGCGCTCTCCGTCGTCCTATGGCGCGGTGATGCCATGGCAGTCGGCACCGGATGTCACCAGCAGCGCAGCGGGCTCCACGCTGGCCAGCAACACACCAGCCATCCAGCAGAGCCAGACACTGCGCCAGATCGACAACATGATGGACGATCTGCAAGAGAAAACCGGCACCTGGGTGCAGGGCGGCATGCAGATTCGTGGTCGTGACGGCGAATCGGGCCTAAGCAAACTGACCGAAGCTAAAGCACCGCTGACCTTCTCCACCGTTCCATTTGGCGAATCGCGCTTTGACTTCAACATGACGCCAATCTCGCTGACGGCGGGCAGTGCGGGTGGCGATGCATGGCGTCGCTTCGGCACCAATGCGCTGGTGCAGGGCAATGTGGTGGCAGCGGGCGATGCCAAAATTGATGATGTGCCGACTTCCTCAACCGATTCGCAGAAAGCGACGGGCGTTGAGCTGAACCTGGCGTTGAAAGGCGACAGCTACAAGATTGACCTCGGCAGCACACCGCTGGGTCAGGATTTGAGTACGCTGGTGGGTGGCGTGCAGTGGTCACCGAAACTCACTGACTTCCTGACGCTGATCCTGACCGGTGAACGTCGCGCGATGACCGACAGCCTGCTCTCCTATGTCGGCGTGGAAGATAAGACCAGCGGTAAGCGCTGGGGTCGCGTGACCAAAAACGGCGGTAACGCCTTGCTGAGCTACGATAACGGCGATGCCGGTTTCTACGTCGGCGGTGGCGCGTACAGTTACATCGGTGAAAATGTGGCGAGCAACAACAGCGTCCAGGCGACTGCCGGTGCTTACGTGCGTCCGTTCCACTACGATGATCGCGAGCTGAAAGTGGGTATGAGTCTGTCGTGGATGGATTACTCGAAAAACCTCAGCTACTTCAGCTACGGTCAGGGCGGTTACTTCAGCCCGCAGAACTATGCATCGGTCTCCTTCCCGATCGATTTCTCGCGCAAATTTGACGATCTGAAAGTGAACGTTGGCGGCTCAGTGGGTTATCAATCTTACAGCCAGGATAAGAGCGCCTACTTCCCGAACGATCCGACTTACCAGGCACAAATGCAGAGTCTGGCCGATTTGGGATACGTGAAGAGCGCGTACTACAGCGGCGAGAGCAAAAACGGCATTGGCTATAACTTGCATGCCGGTGCGGATTATAAGATCAACAAAGATGTCACCGTGGGCGGCCAGTTAGGCTACGACACCTTTGGTGATTACAACGAAAGTACAGCAAATCTGTACTTCCGTTATCTGTTCGGAGACAACTAAATGAGTGAGCAGGCAACCGCGCGCGTCAGCCATCCGCATCAGCCGGGTTGGTTTGATCTGGTCAGCGTGATGATTGAAGGTATGCTGGACAACGCGGGTGAGGAAGCTGAAGGCTTTCTCAACAATGTGGGCGCATCGCTGGCAGCACGCTATCCTTTAGCGGAAGCGCGCACCGTGCAGGATCTGGAACGCGAGATGAATCTGCAACTGGCGCGCTTTAGCTGGGGTTTCACCCAGCTTCAGCCGCTGGAAAATGCCATTTTGATCCAGCACCACGCGCTGCCGCAGGGCGACAGCAAGGTGGGTGAAGAACGCTGGCAACTGGCGATGAGCGCCGTGCTGGCGGGTGTTTATTCACAGTGGCTGCAGGCACAGGGCGGCAGCGCTGCGGTGCCGGTCACTTTTGAGAAGAATGACGGCAACACGCTGCATTACCGATATCAATAGGATTGTTTGATGAGAGTCATGCGCTTCTGGCGTCAATGGATGCTGTGTTTCATGGTGATGTTTTTCAGCGCCCAGGCTGCTGCAGATGGCTGGAGCACCTTCAAAGGCCGCTTTATGAGCGGCGATGGCCGTATCAGTGATACGGCCAACAACAATGTCAGTCATACCGAAGGTCAGGGCTATGGCATGCTGCTGGCCGTCGCGAATGACGACCGCACCACGTTTGATCTGCTGTGGAAATGGACGCGCACCCATCTGCGTAATCCGCAGAATGACCTGTTCTACTGGCGCTACACACCGGGTGCGTCTGACCCGATTGCAGATAAGAACAACGCTTCCGATGGCGATGTGTTGATTGCGTGGGCACTGCAGCGCGCGGGCCAAAAATGGGGCGGTGATTACCAGTCAACCTCTGACCGTATTCAACGCGCCATCGTCAAACAGAACGTGATCACCTTTGGTGGCCACACAGTGATGTTGCCTGGGGCACAGGGCTTTAATAAAAACAGCTATGTGGTGCTGAATCCCTCTTATTTCCTGTTTGCCGCCTGGCAGGAGTTTGCCGACCGCAGTCACCTGCGCGTGTGGAATAACCTTATCGATGACGGCATGGAATTGCTCGGTGATATGCACTTTGGCAAAACCGGTCTGCCGCTGGATTGGGTGGCGCTGAATGCCGATGGTTCAGTGGCACCTGCAGTGGGTTACTCCAATCGCTTCAGCTACGATGCGATTCGTGTTCCGCTGAATATCTGGTGGTATGACCCGCAAAGCTTGCGTCTGGTGCCGTTCCAGCGCGTCTGGCAGGGTTATGGTCGCCAGACGACTCCGGCCTGGTTTGACGTGCTCGCCAACACCCCTGCGCCATACAATATGGACGGCGGATTGCTGGCGATTCGCGATCTGACCCTGAATCAAACCGGTTATCTCAGCGATCGGTTAGCACCGGATCAGAACTACTTCTCCGCCAGCTTGCAGTTACTGACCTGGCTGGCATATCAGGAAAAGCGTTAGTCATATTGAACGCAAACATAAAAAGCCGCACTTTGTTGATCAAGTGCGGCTTTTTTATTTAAAAATTTCGTCTGTTTGCTCATCTTGTTTACCCTATCGATCTGCCTGTTCCTAAGGCTAAATTTGAACAAGATACGGGAATTATCAGTGCTCGTTCTGCAATGCGAAATGAGATGAGGCGTTATGAGCAAAGTTAGATTTAAACGCAGCGAACTGCCGCCGCTTACAGATAAACAGCAGTTGGAACTGGAGGCGTTGAGTCAAAAAGCAGACGGTGACATTGATTTTGAGGACATTGCGCCTTTAGACGAAACATTTTGGAACTCAGCGACGCGTGGCCGCGATAAAAACGCAAGTGTTGGATGCGATTGATAACGCAGTCTGGGGTTGCTTTGGGCCTGGCGTCCTCGCGCCGCTGAAGCGGTACCTTCACTTCATTCGTCTGCCTGACGGACCGGCTGGGATGGCACTTCGTGTGCCGCCCAGCCTTTCGCCCGCGTCCTGCGGGCTCTCCTGGCATACTCATTATGTTCAGCGCTGCGGATTGCCTATCCCAAAGCAACCCCAGCCTGCTCCCAGGCTTCATTAAGCGCTGTTGAAAAGGGCACCGATACGTTCGGCTATTGCCCCTCTGCGGACTGCAAGGGCTATCCGCAGCGCAGAGGCTTTAACGTTGTGCCAGGAGCCAGGCGCATGGATGCGGCAGGCAGTTCGGGTTGGCCTGGATGGCCTTACCCGAACGGTCCGTCGGCACAACGTGGAAGACGATGGCACCGCGTTAGCGGCGTGAGGACGGCCCGGCAGTTGCAGAGGGGCTATTGCCCGCACCCGTGCGCACATAAAACGGCACCCCCCTGCGGAAAATATCATCCTTACTACGATGTTGCGTAAACCGACAAGTGTTGGTTTTCTATCATTGAGTCGTGTCGACTATTTAAAATCCGCGTACGGCTCAAGAGGTTGTGGTGGCATATCCATATCGCCATTCCAGCCGCCCATTGAATAGCGCATGTAGATCAAGCCGTGGCTTGGGGTGTAATCCTTGGCTTGCTGAATATCCATCGCGAGCCCTACAGACCAGTGCGACGTAACACGCCGTTCCACCACTGCTTGCAGGGTGTAACCAAAACCGTTGCCGGAGCTGCTGTCGGAGGTCGGGTTGGAAGCCAGCGTAAAGCCGGGATTGACCGGATAACGCTGCTGCCCGTCGGTTTGCGATTGTGACCAGGAGACCGAGCCGCCCAGATCAAATGACCAGTTATCGGTGCGCTGACGATAAGTGACCGGCACCGCCAGCGAGAAGTACTGCTGCGGACTGTAATAGCCGCCCTGGCCGAAGGTGTAATCGCTGAGGTCTTTCTGGTAATGCCACAGCATGCTGTTAAGGCCCACGGTGGCACGGCGGTTGCCTTCGTTGATCAACTTGTAGTAATAGCCTGCCATCAGGCGTTCACGGCTGTTGTCCGCCACGTTCTCACCGGTGATTTGATGGGCGCTGATATCGGCCCATACGCCATTCGCGCCGCCCTGATCGTAACTCAGTCCCACCGAACCACCGGTTGCCACCACGCCACCCCAGGTTTTGCCGCCGTTGGCCGCGGGATCGCGTGCCCCGGCATAGGCCAGTAGCGAACTGGAGATGGGGCGGCGTGAAGCGGTGAATGTCACGCCGATATCTTTGACATCGGTTTTCCAGCTCAGACCGCCCACCCAGTTGGTGACTTCAAAGCCGAGTGGTGTGGTGCCGATATCGCCAGACCAGCGATCGTTATGCCAGCCGATGCCTATCGCCGTGCCTTCATCACGCTGGGTAAAGTCGCGGCTGCAGCCACCGGAGTTATCATCATTACAGCTACCAAAGCGTTCGCTGTGGCTGCCATCGCTGGTGGAGAAGGTGCCCGCCGATACCAGCACATGATCGACGCGGACAAAGCTGCGACCGTCGGCCAGCGGGGTCTCCGCCTGCATCATGGTGGTGTGCGCGGTGAAATCAGAGATGCCGCCGGTGCCTTTATCGCGCGAATAATCCTGTTCGAGCGTGAAGGTGGTGTCCTGCTGACGATAGAGATCGGCGGCATCGCTGCGAATACCGCGCTTCAACCAGTCATCACTGGCGTCATTACGCGTCAGGCGGGTATAGCTGTCGTTATCCTGCGGCACGTCGGGGCTGATGCCGCTGGCGGCCATCGCCAGGCGATAATCCTGCTGCGCTGCATCCGGCTGTTGCTGCTGTGTTTCCAGCCGTGCGGCATCGCGATACACCAGCGCTTTGCTTTGCGACGGGGCTTCTTTGGCAGCACGGGTTTTTAAATCATCGAATAGCTGCTGCGCATGCGCCGTATCGCCGCTGTTTTGCCAGGCCAGCGCCACGCGGCGTCCGCTGTTGATATTTTGCTGCGCCACGCTGGCAGGTAAAGCCTGCAGCGCTGTGCGTGCTTCGTCTTTGCGTTTCAGGGCGATAAGGGCTTCGATGCGGCCCAAGGCAGCGTCATTATTGGTGGCATCCTGCTGCAGGACACGTTGGTAACTCGCCAGCGCCGATTTCGCGTCGCCGCGTTCCAGTGCCCAGTCCGCCAGGGTGATATCGCGTCGCGTTGAGGCCGGTTGCTGTTGCAACAGCGCCAGCGCAGCGGGTTCGTTGCCGTTGGCGCGCAGCTCAGTGGCACGGGCGTACACTTTATCCTGCGTTAAGCGATCGGCCAGCTCGTGCATATTGCTGTCCCAGCGGGTTTCCGGCAGGCGATGCAGTGCCGCCAGCGCCGCATCATCCTGATCGCCGGATGAGAGCCACAGCGCCCAGGCGTAGAGCGCGGCGGGTTCCTGCGCGTGTTGGCGCACCATGGCGTCCATCACCTGAGCGCCTTGTGCTTCTTCACCGCTGCTGCGTAGCGCACCGGCTAAACGATACGAGAGCCAGATATCGTTGGGATTGTCCTGCGCGGCCTGGCGATATTTCACCACCGCCTGATGCCATTGACCTTGCTGCGCCAGCGCATCGGCTTCTGCTCGCAGGCTGTCGCTGCGCAGTGAACGCAGCGTCTCCGCCAGTGACCGCTGTTGCGCGGCGGGCAGGGCATTGATAAACGCCATCGCGCGAGCAGGTGACTGCTGCTGATACAGCGCGGCCAGTCGCCGGACGGCGGTGGTATTGCTGCGATCGAGGCGCAGCGCCTGCTGCCAGTATTGCTCAGACTGCGCGTCATTTTTCCGTGCCTGGGCGACATCGCCGAGGCCAATCAGCGCCCAGCTGTCACGGTTATCGATGGCCTGTGCGTTGCGATACTGGCGTTCCGCACTGGCCACATCGCCTTTTTTCAGCGCGTCGTCACCGTTGTTGATCGCCAGCCAGTAGCGGTTGGTTTGCAACAATGATTGCCACTTGCCAATCTGGGTGCTGGCCTGTCCGGCCTGAATCGCTTTCTGCAGCCAGCTGATCGCCGCTGCACGGTTGTTGGCACGCGCCTGCGCCTGACCCATCGCGCCCATCAATTCGGCATCATTCGGGTTGGCTTTTAGCGCGGCACTCAGCGCCGCAATGGCACCTGCGCCTCCACCAGCATCCACCAGCGCCAGCCCTCGCATGCGTTGACGATAAGCAGGATCGGCCAGCAGCTTCTGCTGTCGGGCCAGTTCTTCCTCGCCGCGCTGTTGCGCATCGCCGGAAGTAAATACCTGCAGATACTGCTTGAGGCTCGCTACCGTGCCATCTGACACTGGCTGATTTTGAATCTGCTGCAGCCAGAGTTCGGAGGCGGCATCGCGCCCGCCGTCACGATTGGCCAGACGACGCAGTTGCACCAGCGCCTCGCCCGGCTGATTGTTATCAAACGCCATGCGCGCCAGTTGCAGTTCAACCCCGATATTGCCGGGATAGCGTGCTTCCAGCGCTTGTAACTGGCGATAAGCGCTGGGCTGCTGACCGGGTAAACGTGCCACCAGTCGCCAGTATTCCAGTTCAGTATTCACATCCGGGAACACGCCGTGGAACAAGGCATCCCAGGCCGCTTTGGCTTCTTCAACGCGACCTGCGGTGGCCAGCAAACGCGCCTGCTGGAGTTGCTGGCGCCCTTCAGCGCTCATCAGACGCAGGCCGGTTTCCGATTCACGCGTCGCCACGTCATTGGGCGCGACCTTCTTCAGTTCGTCCAGCAGCATCTGCGCTTTGGCCTGATCGCCCTGACGCAACGCCATGCGAATTTGCGCCGCCAGCACCTGCGGATTATCAGGATCGATTTTTTCCAGGCGATAAAGCGACTGCTGCACCAGATCATACTTGTTGGTGGATTCACCGGTGCGAATCTGCATCAGCAGCCAGGCCACCGGCGATACCTGCGGACCCTCAGCTGCGATGCCGGAGCCCGCCAGGATACTGGCAATCAGCAGCCCGAGTGGCAGTTTATTCATCGTCTTCCAGCTCGGCCAAGCGGCGACGGCTCACCATACGCATCAGGCGCCATGCCATCAGCGCAAAAAGTATCACCACTACCACGGCACAAATCGCCAGCCACACCGGATGCGTTGCCAGCAGATTCCACAGGCGCTCCCACCACGGCAGATGGCCGACGAAATAGGTATCGCCGACGCGCACACTGGTGACGCCCGATTCTCGTACCACGGTGGCAGAACCGAACACGGCGGCGCGCTTGCCGCTGTCGAGCAGGGCATTATTCAGCAGATCCCAACCGCGCGGGCTGTCAGCCAGCAGCGCAACCACGCTGCGCTGATCGTTAAACGGCGACTGGAAGCCGACGATGGCGCCCATCGGGCCGCGTGAGCTGATACCGGTCTGGCTCTCTACCGCACGATCGCTGGCGGACACCGGTACGTTCTGCGCGGTGATCGGGCGTGATGGCATGTTGATCCAGCTACGCGCCGCATCCGCCAGCAGGTTGATCTTCTTGTCATCCTGCAGATCCTGCGGAATACCGCCGATCATCAGCAGATCGGCGTCTTTATCTTTCGCCTGGTTCCAGTCATCACTCATCTGCACGCGCAGCGCCGGATAGCCGGTCTGGGCACCGATGGCGCCCAGCGCGTTCAGCATGGTGCTGACTTCACCATTAGCAGGTTTTGGTTGCACTAACACCAGCGTCTGCGCCAGATCGGCATAGCGGCTGTAAGGGAAACCGGCGTTGGCGTACGCACCCAGCGACGGCATCTCGATGTAGTGGCGATAGCCGGAGAAATCGATGCTGGAGTTGTCATCGATCACCACGTGATGACCGACGGCGGTGACGGTTTCGCAGCGACCGTCAGCGGTGCCACCGATAAAGGTGTTGGCGTAATCAAAGTTGAAGCGCAACTGGTTGACGACGCCGAGACGCAACGCCGGGATGGTCAACTGGCGGTTGCTGTCCTGCAGGCCTTGCATCAGCGGAATGCGCATGATCTGCTGTCCTGCCGTATCTTTCGGCGTCAGCGGGTAATCCTGCATGAACTGATTGTTCAGATGCACCGCCAGGCGCGAGCCATCTTGCTGGATCGGCGAGGTATAGCGGTAAATCAGATCCATGTCGATGCCGCGTGCGCGCACCAGGAACAGGTCCGGCGGCAGGTTCAGCGTCAGACTGATCGGGTTCGGCTGCAAGCCATCGGCCTGCAGCTGGTTCTGATACTGCGTCAGCTCGGCAAACGTGGTGCGGCGATCGGTGCGCACCCAGTTTGGCGCATCATAGGCCTGACGCGGTGCCAGCATTTTCACGCTGTCGATGGTTGAGGTATCGCCGCGCAGCAGCAGTTCGCCTTGCGCAATACCTTCGACGGCGGTCAGCAGGTCTTTGTCATCACGACCCAAAATCAGTAGCATTTTCTCGTACGGATTGTCCGGCTGGCTGACCATTTCAACGGTCGGTTTCTCCACCGGTGGCAGATCTTTCAGGAAGTCCGGGCGATGGTCGTTGGTGGCGAACACCACCGCATGCTGCTCTTTCGGTAACTGGTTAAACAGCACCGGGAAGGATTGACCGCGCCACTGCGCTTTGCTGCCGAACCAGGATGCCAGAATACCCGCCGCGCGCTGCTGCACCAGGTTGGGCTGGTTGCTGAACACCATCGGCAGTTGTAGCGGCCGGCTGTCACGCGCGTCAAAGAACGGTTCCGGGAAGTGCGACAGGTCGTTCTTCAGCGGCAGTTTTTGCAGCGTCAGGTCGAGCTTGCTCTCTTTGCCGATATCCATCCAGATGGTGCTGTTGGCCGGGTTTTCACACACGTTGGCGTAATGGCCCACCAGTTCGAGGCGCACGCGGTTAAAGTCACCGATAAAGCGCGGATCGATCGGCAACTGAGTTTGATTCTCTTTGCCTAGCTGATCGGCAGTGACGGTGACCAGTCCCACCAGTTCGTCGTTGAGATAGACCTTGAGTTGCGACAGCGTCGGAATCAGCGCCGGTGAAGGACGATAGCTGAGCGTCAGCAAGGCGCGTGTCACCACTTCATCACTGCGCACGCCGAACTCGATCTGGCTGGTGGGCTCGGTGCCGCGCAGCGTCATGCTGCCTGGCGGTGGCGCGACCTGATTAAACAGCAGCTGGCTGTCGCGCAGCGGGGCATTGGCATCCAGCGGCTGGCTGACGACCGGCAGCGGTATCTGTGCGCTGGCGCGCGGTGCTTCAGGGGCAGAAGGCTGCGGTGCGGCCTGTGCCAGCGTTGCAGTGCCCAGCAGCAGGGCAGTAAACCAGCTCAGTTTTCTCGTCATGGTCATATCATCAACTTATGAAAAATCGGTTTTGATTGCCGCAGGTACGCGGCTAATGCCCTGCGGCAGCAGTGTTGCCAGCCAGCTCACCAGGGAAGTCAGTGCACGGAACATACGGCGCAGCGGGGCAGGACCATACTCCGCCAGACGCAGGTAACCTTTGAAACCCAGCACCATAATATCGGCCAGACTCTGCACCGGTTTATCTTCCGGGAAGCCGTCCTGCCACAGCGCCCAGGTGTCGGCGCGGGCGAAGGTACACTGGATAAATTCAATATGCTGGCGGGTGGAGAGTTGATGCAGGCGAATACCCGCGCGTCTGCCAAACACGCGCTGTACCTGGCACGGGAAGCTGAACTCCTGCTGGCCACGGCGCAGCAGCAGCCACACCGGCTCATCCTCTTTTAACGCATCGGCTTCACGCAGTTCGACCCCAACCCCGCCATCTGAATAGTCGCGCAGGGTGCACGGCACCATATGGCCATCTTCACGTGCGATGGCGGCGGGCATGGCGATCTCAACGCGGTGTGCTTCACGAATCTGGCGCGCTTCCACCGAAACCGCCACGGCACCGCCGAGAATAATCATGTTGTACACCACCCACACCAGGCTGACCCAGATGGTGAGCATCTCGTTGGCTGGGCCGTAAGCCATGCGCCAGAACGCCATGCCGATGCCCGCGATATTCAACAGCACCAGCATCATGTAGGGCTTGGTGATCACCCAATCGAGGTGACGCTCTTCAACCAGACCACCTTTAGCGGTGACGTTGAACTTGCCTTTGTGCGGGTTGAACAGCGCGACCGTCGTCGGTCGAGCGATATACCACGCCAGCACGGTTTCATACACTTCGCTCCAGAACGAGTGACGCCAGCGTCCCTGGATGCGTGAGTTGGTCAGGCTGGTGTGCACCATGTGCGGCAGCACGTAGATGGCAATCGCCAGCGCGGGCGCGTAGATGATGTAGGCGTGGCATAGCAGAAACGCCAGCGGTGCCAGCAGGAAGATCAGGCGCGGAATCCCGGCGAGGAAGTGCAGCATGGCGTTGGCATAACACAGCCGCTGCACCAACTTTAAGCCTTTGCCCATCAACGGGTTATCGAGACGGAAAATCTGCACCATGCCGCGTGCCCAGCGAATACGCTGGCCGATGTGCGCCGACAAGCTCTCGGTGGCGAGACCTGCCGCCTGTGGGATACGGATATAAGCGGAGGTGTAACCCTGACGATGCAGACGCAGCGAGGTGTGCGCATCTTCGGTCACGGTTTCCACCGCTATGCCGCCAATCTCATCCAGCGCGGTGCGGCGCAATACGGCGCAAGAGCCGCAGAAGAATGCCGCATCCCAGGTATCGTTACCGTCCTGCACCAGACCGTAGAACAGCGAGCCTTCGTTTGGCGTCTGACGGAAGCGACCGAGGTTGCGCTCGAACGGATCGGGCGAAAAGAAGTGGTGCGGCGTTTGCAGCATCGCCAGGCGGTGGTCCTTCAGGAACCAGCCCATGGTCATTTGCAGGAAGGAGCGTGTCGGCACGTGGTCACAGTCAAAAATCGCCACATAATCACTGCGACACGCCACTTTCAAGGCATGGTTGATGTTGCCCGCTTTGGCGTGCTCGTGGCTGGGGCGCACCACGTAATTTACCCCGACGCTGGCGGCAAACTCGCGAAACTCCTCGCGCGTACCATCATCCAGAAGATAGATGTTGAGCTTGTCCTGCGGCCAGTCAATGCCCATCGCAGCGTAGATGGTGGGTTTCACCACGCTCAGCGATTCATTGTAGGTTGGCACCAGAATATCAACGCTCGGCCAGGAGGTGATCTCCGGCGGCATGGAGACTGGCTGGCGATTGAGTGGCCACAGCGTCTGGAAGTAGCCCAGCACCAGTACTGTCCAGGAGTAGGTTTCCGCGCCAATCAGCAGCAGGCCGAACGTCAGACTGAGCGGATCGTCCCAGTTCAGCGTTTCGGTGTAGCGCCACCACAGGTAGCGACAAGAGATGGTGAGTGACAGCACAATCAGCATGATGGTGGAGAGGCGACCCGGCACGCGACGCACCATCATCGCCAGGCCCCACAGCAGTAGCACGAAGACAAATTGCGTGGTGATGCCAAACGGCTGTGAAATACACAACAGCGCCAGCAGGCTGGCGACAATTGCCGCGACGATAAACAGCAACTGGCGCACTCGTGGCGGCAGCTTCTGCAGCTGCTGTTCGGTGCGCAAGTGAATGCCGCTTTTAGCCATGCGCGCGGGCAGCGATCCCAGCCATTGATAAAACTGCTGACGCCAGCGGAACAGCGGACCAAAGGCGTTAAACCGTTTACGTTCGCTGCGTGCGCTGTTGTCGAGCGGTAACACCAGCATCAGCCACAGGCTCTGCATGGCGTAACGCAGGACGTCTAATGGGCGCGGGCGCAATGGCGAGATATGCGGGAAGTAGCGCTGACGCTGTTGCAGTATGCGCTGCCAGCCGGGGGTTTCCAGCCGCAGCAGCGACCAGGCCAGCACGCACCACAGCAGGTGCAGCATAACGGTTAGGCGGCCCGCGCCGTGCTGGCGAGCCACGCGGGCGCGGCTTTGCAGCGCCTGCCAGGCCTGCGGTAGCAGTAGCCAGCGCAATGGATTCACGCCACACCGCCTGCAACGTTCAATAATAGCCAGTTCGCCAGCGTATTGATTTCTTCGCTCGCCAGCGCATGAGGACGATATTCGCCCACCGGTTGTTTCATCATCAAGGCTTCCGCCAGCGCTTCGTCGCGGTGAATCACCTGCGGTATCAGATTCTTCAATGTCCGCAGCCACAGCTGATGCAGATCCTGTTGCAGCTGGCTGTTGGCGTTAAATTGATTGATCAGAAACAGCGTATGCGGCAAAAAACGCGGATGATGCAAACGCAGCTGGCAGTTGGCATCCAGCGATAGCACCTGCAACAGGCGATCGGCGTGGATGGCGAAGGATCGTTGCCATGGCAGCAGATCCGCCGGAAGGTCGAGGATCACCCAGCGATACTGCGATTTCAGGGCCGGGAGTGCGTTCAGCAATGGCGTAGCAAGCTGTTCGTCGGCGTTTTGCAGACTTAAGACCTGCTGAGAGGTTAAGGCTCCGAAAGGCAGGAAATCCAAACCGGTCTGATAGCGCTGAGCGCACTGCTGCCACGGCTGCTGTTCCAGCAGCGCAGGAACCCAGCCCTGAGTGCGATTGAGCGGCAAGTTAAAATGGGCAGCCAGTTGATTTGAAGCAGAAAAGTCGATGACCAGCACCGACTCCTGTAGGGCATTGAGCGCCCAGCCAAGTGCCGCACTGAGTGATGTTGCGCCGCAGCCGCCGCGCAAACCTTGTAAGGCAATAACCGGCATTAGCGTTCAGGCTCCTGATCGGCGGATAATTCACGCAGCAGCGGCCAGCGCGTCAGCAGACTATTCAGTCGCTCTTCACGGGCAATATCAATGTAACGAAATGCCTTAAGGGAAAAGGCTTCGCTCAGGGTATTAATGTCATCCTGATCTTCAGTGGTTGACGCGATCAGCGAAAAGGCATTCTCTGTTTTCATTACTTTTGCCACCAAAAACAACAACGGATGAATTGTGGTTCTATTTTTTGTAAAGTCTAAACCCGGAGAAAAGCGGGCACCATGCCAAAATCGATATGATTTGAGATAGCGCAGGTTTTATTTATTTCAGCAGTTCCAATCGTCGCCGTCTATATTAAACTAGCCTGGATTGTTCTGATCGCGAAACAAATATGAAAAATCGCTATGCGCTTGGCCTACAACAAGTTCAGCAGGAATTAGTCACCCTGCAAAATCCGGGGTTTTATTGGATTACCAGTCAGCGTCAGGAAGATGCGCGGGTACTGCTGCGTCAGGTAGTGAGCCATCAACAGGCGGCAACCCTGGTCAGTTCTGATGAGAAGCCTCAGTCTTTACTTACGCCGGACCCGCTGACGGGCCCGGCGCGCATTCCTTTATTCTCGCTGCCGGCCAATAAAACCAGCCTGCAACATCTGGAGAATGATTTTGCTCGCGTACTGAATAGCCGCAGTGGTTTAGTGCTGTTTTACAGCAACGCTGCACTATGGAGTAAATTATCCGAGGATGAACTCACGCTGTGGGTGAAACGTATGCGGCGGTTGCTCATTAAAAAACAAATCACGCTGCTACTGATCACCTCAGGTGCTTCAATTATTCATCTGCGTAACCATCTACAGCGTTATTTTCGCCAACTTGATGGTGTCGCACATTTAGAATTTCAACAGGATAGCTGGCAATATCGAATTAACTGGTGGTACTCAGCAGACAAATTACTGGCTGACCGTGCAATTCGATTGAGTTGTAATGAGAATCAATTCATTGCCATTAATGAAGTGGAACAAACTACGCCGCTTAGCCTCAATGATGAAAATCAGTTTCTGGCACAGGAAGGGGTGCTGGAAGGTGCGCCGCCGCTCTCCAGCCAGTGGCAACTGTTTAGCGACAATGAGAGCGTATTCTCGCGTGCCCAGCAGGCCAACGCTGCCACGGTCATTTTTAGCCTGGCCCATAACCAGGATATCAATGCCCTGGCAAAAATGGTCCATAGCTTGCGCCGCTCACGCGGTAACGCATTAAAGATTGTGGTGCGCGAAATTAGTACCAGTCTTAGGTATAGCGATGAGCGGTTATTGCTGGCGTGTGGCGTCAATGCCATCGTGCCCGGTGCACAAACGCTGTCACGCTTTCTCACCACGCTGGAAGGGATTCAGGGCCAGCAGTTTACGCGTCATGTTCCGGCCAACTTGCCCGCGCTGATGCAGGCATTACAGCCGCTGCAGCAAAAAGGGTATTTGCAGCTGGAGCCGTTCTGCGCGGCGGTACAGCAGTTGATGAGCAATACGCTGCTGCCAGAAAACGACAAGGGGCTGATGGTGGCATTGCGCCCGGTGCCGCAGCTGAAACCCGAGCAGATTCTGACGCTGTGTAAACCGCGTCGTTTTGGTGATTTGGTGACGCTGATTAACGATCGCATCTATCTGTTTCTGTCATCCTGCCGCTTCAACGATTTGGATATCGCGTTGAAATCGATTTTCTCACTGCCGCACGATGAGTTGTTCAGTAATCGCGTGGTGTGGTTCGAGGACAATCAGATTTTGTCGGAAGTGCACAAGATTCGCCAACTGACACCCGTGGCGCAGCGTGAAGTGCCGATGGCGCCGATTGAGGCCCCGCGGACGAATAAGGTGTCCGCTTCGGATATGCGTGGGGCGCAAACCCCGCAGCCTATTATTCTCAATCTCGATGGAGATCGCCGCTGATGACACTGATGGATTGGGTGCAGGTGGCGATCCTGCTGTTATTAATTTTACTGTTCCTGAAATCGTTGTTTGTGCGCTGGTTACCGCGCAGCAGCACCAGCCTGCTGATGCGTCTGCTGCCACCACGCGCGCTGAAGTCGGAAGGGCAGTGGCAACGCAAACCGAATAAAACGGATACTAAACCGTAATGAGTGATAACAAACCTTCGACGCTGCACGGTTCGTGGTGGCGCGGCCTCGGCGGCTGGAACTTCTACTTCCTGATCAAATTTGGTCTGTTGTGGTATGGCTACCTGAATTTTCATGCGCTGAGCAATCTGGTGTTCCTGGCCTGGCTGCTGTTCCCGCTGCCTTCACGCCGTCTGCATCGTGTGCGTCACTGGGTGTCACTGCCGATTGGCTTTGCGCTGTTCTGGCATGACACCTGGCTGCCGGGACTGGAATCGATCATGAGTCAGGGCAGCCAGGTCGCGGGCTTCTCTTCTGCTTACCTGCTTGACCTGCTGGAACGCTTTATCAACTGGCAAATGATTGGCGCAGGCTTCGTGCTGCTGGTGATCTATATGTTCGTGGCGCAGTGGATCCGCGTCACGGTGCTGGTTTCGCTGATGCTGATCTGGCTTAACGTGCTGACCATTGCCGGACCGGCGATGAATCTGCTGCCGACCAAAGCGGCGACACCGGAAGTCGCATTGAATAACCCACCAGCCGCGACCAAAGCGCCGGATGGCCTGGACCAGTCTGCACCCCCGACCAGTGCCAATCTGACCTCCTGGCTCAACCGCTTCTACGACAGTGAGCGTCAGCGTGCCACCCATTTCCCGGATGCGCTGCCCGCAGATTCGCAGCCGTTTGATATTTTAGTGATCAACATCTGTTCGCTGTCATGGTCGGACATGGATGTGGCACAGTTGCGCGACCATCCATTGTGGAAGCACTTCGATATCCTGCTGAACAATTACAACTCTGCCACCGGTTACAGCGGACCCGCAGGGATTCGTTTGCTGCGTGCCAGCTGCGGCCAGACTTCACACTCCAATCTGTATAAGGCCACCGATCAGCGTTGCTATCTGTTTGATAACCTGGCGAAGCTGGGCTTTAAGCAGGAACTAATGATGGATCATACCGGTGTGTTTGGTAACTATCTCAAAGAGCTGCGTGAAGAGGGCAATCTGCAGGCACCGCTGATGTCACAAGCGGGTATTGCACCGGAATTGACCTCGTTTGATGGTTCGCCGGTGTTCAATGATGGGCAATTGATGCAGCGCTGGCTCGACGATCGCACCAAAAGCAGCGATGCGCGCAGTGCCACCTTCTATAACCTGATTCCGTTGCATGACGGCACGCGCGAACTCGGCAGCACGCGCACCGCTGACTGGCAGCCGCGCGCCAAAGTGCTGTTTGATCAACTGGATACGTTCCTGACCAATCTAGAGAAATCAGGTCGCCGCGTGATGGTGCTGGTGGTGCCGGAGCACGGTGCGGCGCTGCAGGGCGATAAAATGCAGATGTCCGGTCTGCGTGATATTCCCAGCCCGAGCATTACGCATGTGCCGGTGGGCATTAAGTTTGTTGGCATGAAAGCGCCGCATCAGGGACAGCCGTTAAGTATTGATACGCCAACCAGCCTGCTGGCGATTTCCGAAATCATTTCCCGCGTGGTGGATGGTCAGGTGTTTAATGCGCCGAACGTCAATATGTCGGTGTTGGCGGATAATTTGCCGCAATCACCGGTGGTGTCTGAGAACGATAATGCGGTGGTGATGATGTATCAGGGCAAACCCTGGATTCGCCTGAACGGCGGCGATTGGGTGCCCTATCCGCAATAATCTCTCGATGGCGGTGCAGCAGGTTGCACCGCCAAATTCGGTGCACAATTCCTAATCACCGATTTATCTCGTGTTTCCCGCCTCTTTTCGACTTTATCCCGGCGCAAATCAACGCTGACCTGGGATATACTCGCTGCGCATTTCATCTAAATAGTCGATTTAAGTGGTCGGGAGAGGGTTTTGTTGCGCGTCAGTCGCTCGTTAACGATAAAACAGATGGCAACGGTGTCCGCCGTGGCGATGGTGACCATCAGCATCTTTATCGTCATCCAGTTATTCCACTTTGTGCAGCAGCGCAGAATCGATTACGCCCAGCAGATGGAAAATATCGCCCATACGGTGCGCCAGCCGCTGTCGGAAGCAGTGCTGAAAGGGGATATTCCGCAAGCCGAACGCATCCTGAATACGCTGAAACCGGCGGGCATTCTGTCGCGCGCCGATGTGGTATTGCCGAATGCGTTTCAGGCGCTGCACGCCGATTTTGTGCCGGAAAAACCGGTACCGCGCTTCGTGGCACGTCTGTTTGAACTGCCGGTGCAAATCACGCTGCCGCTTTATTCGGTAGAGCGTACTGGACTGCCGAAGCCTATCGCCTATTTGGTGCTGCAGGCCGACTCTTCGCGGGTATACCAGTTCCTGCTCAGCACGCTCTCCACCATGATCACCACCTATTTGCTGCTGGCGCTGATACTTTCGGTGTCGATTAGCTGGTGTATCAATCGCCTGATCGTCCATCCTTTGAGAAGTTTGTCGCGTGATTTGCAGGAGTTGCCACCGCAGGCCATTCTCACGCACAAGCTCGACCTGCCGCATAATCATCGCGACGATGAAATCGGCATGCTGATCCGCAGCTACAACCGCAATCAGCAGGTGCTGGAGTCGATTCATGATGAAATGAGTCGCATGACCACCCATTTTGCTGTCACCGATCTGCCTAACCGCGCCCTGTTCCTCGCGTTGCTGGATCAGCACGCCAGCCATCGCCATAGCCGTCAGCCATGGGGATTGATGGTGATCCGTATCGAAACACTGCAGGAAGCCAATGGTGTACTGAGTGATGAGCAGCGCGATACGCTGATGCTGACGCTGGTGGAGAAAATTCGCAGCACCGTTGACGATCACACGTTACTGGCACAAACCGGGCCGAGCGATTTCGCGCTGCTGATGAAGCGCGCGCACAACCCGTTTCGCGCCATGCGCCTGGCGCGAAACTTGATGATTCGTATCAACCAGCCGGTGAACCTGCATCAACTTCAGCTGCGTCCAAACGCCAGTATTGGCCTGGCGCTGCATGATGACAGCGTTGTCAGCGCCAGCGAACAGTTGGATCGCGCGACTTCGGCAATGATGTCGGCGCGACATCAGGGTAAAAACCAGATTCTGTTCTTTGACCCGGCTTTGACCGAGCGGGCACAAAAACGCCTGACGCAGGAACACGATATCCTGCAGGGGTTGCAGGATGGCCAGTTTGCGCTGTACCTGCAGCCGCAAATCAATATGCAAACCGGTGAGCTGGCGGGCGCGGAAGCGCTATTGCGCATGCGTATGCCGGACGGCAGCTATGGATTGTCGGAAGAGTTTATCGCCAGCGCCGAAGAGATTGGTGTCATTTCGGCGATTGGACGTTGGGTGTTCGAGGAGTCCTGCCGTATTCTCGCCGCCTGGCAGAAGCAGGGGATTAATATCCCGCTGAGCGTCAACATCTCTGCAGTGCAGTTACGCGATGCCAGCATGGTCAGTCATCTGCAGGGCCTGCTGGAGCGCCATCGTATTGCCCCCGGCAATTTCGTGCTGGAGATTACCGAAACCGCGCAGATTGGTGATGCCGAACAAGCGATTACGCTGCTGCGTTCACTGCAGCAAACCGGCGTGGCCGTAGCGCTGGATGATTTTGGCATGGGTTACTCCAACCTCAACTATCTGCACCAGTTCAAAGCGCTGCCGGTCAATAAGCTGAAAATGGACCGCAGCTTTGTCGCCGCGCTGCCCGATGATGACACCATGGTGCGCATTGTGGCGGCGATTGCCGACATCATCGATCTCGATGTTATCGCGGAAGGCGTTGAGACAGCTGAGCAGCGCGACTGGCTGCTGGCGCGCGGAATTACCATAGGGCAAGGGTACTTATATTCTGAAGCGCTGCCTCTGAACACCTTCAATCAACGCTGGCTTGACAGCTCATCACATCCTGTATAATCACCTTGTTTATTGATTTTCCTCGCGAAATTGAACTGAAGCGCTTTGCTGAAGCGTTTCAGTTCATAGTTAGAGTTTTGTAACTTTTGTAAGGAATGTAAGGGTATATTAATCCTGTTATCGGAGTGTTATTTTCCCGCAATCGGTAAGGTTTTTCGCTTCCAGGCGGCTTGCCGCATGCGTTCTCCATAATAACGGCGGTGAATTCCGTCTATACCTGGACACCTGTTATGAAACTGTTCAAAAGCCTCTACTTCCAGGTGCTGGTTGCCATCGGCATCGGCGTCCTGTTAGGCCACTACTATCCTGAGTTAGGCGCGCAAATGAAGCCGCTCGGCGATGGTTTCGTTAAGCTGATCAAGATGATCATCGCCCCCGTGATTTTCTGTACGGTGGTGACCGGTATTGCCGGCATGGAGAGCATGAAAGCAGTAGGTCGTACCGGCGCCGTCGCGCTGCTCTATTTTGAGATTGTCAGCACCATCGCGCTGATTATTGGCCTGGTCGTGGTTAACGTGGTGCAGCCGGGGGCGGGCATGAACGTCGACCCTGCCACGCTGGATGCCAAAGCCGTGGCGGTTTACGCTCAGCAAGCGCAAGAACAGGGTGTTGTAGCCTTCTTGCTCGATATTATCCCGGGTAGCGTGATTGGTGCCTTTGCCAGCGGCAATATCCTGCAGGTCCTGCTGTTCGCTATTCTGTTTGGTTTTGCCCTGCATCGTTTGGGTAACGCCGGTACCGTGATGTTCAACGTCATTGAGAGCTTCTCGAAAGTGATCTTCGGCGTCATTAATATGATTATGCGCCTCGCGCCGATCGGTGCCTTCGGTGCCATGGCGTTTACCATCGGTAAATACGGCGTAGGCTCACTGGTGCAGCTCGGTCAGCTGATCATCTGCTTCTACATCACCTGTGTGCTGTTTGTGGTGGTGGTGTTAGGTTTGATTGCACGCTGGGCTGGCTTCAACATCTTCAAGTTCGTTGCCTATATCAAAGAAGAACTGCTGATCGTGCTGGGCACCTCTTCATCTGAATCTGCGCTGCCGCGCATGCTGGATAAGATGGAGAAGTTGGGTTGTAAGAAATCAGTGGTGGGTCTCGTTATTCCAACCGGCTACTCCTTCAACCTGGATGGCACCTCGATTTATTTGACCATGGCGGCGGTGTTTATCGCACAGGCCACCAATGCGCACATGGACATCTTCCACCAGATCACGCTATTAGTGGTGCTGCTGCTCTCCTCAAAAGGCGCAGCGGGCGTAACCGGCAGTGGCTTTATCGTGCTGGCGGCGACGTTGTCTGCGGTGGGACATTTACCGGTAGCGGGTCTGGCGCTGATTCTGGGTATCGACCGCTTTATGTCCGAAGCGCGTGCATTGACCAACCTGGTGGGTAATGGCGTGGCGACGGTGGTGGTGGCCAAGTGGGTTGGCCAGCTGGATGAGAAGCAGATGAAAGCGACGCTTTCTTCAGCGAAAAAGGTCAATAACGCCTCACAAACCAGCGTCTGATCGTCTATTTGCGTTAATTTCCCGAGAAATGCCCGCTGTCGCTTGCCCTGACAGCGGGCATTTGCATAATAAACCCCATTGATTTTTTTCCCGATTTTTTACCTCGTTGCGCGACATCCTGACCTTCCTGTGGTCAAAGAGTCTGTTCTTCAATAAACGTGGCGGCTATGGGCCGCGTCGGTCACCAAAGATGTGACCGCACATGTCGCGATAACGAGCGTTGATCTGTTTATGTAGGGGTTCACATGCAGGGCACCAGAATTCGGCTTTTGGTTGGCGGATTGATCCTTGCGGCATCCGGCTTTGGCGCGCACGCCGAGACACTCCAGCCCGATCCCGCGTGGCAGGAAGGCAAACTGGACAATGGTTTTAGCTGGCAGTTGCTGACCACGCCACAACGTCCAAGCGATCGTATTGAATTACGTCTGATTGTTAACACCGGTTCGCTGGTGGAGAGCGCTCAGCAAACCGGTTTCAGCCATCTGATACCGCGTCTGGCCATGGTGCATAACACCGCGCTGGACACCAACCAGCAGCGTGCACTGTGGCAGCAAGCCATGGATCCGCAACGCCCGCTGCCGCCTGCGATTTCGTCATACGATTACACTCAATACAACCTGAGCTTGCCCAACAATCGCCCAGAGCTGCTGAAAGAAGCGCTGAACTGGCTGGCGGCGACCGCAGGGAAAATGACCATTAATGAGCAGGTGGTTTCGACCGCGCTGACCGCGACCGATCCGATTGCTACCTGGCCGCCAAATACCCAGGATGTGTGGTGGCGCTATCGCCTGAAGGGTTCAGCGATGCTGGCGCACGATCCGGGCGAGCAGCCGCGCGCGCCGGTGGATATTGCCCAGCTCAACAGCTTCTATCAGCAGTGGTACACGCCGGATGGCATGACCCTGTATGTGGTGGGCAACGTTGATAGCCGCAGCATGGCAGAACAAATTAACAAAACCTTCTCCGCGCTGAAGGGTAAACGCGTGGCGCCGGCAGCGCTGCCGACGCTCTCTCCTCTGCCGCATCAGCCCGTCAACCTGGTGAATGGCGGGATGAATCAGGATCGCCTGTCGCTGGTGTGGGATACGCCGTGGCAGCCGATTCGCGACTCGCAGAACTTGCAGCACTATTGGCAGAGTGATTTGGCGCGTGAAGCGCTGTTCTGGCATGTGCAGCGTGCGCTGGCAGACAGCAAAGCGCAGAGCGTACAGGTGGGCTTTGATTGCCGCGTGCTTTATCAGCGTGCGCAGTGTTCCATCAACATGGACAGCCCAAACGCTTCGCTGCCGCAGAACATGAACCAGGTAGCGAAAGAGCTGGCGGTAGTGCGTGATAAAGGGTTACCGCAGGATGAGTTTGATGCGCTGATGGCGCAGAAGCTTCTGGAGCTGAACAAGCTGTTCGCCACTTATGCGCGCACTGACACCGATATTTTGATGGGGCAGCGTTTGCGCTCGCAGCAGAATGCGGTGGTGGATATCGCACCTGAGCAGTATCAAAAACTGCGTCAGGCGTTTCTCAGTGGCTTGACGCGTGACCAGCTGAATCAGGAATTGCGCCAGCAGCTGACGCAGGAACTGACCATGGTGCTGATTCAACCGCAGGGTGAAGCTGAAACCAACGTGAAGATGCTCCAGGACGGCTGGGATAAAGTGATGAAGGTGCCGGACGCGCCTGCTGCACCGGCTGCCTCAGATGAAGCCAAACCAGAAAGCAACGGCAGCGCGAGCGCCACTGACCCGGCCCAACCGTCGTCATGACACAGGGCTTATGGTTCATGGCCCTGGTATCAAGTCTTATGATTCATGGCACATGGCACATGGCACATGAAATCTCCAAAATAATTTGAGTTGCAGCAAGGCGGCAAGAGGATAAGTCCCCAAGAGCTTACGTCAGTAAGTGACTGGGGCGCATCCACGCAGCCAACGCCGCTGCGGTTCAAAGTATGAAGAGGATCATTTGGCGCGTAGCCATTCGGTGACCAGCATCGGCCAACTGGCGAGTGGCAGATCGGCGACACCGCGAATACCAAATCCATGACCGCCTTTCTGATAAAAGTGAATTTCCACCGGCACCTTGTGTTCCCGCAGGGCGCTGAAAAACACCATGCTGTTGTTCACCGAAACCGCTTCATCATCAGACGCGTGAATCAACAGCGTGGGTGGTGTCTGCGCATGCACGCGCGTTTCCATCGAGTAGGCATCAATCAACTTTTGATCCGGCCACGCGCCGAGCAGGCGGGTGCGCGAGCTTTCGTGTGTCAGACCGTCGCGCATGCTGATCACTGGATAGAGCAGCACCATCGCATCCGGACGCGGCGAGAAGCTATCGGCCTGATCCTGCACCGGATAAACTTTCTCAGCAAAGCGCGTGCCCAGACTGGCCGCCACGTGCCCACCTGCTGAGAAGCCCATCATCACAATGTATTTACCGTTCATGCCGCGCTGTGCACGATCGCGCAGCACGCGTACCGCACGTTGTGCATCGGCCAGCGGGGCATCGGGACCTTCGTGATGGCCATCGTACGGCAACCGATAGGTCATCACCGCCAGCGTATAACCCATCGACGTGAAGAAGGTAGCGAGCGCACTGCCTTCACGGTCAATCAGCACCCGCTGATAGCCGCCGCCGGGCGCCACCAACAGCGTGATGCCATTGGAGGTTTCCGGGTGCCAGATGGCCATTTCAGGGCAACGCACGCCAGTTGCGGCGCGGTCATAAGGTTCGTACTCTTTGGCGAGATCGACGATTTGCGGTTGAGCGCGTGAATCACTCGCGCCTGGCGCATCACCGTGTGGCCAGATATTAATGATTTCTGTGTGCATAAATCAGTCCTGAGCGAGTCGTGTTGTGATTATTTTGTTCGCGGCCGGATTAACAGCGTCCTGCTGTTATTGATTAAAACATGGTCTGTTTTCACGCCGCCGTCCAGCCGAAAACCCACCATTTCTGCAGTTTCGGACTATGCCTGGCGGCTCGATTTCTTTCCGTAATACATTGAATTTAAATTGATATGGTAAGGGTTGCTAAACTGGCGCGGGCGAATGTGAGTCAAAGATGGATGGCTGGCGAGGTTAGTCAAAATTAGCGGTGTAATGTCGGGATTTAAGGCAAATTATCCTGCGCATTGTGTAAGTCGTGATTATCAAATCAACAACGACAAAGCGATCGGGTGGCGCATCTCATCGCGTCAGCTGGCTTCCAGCGGCGTCAGACTTTTTGCCTGAAATAGCGCCGCTGGGAAGTGCTGTTATCAAGACTATTGCGGCATGGCGCTTAAAGGGATAATTGCCCCGCGATGCTGGATCACCGTGCTGGCGGTGAGATGACCGCGTGCCGCTGCATCCTCCGCACTTCCTCCGGCTAAACGCACGGCCAGATAACCTGCGCTGAAAGAGTCGCCTGCGGCAGTGGTATCGATCACCTTCTCTTTAGCCAGCTTGATGGCGGGCACTTCACGCAGCGGCTCATCGGCAATTGCCACTAAACAGGAATCGGCACCGCGTTTGATGGCGATCTCCTGCACGCCCGCTTCACGCGTGCGCGCAATCACCGCGTCCAGCGGCTGTTCGCCCCATAGCAGGTGCTCGTCATCCAGCGTCAGGAAGGCGATGTCGGTATGACGCAGCATCTCAGCGTAAGCCTGTTGCGCGCTGGATTTGTCTGCCCACAGACGTGGACGATAGTTGTTATCGAAAATCACTTTGCCGCCGTTTTGACGGCAAGCGTTGAGCAGCGCCATCAACTTCTCACGACTGGCAGCCGGCAGAATCGCCAGGCTAATCCCGCTGAGATAGATGTAATCATAATCGGCTAGCTGGGCGCAGATCGCCTCAGCTTCTGGGCCATCCAGCCAGAAGCGCGCCGCGGCATCGTTACGCCAATACCAGAAGGTGCGCTCGCCGTGCTCGTCGGTTTCGATGAAGTACAAGCCCGGCATTTTATTGTCGAGGCGTTGAATGAGCTGAGTGTGCACCTGCTCCTGCTGCCAGGCAGCGATCATCTGGTCACTGAAACTGTCGGTGCCCAGCGCGGTGACATAATCCACCCGCAGTTGCTGGTTATCTGACTGGCGCGCCAGATAAACCGCGGTGTTCAGCGTGTCACCGCCAAAGCCGCGTTTGATGTTCTCACCTTTTTCGGACAGCTCAATCATGCATTCGCCAATGATGGCAATCTTCTTCTGCGTCATGGTCTTCGGCCTGTAGTGAATTCTGCCCACGAGTCTCGCGTCTGGTATGGCAGCTGTCAATGGTTTTTAAAACGATGTTTTAATTTAACTTAAGGTGCCTGAGTCCCTTTTTCACGGCGATTTAACGGCCAAAGCGCCGCTTGTTTTGCCGATTAAGCCTGAAACGCGCTGATACACTCAACTGCTCGTGTGGTGGCTGAGACCAATAAAGTTATCGCGTTGTTAGCCGATACTTGCCGCTGAGAAGCAATTTGCAGGCACCCACCACCTACCAGGAAAAAACCATGGTGATGAACAATTTGAGTCATCGGCTGCCTATTTCAATTGAACTGGAGCAACAACAGGAAACGCGTTTCTACTGGCAGCAGTGCCAACGATTCTATACTTTCCAGCCGATCTACCAGGTCTCCGGCCGTTTACTGGCTATTGAATTACTGACTGCGGTGACCCATCCCTCCGCACCAGAAAAAAGGTTGTCGCCCGAAACCTATTTTGATGCGCTGACTATCGCGCAGCGTCTCGATGTCGTCGAGGAACAGCTTGAGCTGTTATTACAGTGGTCACACTTTTTCAGCCAGCGTCAGTTGGTGGCCTCGGTGAATATTGATGGACCGACGCTGCTGGCGATTGAGCAGCATGACACTATCCGTCAGTTGATAATCCAACTGCCCTGGGTGCGCTTTGAACTCACGGAACACCATGCATTGCCGCAGGAAGAGATGGTGGCGAAGATGCCTGAGCTGGGTCCGCTGTGGCTCGACGACTTCGGATCAGGCATGGCAAACTTCTCCGCGCTGACTGAGCTTCGCTATGACTACATCAAATTGTCACGCGAGCTATTCATGCTGCTGCGCTCTACCGATGAAGGCCGCTCGCTGTTCTCAATGCTGCTGGCGTTGATCAATCGCTATTGCAACGGCGTTATCGTCGAAGGCGTAGAGACCGAAGAGGAGTGGCAGCAGGTGCGTAATTCGCCCGCGATGGCCGCACAAGGCTATTTCTTCTCGCGTCCTGTGCCCTTTAGCACGCTGGAATCCCTGGCACTCGAGCTTCCCTGATCCCGATCCGCAACGTCTCGACTACAGTTATGTGAGACGTTGAGGGCAAGGAGGAAGCAGAATGTCACGTACGGGAAAAGTCCTGAGTTGGGTATTTGGGATTTTATTGTTGTTGGTTGTGGTGGTCGTGGTGATTATCGCCACGTTTGACTGGAACCGCCTGAAGCCAACCATCAACCAAAAAGTCTCTACTGAGTTAAACCGGCCTTTCGCCATTCGCGGCGATCTGGGGGTTGCCTGGGTGCGCAATCGCGAAGAGCCCGGCTGGCGCAGTTGGGTGCCGTGGCCGCAGGTGCATGCGGATGACATCATGCTGGGCAACCCACCAAATATTCCCGATGTCACCATGGTCCATTTGCAGCGCGTTGAAGCCACGCTTGCGCCGCTGGCGTTACTGCATAAACAGGTTTATCTGCCGTGGATCAAGATGCAACTGCCCGATGCGCGGCTGGTGCAGACGGCGGATAAAAAGAATAACTGGACCTTTAACCTAGCCAGCAGCGAGAACAGCGATGCCAATGCGCCGCCTTCTGCCTGGTCTTTCCGCCTCGATAATATCCTGTTCGACAAAGGCCAGATTCGCTATCGCGATGCCATCAATAAAGCCGATGTCACCGTCACCCTTAATCCACTGGGCAAACCGGTGCCTTATGCGCAAGTGGCTGGCGGTAACGACCAGCAAAAAGGCGCGGGTGATTTTGTCTTTGGCTGGCAGGCGGATGGGACCTACAACAATCAGAAACTGGAAGGCGACGGTAAGATCGGCGGCATGCTGTCGTTGCGCAGCAAAACCACGCCATTCCCACTGCAGGTGGATGTGCGCAACGGCACCACACGCGTGCGTATCGACGGGACATTACAGGATCCTTTAAACCTCGGCGGGCTGGATGTGCGTCTGCGTTTTGCTGGCGATACGCTGGCGAATCTGTACGGTCTGACCGGCGTGCTGTTGCCTGATACACCGCCGTACGAAACCGACGGCCATCTGATCGCGCGCTTTAACGAAGAGAAAGGGCCGCTGTTCCGCTACGAAAACTTCAATGGTCACATCGGCGACAGCGATATTCATGGTTCGCTGACCTATCGCCAGGTGAAACCGCGCCCGACACTGACCGGAGAATTAACCTCGAACCAGCTGCGTATGGCGGATTTGGGCCCGCTTATTGGGGTGAATTCGGGTAAAGGCAGTGAAAAAACTCAGCAGGCTAAAGCCCAGCGTGGTGATGCCTCAACTCAACCGGCGGATCGCGTGCTGCCGCATGACAAGTTTGATACCAAAAGCTGGGACGTGATGGATGCGGATGTGAAATTCAGCGGTAAACGCATCGAACACAGCAGTAAACTGCCGCTCAGCGATCTCTACACTCATTTGCAATTGAAAAACGGCGACCTGCTGCTCGATCCGCTGCGCTTCGGCATGGCGGGCGGCAGTATCAACTCCACCATTCATCTGGAAGGGGATAAAAGCCCGATGCGCGGTCGCGCGGACTTGCATGCGCGTAAACTGCAACTGCGTCAGCTGTTCCCGAATGTCACCGCGATGCAGCGCAGCCTCGGCCAGTTGAACGGTGATGCCAGCCTGACCGGCACCGGTAACTCGGTGGCGGATATTCTGGGGACCAGCAACGGTGAGCTGAAACTGCTGATGAATGATGGATTGATCAGCCGTAGCCTGATGGAAATTGCTGGCCTGAATGTCGGTAACTATGTGGTCGGTAAACTGTTTGGCGATGATGAGGTGCGCATCAACTGTGCCGCCACCGATCTCAATATCCGTCAGGGCGTAGCCACGCCGAAAGTGTTTGTACTGGACACGGAAAATGCGGTGATTAATGTCACCGGCAACGTTAACTTTGCCAATGAAGGGCTGGATTTATCCATCAATCCAGAGAGCAAAGGCATTCGTATCATCACCTTGCGATCGCCGCTGTATGTGCGTGGCACCTTCAAAAATCCGGATGCCGGAGTGAAAGCCGGACCGCTGATCGCACGTGGCGCTGCTGCGGTGGCGCTGGGCGCGGTGGTAGCGCCGGCCGCCGCACTGCTGGCACTGATTTCACCCAGTGATACCGACGCCAACCAGTGCAGCAACGTGTTGCAGCAGATGAAAAGTAAAAAGTGATCAGTTACGCCACAGCACTTTGATGATGTGATAACCAAAGGCGGTTTTCACCGGTCCGTAAGGTTGCAATAGCGGGCAGGAGAAGACCGCCTTATCAAAGGCGGGCACCATCTGGCCTTTACGGAATTCACCGAGGTCGCCGCCGTTACGGCCGGATGGACAGGTGGAGTGTTTTTTTGCCAGCTGCTGGAAGTTCGCGCCCTTTTCCAGCTGGGTCAGCAGGGATTTGGCCTGCGCTTCATCCTTGACGAGGATGTGTAAAGCTGCCGCGGTTTTCGCCATGTGGGTGTCTCTATATGTATGTATAATGTTCGGCGCATTATATCCCCGTCATACTTCAAATTGCAGGTGCGTTGGCTGCGAATGCCCGGTCCGGTGACTGATTGAATCAGCTTCCGATACGCATCCACCTGTCGTAATCCTGCCATTCGACATCGTCAGGGGATCTCCTTTTCATTAGTTGAGTGATATTCCGTTATGCGTTTAAACCCCGGCCAACAACGTGCTGTCGAATTTGTCACCGGTCCCTGCCTGGTGCTGGCCGGTGCAGGCTCGGGTAAGACCCGCGTCATCACCAATAAAATTGCCCACCTGATCCGCGAGTGCGGCTATCAGGCGCGCCATATCGCCGCGGTGACCTTCACCAACAAAGCCTCACGTGAGATGAAAGAGCGTGTCGCGCAAACCCTCGGGCGCAAAGAGGCGCGCGGCCTGATGATCTCCACTTTCCACACGCTGGGGCTGGAGATCATCAAACGTGAATACAAAGCGTTGGGCATGAAAGCGAGCTTCTCGCTATTCGACGACCAGGACCAGCTGGCGCTGTTGAAAGACCTCACTAAACAGTGGCTGGAGGAAGACAAAACGCTGTTGCAGCAGCTGATTTCCACCATTTCCAACTGGAAGAATGATCTGGTCGATCCGCAGGGTGCCGCTGGTTTAGCTAAATCTCAGCGCGACCAGATTTTTGCCCACTGCTATCAGCTGTATGACCAGCATCTGAAATCCTGCAACGTGCTGGATTTCGACGATTTGATTGCGCTACCGACGCTGTTGCTGCAACGCAACCAGGAAGTGCGTGAGCGCTGGCAGCAGCGTATTCGCTATTTATTAGTGGATGAATATCAGGACACCAACACCAGCCAGTATGAGCTGGTGAAACTGCTGGTGGGCGCGCGGGCGCGTTTCACCGTGGTAGGTGATGATGATCAGTCAATTTACTCCTGGCGTGGCGCGCGACCGCAAAACCTGGTGCTGCTAAAAGAGGATTTCCCGGCGCTGGAAGTGGTGAAGCTGGAGCAGAACTATCGCTCAACCCAGCGCATTCTGAAGTCGGCTAACATCCTGATTGCTAACAATCCGCATGTGTTCGAGAAGCGCCTGTTCTCCGAGCTTGGTGAGGGCAGCGAGTTGAAGGTGCTGAGTGCCAACAATGAAGACCACGAAGCTGAGCGGGTTGCCGGTGAGTTGATTGCCCATCACTTCGTCAATAAAACCGCCTATAAAGATTATGCGATTCTCTATCGCGGCAACCATCAGTCACGCGTCTTTGAAAAGCAGCTGATGCAGAACCGTATTCCTTATCGCATCTCTGGCGGCACCTCGTTCTTCTCACGGCCGGAAATCAAAGATTTGCTGGCTTATCTGCGTGTACTGACCAATCAGGAAGACGACAGTGCTTTCCTGCGTATCGTTAACACGCCGCGCCGTGAGATTGGGCCTGCCACGCTGCAGAAGCTGGGTGAATGGGCCAACCTGCGCAACAAAAGTCTGTTCAATGCCAGCTTCGATATGGGGCTGGAACAGACCCTGAGCGGGCGTGGTCTGGAGCATCTGCAGCGCTTTACCCAATGGCTTAACGAGATTATCCAGCTGACGGAGCGCGAGCCGGTGAATGCGGTGCGCGATCTGATTCGCGGTGTCGATTACGAAAGCTGGCTGTTTGAGACCTCGCCAAGCCCCAAAGCCGCCGAAATGCGCATGAAAAACGTCAACACGCTGTTCCAGTGGATGACCGAGATGCTGGAAGGCGACGAACTCAATGAGCCGATGACGTTGGCGCAGGTGGTGACGCGCTTTACGCTACGCGACATGATGGAACGCGGCGAGAGCGATGAGGAGAGCGATCAAGTACAGCTGATGACCTTGCACGCCTCCAAAGGGCTGGAGTTCCCGTATGTTTATCTGGTCGGTATGGAAGAGGGACTGTTACCGCATCAGAGCAGTATCGATGAGAACAACATCGAAGAGGAACGCCGTCTGGCGTATGTGGGTATTACCCGTGCGCAAAGAGAGCTGACGTTTACCCTGTGCCGTGAACGCCGTCAGTATGGCGAACTGGTGCGCCCGGAAGCGAGCCGCTTTCTGATGGAGCTGCCGCAGGATGATGTGGTGTGGGAGCGCGAGAAAAAGGTGATCAGCGCCGAGGAGCGGGTGAAAACCGGGCAGACGCGCGTCGCTGGCTTACGTGCGATGCTGGAGAATGCGAAGAAGGGGTAATGGCTGCGTAACAAAGAGCGCAACGTCGGGCTTAGGAGCTTCAGGTTTCGGGTTGAGGCTTTAGAGTTCAGTGCTTCAGGCGGGAAGCGTGGCGGAAGGACGATAAAAAGTGCCCGGCAAATGCGCAGTTTACATGGGGTCAATGCGCATTTGACGAGCGCTTATCAGCGCAGCAGGTTCGATCAGGAAATCGTCAACAGCCAGTGTACGTAAGACTGATAATGACTCTCTTGTTCCAGCAACTCGGCACGCAGCGGATGCGCGTCCAGCCAGCCAGCGGGCAGCGTCAGATGCAACGCATCATCATCCGCCTGTAAACGAACCGCAGGCAGCGTGTCATCGCGACGACGGCTGGAGAAAATAATCGCCAGACGCAGTAAACGACTCAAGCGTTCTGCCATGCGCGGTGGCACGGCATTCTGCTGCGTCAGTAAACCGAGATCGATACTGCCACTTTGGTTTTGCAGCAGGCAGGCGAGCATTTTTTTCTGTGCGGGCGTAAAACCAGGAAGATCGAGATGGCGAATCAGGTAAGCAGCGTGCTGGGGTGCCTGGCGGAAATCAACGCTCAGGCCTATTTCGTGAATCGAACAGGCGCTCAGCAGCAGATCGCGACATCGGTTATCCAGCTTCCAGACCGTGCTCACCTGACGGAAAAAACTCTCAGCCAGTTGACGGACGCGGCTTGCCTGCTCCACATCAATGGAGAAGCGGCGCTGAACGTTTTGCAACGTACGGCTGCGAATGTCGCGGTCGATCGGCAGATGCAGCATGCCGTACACCAAACCTTCGCGCAGTGCACCACCGGCCAGCGTCATGCTGTCGATGCTAAGTTCATGGAAGATAGCGATCAGAATCGACAGGCCGCTGGGAAACACCAACGCGCGCTCAAGCGTCAATCCTTCAATTTCCAGCTCTTCCAGTTTGCCGCACTGAATCGCACGCTGTTTTAGCTGCTGCAACTTGCTGAGGGTGATGCGTTCATCCATACCCTGCGCAACCATAATTTCCTGCAGTGCCTGCACCGTGCCTGAAGCGCCGACGCAAATCTGCCAGCCTTTTTCGCGCAGTGCCGCCGCGACCGGACGAATCATGTCGCGAGCGGCTAATTCAGCCTGCTCGAAATTCTCTTTCGCCAGGTGACGATCGCCAAAGTAGCGTTCCAGCCAGGTGACGCAACCCATCGACAAGCTAAACAATGTGGTCGCGTGTGAGCCTTCGCCGGTAACCAGTTCGGTGCTGCCGCCGCCGATATCCACCACCAGGCGCTGATCGGAGCCTCCGGTAGTGTGGGCAACACCTTGATAAATCAGGCGTGCCTCTTCCTCGCCGCTGATGACATTCACCGGGCAGCCAAGAATTTCTTCGGCGTTGATCAGGAAATCCTGCGCATTTTCCGCAATGCGCAGCGTAGCAGTCGCCACCACGCGGATTTGCTCGGGGGGAATATCCTGCAGCTGTTCAGAGAAGAGTTTCAGACATTGCCAGCCACGCTGCATCGCCTCGGCGGAGAGGTGATTGGCTTTGTCCAGACCGGCAGCCAGACGCACTTTGCGCTTTATACGCGCAACGGTCTGAATACTGCCGGACACTTCGCGCACCACCAACATATGAAAGCTGTTAGAGCCTAAATCAATCGCAGCATAAAGTGACGATGCGCTCAGCATGGTGTGCTTAACTCGAACGTTTACGGTTGTTATTGCGCGGCGCACCGCTACGACGGTTGCTGTTGTTCCCGCCACGGCGTGGGCCGTTGCCAGAGCGGCTGCGTTGCAGACGTTTTGGCGGAGGCAACTCACTCATCAGTGCTTCGCTGCTGTACTTGCTCACCGGAATACCGTGACCAATGTACTCTTCAATCGCTGGCAGGTTGAGTGCGTACTCTTCGCACGCCAGGCTGATGGAGTGTCCGCTGGCACCCGCGCGGCCGGTACGACCGATACGATGCACGTAGTCTTCACGATCGTCAGGCAGATCGTAGTTGAACACGTGGGTCACCGCAGGAATGTGCAGACCTCGCGCCGCAACGTCGGTGGCGACCAGGATATCCACATCACCTTTGGTGAAGTCATCCAGAATACGCAGACGTTTTTTCTGTGCTACATCGCCAGTCAGCAGGCCCACACGGTGACCGTCCGCGGCCAGATGGCCCCAGATATCTTCACAGCGATGCTTGGTGTTAGCGAAGATGATGGCGCGATCGGGCCACTCTTCTTCTAACAGGGTTTGCAGCAGACGCATCTTCTCTTCATTTGAAGGGTAGAAAAGTTCTTCTTTAATGCGGTGGCCGGTTTTCTGCTCCGGTTCCACTTCCACGTATTCAGCGTTGTTCATATGCTCGAACGCCAGTTCACGTACGCGGTAAGACAAGGTCGCCGAGAACAACATGCTCAGACGCTGGGTGGCCGGCGGCATGCGGCGGAACAGCCAGCGGATATCTTTAATAAAGCCGAGATCGAACATGCGATCGGCTTCATCCAGAACCACGACCTGAATGGCGCCGAGGTTGATGTGATTTTGTTTCGCATAGTCGATGAGGCGACCGGTGGTGCCCACCAGAATATCGACGCCATCGGCTAACACTTTCAGCTGTTTATCGTAGCCATCACCACCATAAGCCAGGCCCAGCTTGAGGCCGGTGACTTTTGACAGCGGCTCTGCATCGGCATGAATCTGCACGGCAAGTTCACGCGTCGGGGCCATGATCAGCGCACGTGGCTGATTAATCTGGCGGCCTTCAGCGGCTGGATGAGAAAGAAGATGATGAAACGTTGACGTCAGGAACGCCATCGTTTTGCCGGTACCGGTTTGCGCCTGACCCGCAACATCACGCCCTGAAAGCGCAAAAGGCAGTGCCAACGCCTGAATAGGCGTGCAGTTAGAAAAGCCTTTGGTATCAAGGGCTTCAACTACCTGTGGGTGCAGGGCGAAGTCGGAAAACTTCTGTTCAGTTAAGTGTGTTTTGCTCATAGTGTGGTAGAATATCAGCTTACTAGCGCTTTACGAAAGCGTATCCGATGAAATAAAGTCAACCTACGTTGGTATATTTTACGCCGATTCGCCAGGCACAATCTTTGGAGTTAAACATGAGCAGCGATAAAATCGTTCACTTGACCGATGACAGTTTCGACACTGACGTGCTGAAAGCCGACGGTGTCACTCTGGTAGATTTCTGGGCTGAATGGTGTGGTCCTTGCAAAATGATCGCCCCAATTCTCGACGAAGTCGCAGAAGAGTACGACGGTAAGCTTACCATCGCCAAGTTGAACATTGATGACAACCCGGGCACTGCACCTAAATATGGCATTCGCGGTATCCCGACACTGCTGCTGTTCAAGAACGGTGAAGTGGCTGCGACCAAAGTAGGCGCCCTGTCTAAAGGTCAGCTGAAAGAGTTCCTGAACGCTAACCTGGCCTAAGCCCAGCACGGCGTTGTTCCGCAGTGGTGAATTTTTTCGCCACTGCTGGACGTCTCCATTCAGGCGTGTTAAGTTGACCTCACTGCATTACGCACTTACCTTGTAGTTTGCATCTAAAGTTTTCCCTTGTCAGACCCTGCTCGCATTGAACGTTATCGTGGTTTGGCAATCTGATGACTAGCACATTCGGCATCACCTTTCGACCATCTCTTCGTTTCCTATCGCCACATCAGACGATAATCGTCGAGCAGAGTTGAAAAAGAGCCATTAACGGCATGGAATTTTTGCCATACCACCCACGACAATCATTTCGAGAATTACCCCGAGTTTAAGAACCCTCACTATGAATCTTACCGAATTAAAGAACACGCCGGTTTCTGAGCTGATTACCCTCGGCGAAAATATGGGTCTGGAAAACCAGGCACGTATGCGTAAACAGGATATTATTTTCTCTATCCTTAAACAGCATGCGAAAAGTGGCGAAGACATCTTTGGTGATGGTGTGCTGGAGATATTGCAGGACGGATTTGGTTTCCTCCGTTCTGGAGACAGCTCCTACCTCGCCGGTCCCGATGATATCTACGTTTCTCCCAGCCAAATCCGCCGCTTCAACCTCCGCACTGGTGACACCATTTCTGGTAAAATTCGCCCGCCAAAAGAGGGTGAACGTTACTTTGCGCTGTTGAAAGTTAACGAAGTTAACTACGACAAGCCGGAAAACGCGCGTAATAAGATTCTGTTCGAAAACCTCACGCCGCTGCACGCAAACAATCGTCTGCGTATGGAGCGCGGTAATGGCTCAACTGAAGATCTGACCGCTCGCGTACTGGATCTGGCATCGCCGATTGGTCGTGGTCAGCGTGGTCTGATCGTGGCACCACCGAAAGCCGGTAAAACCATGCTGCTGCAGAACATTGCACAGAGCATTGCGTACAACTATCCGGATTGCGTGCTGATGGTGCTGCTGATTGACGAGCGTCCGGAAGAAGTGACCGAGATGCAGCGTCTGGTGAAAGGCGAAGTCATCGCATCCACCTTCGACGAACCGGCTTCACGCCACGTTCAGGTTGCTGAGATGGTGATCGAGAAGGCCAAGCGCCTGGTCGAGCACAAGAAAGACGTAATTATCCTGCTTGACTCCATTACCCGTCTGGCGCGTGCCTATAACACCGTGGTACCGGCTTCCGGTAAAGTGTTGACCGGTGGTGTGGACGCCAACGCCCTGCATCGTCCGAAGCGTTTCTTCGGTGCAGCACGTAACGTGGAAGAGGGCGGCAGCCTGACCATCATCGCCACCGCGCTGGTTGATACCGGTTCGAAGATGGATGAAGTGATTTACGAAGAATTTAAAGGTACAGGTAACATGGAACTGCACCTGTCGCGTAAAATTGCTGAAAAACGTGTCTTCCCAGCGATTGATTACAACCGCTCCGGTACCCGTAAAGAAGAACTCCTCACCACGCAGGAAGAGCTGCAGAAAATGTGGATCCTGCGCAAAATCATCCATCCAATGGGTGAAATTGATGCGATGGAGTTCCTCATCAATAAACTGGCGATGACCAAAACCAACGACGAATTCTTCGATATGATGAAGCGTTCGTAAGTTGGCGAAATTGAATCGCTAAGCGAAGCGATTCGGTCGCACAATTTGCCAGGATTTATTGCTAACGCCACGTCTTAACGTGGCGTTTTTCATTTATGGGCATTAGGATTAGCCCAGTCAGGAAGCAATATGATGATTGTGCCAGAAAGGTGCTGGTTTTTTCAGCAATCAGACTTTTCGCAGGCAGAATTCGGACAAAGGATATACGGCAATGGCAAGAATCTTGCTTATTGTTGTCGATGATTTTAGCTGAGAGCGTTAACGTGAATTTACTCACTATGAGTACTGAGCTTGGTTTTGTTTTTCTGTTTACTTTAGTGTTCCTATTTTTTGCCCGTAAAGCAGCTAAAAAAATTGGGCTGGTAGACACACCTAATTCAAGAAAACGACACCATGGCGCCATTCCGTTAGTGGGTGGGATCTCCGTTTATGCGGGGATTTGCTTTGCTTTCGCTATTTCAGATTATTATTTACCCCATGCGGCACTCTATTTAAGTTGCGCAGGGGTGCTGGTGCTGGTGGGGGCACTGGACGATCGGTTCGATATCAGCGTTAAAATCCGCGCATTAGTACAAGCGGCGGTGGCCATCGTGATGATGGTCGGCGCAAAACTGTATCTGCTGAGCCTCGGATTTATCATTGGTCCGGTGGAACTGGTTGTTGGGCCATTTGGCTACGTGCTTACACTGTTCGCTGTTTGGGCCGCCATTAACGCCTTTAACATGGTCGATGGCATCGATGGCTTACTGGGTGGGCTGGCCAGTGTGACCTTCGCCGCCATGGGCATCATCCTCTACTTTGACGGGCAAACCAGTCTTGCGATGTGGTGTTTTGCCATGATCGCCGCCACCATCCCCTATATTTTGCTCAATCTGGGTCTGATTGGCCGCCGCTATAAAGTGTTTATGGGCGATGCAGGCAGCACCATGATTGGCTTCACCATTATCTGGATCCTGCTGGAAACCACCCAGGGTTTGAGCCATCCGATTACGCCGGTCACGGCACTGTGGCTGATCGCCATTCCGCTGATGGATATGGTGGCGATTATGTATCGCCGCCTGCGTAAGGGAATGAGTCCGTTCTCAGCTGACCGCCAGCACATTCACCATTTGATCATGCGTGCCGGTTTCACTTCGCGTCAGGCCTTTGTGCTGATTACCGTGGCTGCAGCGCTGTTGGCCGGTATTGGTGTGCTGGGCGAATACCTTGCCTTCATCCCCGAGTGGGTGATGCTGGTGCTGTTCCTGATGGCCTTTTTCCTTTACGGCTATTGCCTGAAACATGCCTGGCGTGTGGCGCGCAAAATCCGTCGTATTAAACGCCGCTGGCAAAGCAGTGGCGAAGATAAAAAATAAATTACCCCGATTAGTACCCCGATAAGGACTTTTGTTATGACCTCTGTCGTTGTGGAGAACGAACTGGATGTGCGCGGCCTTGGCTGCACGCTGTGGCGCGGTAAGCGCTGGATCATCGGCTTTGCGCTGCTGTTTGCCTTATTGGCATGGCTCGCCTCGATGCTGATGAAGCAAGCATGGAGCACCACCGCCGTTACCGATCGTCCAACGGTTAACATGCTGGGTGATTTCTTTGTACAGCAGCAATTCCTTAATAATCTCGATGTGCGTAACAATACGCTCAATCTCAACACGCCCGCCCCAACGGTGATGGATGAGGTCTATCAGGAATTCACTATGCAGTTGGCCTCCTGGGACACGCGCCGTGATTTCTGGCAGCAGACCGATTACTACAAAAGTCGCAAAAGTGGCAATGCGCACAACGATGCCGCGCTGCTGGACGATTTGATTACTAATATTCAGTTCACGCCTGCAGATACGGCGCATAACACGCTGGATAACATTAAGCTGATTGCTGAAACCGCCGGTGACGCGAATAACCTGCTGCGCCAATATATCGCTTATGCCAGCGAACGCGCGGCGCGCCATTTGAATGCGGAGTTGAAGGGTGCATGGCAGGCGCGCAGCGCGCAGCTGCAAGCGCAGGTCACTCGTCAGCAGGAAGTGGCACAGGCGGTATTTGATCGCCAGCGTCAACGTATTGAACAGGCCTTAAAGGTCGCAAGTCAGCAGGGCATCAAAGAAAACCGTGCACCGGCCATTGGCGAAGCGCTGCCTGACAGCGATCGCTTCCTGCTCGGGCAGCAAATGTTGCAGGCTCAGCTCGATACATTGCAAGCCAGCGGGCCCGCTTACGATTTGAGCTATGATCAGAACAGAGCGATGCTGGGCACGTTGCAGGCAGGCGCGCAGTTGGATAAGCCATTCCAGACTTACCGCTATCTGCGCACGCCTGAAGAGCCGGTGTCGCGCGACAGTCCGCGCCGGGTATTTATGATGATCATGTGGGGCGTCATTGGCGCGCTGGTGGGTGCAGGTGTGGCGCTGGTGCGCCGTCCTCGTCCGACGTCACCAACGAGCCATTAAGAGAAGCCACGTGAAAGTTCTGACCGTATTTGGCACGCGTCCTGAGGCGATCAAAATGGCCCCGCTGGTGCAGGCACTGGCGCAGGACCCGGCGTTTGAATCGCGCCTCTGCGTGACCGCGCAGCATCGTGAAATGCTCGATCAGGTGCTGCGGCTGTTCAAGCTGCAGCCCGATTACGATCTCAATATCATGCGCCCGGAGCAGGGGCTGACGGAGATCACCAGCCGCATTTTGCAGGGGATGAAAACGGTGCTCGCCGATTTCCAGCCCGATGTGGTGCTGGTACACGGTGATACCACCACCACCTTTGCTGCTAGCTTAGCCGCTTTTTATCATCAGATTCCGGTGGGGCACGTCGAAGCCGGATTGCGCACCGGCAACCTGATGTCGCCCTGGCCGGAAGAGGCTAACCGCACGCTAACAGGCCATCTGGCGAGCTATCATTTCACGCCTACCGAAAACTCACGCCAGAATCTACTGCGTGAGAATTTGCCCGACACGCGTATTTTTGTCACCGGCAATACGGTGATTGATGCACTGCTGTGGGTGCGCGATCGGGTGCTGGATGATACCGACCTGAATGCGCGTCTGGCTGCGCGTTATCCGTTCCTTGATGCGGATAAAAAACTGATTCTGGTCACTGGCCATCGCCGTGAAAGTTTTGGCGGCGGTTTCGAACGGATTTGCAGCGCGCTGGCGCAGATTGCGCGTCAGCATCCGCAGGCGCAGATCGTCTATCCGGTGCACCTCAATCCCAACGTCAGCGAGCCGGTAAATCGTATCCTGAGCGGCATCGACAATATCATTTTGATTGAGCCGCAAGAGTATTTGCCGTTTGTCTGGTTGATGAATCGTTCCTGGCTGATCCTCACCGATTCTGGTGGCATTCAGGAAGAAGCGCCGTCGTTGGGTAAACCGGTTCTGGTGATGCGTGATACCACTGAACGCCCGGAAGCCGTGGATGCAGGCACAGTGAAACTGGTCGGTACCGATATTAATCGGATTGTCGAAGAAGTCAGCCTGCTGCTACAGGATGAGGAAGCCTGGCAGAGGATGAGTCACGCACATAATCCGTATGGCGATGGTCATGCGTGCTCGCGCATCCTGCAGGCACTGAAACAACACAGAGTATAATTATGCGTTTTGAAACCATTTCCGTTATCGGACTGGGCTACATTGGGCTGCCAACGGCGGCCGTTTTTGCCTCAAAGGGAAAAAAAGTGATCGGCGTGGATATCAATATCCGCGCGGTCGAGACCATTAATCGCGGCGACATTCACATTGTGGAGCCGGAGTTAGGTGACGTGGTGCGTGAAGCCGTGCAGGCAGGTTTCCTGCGAGCTACCACGCAAGCCGAAGCTGCGGATGCCTTCTTAATCGCCGTACCCACGCCGTTTATCGGCGATCATCAGCCGGATCTGAGCTACGTACAGGCAGCCGCGCTGTCGATTGCACCGGTGCTGAAAACCGGCGATTTGGTGATCCTCGAATCGACCTCACCGGTTGGCGCGACCGAGCAGATGGCTGGCTGGCTAGCGGAGGCACGTCCTGATCTGTGTTTCCCGCAGCACGGTGATGACTGTGACGTGTTTATCGCTTACTGTCCGGAGCGCGTGCTGCCCGGCAAAGTGATGGTGGAACTGCTGGACAACGATCGTGTGATTGGCGGCATGACGCCCGCCTGCTCAGCGCGTGCCAGCGAACTGTATCGCATCTTCCTGCGCGGTGAATGTGTGGAAACCAACGCGCGTACCGCTGAGATGTGCAAACTCACCGAGAACAGCTTCCGTGATGTGAACATCGCGTTCGCCAATGAGCTGTCGCTGATCTGCGCGGAACAGAACATCAACGTGTGGGAATTGATTGCGCTGGCGAACCGCCATCCACGCGTCAACATTCTGCAGCCGGGACCAGGCGTTGGCGGTCACTGTATCGCTGTCGATCCCTGGTTTATCGTGGCGCAGAATCCGGAACTGGCGCGTCTGATTCGTACCGCGCGTGAAGTGAATGATGCCAAACCCACCTGGGTGTTGGAGCAGGTCAAACAGCAGTTGGCGGATTGCCTGACTACCAGCGGCAAACGTGCTTCTGAGGTAACGATTGCCTGCTTCGGCCTGGCGTTTAAACCGAACATTGATGATTTGCGTGAAAGCCCGGCGATGACAGTGGCGCACCTGATTGCCGAGTGGCACAGCGGCAGCACGCTGGTGGTTGAACCGCATGTGGCAGAAATCCCTGCACGACTGGCCCATGAAGCGGCTCTGGTTTCCACTCAGGATGCATTGCAGCAGGCAGATATCATCGTGATGCTGGTTGATCACGCGCAGTTCCGCGCCATCGATGCCAGCGAGATCACGCAGCAGTGGATTATCGATACCAAAGGTGTCTGGCGATGAAACAGTTCCTGGTGACAGGTGGCGCAGGCTTTATTGGTTCCGCACTGGTGCGATTTCTGATTGAGCATACCGACCATCAGGTGGTGGTGGTGGATAAACTCAGCTACGCAGGCAACTTAGCCTCTCTGGCTTCAATACATAATAATGCGCGCTATGCCTTTGAGCAGGTGGATATTTGCGACCGAGCCGAACTGGACCGTGTCATGGCCCAATATCAACCGGATTGCATTATGCATCTGGCCGCAGAAAGCCATGTGGATCGCTCGATTGATGGCCCGATTGCATTCATCGAAACCAATATCGTGGGCACCTATCAGTTACTGGAAGCCGCACGCCATTACTGGAATGGCATGGCGGATGAGCGTAAAAAAGGCTTTATCTTCCATCACATTTCCACTGACGAAGTGTTTGGCGATTTGCATGGCAGCGATGATTTCTTTACCGAAACCACGCCGTATGCGCCCAGCAGCCCTTATTCAGCGACGAAAGCCAGCAGCGATCATTTGGTTCGCGCCTGGTTACGCACTTACGGCTTGCCGATCATCGTCACCAACTGTTCGAACAATTATGGCCCTTATCACTTTCCTGAAAAATTGATTCCACTGACTATCATCAATGCGTTGGCGGGTAAGCCTTTGCCGGTGTATGGCAACGGCAGCCAGATTCGCGATTGGCTGTATGTAGAGGATCATGCGCGAGCACTCTACAGTGTGGTGAGCAGCGGCAAAGTGGGTGAAACCTATAATATTGGTGGTCACAACGAACGCCGTAATATTGAGGTGGTGGAAACCCTGTGCGATCTGCTGGACGAACTGGCACCGCAGCAGCGCGCCACGCATCTGACGCGCTATCGAGATCTGATCACTTTTGTCACCGATCGTCCCGGTCACGATCTGCGTTACGCCATCGACGCCAGCAAAATTGCGCGTGAGTTAGGCTGGACGCCGCAGGAAACCTTCGAAAGTGGCATTCGCAAAACCGTGCAGTGGTATTTGGCAAACCCACAGTGGTGGCAGGCGATTCTCAACGGTAGCTATCGTGGCGAGCGGTTGGGTTTAACCACGCCGCGCTGAGGCGCAATACAGGAGCAGCAACGATGAAAGGTATCATCCTGGCGGGCGGTTCGGGTACGCGTTTGCACCCTATTACTCGCGCTATCTCAAAGCAGCTACTGCCGGTTTACGACAAACCGATGATCTACTATCCGCTGTCGGTGCTGATGCTGGCGGGGATCCGCGAGGTCCTGATTATCACCACGCCGGAAGATCGCGCGCACTTTGAGCGTTTGCTCGGTGATGGCAGCGAGTTCGGCCTGCAGCTGCAGTATGCTGAGCAACCCAGCCCCGATGGTCTGGCGCAGGCGTTTATCATTGGTGAGTCCTTTATTGGCAATGACAGCTGCTGTCTGGTGCTGGGCGACAATCTCTATTTTGGCCAGGGCTTCAGTCCAAAACTGAAAAAAGTGGCTGCGCGCAGTAGCGGTGCCACGGTGTTTGCCTATCAGGTGATGGATCCCGAGCGGTTTGGTGTGGTGGAGTTTGATGACGACTTCAATGCGCTTTCCATCGAGGAGAAGCCGCAACAACCCAAATCACGTTGGGCGGTAACCGGCCTCTACTTCTACGACAATCGCGTGGTGGAGTTTGCCAAACAGGTGCAGCCTTCTGCACGAGGCGAGCTGGAAATCACCGCGATTAACCAGATGTATCTTGAGCAGGGTGAACTCTCTGTCGAGTTACTGGGACGCGGTTTTGCCTGGCTGGATACCGGTACACACGACAGTCTGATTGAAGCGAGTATGTTTGTGCAGACCGTGGAGAAACGTCAGGGCTTTAAAATTGCCTGTCTGGAAGAGATTGCGTGGCGCAACGGTTGGCTAAGTGACGAACAGTTGCTGGCGGCGGCGCAAGCGTTGACCAAAACCGGCTACGGCCAATACCTGATGGATGTTCTCCATGCCCGTCCTCGTCAGTATTAATCCCCTTGCGTGGGAAAGCGATTTCTTTGGCGTGAACAGTGCGCGTATTGAGCTGGATGGCGACTGTGCCCTGGGCGAAGTGCTGCAGCAGTCAGATATGTTGTGGCAGGCCAAAGTGCCTGCCGAGCGTACCGATGCTATCGATGCCTTGAGTCAGCACGGTTTTCAGCTGGTGGAAGGTGAGGCCGATCTTGCCATCAATATCAAACGCACCGAGCGCCAGGCCGGCGTACGCATTGCGCGTGAAGCGCAGATCCCGGCATTACGTGAGGCGGCAGCGCATGCGTTTCGACAAAGTCGTTTTCGTGCGCCTTGGTTTAACGCCGATGACAGCGGTCGCTTCTATGCACAGTGGATTGAAAACGCGGTGCGCGGCACCTTTGATCACCAATGTCTGGTGGCCAGCGACGAAGCCGGTCAATTACAAGGCTTTGTCTCGATGCGTGAAGTCAACGGTGATGCGCGCATCGGCCTGCTTGCCGTACAGCCCGAAGCGCAAGGGCAGGGCATTGGCCAGCGTTTGCTGCTGGCGGCAGCAGATTGGGGCCGCGTGCGGCAGCTGGAACGACTGCGCGTCGCGACCCAGCTTAGCAATCTCACGGCGATGCGCCTCTATTTACGCAGCGGTGCTCGCCTCGAAAGCACCGCTTACTGGTTTTACAGGAAAGCCCCATGATCCCATTTAATGCGCCGCCGATTGTCGGCAGCGAAGTTGAATACATGCAGTCGGCGATGGCCAGCGGCAAACTCTGCGGTGACGGTGGCTTTACCCGTCGCTGTCAGCAGTGGATGGAGCAGCATTTTGGCAGCAAAAAGGTGCTGCTGACGCCATCCTGCACCGCCTCACTGGAAATGGCCGCGCTATTAATCGATATCCAGCCCGGCGATGAAGTGATCATGCCGAGTTATACCTTTGTCTCTACCGCCAATGCTTTTGTGCTGCGCGGTGCCGTGATCGTGTTCGTCGATGTGCGTCCCGACACGCTGAACATTGATGAAACCCTGATTGAAGCAGCGATCACCGAGAAAACCCGCGCGATCGTGCCGGTGCACTACGCGGGCGTCGCGTGCGAGATGGATAGCATCATGGCGCTGGCGGCGAAGCATCAATTGTTTGTGATTGAGGATGCGGCACAAGGGGTGATGTCGCAGTACAAGGGGCGTGCGCTGGGCACTATTGGCCATATTGGCTGCTTCAGCTTCCATGAAACCAAAAACTACACTGCCGGTGGCGAAGGTGGTGCGACGCTGATTAATGACGCGAAGCTGGTGGAGCGCGCGGAGATCATCCGTGAAAAAGGCACCAACCGTAGCCAGTTCTTCCGTGGTCAGGTGGATAAATACACCTGGCGCGATATCGGTTCGAGCTATTTGATGGCAGATCTGCAAGCTGCCTATCTGTGGGCGCAACTCGAAGCGGCTGAGCGTATTAACCAGCAGCGTTTGCGCCTGTGGCAGCGCTATTATGATGCCCTGCAACCGCTGGCGGCGGCGGGACGCATCGAGCTACCGGTGGTGCCGGTTAATTGCCTTCACAACGCGCACATGTTTTACATCAAACTGCGCGACAGCGACGACCGCCAGGCGCTGATCAACTGGATGAAAGAGGCGGAAATCCTCACGGTGTTCCACTACATTCCCTTGCACTCCTCGCCAGCCGGTGAACGTTTTGGTCGCTTCCACGGCGATGACCGCTTCACCACCAAAGAGAGTGAGCGCCTGCTGCGCCTGCCTCTGTTCTATAACCTGTCGGATAACAATCAGCGTACCGTTATCAGCTCGCTGTTGAGTTTCTTTGCCTGATGTCGTTAGCCAAAGCTTCAGTCTGGACAGCCTCATCGACGTTGGTAAAAATCATTGCCGGTCTGCTGGTGGTGAAACTGCTGGCGGTCAGCTTCGGGCCGGAAGGGGTTGGCCAGGCCGGTAACTTTCGCCAGCTGATTACCGTATTGGGTGTATTGGCCGGGGCGGGCATTTTCAACGGCGTGACCACTTACATCGCGCAATTCCAGCAGCAGCCGGAGCAACTGCGTGCCGTGACCGGTACGGCATCGACCATGGTGATCGGCTTTTCCACGCTGGTGGCGCTGGTGTTCTTGCTGGCGGCGGGGCCGATTAGCCATGCGCTGTTTGGTCGTGACGACTATGCCAACGTGGTTCGCATCGTGGCCTTTCTGCAGTTTGGGATTGCCTGGGCCAACCTGACGCTGGCCTTGCTCAAAGGCTTCCGCGATGCGCGCGGCAATGCGCTGGCGTTGATTATCGGCAGCCTGGTGGGCGTGCTGGGCTATGTATTGTGCTGGTGGCTGGGTGGATATGCCGGAGCGTTAGTCGGCTTAGCACTGGTACCTGCACTGTTGGTGTTCCCGGCATTACTGATGCTGCGACGTCATCGTCAGGTGCTGCCACTGCGTTGGTTAAAACCGAGCTGGCAGCCGGATTTGGCGCGAAATCTGGCAAAATTCACCCTGATGGCGCTGATCACCTCCGTAACCCTGCCGGTGGCCTGGGTGATGATGCGTAATCTGCTGGCCGAACAGCAGGGTTGGGCGCAGGTGGGCTTGTGGCAGGGCGTGACCAGTATATCCGATGCCTATCTGCAATTTATCACGGCGACTTTTAGTGTCTGGTTATTGCCGACGCTGGCGCGACTGGAAAGTAAACCGCAGATTGCACGTGAAATTGGGCGTGCGCTACGTTTTGTTCTGCCCGCGGTGGCTGCGGCCAGCTTTTGCGTGTGGTTACTGCGTGATGTCGCCATTTGGCTGCTGTTTTCTCCGCAGTTTGCCGCGATGCGCGACCTGTTTGTCTGGCAGTTGTGTGGAGACGTCTTTAAAGTCGGCGCCTATGTTTTCGGATACCTGGTGATCGCCAAAGCTTCACTGCGCTTTTATATTTTGACGGAAATCAGCCAGTTTGTGCTGCTGACCGCGTTCTCACATTGGCTGATTCCCTTACATGGAACCGCCGGAGCCGCACAAGCCTATATGGCGACTTACGTGCTCTACTTCGCCCTTTGCTGTGGCGCCTTTATGATTTATTGCCGGAAAAAATGACTTTATTTCACGTGCTGGGATCGGATATCCCACATCATAACCATACGGTGTTGCGCTTCTTTAATGAGGTGATGAGCACCGAATTGCCGGCTGCTGGACCGCGCCAGTTTATGGTGGTGACTTCAACGCCTGAAGCGCTGCAGGCTTATACCGCGCTGCAGATCGAAACCTATCCCAGCAAACGTGCGCTGGCACAGGCGGTGATAGCCCGCGCGGCTGACCGCGCGCAACGCTTCTTCTTTCACGGCCAGTTCAATCCGCAAATTTGGCTGGCTTTGCTCAGCGGTAAATTACGACGTCAGCAGGCGTTCTGGCATATCTGGGGTGCGGATCTGTATGAAGAAGGGCGTGGCCTGAAGTATCAGTTGTTTTATCTGCTGCGCCGTATGGCACAGCGTCGCATTGCTCACGTGTTCGCAACGCGTGGGGATTTGCACGCTTTTCAGCAACGCCATCCGCGTGTGCCTACTTCACTGCTTTATTTCCCAACCCGCATGCCCGATGCCGCAGTGCCGGGCGGTAGCGCGACCGGTGATTTCACCGTGCTGCTGGGCAATTCCGGCGATCGCAGCAACAACCATATTGAAGGCTTGCAGGCGATTCGAGCGCAGTTTGGCGATCGGGTGAAAATACTGGTCCCGCTGGGCTACCCGGAAAATAATCATGAGTACATCGAAGAGATCAACACGGCCGCGCAGCGCCTGTTCCCCCAAGGTCAGGTAACCTTATTGCGCGACAAGTTAGATTTTGACACCTATCTGCAATTGCTCAGCGACTGTCAGCTCGGCTATTTTATGTTCGAGCGCCAGCAGGGTATTGGCACCTTATGTTTGCTGATTCAGGCCAATATTCCCTTTGTGCTAAATCGCAAAAATCCGTTCTGGCGCGACCTCAGCGAACAAGGACTGCCGGTGCTGTTTAGCGAAGATGCGCTGGATGCGTCGAGCGTGGCTGAAGCCCAGCGGCAGCTGGTGCAGTGTGATAAATCCGCGATTGCCTTCTTTGCCCCTGGTTATCTGGCTGGCTGGCGCAACGCGTTGATCCTGAGTGAAAGGGAGAGAACATGAGCCTGATGCAGTTTAGTGGTCTGCTGGTGGTTTATCTTTTCTCGCTGGGCTTCATTTTGACGCTGACCTGGCGGGAATTTAAACGGGTGCGCTTTAACTTTCACCTGTTCTTCACCATTTTATATTTGCTGACTTTTTATTTCGGGTTCCCGCTAACTAGCGTGTTGGTGTTCCGTTTTAATGTGGAAGTGGTGCCGCCGGAGTACCTGTTGCAGGCGTTGCTGGCTGCCACCAGTTTCTACGCCATCTATTACGTCAGCTATAAAGTCCGCTTAAGGCCGATCAACGCTGCGCCGCGTAAACCCTGGCTGCAGATGAACCGTGTTGAAACCCATCTCACTTGTCTGTTGTTAGCGCTGGTGGCGATTGGCACGGTGACCGTGTTCTTTATGCACAACGGCCTGCTGCTGTTCCGCCTCTCTGCCTATAACCAGATTTTCTCCAGCGAAGTCTCTGGCGTGGCGCTCAAGCGCTTCTTCTACTTCTTTATTCCTGCGATGCTGATCCGCTATTTCCTCAACCCGACGCAGCGTCAATGGCTGTGGTTTTTGCTGGTGTCGGTGGCGTTTGGTTTGCTGACCTATGCACTGGTGGGCGGGACGCGCGCCAATATCATCATCGCCTTCGCTCTGTTCCTGTTTATCGGCATTACGCGCGGCTGGATCACGTTGTGGATGCTGGTGGGCGCAGGCGTGATGGCGATTGCGGGGATGTTCTGGCTGGCGCTGCGTCGCTATAACCTCGATGTGGTGGGCGACGAGGCGTTTTACACCTTCCTGTATTTAACGCGTGATACTTTCTCACCCTGGGAAAACCTCGCGCTGTTATTGCAGAACTACGACAAAATTGACTTCCAGGGCTTAGCACCGATCTGGCGTGACTTTTATGTCTTTATCCCGAGCTGGCTCTGGCCTGGCCGTCCATCGATTGTGCTCAACAGCGCCAATTACTTTACCTGGGAAGTGCTGAACAACCATTCAGGACTGGCGATTTCGCCGACGCTGCTGGGCTCGCTGCTGGTGATGGGCGGCGTGTGGTTTATTCCGCTGGGCGCGATTGCCGTCGGCTGGCTGATGAAAGGATTCGATAATCTCTATCGGCAAGGCCGTGATGCTTCAAACCGCTATAGCGGGGCGATTCTGCAGAGCTTCTGCTTCGGTGCGGTCTTCAATATGATCGTGCTGGCGCGTGAAGGGCTGGATGCTTTCGGTTCGCGCGTGGTGTTCTTTTGCATTATTTTTGCCGCCTGCATGGCGGTGGCTAAATTGCTGTACTGGCTGTTAGCGCGCGCAGGTTTAATTCGCCCGCGTAGCGAGCCGGTGGTTCACAGCTTGTCTTAACCTTTGGGAAAATGATTCATGAAAACCGATAAGCCGCGCTATAACCTGCGCGGTGTCGATCTTCACGCCTTTAACGACATGGACAGCTTCCTGCACTTCTTGCTGCCGGATGGCCAGCCGCGCTGTGGCACGCTGGTGGCGATGAATGCAGAAAAGATGCTGACGCTGGAAGAGGATGCGCAACTGCGTGCACTGATTGCTGATGCGGAATTCAAATATCCGGATGGCATCAGCATCGTACGCTCATTACGCAAAAAATATCCGCAGTTGCAGGTGAACCGCATCGCTGGCGCCGATCTGTGGGAAGCCCTAATGGAGCGTGCGGGCCGCAGCGGCATTCCGGTGTTTCTGATTGGCGGTCGTCAGGCGGTGCTGGATGAAACCTGTGACAAACTGCGTCGCCAGTGGAACGTGAACATTGTCGGCAGTCAGGATGGCTATTTTGCCCCGGCCGAGCGTGAGGCGTTGTTTGCGCGCATTGCGGCCAGCGGTGCACAGATTGTCACGGTGGCGCAAGGTTCGCCGCGTCAGGAGTTGCTGATGCGTGACTGTCGTGCGCACTGGCCACATGCGCTGTATATGGGCGTGGGCGGTACCTACGACGTTTTCACCGGCCACGTCGCGCGTGCACCACGAATCTGGCAGAAATTGGGGCTGGAATGGCTCTACCGTCTGATTCGTCAGCCATCGCGCTGGCGCCGGCAATTAAAATTGCTGAAATATTTGCGCTATCACTGGCGTGGCGATCTCTGATATCGCCGATTTTTTCAGCAATATCATCACTGCAGGCAGCAAAACTGCATTAATTATCGACGGAATGCACAAAGCGTAATCAAACGCGTTTTTTTTATAAAAAAGCGCTGGACAGTATGAGGTCAAGCCCGTAGTATGCCCATCCGCAACGGCGCTACGCGCCCGTAGCTCAGCTGGATAGAGCGCTGCCCTCCGGAGGCAGAGGTCTCAGGTTCGAATCCTGTCGGGCGCGCCATTTAGTTTGTGCGCAAGAGCTTCGGTGGTTGGTTTTAACCGCGTTATGCAGTGAAAATAGTAAGCAGAGATGCTTACGCACCAGAATTATGGTGGCTATAGCTCAGTTGGTAGAGCCCTGGATTGTGATTCCAGTTGTCGTGGGTTCGAGTCCCATTAGCCACCCCAAATTTTGCTGGGCACGCGATGGTGGCGGAATTGGTAGACGCGCTAGCTTCAGGTGTTAGTGTTCTTACGGACGTGAGGGTTCAAGTCCCTCCCTTCGCACCAGGCAAAATTACGCGGTAGCGTGAAGAAATAAGATACAGAAAAAATCGGCGAGTAGCGCAGCTTGGTAGCGCAACTGGTTTGGGACCAGTGGGTCGGAGGTTCGAATCCTCTCTCGCCGACCATATTCGAAAAGCCTGCTTGAAAAAGCAGGCTTTTTTCGTTTTATCTTTCCCTAAACTGATCTTATCCTTTTCAGCAACTCAGCAACTCAGCAACTCAGCAACTCAGCAACTCAGCAACTCAGCATCCAGGCTTCTCAACTCCATGCGGCTTATTAAATCACGCCACCGGCTGTTGTCGTCATAAAGAGACTCATAAGCCATTGATTTTAAATGGACTGACAGTTCCTTGCACTGGTTGTCGTTGAGAGGAGACAATTATTGAGGGTAGTGTTGCGAGATAACGACGCGCTTTTCAGCCTGAAGTGAGACTGCACGGTTATCTTGCTGATTTAAAATAACTTATCTCTGAATCTGCAATTCTGGCACGGCTTATGCAATACTAACACTGTAGATGCTCATTCCACCTCTTATGTTTGCTGATGCTACATAAACCTGGGAATGATGCAGAGCCCCTTACGGTATCCGTTGTCCAGCCTGGCAGTTATTGCGCACGCTTTACTGCAGTAAGAAGGACATTACGTTGAGTCGGATACCATCAGTTGTCTGAACGACCTGATCTTACACCTGCTTATGGCAGGTGTTTTTTTATCTGCGATTTACCCTCATGCCGCTACTCTTCAGGCAAAAAAAAGCCGGGACAAGCCCGGCGTGCACAAAAGGAACAATCGTTAAATCAAGCGTTTGGATTCGTCTTTAAGGTAAGAAGCAGCCCTTCACGGCGCATTTTGGCCGCGTCTTCGGGGCGATGCAGACGATCGTAAACATCGGCCAGCCAGGCATAATCAAAGGCATCCTGACGTTGGGCCAGAGCCTGCTGGAAAGCCTCTGCAGCCTGTTGCCACTCACCGTGGCGCATCAGCATCTGGCCTAAGGTACTGTGCAGCAGCGGCGTTGCGCCGTGCTGTTTGATTTGCTGACGCAGCGCTTTCTCCAGTGATTGCGGATCGCCACTTTTAATGCGCGGCATCAGCAGCACCAGGCGATCGTCATACTGACGCTTCAACCCTTCCAGCACGATGCTTTGTGCGGTATCAGGGTCATCACACTCAATCAGATGTTCCGCCATCGCCACCTGCAGCGCCGTTTCCTGACGCGTTTTACGGCTCTGGTTTTGCCACCACTTCTTCAGGCCTTCGCTGCCTTGATCGGCCATGGCCTGATTCATCATGCCTAGCCAGGCTTGCTGTTGTAGCGCCTCACGATGGGCTTCGTCATTGACCTGAGATTTCTGCATAGAGGGCAGAATATCCAGTAACGCGCCCCATGCGCCGGTGCGGATATAAGCCTGTTCAGCCAGACGCAGCACTTCAGGATGACGCGGCGCGACTTCCAGTAAACGGTCAATACCATGGCGGGCAGCATGATCCTCATTACGTGCCAACTGCAGGCGCACGCGAGTGATCTCAACCGGAATGGTGTCATTCTCAGACAGCTCAGACGCACGTTCCAGATGTTGATTGGCACGCACTTCGTCACCACGCTGCTGCGCCGCTTCGGCTGCCAGCAGATAGTTAGCCACCGGCTGATCGGCGTGATCGGCATTCTTCGACAGCAGTTTTTCAACCTGCTTGTAATCACCTTCCGCCAGTTTCATCAGCGCACTTTGCGTGTGACGCTGTGCGCTACGACGCTTACGACCAACAAACCAGCCACGCGTGCGTGCACCGGTGCGGAACACGCGGCGTAAAATCCATTCAATGAACAGAATCACCAGCAGACTGAGGATCAGGATGATTGCCAGTCCCGTGACGCTGGTTTCCACGTTCCAGTTATCGGTCTGAATCAGCACGTAGCCCTGGTGGCCAGCAATCATCGGCCCCAATACCACGCCTGCGATCAGCAGCAGGAAAAGCACCAATACTTTCAGCATGCTTAGCCTCCCTGTTGATCAGCCGAAACCGATGGCTGCGCCAGCAGGTTGCGCACGCGCGTCTGCATCAATTTTTCCAACAGCGTCTGACTTTCCAGCGTATCCGGCACATCCATTGAGATGTTTTGCTGACTCAGTTCATCCAGCTGTGCGAGGAAGGCTTTGGTGGCAGCGTCATTGGTGTCATACCAGGCGCGTACCCAGGTCGAGACCGCATCAATAGACTGTTTATAGATTTCGTCCTGATGACGAGGAACTGCCTGGGCGGCAATCAGCAGGCGTGAACGGATGTTTTCACGCAGATAAACATCCTGATTCGGCGCCAGCAGCGGCTGTGCGGTGTTATCACGGCGGCGGATGGTGATGAAATCATCCATAAAGTTATGCCAGCTCTTCACCAGGTTTTGACGCCATTCGTGCAGCGAGCTGGAAAGCTCTCCGCCATCGGCATCCATCGGTGAATCATCACTGTCATTGTCCGCCAGACGCAGATTATCGACGCCGTTCGACAGCTGATTGAGTTTGAGGATGATGCCATCGTAATCGACCTGACTCACCGTTGAGAGTGAACTGATATCCTGCGTCAGCGCACGACGCACATTCATCACGCTCGGATCATTCATATCGGCCAGGCTGGTATCGGCACTTTTCAACAGCGCGGCGGCGGTGGTGACATCCTGATCGCTCCACAGTTTGCGGCCGGCCAGTTTCACGAGGTAATCCGCTTGCGCCAGCAGCCAGGTGCGGGTGTCATTGCCGGAAATCGTCGCGACTTTATCGCGCAGGGTTTCCAGCTCTTTGGCGCTGTTGTCCTGCTGGGTACGCGCTTCATGCAACGCCGTGTTCGCGGTGTCCAGTTGTTGCGTCAGCTGTTGTTTGTCGCTGCCCAGTTGCTGCTGCAGGGCGCTCAGCTGTTCACTCAGGTTCTGGTTTGTCTGAGCCTGTAAATCGGCCTGATGTTTCCCATTGAGGTAAAGTCCCGCGCCAATCGCCAGCGCAATCACAATCGCCACCGCGCTCAGTACTTTGCCATCGCTTTTTTTATCGCGAGGCTTTTTACCGTCTGGCGTGGGGGAAGTGTCCGCAGGGGTGGTTTCTTCAACCATGGCGGAGGAGGCTTTTTGTTCCGTCATTATGGCTCATCCCATTGTTAAGTTCAGCGTAACGCGCGCAGCAGCGCATCGTTATCAGCACCATCGGCTACCTCAATATCCTGCCAGCCTAATTCGGCGGCCTGAGTAGCCAAACGTTCACTGACGACCACCAGTCGACAGTGCAATAACCATTCCCGACGATCGATTGGCGGAAATAGTGCAAACAGTTGTTGTAACATCTCACCGCTGGTGACCACCAGCGTGGTAATTCCGCGATCGCGCCAGCGACGGCCTTCAATCGCACCCTCATAATACTTTTCACACCGTTGATAGCACTCGCAGTATTCCACCTCGGCGCCGCGTTCCAGCAGGGTTTCTGCCAGTAACTCACGGCCTGGACTGCCGCGCAAAATCAGCGCACGCTTGCCTTTTACCTGCTGCAGACGGTTGAGCCGCACTAACTCTTCGCTGGTCTCCCGCGCATGAGGATAGTCTACTTTCAGATGACTGACGGTATGCAGTGCCAGCGCGGTGCTGCGCCCTATAGCATAGTAGTCGAGTGTTTCGGGCCAGGTGAGGGCGCTCTGCTGTAGCGCTGGATGGGCAAACAGCACCACCTGTTGCGACAGCAGAAACACCAGATCGCCCGGCCGTAAAGCCGCCAGTTTTTGCGGCAATTGTTGCAGATCGCGACCCGGCGTGAATTCAATCAGCGGTAGAGTCCACGCCAGTTTTCCCTGGGTTCGCAGACGCGAAACCAGTTCACTGGCAGCGGGTTCCGGGCGGGTCACGAGAATGGTCATGCGGGCGTTTGCCCCTGATAAACGTCGCGCAGGATGTCACGGGCGCCGCCATCCAGCAGCTCTTCCGCCAGGGAAATTCCCATCTGCACTGCGTTTTCGCGCGGACCACGGCGTTCACCTACTACTATTTGCTGGCCATCCGGTGAGCCGACTAAGCCACGTAGCCATAGCTGATTATCTTCCAGCACGGCAAAGCTGCCGATCGGTACCTGACAACCGCCTTCGAGGCGTGTGTTCATCGCGCGTTCAGCGCGCACACAAACATCGGTGTCGGCGTGATTCAGCGCCTGCAACAAGGTAATCAGTTGGTGATCATCAAGACGACATTCAATGCCGACGGCGCCCTGGCCCACGGCGGGCAGCGAAATTTCAGCGGGCATCGCCTGACGAATGCGATCTTCAAGATTCAAGCGCTTCAGGCCTGCCGCGGCCAGAATAATGGCGTCATATTCTCCGGCATCCAGCTTACCCAAACGGGTGCCCACGTTGCCGCGTAACGAACGGATGATCAGATCGGGACGACGCGCGCTGAGCTGACACTGACGACGCAGACTGGACGTCCCCACAATCGCGCCCTGTGGCAGTTCATCAATGCTGTTATAAAGGTTGGAAACGAAGGCATCACGCGGGTCTTCACGCTCGCAGATGGTGACGAGGCCCAGCCCTTCCGGGAAATCCACCGGCACATCCTTCATGGAGTGCACCGCAAGATCGGCACGGTTTTCCAGCATTGCCAGTTCAAGCTCTTTGACAAACAGGCCTTTTCCACCGACTTTAGCCAGCGGTGTATCGAGGATGATGTCGCCTTTGGTGACCATTGGCACCAGCTCAACCTGCACGCCCGGATGTGCTGCCATCAGGCGCTGTTGGACATATTGTGCCTGCCATAAAGCAAGGGGACTTTGTCTGGTAGCAATTCTGAAAATTTTGTTTAACATGCTGTTAACCATTTTGATCGTTCATCGATTATCCTATCATTGATAGGGGAATGCTGTCAGTTTCAACGGATTGAAAAGGCCTCGATGTCAGTTGTTACGCATTATTGCGTCATTTTCTGACGTCTAAGTCCGAAAAAGCAGGGCTACATGGGGAACGTGCTAAACTGTCATGTAGCGCAACTTTCTTTACGGTCAATCCTCCAGGTGTTAGATTGATCACGTTTCCAGCAATAATTTGCCCAACATCTTTATTATTAAGCGGCAGGTTTTGGAAACAGGGTGCTTAACACTGGGACAATCAGGCGAAACGTCTTGTACCTCTACATTGAGACACTGAAACAGAGACTGGATGCAATTAACCAGCTGCGCGTCGATCGCGCACTGGCTGCTATGGGACCTGCCTTCCAGCAAGTCTACAGTCTGCTGCCAACATTACTGCACTATCATCACCCGCTGATGCCGGGCTACCTTGAAGGTAGCGTTCCCCACGGCGTCAGCTTCTTCACGCCTGATGAAAACCAACAGCATCTGTTGCAACAGTTGGCGGGCGATCAGCCTCTGGATCTCAGCACTGCCGTCAAAGGCGAGCGTCCGATTACCGGCATCTACTCGATGGGCAGTACCTCGTCCGTCGGTCAGAACAGCGTGTCCGATCTCGACATCTGGGTGTGTCACCAATCCTGGTTAGATAATGAAGAGCGCCTCAATCTGCAGCGCAAGTGTACCCTGTTGCAGAAATGGTGTGTGTCGATGGGTGTGGAAGTCAGTTTCTTCCTGATCGACGAGAACCGTTTCCGTCACAACGAGAGCGGCAGCCTCGGTGGTGAAGACTGCGGTTCTACCCAACATATTTTGCTGCTGGATGAGTTCTACCGTACCGCTGTGCGTATGGCGGGTAAACGCATCCTGTGGAACATGGTGCCCGGCGAAGAAGAGCACCATTACGACGATTACGTGATGTCACTCTATTCTCAAGGCGTGTTGACGCCGAATGAGTGGCTGGATCTCGGCGGTCTCGGCACGCTGTCAGCCGAAGAGTACTTCGGGGCCAGCTTGTGGCAGCTGTATAAAAGCATCGATTCACCTTACAAAGCGGTGCTGAAAACCCTGCTGTTAGAAGCGTACAGCTGGGAATACCCGAACACGCAACTGCTGGCGATGGATATCAAGCAGCGCCTGCACGATGGCGAAATCGTCTGCTTCGGCCTCGACCCCTATTGCATGATGCTGGAGCGCGTGACGCGCTATCTGACCAGCGTCGATGACATGGCGCGCCTCGACCTGGTGCGTCGATGTTTCTATTTAAAAGTGTGTGAAAAGCTCTCGAGCGACGATCACCACCATCATCGCTCAGGCTGGCGTCGTGAGATTCTTTCGCAGCTGGTGAAAGAGTGGGGTTGGGATGAAGAGAAGTTAGCAGTACTGGATAACCGCGCGCAGTGGAAAATCGAACGTGTGCGTGAAGCGCACAACGAGCTGCTGGATGCGATGATGCAGAGCTATCGCAACCTGATCCGTTTTGCCCGTCGTAACAATTTAAGCGTCAGTGCCAGCCCGCAGGACATCGGCGTGCTGACGCGTAAACTGTATGCCGCGTTTGAAGCGCTGCCGGGTAAAGTGACGCTGGTGAACCCACAGATTTCGCCAGATCTGTCGGAAGATAATCTGACCTTCATTCATGTGCCGGAAGGCCGCGCCAATCGTGCGGGTTGGTATCTTTACAACCAGTCGCCGGACATGAGTTCGATCATCAGCCATCAGCCGCTGGAATATAACCGCTACCTGAACAAGTTAGTGGCGTGGGCGTGGTTCAACGGTTTACTGACCAGCAAAACGCGTCTGCACATGAAGGGCAATGAATTCTGCGATCTGCCACGTTTGCAGGAATTGGTGAACGATGTGTCGAGCCACTTCCCGCTGCGTGTACCTGCGCCGACGCCAAAAGCGTTGTACAGCCCGTGCGAAATCCGTCATCTGGCGATTATCGTTAACCTCGAACACGATCCGACCTCCGCCTTCCGCAATCAGGTGGTGCACTTTGATTTCCGCAAGCTGGATGTGTTCAGCTTCGGTCAGCAGCAGCAGTGCCTGATTGGCAGCATTGATCTGCTGTACCGCAACTCATGGAATGAAGTGCGTACGCTGCACTTCAGCGGTGAGCAGGCGATGATCGAAGCGCTGAAAACCATTCTCGGCAAAATGCATCAGGATGCCGCACCGCCAGATACGGTGGAAGTATTCTGCTATAGCCAGCATCTGCGCGGTTTGATTCGTACCCGTGTGCAGCAGCTGGTGTCTGAATGTATTGAACTGCGTCTGTCGAGCACCCGTCAGGAGCCAGGCCGCTTTAAAGCGCTGCGCATGGCGGGCCAGACGTGGGGCTTGTTCTTCGAGCGCATGAGTGTCTCAGTGCAGAAACTGGAAAATGCGGTGGAGTTCTACGGCGCGATTTCCAACAACAAGCTGCACGGTTTGTCGATCAAAGTGGAATCGAATCAGACGCCATTACCGCCGGTGGTGAACGGCTATGCCAGCGAAGGCATTATTCAGTTCTTCTTTGAAGACACCAATGACGATCGCGGCTTCAACATTTATATCCTCGACGAAACTAATCGCGTTGAGGTTTATCACCATTGCGAAGGCAGTAAAGAAGAGCTGGTGCGTGACGTGAGCCGTTTTTACTCCTCGTCGCATGATCGATTCACCTATGGCTCCAGCTTTATCAACTTCAACCTGCCGCAGTTCTACCAGATTGTGCACGCGGGCGATCGCTTCCAGGTGATTCCATTCCGCAGCCAGACGCTGACACAGCTCTGTGCGACGCAGCCCGATAACGACAACGGCGATTTCCAGCCGCGCTACCAAATGCACTGATCCCGCCTGCGTTCGCGCGGTGGGATTGGCTTTTCCTCTGACATGCGCCCGGATTTGCGGGTATTTCCTGTTGCTTTTACAACGTCAACTGCGATGATAAGCAGCCAAGGCTTAAGGACAGGAAGAGCAGACAGAATGAGACACATGATAAGTCAGCTGGGTATCGCGCTGGCACTGGTCAGCCTGGTAGGCTGTGGCCTGAAAGGACCGCTGTATTTCCCGCCCAAAGATCAGCCGACCAAACAAAACCAGCAGGTCACCCAACAGCAGCAAAAAGCGGCACAGAATGCTGACGTCAACGGTTTGGTCACCAGCAAATCGGGTTCACAGGCGAACTAATCTCTATGAGTAATCCGGCGGAGCAGAAAATGCAGTTCTCGAAAATGCACGGTCTCGGCAACGATTTCATGGTTGTGGATGCTGTGACGCAAAACGTCTTTTTTTCGCCGGAACTGATTCGCCGTCTGGCGGATCGGCATCTGGGGATCGGTTTCGATCAGCTGCTGATCGTCGAACCGCCTTACGATCCGGACCTCGATTTTCATTACCGAATTTTCAACGCCGATGGCAGTGAAGTGGCCCAGTGCGGCAACGGCGCGCGCTGTTTCGCTCGCTTTGTGCGCCTGAAAGGGCTGACCAACAAAAGCGACATTCGCGTAAGTACGCAAACCGGTCGCATGGTGCTGAGCGTGACCAGCGATGAGCTGGTGCGTGTCAACATGGGTGAACCCAACTTCGATCCGCAACAGGTGCCGCTGCGCGCCAATAAAGCGGAAAGCCTGTATCTGCAACGTGTTGCTGAGCAGACCGTGATGTTTGGTGCAGTGTCGATGGGCAATCCGCACTGTGTGATTCAAGTTGAGAGTGTGAAAACGGCCGCCGTGGAAACCCTCGGTCCGCTGCTGGAAAGCCACGAACGCTTCCCGGAGCGCGTCAACGTGGGCTTTATGGAAGTGGTTAATCCTGAACACATCCGTCTGCGCGTGTATGAACGCGGCGCAGGTGAAACCCAGGCCTGTGGCAGCGGCGCTTGCGCAGCCGTTGCCTGCGGCATTCAGCAGGGCATTCTGGCGGAGAAAGTCCGCGTTGATTTGCCTGGCGGAACCTTGCATATCGCCTGGAAAGGGGCAGGTCAGCCGCTGCATATGACCGGCCCAGCCACACACGTCTACGATGGGTTTATTCATCTATGAAAAATGTCGAAGAGCAAACCGACAGCGCGGTTTTGCTGGACGATCAGTCGGTAAGCGCCTTCCTGCGCCAGAACCCCGATTTCTTTATTCGCAATGCGCGCCAGGTCGAACAGATGATGGTGCCGCATCCGGTGCGCGGCAGCGTATCGCTGGTGGAGTGGCATATGGCACGTCAGCGCAACCACATCCAGCAACTGGAAGAGGAAATCACCCTGTTGATGGAGCAGGCCACGGCCAACCATCAACTGTTCGATCGTCTGCTGGGGTTACAAGGCCATTTGGCCGCGGCGGACAGCCTGCAGGAAATGCTAACGCGCTTGCACCGCTGGGCGCGTGAGCTGGGTCTTGCCGGTGCCAATGTGCGAGTGTTCAACGACCACTGGCACATCGGTGCGCCTTCTGATTTCACCCAACTTGGGCTCTCACGTCAGGCCTTTGAGCCGCTGCGCATTCAACGCTTTGGTGATGAACATCATTACCTTGGCAGCCTGAACGGCCCCGAATTGTTGCTGCTGTTGCCACAGGCGAAAGCCATCGGTTCGGTGGCGATGTCGCTGATGGGCGAACGCGGCGAGCTTGGCGTGCTGATTTTCAGCAGCCGCGATAACCAGCACTATCAAGCGGGCATGGGCACTTTGCTGTTACAGCATCTGGCGCAAATGCTGCCGGACCTGCTGTCTCGCTGGATTGAACGCGCATGAGTGACGTCAGCCCGCTGCAGCCTGCCGTTGAGGGCTTTCTGCGTTATCTGAAAGTCGAACGTCAGCTCAGCCCGTTGACGCAAAAGAATTACACTCGTCAGTTGCAGACCATGACTGCAATGGCCGATGAGATGAAGATCGTCTCCTGGGCACAACTGGAGCCCGCACAGGTTCGTCAGCTGGCGGCTCGCAGCCGTCGTGCCGGACTAGGGCCCAGCAGTCTGGCATTACGTATGTCAGCACTGCGCAGTTTTCTTGACTGGCAGGTCAGCCAGGGCATGTTGAGTGCCAATCCAGCCAAAGGTATTTCCACGCCGCGCAATGCTCGTCATCTGCCAAAAAATATGGATGTCGACGAGGTTAACCAGCTGCTGGAGATCGACCTCAACGATCCGCTGGCAGTGCGCGACCGCGCGATGCTGGAAACCATGTACGGTGGCGGTTTACGTCTGTCGGAGCTGGTGGGCATGGATTGTCGTCATGTCGATCTCGATGCCGGTGAAGTGTGGGTCGTGGGTAAAGGCAGTAAAGAGCGACGCGTGCCGATTGGTGGCACGGCGGTGACCTGGCTACAACACTGGCTGCCACTGCGTGTAAGCTTCGCGCCGCAGGATGATGCGATGTTTGTCTCCAGTCGCGGCACGCGTATTTCGGCGCGTAACGTGCAAAAGCGCTTTGCCGAGTGGGGCATCAAGCAGGGCGTGGCCAACCATATTCATCCGCATAAACTGCGTCACTCTTTTGCGACCCATTTGCTCGAATCGAGTGGCGATCTGCGTGCCGTGCAGGAACTGCTCGGGCACGCCAATCTGTCGACCACGCAAATCTATACCCATCTCGATTTCCAGCATCTGGCGACCGTGTATGACGCGGCACATCCACGTGCTAAACGAGGAAAGTCTGAATGAAGTTCTACCGCCCGCTGGGCCCGATCAAAGCGATCACTTTCGATCTCGACGATACGCTGTATGACAACCATCCGGTGATCCGTAAAACCACCGCTGAATCCCACGCCGCGTTGCAGGCCTTCCATCCGGCACTGCGTGAATTCACCCCCGCTAATTATCAGGCGCTGCGTGACGAACTGCTGGCGCGTGAGCCGGAAATTTACCACGACGTGTCTGAGTGGCGCCGCCGCTCGGTTGAGCTGGCAATGATCAATATCGGCTTATCCGCTGCTGAAGCCAGCGCCGGTGCCAGCGAAGTGATGGGCGTGTTCCATCAGTGGCGCAGTGAAGTCGAAATGCCGGATGAAACGCACCAAACGCTGACGTGGCTGGGCGAGCGCGTCCCGCTGGTGGCGATCACCAACGGCAATGCCTGTCCGGAAAAGCTGGGAATTAACCACTACTTCCAGTTCGCCCTGCGCGCTGGCCCGCACGGTCGTGCTAAGCCGTGGCAGGATATGTATCAGCTGGCGGCTGAGCGTTTGAACATCGCACCTGAGCATATTCTTCATGTGGGCGACGATCTCACCACCGATGTGGTCGGTTCAATAAACGCGGGCATGCAAGCCTGCTGGATCAACCTGCGCGATGGCAATCTGATGAAGATTGATGATGCGCGTTTGCTGCCGCACGTCGAAATTCATCAGTTGGCATCGCTGACCTCGCTGCTATAATGCTGTATGTTCATCCAGCTAATAGCTGGATGATGGCAGACATTTCCTGACGCACAAATCGTAGCGGCACCTTTCATTTTGCGATGAATAGCGCCGCTACAAATGGTGCGTTGACTAAATGCTGAGAAACCGCATTTCTCAATCCTCCTTTTAATTATTTTGGCAAAACGGTGCTTATGGACGTTTCTGATCTGCTTAACGGCTTGAATGACAAACAGCGCGAGGCGGTCGCCGCGCCGCGCAGCAATCTGCTGGTGCTGGCCGGGGCAGGCAGTGGCAAAACGCGCGTGCTGGTGCATCGCATTGCCTGGCTGCTGTCGGTAGAGAATTGCTCGCCTTATTCGATCATGGCGGTGACCTTTACCAACAAAGCGGCGGCTGAAATGCGCCATCGTATCGATCAACTGATCGGCACCAGTCAGGGCGGTATGTGGATCGGCACCTTCCACGGACTGGCGCACCGTTTGCTGCGTGCGCATCATCTTGATGCCAATTTGCCGCAGGATTTCCAGATTCTTGATAGCGACGATCAGCTGCGCCTGCTCAAGCGTCTGATCAAAGCCATGAACCTTGATGAGAAGCAGTGGCCTGCACGCCAGGGCATGTGGTACATCAACGGCAAAAAAGATGAAGGGCTGCGTCCTAAGCATATCGAAAGCTACGGTAATCCGATTGAACAAACCTGGCTGCGCATCTATCAGGCTTATCAGGAGGCTTGCGATCGTGCAGGCTTAGTCGATTTTGCCGAACTGCTGCTGCGCGCGCATGAGCTGTGGCTGAATAAGCCGCATATCCTGAATCACTACCGCGAGCGTTTCAGCAACGTGCTGGTGGACGAATTCCAGGATACGAACAACATCCAATATGCGTGGATTCGCATGCTGGCGGGCGATACCGGTCGCGTGATTATCGTCGGGGATGACGATCAGTCGATTTACGGCTGGCGTGGCGCCCAGGTGGAGAACATCCATCGCTTCCTGCAGGATTTCCCTGGCGCAGAAACCATCCGTCTGGAGCAGAACTACCGCTCAACCAATAACATCCTGAAAGCGGCCAACACGCTGATCGCCAATAATAATGGCCGCCTCGGGAAAGAGCTGTGGACTGATGGCAGCGACGGCGAAAAAATTTCTCTCTACTGCGCGTTCAATGAGTTAGATGAAGCGCGCTTTGTGGTCAACCGCATCAAAACCTGGCATGAGAATGGCAACGCGCTGCAGGATTGCGCCATTCTTTACCGCAGCAACGCCCAGTCGCGCGTGCTGGAAGAAGCGCTGTTGCAAGGCAGCATGCCGTACCGCATTTACGGCGGCATGCGCTTCTTCGAACGCCAGGAGATCAAAGATGCGCTGGCGTATCTGCGTCTGATGGCGAACCGCAATGACGATGCCGCGTTTGAGCGCGTGGTGAACACGCCGGTGCGCGGCGTCGGCGATCGCACCCTGGATGTGGTGCGCCAGACCGCGCGCGATCAGCAGCTCACTTTGTGGCAAGCCACGCGGGAACTGCTGCAAAACAAAGCGCTGGCAGGACGTGCGGCCTCCGCGCTGCAACGCTTCTGCGAGCTGGTGGATTCACTGGCTACAGAAACTGCCGACATGCCGCTGCATGTGCAGACCGATCGCGTGATCAAAGATTCCGGCTTGTGGATCATGTACGAGCAGGAAAAGGGCGAGAAAGGCCAGGCGCGTATCGAAAACTTAGAGGAACTGGTGACGGCGACGCGTCAGTTTAGCTATCAGGACGAGGACGAAGATCTGATGCCGCTGCAGGCGTTTCTGTCGCATGCGGCGCTGGAGGCCGGTGAAGGTCAGGCCGACAAATGGCAGGATGCGGTACAGCTGATGACCATGCACTCGGCGAAAGGTCTTGAGTTCACTCAGGTATTTATCGTGGGTATGGAAGAGGGCATGTTCCCAAGCCAGATGTCGCTGGATGAAGGCGGACGTCTGGAAGAGGAGCGTCGTCTTGCCTACGTTGGCGTCACGCGCGCGATGGAGAAGCTCACGCTGACCTACGCCGAAACTCGCCGCCTTTATGGTAAAGAAGTGTATCACCGTCCATCGCGCTTCATCGGCGAATTGCCGGAAGAGTGCGTCGAGGAAGTGCGTCTGCGCGCCAGCGTCAGCCGTCCGGTGAGCCATCAACGCATGGGCACGCCGATCACGGAAAACGACAGTGGTTTCGCGCTGGGCCAGCGTGTACGCCATGCCAAATTCGGTGAAGGCACCATCATCAACCTCGAAGGCAGCGGTGAACACAGCCGCTTGCAGGTGGCGTTTCAGGGCCAGGGCATCAAGTGGCTGGTGGCGGCGTACGCGCGTCTGGAAACGGTGTAGCGCCGTTGCGTTACCTTGACGACTTTTTCGTCTCAGCGTAACATGCGCGCACTATTATCATGAGAGGACAATGCCTTGGACGCGCCCAGTCGATGCTGGCTCAACCGCCTGTTTAACAGGAATAACATCTAAGGCTACCTCAATTCGCGGGTAGCCTTAGCGGTTATCAGCGACCTCCCTTTACACTCTCGTCGCACGAGTCAGCACTGATTTACCCTTGAAGCGAAAGTTTCCGCGTTCAGGCTTTGCCGTGCCCGTTTTGCCTTTGGCTTAACGGTGTGCCGCCTTGTCCCATTAAGTCTGCAATGGGGAGTATTGCTATGCTGAGCGCCTTTAAACTCGAACGTGATCGCCTGACGCGTATCGAACTGGAAGACAATAACGACACACTGAACACGTCAGTATGGGTCGATCTCATCGAGCCCGACGACAGTGAGCGTGATCGTGTGCAAACCGAGCTGGGTCAAAGCCTGGCGACGCGTCCGGAGCTGGAAGATATCGAGGCCTCCGCACGTTTCTTCGAAGATGAAGATGGCCTGCACATTCACTCCTTCTTCTTCTTTGAAGATGCGGAAGACCACGCTGGCAACTCCACCGTGGCGTTCACCATCCGCGAAGATCGCCTGTATACACTGCGCGAACGTGAGCTGCCGGCTTTCCGTCTGTATCGCATGCGTGCCCGTAACCAAACGCTGACCGATGGCAACGCCTATGAGCTGTTGTTGGATCTGTTTGAGACGAAAATCGAACAGCTGGCGGATGAGATCGAGAACATCTATAGCGCGCTGGAAAAACTCAGCCGCGTAATCATGGAAGGTCAGCAGGGCGAAGAGTACGATCAGGCGCTGTCTCGTCTGGCGGAGTTAGAAGATATTGGTTGGAAAGTGCGCCTGTGTCTGATGGATACCCAACGCGCGCTTAACTTCCTGGTGCGTAAAGCCCGTCTGCCAGGCAATCAGCTGGAGCAGGCGCGTGAGATCCTGCGTGATATCGAATCCCTGCTGCCGCATAACGAATCGCTGTTCCAGAAGGTCAACTTCCTGATGCAGGCGGCGATGGGCTTTATCAACATCGAGCAGAACCGCATCATCAAGATCTTCTCGGTGGTATCGGTGGTGTTCCTGCCGCCGACGTTGGTGGCATCCAGTTACGGAATGAACTTCGAGTTTATGCCGGAGCTGAAGTGGAGTTTTGGTTACCCTGGTGCAATCACTCTGATGATCCTCGCGGGTCTGGCACCGTATCTCTACTTCAAACGTAAAAACTGGTTGTAACCATTTCGGGGCCGCATTTGCGGCCCTTTAAACTGGCGCTGCATCACAATTCTGCGTAGGCTGTTGTCACTTCTCACTTTCTGATTTCCACCCTATGGCGCGTTTTTCTTTGCGACAGCAGTGGACCGTTCTGCTGATTGCTTCGTTAATACTGGGGATTATCCTCCAGCTTTTTCATCTACCTGCTGCACTGCTATTAGGACCGATGATTGTTGGCACCGTGATGGGCTTGTCTGGCGCGACGGTGCGTATCGATAAGCGTTTTTTCGTGCTGGCGCAGGCGGTGCTGGGCTGCATGATCGGCCAAACCCTTTCTCCCGCTATTCTCTCGCCGCTGCTCAACGATTGGCCCGTCGTATTAGCCGTGCTGGTGCTGACGCTGGCGGCCAGCGGCTTATCGGGTTTTCTGCTGGTACGCTTCAGTAACTTGCCGGGACCGACCGGCGCATGGGGATCGTCGCCAGGCGGCGCTTCCGCGATGGTGGCGATGGCCGGTGATTTTGGTGCCGACGTCCGTCTGGTGGCGTTTATGCAGTATCTGCGCGTGCTGTTTGTCGCCACTGCAGCGGCCGTGGTGGCACGTATTGGCTTGGGCACCAACGGTGGCGCGGTCGAACTGGTGTGGTTTCCCGCCTTGCAAAGCAGCTTCTTACTGACGTTGGTGGTGATGTTTGCCGGGGCGTGGCTGGGTCAAAAACTGCGTATCCCTTCGGGGGCGCTGCTGCTGCCCGCGCTGATTGGTGCCACGCTGCACGGCACCGATGTCGCCACTTTACAGGTGCCGGAATGGTTGCTGGCGCTGGCCTATGCGTTGATTGGCTGGAGCGTGGGTTTGCGCTTTACGCGCCCAATCTTCCTGCTGGCGCTGCGCACCCTTCCGCAAATGCTGGTGTCGATTTTCGGCTTGATGCTGCTGTGTGGTGGACTGGCGTGGATGCTGACGCAGGTGTTGCACGTCGATTTGATGACGGCATATCTGGCAACCAGCCCGGGCGGGCTGGATACCGTGGCGATTATTGCGGCGGGCAGCCGGGTCGATATCGCGTTTGTGATGGCGTTGCAGACGTTACGCCTGTTCACCATCCTGCTGACCGGCCCGGCTATCGCGCGCTTTATCTCACGCTACGCGCACGCGGGTGCGAGCTGAAAACGCGACTGCATCAACAATAAATACGGCGAGTGCCAGCCAGATAAAGCCGAAGGTGACCATCTTGTCCGGCGTCAGGCTCTCGCCGTAGAACAGCACGGCCAAAAGGAACATCAACGTGGGACCGAGGTATTGGAAAAAGCCCACGGTCGACAAACGCAGACGCGCACAGGCGGCGGCAAACAGCATCAGCGGGATGGTGGTGACGATGCCCGCCGCGATCAGCTTGAAATTGAGGCTCATTGGATTGGCGCTGAGGTGGCTGGTGGCGCTGTCAGCAAAGCCAAACAAGTAGATGGCCGCCAGCGGGAATAACCATGCGGTCTCGATCAGCATACCGCTTTGCGCATCCACCTGGATTTTTTTCCTCAGCAGACCGTAGACGGCAAAACTCAGCGCCAGCCCCAGGCCAATAATCGGCAGCGAGCCAAATTGCCACAGCTGCACCAACACGCCAATCGTTGCCAGCAACACCGCCAGCCACTGCAGGCGGCGGAAGCGCTCACGTAGAAACAGCATGCCAAACACCACGTTGATAAGCGGGTTAATAAAGTAGCCGAGGCTGGCTTCCAGCATATGCTGATTATTTACTGCCCAGATAAACAGCAGCCAGTTGCCGCCAATGGTGACGGCAGTGATGGCCAGCAGCAGCACTTTCTTCGGTTGAGCCAGCACTGTGCGTACCTGTTTCCAGCTGCGGCTCAGGGTAATCAGCACCAGCATAAACAGCGCCGACCAAATCACGCGATGCGTCATGATTTCTGTTGGTGGTACTTCTTTCACCAGCTTGAAGTAGGCTGGCGCAATGCCCCAGATAAAATAAGCGCCGAGCGCATAGCCAATGCCCTGACGCGTTTGTTGCGTATCCATCATGCTTTCCAAAAAGGGTAATTAGCCAATCAAATAGGTGGCGGTTGCTGTGGCGATATAGTCGCCCTGCTGGTTGTGCAATTCCACTCGCGCCACCGCCACTTTGTTGCCGGCGCGCAGCAGGCTGCTGGTCGCGATAAAGCGTTCGCCGCGTCCGGGGCGCAGATAGTCAACGCGCATATCGATAGTGCCCATGCGCGACAGACGCTGACGCAACTCCTCTTCGCTGATGCTCTCCTGACGCGACAGCGCATGGCTGACGCACACCAGCCCGGCAGCGACATCCAGCACTGAGGCAATCACGCCACCGTGCAAAATATTTTGGGCCGCATTGCCAACCAGCATGGTTTTGTTGGCAAAGCCCAATTCGGCGTAATCGGCTTCGAGGCGATCCAGCTCCAAACCGAGCGCCTGATTGAAGGGCATGTGATAGACAAAGATTTCGCCAATCAGACGGCGAGCTTCCTGCTGTGACAGCAACGGGGATGACATGTTTTCTGCCTTAAGATGTTAAAGAGTTTTGTATATTATGCCGCGTTCGCGCTGCTTTCCAGTTTCAGCAATCGGCACTGATCAACCTGTCTCTTTGCGTGTAGAATGGCGTGCTTTTTGAACATGGGCCTAATAACGACAACACGCAGTTCCCTGGAGAATTTTATGCGTAAGCTATACGCGTTGCTGACCGCAGCTTTGATGATACCTGCGCTGGCACAGGCTGATGAAGCCACTATAAAAGAGGTGCATGACGCCCCGGCAGTGAAGGGCAGTATTATTGCTAACCTGTTGGAGAAACACGATAACCCGTTCGTGCTTTATCCGTACGAAAACAACTATTTGCTCTACACCTACACCAGCGACATGAACAAAGAGGCGATCTCTTCGTACAACTGGGCAGACAAAGCAAAAAACGACGAAGTAAAATTCCAGCTCAGCCTGGCGTTCCCGCTGTGGCGTGGCATTCTGGGTGATAATTCGGTATTGGCCGCATCCTATACGCAACGTTCGTGGTGGCAGCTCTCTAACCGTGGAGCCTCATCACCGTTCCGTGAAACCAACTATGAACCGCAGATTTTCCTCGGCTGGGCAACGGATTATACCTTTGCCGGCTGGACACTGCGCGATATTGAAACCGGTCTGAACCACGAGTCGAATGGCCGTAGCGATCCGACTTCACGCAGCTGGAACCGCGTTTATGCGCGCCTGATGGCACAGAACGGTAACTTCCTCGCGGAAATCAAACCCTGGTATCGCATTCCAGAAAATGAAAATAATGATGATAACCCCGACATCACCAAGTACATGGGCTACTATCGCGCCAAGCTCGGTTATGAAATGGGTGAAAGTATTTTCAGCGTGGAAGGTAATTACAACTGGAATAGCGGCTACGGCGGCGCGACTTTTGCCTGGAGCTATCCTATCTCTGAACATGTGCGCTTTTACACCCAGCTGTTCAGCGGGTATGGTGAATCGCTTATCGACTATAACCACCGCCAGACCCGTTTTGGCGTGGGCGTAACACTTAACGATCTGTTCTAACCAGTCAGAAAAACAGGATTACCGTGGCAACATCGGCAGTGCTTAATCAGGAAATGCTGGCGCAGCAGGTATTACAAGATACCTTCGGCTACCAGCAATTTCGTCCCGGTCAGCAAACCATCATAGAAACCGCCCTTGCCGGGCGTGATTGTCTGGTGGTGATGCCGACCGGCGGCGGGAAATCGCTGTGCTATCAAATCCCGGCGCTGGTGCGCGAAGGGTTGACGCTGGTGGTTTCACCGCTGATCTCACTGATGAAAGATCAGGTCGATCAATTGCTGGCCAACGGCGTGGCAGCGGCGTGTCTTAACTCGACGCAAACGCGTGAGCAGCAGCAGCAAGTGTTTGCGGATTGCCGTACCGGCAAGCTGAAGCTGCTGTATATCGCGCCTGAACGTCTGATGATGGATAACTTCCTCGACAGCTTGCACCAGTGGAATCCGGTGATGCTGGCGGTGGATGAAGCACACTGTATCTCGCAATGGGGCCATGATTTCCGCCCGGAATACGGCTCGATTGGTCAGCTGCGTCAGCGCTTCCCGGAACTGCCGGTGATGGCGCTGACGGCAACCGCCGATGAAACCACGCGTAACGACATCGCCCATCTGTTGCAGATGGACGATCCGCTGATTCAAATCAGCAGCTTTGACCGCCCAAATATTCGCTATACGCTGGTGGAGAAATTCAAACCCACCGATCAGCTGTTGCGCTATGTGCAAGAGCAGCGCGGTAAGAGCGGCATCATTTACTGTAACAGCCGCGCGAAGGTGGAAGACACTGCCGCGCGTCTGCAAAGCCGTGGGCTGAGTGTCGGCGCGTATCACGCCGGTATCGACAGCGCCCAGCGCGCGCACGTGCAGGAAGCCTTCCAGCGTGATGACTTGCAAATTGTGGTCGCCACCGTGGCATTTGGTATGGGCATCAACAAGCCTAACGTGCGTTTCGTGGTGCACTTCGATATTCCGCGCAATATCGAATCCTACTATCAGGAAACCGGCCGCGCCGGGCGTGATGGCCTGCCCGCAGAAGCGATGATGCTTTACGATCCGGCGGATATGGCATGGTTACGTAAGTGTCTGGAAGAGAAAGCGCCCGGCCCATTGCAGGATATTGAGCGCCATAAACTCAACGCCATGGGTGCTTTTGCTGAAGCGCAAACCTGCCGCCGCCTGGTGCTGCTCAACTACTTTGGTGAAGGGCGTCAGCAGCAGTGCGGTAACTGCGATATCTGCCTCGATCCTCCGCGCCGTTATGATGGTTTGGTGGAGGCGCAGAAGGCGCTTTCCAGCATCTATCGAACCGGCCAGCGCTTTGGTATGGGCTATATTGTCGACGTGCTGCGCGGTTCCACTAACCACCGCGTTCGCGATAACGGGCACGACAAATTGCCGGTGTACGGCATTGGTCGTGAGCAGAGCCAGGAGCATTGGGTCAGCGTGCTGCGTCAGCTGATCCATCTTGGTATGGTGACGCAAAATATCGCTATGCACTCCGCCTTGCAGCTGACGGAAGCGGCGCGTCCGGTACTGCGTGCCGAAGTGCCGCTGATGCTGGCGGTACCACGTATCGTCACGGTGAAGAGCCGCAGCAGCTCGCCGAAAGTGCACAGCGGCAATTACGATCGCACGCTGTTTGGCAAACTGCGCAAATTGCGTAAGGCGATTGCTGACGAATCCAATATTCCGCCGTACGTGGTGTTTAACGATGCCACATTGATTGAGATGGCGGAACAAATGCCGATCACCGCGTCAGAAATGTTGAGCGTGAACGGTGTCGGTCATCGCAAGCTGGAACGTTTTGGTAAACCGTTCCTGGTGATGATCAAAGAACATGTCGATGAAGAGTAAAGGAAAGAAACCATGTTGATGTTATTCGCCACCGTCGCGCTGGTGCATTTGGTTGCGCTGATGAGTCCCGGCCCGGACTTCTTCTTTGTGTCGCAAACGGCGGCCAGCCGTTCACGTAAAGAGGCGATGATGGGTGTGTTGGGCATCACGCTGGGAATCGTAATCTGGGCCGGTGTGGCGCTGATGGGCTTGCATCTGATCCTGCAAAAAATGGCCTGGCTGCATGAAATCATCATGGTGGGCGGTGGTTTGTACCTGCTGTGGATGGGTTGGCAACTCCTGCGCTCGGCACGTCAGCAGCATAAAGCCCCGCAGGTTGATGCGCCGGTGGTGGAGCTGCCAAAAAAAGGTATGAGCTTCCTGAAAGGTTTTCTGACTAACCTGTCGAACCCGAAAGCGATTATCTATTTCGGCAGCGTGTTCTCACTGTTTGTCGGCAACGATGTGGGCGCGATGGAGCGCTGGGGCCTGTTTCTGCTGATTATCGGCGAGACCTTTGCCTGGTTCACACTGGTCGCGGCGATTTTTGCACTACCGTGGATGCGTGATAAATATCAGCGTATGGCGAAGTGGGTCGATGGGATGGCGGGTGTGCTGTTTGCCGGATTCGGCATTCACCTGATTATCTCGCGTTAAATCGGGTTTACTTGCCATTTCGGCACCGGGCAGTGTTCGCGCGCTTAACGTTCAGCATCTGTGCTTCATAACTTGCGCACTGACCACCTCGAAATAGCTGCGGCAATAAGGGTTATCACCTCGATGCCGCAGTTTTTAAAACGTCTTAAGCAATTCTGCGCGCACTTGCCAGCAACGCACCGACGGCCATAAACAGCCCACCAAAGGTGCGGTTCATCAGCTTCATCTGCTTAGGCCCTTTAATCCAGCCCGCAATACGGGTTGCCAGCGTGGCGTAACCAATCATCACGATAATATCGACCACGATGGTGGTGACACCGAGCACCAGATACTGCATCAACTGCGGCTGGTGTGGCTGAATAAACTGCGGGAACAGCGCGGCGAGAAACACGATGCTTTTCGGGTTGGTGAGATTCACCAGAATGGCGCGTTTGAACAAACGACGACGCGGCATTGCTTTTGCCACGGCATCCAAATCAATACCGCCTGCGGAACGCCACTGCTGAATGCCCAGCCATACCAGATACGCAGCACCTGCCCACTTCAGCACTTCAAACGCCATGATTGATTGTGAAAATAGCGCGCCCAAACCGGCCCCCACCAGCACAATGTGAATCGCCAGGCCAAGCTGTAAGCCAGTGATGGAAGCCGCCGCGCCGCGATAGCCATGGCTAATGCCGGTACTCATGGTGTTGATGGCACCAGAACCGGGTGAAAGACTGAGGATAGTTGTGGTCAACAGGTAGGTTAACCACCATTCAATGGTCATGCGTGACATTCCCTGAAGTGAACGAAGTGTGACACAATACGCCAGAATATCGCGGTGCGCTATGGCGTACAGACGCGCGATGAGGCTTTTTTTCAGGGGGACGGATGCAGCATCACAAACAGCGTTGGCTCGGGCGAGAGAAAGGCTTTTCCGCCTTTGCTACCGGTCCGCTGCTCGACTTCTGGCGTCGTCGTGAAGAGTGCGAATTCACCGGTGTCGGTAACCTGAAGATTCGCTATGTTCGTTTCACCTCACCGCAACATCGCCGTGTCATCCTGATTGTTCCTGGCCGCATCGAAAGCTATATCAAATACCCGGAACTGGCTTACGATCTGTTCCACTGCGGTTATGACGTGGTGATTATTGACCATCGCGGACAGGGCCGCTCCGATCGCTTGCTGGCGGATTCGCATCGCGGCCATGTGGTGGAGTTCAGCCACTATGTTGACGACTTAGAAACGCTGTATCTGAAAGAGATGGTCAGCAACCATTATCAGCAACGCTACGTGCTGGCGCATTCGATGGGCGGCGCGATTTTAGCGCTGTTTCTGGCGCGTCAGCCGCAGGCGTTCCATGCCGCGGTGTTTTCGGCACCGATGTTTGGCATTGTGCTGCCGTTGCCTGACTGGATGGCGCACCCGATTTTGGACTGGGCCGAAAAACTGCCGGCGATCCGCGAACGCTATGCGCTCGGCACCGGCCGCTGGCGCGCCAGTCCGTTTGGTATTAATCGCCTGACGCACAGCCGGGAACGCTATAGGCGCAACCTGCGTTTTTACGCCGACGATCCGGGGCTGCGCGTCGGTGGCCCGACCTATCATTGGGTGCGTGAAGGCGTGTATGCCGGACGCAGTATCATCAGCCAGGCGGCGAAAATCACCACGCCTTCCCTGGTATTGCAAGCCAGTGAAGACGATGTGGTGGATAACCGCTCGCAAGATATTTTTTGTACGGCGATGGCCGACGCGGGACATCCGTGCGAAGGCACTGTGCCGTATGTGATTCAAGGCGCGCGCCACGAGATTTTGTTTGAAACAGACGCCATGCGCGCTGAAGCGCTCAACCTGGTGGTCGATTTTTTCGAGCGCCACGTTTAACTCATTTTCCGACATCAATACCAGAGGTTTACATGTACCACATCGTCGCATCCGACCTGGATGGCACGCTGCTCTCACCGGAACACCGCCTGACACCTTTTGCCCGTACCACGCTGCAGGAACTGGTGGCGCAAGATGTCCACTTCGTTTTCGCCACCGGCCGTCACTATATCGACGTGGGCCAGATGCGCGACAACCTCGGCATTCCGGCGTACATGATCACCTCCAACGGTGCCCGCGTGCACAACGCAGACGGTGAACTGGTGTTTAGCCATAACCTCGACGCCGATATCGCTAAGGAACTTTACGGTCTGCAGTATCACGATGAGCATATCCTGACGCACGTCTATCGCGACGATGAGTGGTATATGAGCCGCCATCGTCCGGAGGAGCAGGACTATTTCCGCGAGTCGGTGTTCAACTATCAGGTCTACCAGCCGGGCATGCTGGAAACCGATGGTATCAGCAAGGTGTTCTTTACCTGCGACGATCCTGAGCGTCTGGCGCCGCTGGAGTTGGCGATCGAAGCACGCTGGGGCGATCGTGTGAATGTCAGTTTCTCACTGCCAACCTGTCTGGAAGTGATGGCGGGTGGTGTTTCAAAAGGCCACGCGCTGGAAGCGGTATCAAAGCAGCTTGGCTTCTCACTGAAAGAGTGCATTGCTTTTGGTGATGGCATGAATGATGTGGAAATGCTTAGTATGGCCGGTAAAGGCTGCATCATGCGCAATGCGCAGCAGCGGTTGAAAGATACCTTGCCGACACTGGAAGTGATTGGCAGCAACGCTGAAGATGCGGTGCCGCATACGCTGCGAAAGTTGTTCCTCGACTGACAGTGGCATGCATTACCGGGCGCACGATGTGCGCTCCTAATAATTATGCCGATTGTATTTTTTGCAGCCAATCGTCAACCAAATAATTGATCTCATCTACGACAGTTTGTTTACACTAGCGCCACTGTTCATTTTGGGATCGATGCCGTGCCGTTACTGATCGTTACCACCATTTTGTGGGCTTTTTCCTTTAGTTTGATAGGGGAATACCTTGCGGGCCAGGTCGACTCCTGGTTCTCTGTACTGATGCGCCTTGGGTTGGCCGCGATTGTCTTCCTGCCGTTCCTGCGCTGGAAAGGCTATCGCGCCTCAACCATCCTGCTGTATATGCTGGTGGGGATGCTGCAACTCGGCGTCATGTACCTGCTGAGTTTTGAGGCTTATACCTACCTCAGCGTGACAGAATTCCTGTTGTTTACCGTGATGACGCCGCTCTACGTCACGCTGATTTACGATTTGCTCAGCAGACGTCGGTTGCGGATTGGCTATGCCTTTAGCGCATTGTTGGCGGTGGCCGGTGCGGCCATCATTCGCTATGACAAAGTCAGCGATCATTTTTGGTTCGGTTTACTGCTGGTTCAGGCGGCTAACATCTGCTTCGCCATTGGTATGGTCGGTTACAAGCGCTTGCAGGAAACTCGCCCGATGCCGCAACACACGGCATTCTCGTGGTTCTATTTAGGCGCGGTGATCATTGCCATTATTGCCTGGAGCCTGTGGGGTAATCCGAACAAACTGCCGACCACAAACCTGCAATGGGGCATTCTGGTGTGGCTGGGCGTGGCGGCTTCGGGGCTTGGCTACTTTATGTGGAACTACGGTGCGACGCAGGTCGATGCGGGTACGCTGGGCATTATGAACAACATGCACGTGCCAGCGGGCTTGCTGGTCAATCTGGCGATCTGGCAAGAGAAACCGCACTGGCCGAGCTTTATTGCCGGGGCGATTGTGATCTTCGCTTCGCTATACGTGCATAAGCGCTGGGTGCTGGGACATGGGGCCAAAAGCGCTGCCTAACTGAGACGATCCTTGATCTGGTTTCGTTGAACTTGCAGAAGCGCTATGTGCTGGGAAAAAGCAGCACCTAAGCCAAAGGGAAGATACAGGCCGCTACGAAGAGCGAAGCGTCCGAGCCACGGATGGCGAGGCCGATCCACAGGGATGTGAGATTCCTTCGTGATCGGAGCGGCCTGTATCTGGCCTAACTCCGATCAAAAAGCGATTACACCTTCTTGGCTGGCGCCGCAGGACGATTCATCATCGTCAATCCCTTCAAAAAGTTACGCAGAATCTGATCGCCGCACTCGCGGTAGTTCTTATGATCCGGATTGCGGAAAATTGCACCGACTTCAGCCTGTGAAATCTTAAAGTTTGCCTTCTCCAGCACCACCGGAATATCCGTGGTCTTCAGCGCAAACGCGATACGCAGCTTCTTGATGAAAATATTGTTGTTCATACGACGTTCGACTGACGGCGCTGGCGCATCTTCACTCTTACCGCGACGGAAGAAAATCAAACCGTTGAGGAAATAGCCCATGAGCACGTCCGGCAGCTTACGGAATGCCGCGTCTTCATCCTTCTTCATCCACGCCTGCACATCCTCCAGCGGCACTTCACTGCCCGCTAAGGCAAAAATCTCCACCACTTTGCTATCGCTCAAATCAAGCATATAGCGCACGCTGCGCAGAACATCGTTACTCGTCATGGTGAAACTCTCTTGGTCGCGGATTGAGGCGGCGCATTATAGAGCAGGCTGGGCAGGGATAACAGCACGGGCGACTCCAGCCACCCGTGAGAACATCAAGAAATCGACTGCAGTGAACCCGGGCGGGCGGCATCACGCACAAACGGCAGATGGTCACAGGCGTGTTGACGGGCGAAGCGCACAAAGGCTTCCAACACCGGCTGACGCTGTTCACCATCGCGAACCGCTGCATACAGGCGGCTCCACAAACCCGCGCCCAACGTCTTGGTCACCACTAAACCCTGCTTTTCAAAACTCTCGACCACCCAATGCGGAAGTGCGGCAATGCCCATTTGTGCCGACACCATCTGAATCAACAACAGGGTATTATCCACATTCTTCAATGCCGGGCTCACACCCGCAGGCTGCAGGAAATGACGCCAGATATCCAGGCGCTGACGCTGCACCGGATAAATCATCAACACCTCATCGGCTAAATCTTCCGGTGAGATATGTTCCAGCTTCGCCAGCGGATGATCCGGGGCAAGCACCAGACGCACCTCATAATCAAACATTGGCGTATAGAACAAACCGCTGCGCGGCAGAATATCGGAGGTTAACACCACATCCAGTTCACCCTGCTGCAAGGCGGGCTGAGGATCAAAAGTCACCCCCGATTTAAAATCGACCACCACTTGCGGCCAACTCTGGCGGAAATTATTCAGTGCCGGCGTCAGCCATTGAATGCAGCTGTGGCACTCAATCGCAATGCGCAGCGTGGTCTGATGCGGCTCGTGGCACGCCTGTAACGCCTGCTGGATCTGCGGCAAAATCTGCTCGGCCAACTGCAGCATGATTTCCCCCTGCGGCGTAAACCGCAACGGCTGGCTCTTGCGCACAAACAGGCGAAAGCCCAGCCGCTGTTCCAGATCGCTGAACTGATGAGATAACGCCGATTGCGTCTGATGAAGCTGAGCAGCGGCAGCGGCTAACGAGCCGGTATTCTGCAACGCCTGCAGCGTTCTCAGGTGTTTGAGTTCGATCATGAGAGTCCTTCACATCGAGATTGAACAAATTGCGCTTGAGGAACATACAGTACCCGCAGATTATGGCGGTGTAAACATCTGGACGGCTAAACATCTCAAACAAGCGCCACCGCCATTTTACTCTCGTCCAGTTCAGGCGTTCAGCGGACGACATTTCACTCGCTGGATGAACGTAAATGGGCTCGACCCATTAAGCATATCTGGAGATCAATAAATGACCATTCTGAACCATACACTCGGTTTCCCTCGTGTCGGTCTGCGTCGTGAACTGAAAAAAGCACAGGAAAGCTACTGGGCAGGTAACAGCTCACAGGAAGCGCTGCTGGCTGTGGGTCGCGAGCTGCGCGCCCGGCACTGGCAACAGCAAAAAGACGCAGGTGTGGATCTGCTGCCGGTGGGTGATTTCGCCTGGTACGATCATGTGTTGACCACCAGCCTGATGCTGGGCAATGTGCCGGCGCGCCATCAGAACAAGGATGGCTCAGTCGATCTCGATACGCTGTTCCGTCTGGGACGTGGCCGCGCGCCCAGTGGTGAACCCGCTGCGGCTGCCGAGATGACCAAATGGTTCAACACCAACTATCACTATATGGTGCCGGAATTCACGCAGGGCCAGCAGTTCAAACTCAGCTGGACACAGCTATTGGATGAAGTGGATGAAGCGCTGGCTCTGGGACACAACATCAAGCCAGTATTACTGGGGCCAGTAACTTACTTATGGTTGGGCAAAGTCAAAGGTAAGCCATTTGATCGTCTGTCGCTGCTGAAAGAGATTCTGCCGGTCTACCAGCAAGTGCTGGCTCAACTGCATAAGCGCGGTATCGAATGGGTGCAGATAGATGAACCCGCGCTGGTGCTGGAGCTGCCACAGGAATGGCGTGATGCGTTCAAGCCCACTTACGATGCATTACAAGGTGGCGTGAAACTGCTGCTGACCACCTACTTTGACGGCATCGGTCAAAACCTCGATGTGATTCAGACGCTGCCCGTTCAAGGCCTGCATGTTGACCTGGTACATGGCAAAGATGACATCCAGCATATTCACCAACAGATCCCCACCGACTGGCTGCTCTCATTAGGCGTGATCAACGGCCGTAACGTCTGGCGTGCCGATCTCAGCCGCTGGTTTGAGCGCCTGCAACCGCTGGTGGGGCAGCGCAAAAATCTATGGATTGGCTCCTCCTGCTCGCTGCTGCACAGTCCGATCGATCTCAGTGTCGAAACCCGGCTCGATGCGGAAGTGAAAAGCTGGTTCGCCTTTGCCTTACAGAAGTGTGCTGAACTGTCGCTGTTGAGCAACGCGCTCAACAATAATGATGCGGCATCGCTGGCGGAGTGGAGCGCGCCGATTCGAGCCCGTGCGCACTCCGAGCGAGTGCACAACACCGCAGTGAACGCGCGTCTGGCGCATATTCAGGCCAAAGACGTTGAGCGCGCCAGCCACTATGACGAACGTGCCAAAGCGCAGCGCCATCGCTTTAATCTACCCGCCTGGCCAACCACCACGATTGGATCCTTCCCGCAAACCACTGAAATACGCGGCCTGCGACTCGACTTCAAAAAAGGCAACATTGATGGCGGCCACTATCGCACCGGCATTGCAGAACACATCAAGCAGGCGATTGCCGAACAGGAACGGCTCGGGCTGGATGTGCTGGTACATGGCGAAGCAGAGCGTAATGACATGGTGGAATACTTCGGTGAAAACCTCGATGGCTTCGTGTTTACGCAAAATGGCTGGGTGCAGAGTTATGGCTCTCGCTGTGTGAAGCCGCCGGTGATCATCGGTGATATCAGCCGTCCGCAGCCGATTACCGTTGAGTGGGCGAAATACGCGCAATCGCTGACTGAAAAGCCCGTGAAAGGCATGCTCACCGGCCCGGTCACGATTCTCTGCTGGTCATTCCCGCGTGAAGACGTGACGCGGGAAACTATTGCTAAACAGATTGCGCTGGCACTGCGTGATGAAGTGGAAGATTTAGAAAAAGCCGGGATCGGTATCATCCAGATTGATGAACCCGCGCTGCGTGAAGGCTTGCCGTTACATCAGTCGGACTGGGCGGCGTACCTGACCTGGGCGGTTGATGCCTTCCGCCTTAACGCGGCAGTGGCGCAGGACGCGACACAGATCCATACGCATATGTGTTATTGCGAGTTCAACGACATCATGGACTCGATTGCGGCACTGGACGCGGATGTGATCACCATCGAAACCTCACGTTCTGATATGGAATTGCTGGATGCGTTTAAAGCGTTCGAATATCCGAACGAAATTGGGCCTGGCGTGTATGACATTCACTCACCGAATGTGCCCAGCGTGGAGTGGATGGAAGATCTGCTGCGGAAAGCGGCGCAAAGTATTCCGCCCGCGCGTTTGTGGGTCAACCCGGACTGCGGTCTGAAAACCCGTGGCTGGAGTGAAACCCGTCAGGCGCTGGCGAACATGGTTAAAGCGGCAAAAAATTTGCGTGGGGAAACGGCTTAACGCACAGGGATTTGGGGCGCAAAACGCCCCAATATGATCATGCGTTTGGCGCCACGCCATACTGCTTAAACCAGGCCAGCATGCGCGCCCAGCCATCGGCGGCAGAATCGGCATGATAGCTTGGTCGATAATCGGCATTGAACGCGTGACCGGCTTCCGGGTATACGACAATCTCCGCTTTGGCATTGGCGGCATGCAGCGCCTGGCGCATCTTATCAATGCTCTCTAACGGGATGCCTTCATCCTGGCCGCCGTACAAACCGAGTACCGGAGCCGTGAGATCCACGGCGACATCGATCGGGTGCTTCTGCTGCTTCAGGGTTTTCTCACCCTCTAAGCGGCCATACCAGGCGGCAGCGGCACGGACCTGCGGGTTATGCGCGGCAAACAGCCAGCTGATACGCCCGCCCCAGCAAAATCCGGTGATCGCCATACGACGAATATCGCCATCGTGTCGCGCCGCCCAGTTAGCGACATGATCGAGATCAGACAGCACCTGCGAATCCGGCACTTTGCTCACCAGCTCTTTCAGCAGTGTCGGGACATCGCTGAATTCACTCGGATCCCCTTCACGGAAGTACAGCTCTGGCGCCACGGCCAGGTAACCTTCCAGTGCCAGACGACGGCATACATCACGAATGTGCTCATGTACGCCAAAAATCTCCTGCACCACCAGAACCACCGGTAGCTTGCCTTCATAGGTTTTTGGTCGGGCATAATAAGCGGGTAGATTTTCACCCTGGCTCGGCACCGAGGTTTCACCCGCATGAATCTGATCGCTGGATGTGGTGATAGTGCTGCTGGCGATGGGCTGAACAGCAGGGGCAAAGCCGCCGGCTGCTGATTTTTGTGCCATATTGTCTTCGGTTTTCATGGTTCTCTCCGTGCTAGCAAATGCGCAATCACGTAACTATAGCCTGCTTCAAGAGCAAGGCTGACGTAGGGTTCAGAGGGATGTGTACTTATGTTCTTCTTCTCTATTAACACTGCCACCCGAACTTACACAGCACCGCTTGTAGCAATTCAGAATTGCCGAGCGCATTTGTGTGATGTGAGTCACATAATAATTTTCTGATAATGTAAGTTTCATTGTCGATGGTGAAACTAATCACATATTTATCTGGCGCTCTCACGTAGAGTGGCACGCATATCCCTTATCTATCAGGAGTCTGTTATGGCCCAGTCTGACGTTTTCCACCTTGGTATCACTAAAGCCGATCTGAAAGGTGCCACATTGGCTATCGTTCCCGGCGATCCGGAGCGTGTGAAAAAAATTGCTGCGCTGATGGATAATCCACAGCATCTGGCTTCGCACCGTGAGTTCACCACTTATCTGGCGGAAGTCGATGGCAAGCCGGTGGTGGTGTGCTCTACCGGAATCGGCGGTCCATCTACCTCTATTGCAGTGGAAGAACTGGCACAGCTTGGTGTACGCACTTTCTTGCGTGTCGGCACCACCGGTGCGATCCAGCCAAATATCAATGTGGGCGATGTTTTGGTCACCACCGCGTCTGTGCGCCTTGACGGTGCCAGCCTGCACTTCGCACCGATGGAGTTCCCGGCAGTGGCGGATTTCACCTGCACCACCGCGCTGGTAGCCGCAGCTGAAGCCTGTGGCGCCAAAACGCATATCGGGATCACCGCCTCTTCTGACACCTTCTATCCGGGTCAGGAACGTTACGATACCTTCTCAGGACGCGTGGTGAATCGCTTCCAGGGCTCAATGCAAGAGTGGCAGCAAATGGGCGTGCTTAACTATGAGATGGAATCCGCTACACTGTTAACCATGTGCGCCAGTCAGGGGCTGCGAGCGGGCATGGTGGCGGGTGTTATCGTTAACCGTACGCAAAAAGAGATCCCGGATGCCGCGACCATGAAACAGACCGAAAGCGATGCGGTGAAAATTGTTGTCGAAGCCGCGCGCCGCTTAATTTAGTGCGCCAGTCAGGGGATGATTACGAGACCAGGCTTATAGGGAGCTCATCAACTGCCTGATTAGAATGCGCGCAATTTCAGCCAATACTGAGACTCTGCTTATGCGCAAAATGGTTTCATCTCCACGTCCCGCTTTTATGAATACCCCTGCTGCTGCGCAATCGCGTATTGAGGGCGCAGCAGCACGTTTTCGCGAGGCGATGGCGGCTTCTGACTTTCCTGCGGCACGTCAGTGCTGTGAAGAGGTTTTGCGCGTCATGCCGCAAAACATGCAGGTACTGAGTGACTATGCGCTGACGCTGATGCGTGTAGGTGAGTACAAGAAATCTTACAAAACCTACCAGAAGATCTATCAGGCTCCGGCTGCACAGCGTGCGCAAGCCTCTGACACCTGGCTCGATGGCTTAACCGAAGTGTGTGGCTGGCTGGAAAAACACGATGAAGTGGCGCGCTATGGCCGCGAGTCGCTGGAAAAGTCAGACACGATTTTCCGACAAGGTCATAAAGTGGCGTATCCCGCAGAAGCCCCACCGTCTTTCAATCCCGCGAATCCCACTGAAAACATCATCTCTTTCAGCCTGTACGGCGGCCAACCGCGCTATTGTGAAACGCTGATCAAAAATATCGACGTCGCGCGCGAGCTTTATCCCAATTGGATTTGTCGTATCTATCTTGACGACAGCGTGCCGCAACACGTCTGGCAACGACTGAAACAGCCGAATACGCAGTTGGTGGATATGTCGCATGAGAAGACAATATTCCCGACGCTATGGCGCTTTCTGGTGATGGATGATGCCAGTGTTAAACGTTACATTGTGCGGGATGCGGACTCCTTGCTGTCGGAACGTGAAGTGGCGGCGGTGGAAGTCTGGCTGCAGTCGCCATCCTGGTTCCATCATATGCGCGACTACTTTACCCATACCGAACTGCTGCTAGCGGGCATGTGGGGCGGCTGTCACGGCGTGTTCCATAACGTTGAGCAACAGATGCGCGACTTTATCGCCCAGTACAGCGGCAGTGAGCGCTTCACCGATCAATATTTCCTCAAGGTTGCGCTGTGGCCGACAGTGCGCGAAAGCCTGCTGAATCATGACGATATCTTCCGGTTCCATCATGCCCAGCCGTGGCCCGCCCATCCGCCGATACGCTGGCAAACCGATCGTTTCCATGTTGGTAGCAACGCCGGTTACTCCAGCATGGCGGGTAAAGTGGAAAACGTGGATAACGGCTGGCAGCAGGTTGAACTCACCCATGACGGGCAAAGCTGGTGTTATCCCGCCAAAGTAAAAGGCAGCGAATGGCTGTTGCCGATGCCGTTTTTCCTGATTGATGCGTGGAAGGCGGGTGATTTGACGGTCAAAGCGCTGTAAATCACCCGCCAGCTTCACAACAGTCTGGACATTCATACAGTAGCGTCTTACCTTTTCCCTCAGCGAAACGATCCGCGGGGGGATTATGGATCAGCAACTTATCATTAGCGGCGCGCTGGCGTTGGCCGGACTGGGCCTCGGTTGGATTTTGGCCCAGTTACGGGCCGGGCACCAGCACGCCAGCTTCACCACCGAACGCCGACTGCTGGAAGAGGCGCAACAGCGCCAGCAGCAGCAGCTCGAACAGTTACAACAGCAAATTCAGCAGCGCGAACAAGAACTTCGGCAATTGCATGGCACGCTCAGCGGAGCACAGGAACGGCTGCAACAGCTCGATTACTGGCGTGGCGAAAGTGAGCAGCTCAGCCGGGAACTGCGCAATCAGCTGGAAGTGAACAGCGCGCAGGAAGCGGAACTGCGTGAAGTCACCATCCGTTTAGAAGAGACGCGTTTTGGCGCGGAAGAGAAGCAGCGCCTGCTCACTAACAGCGAACAGCGCCTCAGCGCGCAGTTTGAAAATCTGGCCAACCGCATTTTTGAAAACAGCGGGCGTCGCGTGGATGAGCAGAATCGGCAAAGCCTCAATGGCCTGATTGGCCCGCTGCGTGAACAGCTGGATGGTTTCCGCCGCCAGGTAACCGACAGCTTTGGCCAGGAAGCGCGTGAACGCCATACGCTGGCCCATGAAATTCGTCAGCTGCAACAGCTTAACGCACAGATGGCACAGGAAGCGGTCAACCTCACCAAAGCGTTGAAAGGCGACAACAAAATTCAGGGCAACTGGGGTGAAGTGGTGCTGGCGCGCGTGCTGGAGGCTTCCGGCCTGCGCGAAGGTTATGAATATCAGACGCAGGTCAGCGTGCAGCTGGAACAGCAGGGCAGGATGCAACCGGATGTGATCGTGCGGTTGCCGCAGGGCAAGGATGTGGTGATTGACGCCAAAATGACGCTGGTGGCTTACGAACGCTATTTCAATGCGGAAGATGAAGCCACACGCGAGCAGGCGATTCAGGAGCACGTGAATGCCATGCGTGGCCATATTCGTCTGCTGGGGCGTAAAGATTATCAACAATTGCCCGGTTTACGCTCTCTGGATTATGTGTTGATGTTTATTCCGGTCGAACCCGCGTTCTTATTGGCGATTGATCGGCAGCCGGAGCTGATCAGCGAAGCGCTGCAGCAGAACATCATGCTGGTCAGCCCAACCACCTTGCTGGTGGCGCTGCGCACCATTAACAACCTGTGGCGTTATGAGCACCAGAGCCGCAATGCCCAACGCATCGCCGACCGTGCTACGCGGTTGTACGATAAAATGCGACTGTTTGTGGATGATATGAGCGGCATCGGTCACAGCCTCGATAAAGCGCAGCAGAGTTATCATCAGGCGATGAAAAAGCTGTCAGAAGGGCGCGGCAATTTGATTGCGCAAAGCGAATCCTTCCGCGCATTGGGTGTGGAGATCAAACGTCCGATCAATCCCCAACTGGTGGAGCAAGCGCAGCCGGAAGAGGCGGATGAAGATTGGGCGGACGATCCCAAGCCTGATGAAAATGCGGCAGATTCTTCCACCGCTTCGCTGCGCCGCATCAACGAATAGCACGGTGGTCGCGTGCTCGTGTAGCGCGACTCTGATACACTTCGGCAAGAATTGTTTGTGGAACAGGTAAACCCGATGGCAGATGAATCACAGCAGGAAACTACCCATTTTGGCTTTCAGACTGTCGCGAAAAGCGAAAAGGCCGATAAAGTCGCGGACGTGTTTCATTCCGTAGCGGCAAAATATGACCTGATGAACGATTTGATGTCGTTTGGCATCCATCGTGTCTGGAAGCGTTTTACTATCGACAGCAGCGGCGTACGTCGTGGTCAGCGCGTGCTGGATCTGGCCGGCGGTACCGGCGATTTGACGGCGAAATTCTCGCGTCTGGTGGGCGAAAACGGTCAGGTGGTACTGGCGGATATCAACAGCTCAATGCTGAAGATGGGCCGTGAGAAGCTGCGTAATATGGGCGTGTCTGGCAATGTCAGCTACGTGCAGGCCAACGCCGAAGCGCTGCCATTCCCGGATAACTATTTCGATTGCATCACCATCTCTTTTGGCTTGCGTAACGTCACCGAAAAAGAGAAGGCGCTGGCCTCGATGTTCCGGGTGCTGAAGCCGGGTGGACGCTTGCTGGTGCTGGAATTCTCTAAACCGTTGCTGGAACCGCTGAGCAAAGCTTACGATACCTATTCCTTCCACATCCTGCCGCGTATTGGGCAGCTGGTCGCGCAGGATGCGGAAAGCTATCGCTATCTGGCGGAGTCGATTCGTATGCATCCCGATCAGGAAACGCTGAAAGCGATGATGAATGATGTCGGCTTCGAAAATACCACCTACTTCAATATGACTGGCGGTATTGTTGCGCTGCATCGCGGCTTTAAGTTCTGATTGATTATGACTTTTACTCCGCTTATCACGGGCGGTCTTGAGACCGCCCTTAATCGTGTTCTCTATCGCGACCGCAGCCTGAAAGCGGCCCGCCAGCGTCTGGCAGGTAAAGTGCTGATGCTGCGTCTGCAGGAGCTGGATTTCCCACTGGTGCTGGTGTTTAGCGAATCGCAGCTGGATGTGCTGAGTGACTGGCAGGACAGCAGCGATTGTAGCGTGAGCCTGCGCCTCAGCACCTTGCCGAAACTGCGCGATCGCCAGCAGCTGACCGGCCTGATCCGTAGCGGTGAGCTGGACGTGGAAGGCGATCTGCAAGTGGTTCAGCAATTCTCTGCGCTGATGGATCTCGCTGAGCTCGATCCAGCCGAGTATCTGGCGCCGTGGATCGGCGATATTGCCGCGCAAGGTGTCAGCCAGGCTGCTCAGCAGGCGCTGAAATTTGTGCAGAAACAGGTGACGCGTCGGCAGGATTACCTCGGCCAGGTTCTGACTGAAGAGTGGCGGGTTGCGCCCGGTGCACTGGAACTGGCGTGGTTCTGTGAAGAGGTAGAGGCGATGGAACGTTCGCTTAATGCGTTTGAAACGCGTTTAGCACAGCTGGAGGCGAAATGACGCTGGGAGAAATTCGGCGCTTATACTTCATCATCAAGATCTTTCTCACCTATGGACTTGATGAACTGATCCCTCACATGCGCATCACGTTGCCGCTTCGTATCTGGCGACGTTGTATTTTCTGGATCCCCAACAAGCACAAAAATGAATCGACGGGCGTGCGCATTCGTCTGGCAATGGAACAGCTTGGGCCGGTCTGGATCAAATTTGGCCAGATGCTTTCGACGCGCCGCGATCTCTTCCCACCGGCCATCGCCGATGAACTGGCGGTGTTGCAGGACCGCGTGGCGCCTTTTGATGGTCTTAAAGCCCAACAGCAGATTGAACAATCCATTGGCGGTCCGGTTGACACCTGGTTTGACGACTTTGATATCAAGCCGCTGGCTTCTGCTTCGATTGCGCAGGTACACACCGCCACGCTGAAATCCAACGGTCGTGACGTGGTGATCAAGGTGATCCGCCCGGACATCCTGCCGGTGATCAAAGCCGACATGAAGCTGATCTACCGTATGGCGCGCTGGGTACCGCGTTTGCTGCCGGATGGTCGCCGTCTGCGTCCGGTGGAAGTGGTGCGCGATTATGAAAAGACCTTGATTGATGAACTCAATCTGCTGCGCGAATCGGCGAACGCCATTCAGCTGCGTCGTAACTTTGAGCAGAGCCCGATGCTGTATGTGCCGGAAGTGTTCTCGGATTACTGCAGCGAATCGATGATGGTGATGGAGCGTATTTACGGCATTCCCATTTCTGATGTGGCGACGCTGGAGAAGCATGGTGTCAACATGAAGCTGCTGGCAGAACGCGGCGTGCAGGTGTTCTTCACCCAGGTTTTCCGCGATAGCTTCTTCCATGCAGACATGCACCCCGGCAACATCTTCGTCAGCTACGACCATCCAGAAGATCCGCAATACATCGCGATTGACTGCGGTATTGTCGGTTCGCTGAATAAAGAAGATAAGCGCTATCTGGCGGAAAACTTCATTGCCTTCTTTAACCGTGATTACCGCAAGGTAGCTGAACTGCACGTGGATTCTGGTTGGGTTCCGCCGGATACCAATGTAGAAGATTTTGAGTTCGCCATTCGTACCGTCTGTGAGCCGATTTTCGAGAAGCCGCTGGCTGAGATCTCATTTGGTCACGTGCTGCTGAACCTGTTCAACACCGCGCGCCGCTTCAATATGGAAGTGCAGCCGCAGCTGGTGCTGTTACAGAAAACGCTGCTCTACATCGAAGGTATTGGCCGTCAGCTTTATCCGCAGCTCGACCTGTGGAAAACCGCGAAGCCGTTCCTTGAAGACTGGATCAAAGATCAGATCGGCATTCCTGCGATTCTGCGCGCAGTGAAAGAGAAGGCGCCATTCTGGGCCGAAAAACTGCCGGAGTTGCCTGAACTGTTCTACGACAGCATGCGTCAGCATAAATTATTGCAGCACAGCGTCGATAAACTGGTCAGCGATATGAATGCGCAACGCACGCGCCATCACAAGGCACGTTATCTGTTTGGCGTAGGGGCTACACTGTTATTAAGTGGCACCGCAGTGCTGTTAAGTCGACCCGACTGGGATTTCTTCCCCGCCTTATTAATGGCCGCTGGCATCGTCACCTGGCTGATAGGCTGGCGCAAGACAAACTGATTGTTTGCCTGGTGCAAATCGCGTAATGTCGCAGGCTAAAGCCCGAATTCATACGGGCTTTCTGTGCGTTTCAATTCAAAGTTTTTCACAGAATATTAGAGGCATATCTCATGGGCGGTATCAGTATTTGGCAATTGTTAATCATTGCCGTCATTGTTGTTCTTCTGTTCGGTACCAATAAACTTCGTAACCTGGGTTCGGATTTAGGTTCTTCCATTCGTGGCTTCAAAAAGGCCATGGGCGATGAAGACGATAAAAAGGATCAGCCGAAAGAGCAGGACGCTGACTTCAACGCCAAAACTCTGGCAGACAAACAGCAAACCTCGGCGAGTAAAGACGACGCCCGGGACAAGTAAGGGTTAACTGTGTTCGATATTGGTTTTAGTGAACTGGTATTGGTGTTCGTTATCGGGCTGATCGTTCTTGGCCCGCAACGATTACCGGTTGCGGTGAAAACCGTCGTGGGCTGGATTCGGGCGATTCGCTCCCTGGCTGCTAACGTGCAAAACGAACTGGCGCAGGAGTTGAAACTGCAGGAATTGCAGGACAGCCTGAAAAAGGTCGAGGAAGCGGGCCGTGGCTCACTGTCACCGGAACTGAAAGAGTCGATGGAAGAGTTACGCAAAACCGCCGATTCGATGAAGCGTTCTGTGCAGCAGAGCATCGATATCGAGAAAGCGGAAGATGAAGCGAACACCATTCATCAACCGTCGTCTGCAGGCACCTCTTCTGCACCGGTAAGCCAGCCTCCGGTTACTCCCGCGGCGGCAGAGCATCAGGCCAGCGCACCGGCTCAGGCACCTCAGGCGGTGACAGTTGAACGTCAGGCCAGCGCTCCGGCTCAGGCTCCTCAACCGGTCACAGCAGAGGCTACGGCTCCTGTTCATACCGCGCAGAATGCGACGCCCACTCCCACCGTAAAAGATGAAAGATAAACATGGCCGTTGAAGATACCCAACCGCTCATCAGCCACCTGATTGAGCTGCGTAAGCGTTTGCTGAACTGCATCATTGCGGTGTTTGCTATCTTTTTGTGCCTGGTTTATTTCGCCAACGACATCTATCACTTGGTGGCCTCGCCGCTGATTAGCCAGATGCCGGCCGGCGCCAGCATGATTGCCACCGATGTGGCTTCACCGTTCTTCACCCCGATTAAGCTCACTATCATCGTCTCGGTGTTTCTTGCCGTGCCAGTGATTTTGTATCAGGTTTGGGCGTTTGTGGCACCCGCGCTGTATCGCCATGAGCGTAAGCTGGTGATGCCGTTACTATTCTCCAGCACGTTGCTGTTCTACGTTGGCGTGGCCTTTGCGTACTTCATCGTGTTCCCGCTGGCATTTGGCTTCTTCGCCAAAACCGCCCCGCAGGGCGTCACCATCGCTACTGATATCACCAACTACCTCGACTTCGTCATGACTATCTTCATGGCGTTTGGTGTGGCGTTTGAGGTGCCGATTGCGATTGTGCTGCTGTGCTGGACCGGCATTACCTCGCCAGAAGATTTGAAAAAGAAACGTCCTTACATGCTGGTTGGCGCGTTCGTTGTTGGGATGTTGCTCACACCGCCGGATGTTTTCTCGCAAACTTTGCTCGCTATTCCGATGTACTGCCTGTTTGAAGTCGGCGTATTCTTCTCCCGTTACTATGTGGGTAAAGGACGCAAGGCGTCAGATTCAGAGGATGAGGAACAGAATACCGAATCCTAACCAGGCATCCCCGCACGCGAGCGGGATGAGCGTTAAGAATCTAAACCGCCCACACATTGGGCGGTTTTTATTTGGGAGAAGACATGTTTGATATCGGTGTAAACCTGACCAGCACGCAATTCGCAAAAGATCGCGAGCAGGTGGTTAAACGCGCGCGCGAAGCAGGCGTCACCGGCCTGCTGATTACCGGCACCAATGCGCTGGAGAGCCAGCAGGCACGCCAGCTTGCGGCACAACACGCGGGCTATTGCTGGTCAACTGCCGGGGTGCACCCGCATCACGCCAGTGAGTGGTCAGCGGACACGGCCAATACGCTGCGCCGTTTGGCTGAGCATGAGCAAGTGGTGGCGATTGGTGAATGCGGACTCGATTTTAATCGTAACCTCTCCGCGCACGATCAGCAGGAGTATGCTTTTGACGCGCAACTGGCGCTGGCGGCAGAGTTGCAGTTGCCGGTATTTCTGCACTGCCGTGAAGCGCACGATCGTTTTGTTGCGGTGTTAGAGCCATGGCTGCCGAAATTAACCGGCGCGGTAGTACATTGTTTTACCGGCACGCGTGATGAGCTGGAGTCGTGCCTGGCGCTGGGCTTATCGGTGGGGATTACGGGCTGGGTGTGCGATGAGCGGCGTGGACTGGAGCTGCGGGAAATGCTGCCGCTGATTCCAACAGAGCGTCTGTTGCTGGAAACCGATGCGCCTTATCTGCTACCGCGTGATATGCATCCACGGCCGCCTTCGCGTCGAAACGAGCCCTGTTTCCTGCCGCATATTGTGCAGCAGGTGGCGAACTGGCGTGGGGAAGAGGCTGAAGCGCTGGGTGCGCAGGTCAATCACAACGCACGTCAGCTGTTTAAACTGGTTTAAAGCTTACGGAACTGTTTGTTGTCGACGCTGCGCATCACTTGTTTGTTGAGCAGGTTAAGCAGTAACACCGAGCGGGTTTCGCCATCTGGTTCGGCAAAGATCGCGCGTAGCCCTTCAAAGGTCCCTTCGGTGATGATCACTTCATCACCGCTTTGCGGCGTTTCCGGATCCAGCATAATTTGCGGCACATCGGTTTGCAGCGCTTCAATCACGTCACTGGAAACGGTGGCAGGTTGAGTGCCAAAGCGGACGAAGTGGCTGACGCCGCGCGTGCTGCTGATAGTGGTGGTATGAATCGCTTCCGGATCGAATTCGATAAACAGATAGTTGGGAAACAGCGGCTCACTCACCGTGGTGCGTTTGCCGCGCACAATCTTTTCCAGAGCGATCATTGGGCTGAGGCAATTCACCTCTTGCCGCTCAAGATGCTCTTTCGCGCGCAACAGCTGTCCACGTTTGCAATAGAGTAAGTACCAGGATTCCATAACTGCTCCCAAATATTGGACGCTAAGAATAACAAACCTGCTGTCAGAGTTATAGCGCATCGGCCAGTGGAAACGCGGCTGTGAAATAAAAATCACTACGAATTTTCCGATTGGTGCGGCTTATTAACGCTTTCTTGCAAGAAAATTGACGGCTGATGACCATCTGTATCAGACTCCTTCCCCATCTTTCGCTTGAATTTGAAAAAGGACTGGCTGATGGAACTGTTCTTATTAAGCAACGGCAAAGTGGCTGATGATGCGCCACTGCTGAGCTACGCTCACCCCCAACTGCACGCGATGATTGCGCAGCGCGGCATTACGTCGGCGGTGCTGGTGCCTTATGCCATTATTCGTGGCGACCATGCGCAGCGTGCACAAGACCTGTCTGACTCATTGGGTATTCAGGTGCGCACCGTACACGAGTTTGACTCCCCGGTGGCCGCGATTGACCAGGCGGAGTTGATCCTGGTGAGCGGCGGCAACACCTGGTTCCTTAATCAGATGCTGCATGAGCATGGGCTGATCGTGGCGATTCAGCGTGCTGTGCGCGAACGAGATGTGCCTTATGTCGGATGGAGTGCCGGTTGTAATGTGGCTACGCCATCGATCCGTACCACCAACGATATGCCGGTGCGCAGCAGCGTGGTCTTGCCCGCATTAGGCCTGTTCCCGGTGCAGATCAATCCGCACTATCTGGATGCTCACGTCAGCGGGCATATGGGGGAGACGCGAGATGAGCGTCTGGCTGAGTTCTGTGCGGTCAACCCGCATGAGTCAGTGATTGCCCTGCGTGAAGCGAGTTTCCTGCACGTCAGCGAAAATCGCCTGCGTTATTACAGCGCCCGTGGCGAAGATTTTAAAGTATTCCGTCACGGTGAATCGATTGCTGCACATCACGACGTGCTGGCGATCCAATCGCTGGTGCCGTTCTCCTGCCAGCCAGCTTGAACCACAAACCACAACACGCCAGCGTGAATCAGACCTATAATGGCCCATTCACTCTGGCCGGAAGCTAACGCCGCATGAAATATCAGGATTTACGAGACTTCCTCGCGTTGCTGGAGCAGCGCGGTGAGTTAAAGCGCATCACTCAGGAGATCGATCCTGAGCTGGAGATGACCGAAATTGCCGATCGCACTCTGCGTGCCGGCGGTCCGGCGCTGCTGTTTGAGAACCCGAAAGGGTACGACATGCCCGTATTGTGCAACCTGTTCGGCACTCCCAAGCGTGTGGCGATGGGCATGGGGCAGGAAGATGTCAGTGCCCTGCGCGAAGTGGGCAAGCTGCTGGCGTTTTTGAAAGAACCCGAGCCGCCAAAAGGCTTCCGCGATCTGTTCGATAAGATGCCGCAGTTCAAACAAGTGCTGAACATGCCGACTAAGCGCCTGCGCAATGCGCCGTGTCAGGAAGAAGTGTTCAGCGGTGATGATGTCGACCTGTCGCGCATCCCGGTAATGAAGTGCTGGCCGGGCGATGCCGCGCCATTGATTACCTGGGGTTTGACCGTCACTCGCGGTCCGCACAAAGAGCGCCAGAATCTGGGTATTTATCGCCAGCAGGTGATTGGCAAGAATCGTCTCATCATGCGCTGGCTGTCTCATCGCGGTGGCGCACTGGATTTCCAGGAGTGGTGCAAAGCCCATCCGGGTGAACGCTTCCCGGTATCCGTGGCGCTGGGCGCCGATCCGGCCACGATTCTTGGCGCCGTGACGCCAGTGCCGGATACGCTGTCAGAGTATGCCTTTGCCGGTTTGCTGCGCGGCAACAAAACCGAAGTGGTGAAGTGCCTGTCGAACGAGCTTGAAGTGCCTGCCAGTGCAGAAATCGTGCTGGAAGGTTATATCGAGCCGGGCGATATGGCACCAGAGGGTCCTTACGGCGATCACACGGGCTACTACAATGAAGTAGATAGCTTCCCGGTGTTTACCGTGACGCACGTAACGCAACGCCGTAACCCGATTTATCATTCAACCTATACCGGTCGTCCGCCGGATGAACCTGCGGTATTGGGTGTGGCGCTGAATGAAGTGCTGGTGCCGATTCTGATTAAGCAGTTCCCGGAGATTGTCGATTTCTATCTGCCGCCGGAAGGTTGCTCGTATCGCCTCGCGGTGGTGACGATCAAGAAGCAGTATGCCGGGCATGCCAAGCGCGTGATGTTTGGCGTCTGGTCTTTCCTGCGCCAGTTTATGTACACCAAGTTTGTGATTGTGTGCGATGACGACGTTAACGCACGCGACTGGAACGACGTAATTTGGGCTATCACCACGCGGATGGATCCGGCGCGCGATACCGTGATGGTGGAGAACACGCCTATCGATTATCTCGACTTCGCCTCACCGGTTTCCGGTTTGGGCTCGAAGATGGGGCTCGATGCCACCAACAAGTGGCCTGGTGAAACCACACGTGAGTGGGGCACGCCGATCGTCAAGGATCCGGCAGTGACCGCGCGCATTGATGCAATTTGGGATGAGTTAGCTATCTTTGCCGAGCCGCCGCAGCGCTAAAGGCGGCAGAAAACCATAAAAAAGGGCACGTATGACGACGTTAAGCTGCAAAGTGACTTCTGTCGAAGCGATTACGGACACGGTTTACCGCGTCCGTTTGATACCGGCCGCGGATTTTAGCTTCCGCGCAGGGCAATATCTGATGGTGGTGATGGATGAGCGCGATAAGCGTCCGTTTTCGCTGGCTTCAACGCCAATGGAAAAAGACATTGTTGAGCTGCACATCGGCGCTTCCGATCTTAACCTCTACGCGATGGCGGTGATGGATCGCATCAAAAACGATCGTCAAATCACCGTGGATATGCCGCATGGTGATGCCTGGCTACGTGAGGACAGTGATCGTCCGATCATTCTGATCGCAGGTGGCACCGGCTTCTCCTATGCACGTTCGATTCTGCTGACGGCGCTGGCACAGCAGCCTGACCGCGATATCGCCATTTACTGGGGCGGCCGTGAATTGATGCATTTGTATGATCTGGATGAGTTGAACGCCCTGGCGGTCAAGCATCCTAATCTCAAGGTGATTCCGGTGGTGGAACAGCCCGCAGAGGGTTGGGAAGGACGCAGTGGCACGGTGTTGACCGCCGTGATGCAGGACTATGAAACTCTCAGCGAGCACGATATTTATATCGCGGGCCGCTTTGAGATGGCAAAGATTGCACGTGAGCGTTTTTGTGCGGAACGTGGTGCAGTTGAAGCGCAGATGTTTGGCGATGCGTTTGCCTTCATCTGAGTCAAAAAGCCCGCCCGAAAGGGCGGGAACACGTGCTTCAACGTATTAAACGCGTTCGAACACCGTCGCGATCCCTTGGCCTAAGCCAATGCACATGGTCGCGAGACCAAATTGCGCATCACGACGTTCCATCAGATTGAGCAGCGTAGTGCTGATACGCGCCCCTGAACATCCCAGCGGATGCCCCAGCGCAATTGCGCCGCCATTCAAATTCACTTTCTCATCAAGCTGATCCAGTAATCCCAAATCCTTAATGCACGGCAGTGTCTGCGCGGCAAAGGCTTCGTTAAGCTCAAACAGATCGATATCCTGCACGCTTAATCCGGCGCGCTTCAGTGCCAGTTTGCTGGCTGGCACCGGACCGTAACCCATGATGGAAGGATCACAGCCGACCACCGCCATGCTGCGAATACGTGCACGTGGGGTCAGGCCGAGTTCACGTGCGCGGCTTTCACTCATGATGAGCATGGCAGCCGCACCATCGGAGAGTGCCGATGATGTACCCGCCGTAACGGTGCCGTTGACCGGATCAAACGCGGGACGCAGCGCAGCCAACCCTTCCAGCGTGGTATCTTCGCGGATCACTTCATCCGTTTCATAGCGTTTCAATACGCCGTCGGCATCGTGGCCATAGGTCGGCACGATTTCGCGTTTGAAATCGCCGCGTTGAGTCGCAGCCCAGGCGCGCTGATGTGAACGCAGCGCAAAGGCATCCTGTTGCTCACGGGTGATGTGATGCATGCGCGCCAGCATTTCAGCGGTTAATCCCATCATGCCAGCGGCTTTTGCCACGGTGCGGCCCAAACCCGGATGGAAATCAACGCCGTGGCTCATGGGCACATGGCCCATATGTTCGACGCCGCCAATCAAACAGCTGTGCGCATCGCCCACCATAATGGCGCGTGCCGCATCGTGCAGCGCCTGCATGGATGAACCACATAAGCGATTCACCGTGCTGGCGGGCACGCGGTGCGGAATTTCGGCCAGCAGTGCTGCGTTACGTGCGATGTTAAAACCCTGTTCCAGCGTCTGCTGCACACAGCCCCAGATGATGTCATCCAGTGAGGCTGGATCAACACCGGGGTTGCGGCTCAGCAACTCGCGCATCAGATGTGCTGAGAGATCTTCCGCGCGTACCTGACGATACGCGCCGCCTTTTGAGCGTCCCATTGGTGTGCGCACTGCATCAACTATGACTACCTTTTCCATATTTTTTACCTCAGGCACTTTGCAGTGTCGCTTCGTCAATTGGGTGGGCTGCGGGATACCAGCTTTGCTGTTGATGCGCTTTGTGCACTAACAGTTCGGGTAACGCATACAGCGGGCCAAGGGAGAGATATCGTTTGGCCTGGTCGACCAGATTGCTGTTGCCGAGCGTGTCCATATAACGGCAGGCGCCGCCACGGAAAGGAGGGAAACCGAGGCCGTACACCAGCGCCATATCGGCTTCTGCCGGTGAGGCGATAATCTTCTCTTCGAGGCAGCGCACCACTTCATTGAGCATTGGCAGCATCATGCGGTTAGCAATGTCCTCGTCGCTGAACACGCGTTTCGGCTCGCAAATCGGTTCCAGCAACGCATCAACAGCCGGATCGGTTTTCTTCTGGGCTTTGCCTTTTTTGTCCTGCTCCCACAGATAAAAGCCCAGGCCGTTTTTCTGGCCGTAGCGTTTGGCTTCAAACAGCACATCAATCGCGTCGCGGTAATCCTTCTGCATGCGGGAAGGGAAGCCTTGCGCCATCACCTTTTGCGCGTGATGGGCGGTATCAATGCCCACCACATCCAGCAACCAGGCCGGGCCCATAGGCCAGCCGAACTGTTTCTCCATCACCTTATCGATCTGACGGAAATCAGCGCCATCGCGTAGCAGCAGGCTGAAAGCGGCAAAGTAGGGGAACAGCACACGGTTCACAAAGAAACCCGGGCAGTCATTCACCACGATCGGTGTTTTGCCCATCTTGCTGGCCCAGGCCACCACTTTACTGATGGTGGCTTCTGAGGTCTGCTCGCCACGGATTACCTCAACCAGTGGCATGCGTGGCACGGGATTAAAGAAGTGCATGCCGCAGAAATTTTCTGGACGCTGCAGCGATTGCGCCAGTTGGCTAATCGGAATGGTCGATGTGTTGGAGGCGAGTACGGCATCATCGCGCAGATGTTGCTCGGTTTCTGCCAGCACTTTGGCCTTGATTTGCGGATTTTCGACCACGGCCTCGACCACCACATCGGCACGTTCGAAACCGGCGTAATCCAGCGTGGGCTGAATCGTCGTGAGGACGCTCGCCAGTTTGGCACAGTTAATCTTGCCGCGTTCCAGTTGCTTGTTAAGAAGGTTGCTGGCTTCCGTCATCCCCAACGTCAGCGCCTGCGGATTAATATCTTTCATTTTCACCGGCACGCCTTTCCATGCCGACTGATAAGCAATACCCCCGCCCATAATGCCCGCGCCCAACACGGCGGCCTGCTGCGGTGCACCGGCTGCGTTGCTGTGCTTTTTCGCCAGGCCTTTGACGTATTGATCGTTCAGGAAGATACCGACCAGCGCCCGCGCCACATCGCTTTGCGCCAGCGGCACGAACGCAGCGGTTTCCAGTTTCAATGCATCGTCACGACTTAAACCGGCTGCCGCCTCAATAGTTTTCACTGCGGTGATGGGGGCGGGATAGTGCTTGCCTGCGGTTTGCATCACCATGCTTTTGGCAATGGTGAAGCTCATCGCCGCTTCAATCGGGCTGAGCTTCAGAGGCGCGAGCTTAGGTGCCCGGCGCGCCTGCCAGCTGCCTTGTGCCATCGCATCTTGCAGCATGGTGAGCGCTGCGGTGCGCAGTTTATCGCTGCTCACCACGGCATCGACCAAACCGAGTTGCAGAGCGCTGGTGCCATCAACATCTTTTCCAGCGGCGATGATCTCCAGTGCGCTATCGGCACCCAGTAGACGAGGTAAACGCACGCTGCCGCCAAACCCCGGCATGATGCCCAGTTTGGTTTCCGGTAAGCCGATGCGTGCAGCAGGCGTCGCGACGCGAAAATCTGTCGCCAGCACACACTCGCAGCCGCCGCCCAGCGCGTAGCCGTCAATCGCAGCGACAGTCGGCACCGGCAAATCTTCCAGGCGATTGAAGATGCTGTTGGCAAAGGCCAGCCATTGGCTCAGCTTCTCTTCTGGCGCATCAAACAGCGACAGGAATTCGGTGATATCGGCACCGACAATGAATGCCGGTTTGGCCGAGGTGAGCAGCAGGCCACGCAACTCGGGCTGTTGCTCCAGCACGCTGAGCGCTTCGCCCAATGAGGCAACTGTTTTAGTGTCGAGTTTGTTCACTGAACCGGGGGCATCGAAAATCAGCTCGGCAATGCCGTCATCAAGCCAGTGAACTGAAAGGGTATCGCCTTGGTAGAGCATGTCCGTCTCCTGAAACCGCGAAAGGTGATCTGGTCATACCAGATGAGTTGGAGTGTGGGCGGCATGTTAATTTTTTGCAAACGAGTCTTTGCTTATTTGATACGCCGATCACAGCGAGTGCAGCACGGCAACAGACTTGAGGCTGTGCTACACTGCGGCCAATTTCGCGATATCGGAGACAAGTCCATGGATTCACTGAAAACCCTGTATCACGCGCATATCAATACGCTGCAACAGCGAGCGCAACAGGTGCTGGCACGCTTTAAACTTGATGCGATGTTGATTCACTCTGGCGAGCTGTTGACCGTTTTTCTCGACGATCACGACTACCCATTTAAGGTGAATCCGCAATTCAAGGCTTGGGTTCCTGTCACGCAAGTGCCTAACTGCTGGTTATGGATCGATGGCGTTAATAAGCCAAAGTTGTGGTTCTACTCGCCTGTGGATTACTGGCATAACGTCGAGCCATTGCCCAACAGCTTCTGGACTCAGGATGTTGAGGTGGTGGGCCTGAAAGATGCCGATGAGATTGGGCAACTGCTGCCGGCTCAGCGCGATAATGTGGCTTATATCGGACCTGTGCCCTCCCGCGCCACACAACTCGGCATCAATAGCGATCGCGTGAATCCAAAAGGCGTGATCGACTTCCTTCATTACCATCGCAGCATCAAAACGGATTACGAACTGGCCTGTACGCGCGAAGCGCAGAAGCTGGCGGTAGCAGGACATCGTGCGGCAAAAGAAGCCTTCTTCTCAGGTATGAGTGAGTTCGATATCAACCAGGCGTATCTGACGGCGACTGGCCATCGTGATACGGATGTGCCCTACGGCAATATTATCGCGCTTAACGAACATGCTGCGGTGCTGCACTACACCAAGCTCGACCATCAACCACCGGCCAAGCGTCAAAGTTTCCTGATTGATGCGGGTGCGGAATACCTTGGTTACGCCGCAGACCTGACGCGCAGCTATGCGGCTCAAAGCAAATCGCGTTATGCCGAAATGGTAGAGGCGATGAATAAAGAAGAGCTGGCGCTGATTGCGACGTTGAAAGCGGGTGTGCGTTACACCGATTACCATTTGCAAATGCATCAGCGTATTGCCCGTCTATTGTTGAAGTTCGATTTGGTGAAAGGTCTGACCGAAGAGACGCTGGTGGCGGAAGACCTGACGGGTCCATTTATGCCGCACGGTTTGGGCCATCCGCTGGGCTTGCAGGTGCATGACGTCGCAGGCTTTATGCAGGATGACAATGGCACGCACCTGGCGGCACCATCACAGTATCCTTATCTGCGCTGTACCCGCGTACTGGAGCCGGGCATGGTGCTGACCATCGAGCCAGGCTTCTACATTATCGATTCACTACTGGCAAAACTGCGTGGCGGCAAATACAGCCAGTACTTTGACTGGCAGGCGATCGACGCATTGAAACCGTACGGTGGTATTCGTATCGAAGATAATGTGGTGATCCATGCCAATCGCGTTGAAAACATGACGCGCGATCTGCATCTGGCCTGATGGATGCGTACGATATTCCCGCTGAGGCTGTGAGCCTCAGTGAGGAAACCATTAAGAAAAGCCGCTTTATTACTTATCTGGCGCATACCGTTGGCGTTGAGGCGGCGCGTGCTTTTGTCCAGCAGGTGAAGTTGGAACATCCTGCGGCGCGCCATCACTGCTGGGCGTGGGTTGCCGGTGCGCCGGATGATTCGCAGCAGCTGGGTTTCTCCGATGATGGTGAGCCTTCTGGCACGGCGGGCAAACCGATGCTGGCACAGTTGATGGGTAGCGGCGTCGGTGAAATTACCGCAGTGGTAGTGCGCTATTATGGCGGCATCATGCTGGGTACCGGTGGATTAGTGAAAGCGTATGGCGGCGGCGTGCAGCAGGGGCTGAAGCAACTGATGCGAGCGCGTAAAGTACCGATGCAATCTTTTACCTTGCAATGTGATTATGCCCAGTTGAGTGATATCGAGCGTCTGTTGCAACGCTTTGACGGCATCATTGAAGAGAGCCATTATCAGGATCGTATCGCGCTGCGTCTGGCGTTGCCGCATCCGCAAATTGATGGCTTTCGGCAAAACCTTTCTGATTACAGCCGGGGCGCGCTGACGCTCATCCCGCTGGACAAATAAAAGCATCTGTTTAAAGGAACGGCTGAATGCATTTTCGCGCCATTACCCGCATCGTGGGACTGTTGGTAATTTTATTCTCGGTGACCATGATCCTACCGGGGCTGGTGGCCTTAATTTATCGCGATGGCGCCGGACGATCGTTTAGCCAGACCTTTATGATGGCGATTGTGATAGGTTCGCTGCTGTGGTGGCCTAATCGCAAAAAGAAAACCGAGCTTAAACCGCGCGAAGGGTTTCTGATCGTCGTGCTGTTTTGGACGGTGCTGGGTAGTGTGGGTGCGATGCCCTTCATTTTTGCCGAACAACCGCACCTTTCGGTTACCGATGCTTTCTTCGAATCCTTCTCTGGGCTGACCACCACGGGCGCCACTACGTTGGTGGGCCTTGATACCTTACCGAAAGCGATTTTGTTCTATCGTCAGATGCTGCAATGGCTGGGCGGTATGGGGATCATTGTACTGGCGGTGGCCATCTTGCCGATTCTGGGCGTGGGTGGCATGCAGCTTTATCGTGCTGAGATGCCGGGGCCGTTAAAAGATAACAAGATGCGTCCGCGTATTGCGGAAACGGCTAAAACGCTGTGGCTAATCTATGTCTTACTTACCGTGGCCTGTGCGGTGGCGCTGTGGCTGGCGGGCATGCCGGTGTTTGATGCCATCGGTCACAGCTTCTCGACCATCGCGATTGGTGGCTTTTCTACACATGATGCGAGTATCGGCTACTTCAACAGTCCTACCATCAATACCATCGTGGCGGTGTTCCTGCTGATCTCGGGCTGTAACTATGGCTTGCACTTCTCTTTATTGAGCGGCCGCAGCCTCAAAGTTTACTGGCGCGATCCCGAATTTCGCATGTTTATTGGCGTACAGCTGACGTTAGTGCTGATCTGTACGGTAGTACTGTGGTTCCACAACGTCTATGCCAGCGGTTGGCAAACATTGAACCAGGCTTTTTTCCAGGTGGTGTCGATGGCAACGACTGCTGGCTTTACCACCGATAGTATTGCGCGCTGGCCATTATTCCTGCCTGTACTGTTGCTCTGTTCGGCTTTTATCGGCGGTATGGCGGGATCGACCGGCGGTGGCTTGAAGGTGATTCGTATTCTTCTGCTGTTTAAGCAGGGGTCGCGCGAGCTTAAGCGTTTGGTGCATCCGAACGCGGTCTACACCATCAAGTTGGGCAATCGCGCACTGCCGGAGCGTATCCTTGAAGCGGTATGGGGATTCTTCTCTGCTTATGCGCTGGTGTTCTTACTCAGCATGCTGGCGATTATCGCGACGGGCGTCGATGACTTCTCGGCTTTTGCTGCGGTTGCCGCGACGCTGAATAACCTCGGCCCAGGCTTAGGTGTTGTAGCGGATAACTTCACGTCTATGAATGACGTCGCTAAGTGGATTTTGATTTTAACCATGCTGTTTGGACGCCTTGAGGTGTTCACACTGCTGGTTCTGTTCACCCCGACCTTCTGGCGTGAATAAGAGAAACAGGATTATCTAATGAAAGCATTGATTCTATATTCCAGCCGTGATGGGCAAACCCGTGAGATCGCGGCGCGTATTGCACAGACGCTAGCGCCGCAGCAGCTGTGTGACGTGATTGATTTACTGGAAGTACAGAAGGTTGAGTGGCCGCAGTATGATCGCGTGCTGATTGGCGCTTCAATCCGTTACGGACATTTCCATCCGGCATTAATGAAGTTTGTTACTCAGCATAAGGCTGAGCTGCATCAGCGCGTTAGTGGGTTCTTCAGCGTCAATCTTACGGCACGTAAAGCGGATAAGTGCACGCCAGCAACCAATGCCTATACGCATAAGTTCCTGGAGCAGTCACCCTGGCAGCCAGATTGCTGTGCGGTGTTTGCCGGCGCGTTGCGTTATCCCCGCTATCGCTGGTTTGATCGTGTCATGATTCAACTAATTATGCGTATGACGGGCGGTGAGACCGATACCTCTAAAGAAGTTGAATACACTGATTGGAATAAAGTCGCGGTTTTTGCCCAGGATTTTGTGCAGTTACCAGGCAAATCGTTGTGAAATAGAGCGTTGTGGCTAAATTTAGGTCGAACGATCATTTTTTTGCAATAAACCCTTGTCAGCCCCGAATAACTCCCTATAATGCGCCACCACTGAGACGGCAAAGCGGCAACGCAGACGGCTCAGCAGGGAGTGAAGTG
>NZ_JACVUP010000008.1 GCF_016625195.1 Erwinia sp. S63
CTCCGGCGGGATGAATCACTTCACTCCCTGCTGAGCCGTCTGCGTTGCCGCCTTGCCGTCTCAGTGGTGGCGCATTATAGGCAGGTTCTGAGGAAGCGCAAGGGCAATTTTCAAGTTTTTATTCGTTCGCTTGAAAATTGCACAAAATCACCTAAATCAGCCCTTTTTAATACGTCCAGGCAGCTCTGACAGGCTATTTAGCACCCAATCTGCTGCATTTTCCCCTTCCGCGGTAACTGGCTTACCAGTACGCACCAGCACTTTAGTGCCCACACCTGCTGCTGTAGCTGCCTGCATATCTTCTATTTTGTCACCTACCATATAAGAAGCAGCCATATCGATGTTCAGATGCTTCTGCGCAGAGAGCAGCATACCAGGCTGCGGCTTACGGCAATCACACACCTGGCGATACTCTTCTACTGTTGCATCTGGCAGATGAGGACAGAAATAGATGCCATCAAGATCGACATCACGATCTGCCAGCGACCAATCCATCCATTCGGTGAGCTGCATAAACTGGTCTTCGGTAAACATGCCGCGCGCAATACCGGACTGGTTGGTCACCAGTACCAGCGCGAAGCCCATCTTCTTTAGCGCCTGTAACGCTTCAATGGTGCCATCGATGAATTCAAAATTATCGATTTCGTGAACATAACCGTGATCGACATTCAGGGTGCCATCACGATCCAGGAAAATAGCGGGGACTTTGTTCGACACGTAGAAACTCCTGCTGCAAATAATGCCGCACAGTATCGCATGATTGCATATATAGAGAGAATGGCAGATTGAATGACTTCGATTGATTTAGCCGTCTGGATGCCTTAACATCCATCCAAATTTCACGCAGCACCATCGCGTGGAAGCCGATACACCACGGACAACGTAATACGATAACTATTAAACTAATGATTAAACTCGAAAACATTACCAAAGTGTTCCAGCAAGGTTCACGCACTATTAAGGCGCTCTCCAACGTCAGCCTGCATGTGCCTGCTGGACAGATTTATGGCGTCATCGGTTCTTCCGGTGCCGGTAAGAGCACACTGATCCGCTGCGTTAACTTGCTTGAGCGTCCAACATCGGGACGCGTTCTGGTAGATGGTCAGGATTTGACTGCCCTCTCTTCCTCAAAACTGACACTGGCACGCCGTCAGATTGGCATGATCTTCCAGCACTTCAATTTGATGAACTCACGTACCGTCGCCGGTAACGTTGCGCTGCCGCTTGAATTGGGCAACCTGTCACGCGAGCAGATTAAAAGCCGGGTGACTGAACTGCTGGAGTTAGTTGGACTGGCAGACAAGCACGACAGCTGGCCAGCGAATCTTTCGGGCGGACAGAAACAACGTGTGGCGATTGCGCGTGCGTTGGCCACGAATCCAAAGGTTTTGCTGTGTGACGAAGCCACCAGCGCCCTCGATCCGGCAACGACGCGTTCAATTTTAGAGTTACTGAAAGACATCAACCGCCGACTGGGGATCACTATTCTGCTGATCACCCATGAGATGGATGTCGTGAAACGCATCTGCGACCAGGTTGCCGTCATCAGCAATGGTGAACTGATCGAGAAAGACAGCGTCAGTGAAGTGTTCTCACATCCTAAAACGCCACTGGCTCAGCAGTTTATTCAATCGACGCTGCATCTGGATATCCCGGACGATTACCAGCAGCGTATGCAGCCGCAAGCTTCGGCTGAAAGTGTTCCGCTGTTGCGCCTGGAGTTCACTGGCAAATCGGTGGATGCTCCGCTGCTGTCAGAAGCCGCACGTCGCTTCAACGTCAACAACAACATTATCAGTGCGCAGATGGATTACGCCGGCGGTGTGAAGTTCGGCATTATGCTGGCGGAAATGGATGGTAGTGAAGCAGATACACAGGCAGCAATTGCCTGGCTGAAAGAAAATCATGTGAAAGTAGAGGTACTGGGTTATGTCTGAAGCGATGATGTGGTTACTGACGCGTGGCGTCTGGGAAACGCTGATGATGACCTTCGTTTCTGGTTTCTTTGGTTTTGTGCTCGGTCTGCCGGTGGGCGTGCTGTTATACGTCACCCGCCCGGGTCAAATTCTGGCTAACGGCGCACTCTATCGCGTGCTTTCTGCGGTGGTGAATATCTTCCGTTCGATCCCCTTCATTATATTGCTGGTGTGGATGATTCCTTTCACGCGCATGATTGTCGGCACATCCATTGGTTTGCAAGCCGCAATCGTGCCATTGACGGTCGGCGCCGCACCTTTCATTGCGCGTATGGTTGAGAATGCGCTGCTGGAGTTGCCAACCGGTCTAATCGAAGCCTCACGCGCGATGGGCGCGACTCCCCTGCAGATCGTGCGTAAAGTGTTGCTGCCAGAAGCCCTGCCGGGTCTGGTGAATGCCGCTACAATTACTCTGATTACGTTGGTCGGCTACTCCGCCATGGGCGGCGCGGTCGGCGCGGGCGGTCTGGGTCAGATTGGCTATCAGTATGGTTACATTGGCTATAACGCCACGGTAATGAACATCGTACTGATTCTGCTGGTTGTGCTGGTGTATTTAATTCAGTTCTGTGGCGACCGCATTGTGCGTGCTGTGTCCCATAAATAAGTAAACAACATCAATAGTCCTCTATTAAGGAAGGGATATGTCTTTCACATTTAAAAAGATTGCCGCTGTGGGTGCTCTGATTGGCGCAATTGCGCTGGCAGGATGCGATCAGAAAGCTAAAGATCCAAACCACATTAAAGTGGGTGTGATTGTCGGTGCTGAGCAGCAGGTCGCTGAAACCGCTGTTAAGGTCGCTAAAGAGAAATACGGTCTAGATGTTGAACTGGTGACCTTTAACGATTATGTGCTGCCGAACGAAGCATTAAGTAAAGGCGACATTGATGTTAACGCCTTCCAGCATAAGCCTTATCTGGATCAGCAGATCAAAGACCGTGGTTACAAGCTGGTTGCCGTAGCCAATACCTTTGTTTACCCGATCGCTGGCTACTCAAAGAAAATCAAATCACTGGATGAACTGCAGAACGGCGCGCAGGTTGCTATCCCTAACGATCCAACCAACCTCGGTCGTTCACTGCTGCTGCTGCAGAAAGTGGGCCTGATCAAACTGAAAGATGGCGTGGGCTTGCTGCCAACCTCACTGGATATCGTTGAGAACCCGAAAAACCTGAAGATTGTTGAGCTGGAAGCGCCGCAGCTGCCACGTTCACTCGACGATCAGCAGATTGCGCTGGCGGTGATCAACACCACTTACGCCAGCCAGATTGGTCTGACCCCAGCGAAAGATGGCATCTTTGTTGAAGACAAAGATTCTCCTTACGTGAACCTGATTGTTAGCCGTGAAGATAATAAAGATGCGGAAAACGTGAAGAAATTTGTTCAGGCATATCAGTCTGATGAAGTTTCTGAAGCCGCGAACAAAATCTTCAACGGTGGTGCAGTTAAAGGCTGGTAACTTTCGCCTTTGATGCCATCCAGGGCGGCTTCGGCCGCCCTTTCTTTTTGGTGACTTGTTATTTAATCCCGTCCTTGTTTCAATAACGCCACTTTTTACTACTGAGGATGTTGCCATGCGTTTTTTACCGCTCTGCTTGTTAGCATTGATGCTAACCGGGTGTGTTCGTGAATATCACCCGATAAGCAGTGCTCCCGCCCGCCCGCAACAATCATCCAGCGAACCTGAACGTAAGCCGGCTCCACGTCCTGCACCGGTCAAAATTTATACCGATGCCACCGACCTGGTCAGCAATCCTTTCCGCGATCTGGGCGAAGTCTCTGCTGATGATTGCCAAAGCAGCAGCCAGGATTCGCCACCGAATATCAATACCGCGCGTAAACGTCTGCAGATCAAAGCAGCCAGGATGAAAGCGAACGCGATATTGCTGCATAAATGTGAAATCGTCACCAGCACGCCGGGCTGCTATCGCCAGGCGATTTGCCAGGGCTCAGCACTGAAAGTTTCCAATCAATGAGTGATTTTGCCTTTGCGCAAATCGGCGTCATTCGTTCGCCGTGGAAAGAAAAATTTGCCGTACCGCGCCAGCCTGGATTAGTGCAGGATGGCGGCGGCGAGCTGCACTTGTTGCCGCCATACAATCAGCCAGAAGCGGTGCGCGGGCTGGAAGCCTTCAGTCATCTTTGGGTGCTTTTCGTCTTCCATCAAACCATGGAAGGCGGCTGGCGCCCAACAGTGCGACCACCCCGGTTAGGTGGAAACGCACGCATGGGTGTTTTCGCGACACGTTCTACCTTTCGACCCAATCCCATCGGCATGTCATTGGTTGAGTTAAAAGGCATTCGTTGCGAAAAGCAGCAGGTCATTTTGCAACTTGGCAGCCTGGATTTAGTGGATGGCACGCCCGTGGTCGATATCAAACCGTATCTGCCGTTTGCCGAAGCCCTGCCCGATGCACGCGCTGGCTTTGCCCAAAGCGCCCCGGATGCCACCATGCCCGTGCGTTTCTCTGCTCTGGCGCAGAGCCAAATTCAGCAGCAGAAAAACTATCCCCATCTGGCACGTTTTATCGCTGACGTTTTAGCGCAGGATCCCCGCCCTGCTTACCGTAAAGGCGAAGCGGAAGATCGCGAGTATGCCGCCTGGCTGCTCGATTTTAATGTGCGCTGGCGTATCGATGAGGCCGGCACAGAAGTGATCGCCCTTGATCCGCGCTAAAACAAGCTTTTGAGTGATTAATCTCGCTGGTACACTAGCCGCCAGAAAATTTTTTGTCCGTGTCCTTCCGTACAACTGGAATCGTAATCAATGCGTACTACTCAATATCTGCTCTCTACCCTGAAAGAGACGCCATCCGATGCGGAAGTGATCAGCCACCAGCTGATGCTGCGCGCCGGTATGATCCGCAAACTGGCTTCCGGTCTTTATACCTGGTTGCCGACCGGTGTTCGCGTATTGCGAAAAGTTGAAAATATCGTACGCGAAGAGATGAACAACGCGGGCGCGATTGAGATCTCCATGCCGGTGGTTCAGCCTGCCGATCTGTGGGAAGAGAGCGGCCGTTGGGAGCAGTACGGCCCGGAACTGCTGCGTATTAAAGATCGTCACGAGCGTCCTTTCGTGCTGGGTCCAACCCATGAAGAAGTGGTCACCGATCTGATCCGTAATGAACTGAGTTCATACAAACAGCTGCCGCTGAATCTGTATCAGATCCAGACCAAATTCCGTGATGAAGTGCGCCCACGCTTTGGTGTGATGCGTTCACGTGAGTTCATCATGAAAGATGCTTACTCATTCCATACCTCGCAGGAATCCTTGCAGGAAACCTACGATGCGATGTATCGCGCCTATAGCCAGAGCTTTAGCCGCATGGGTCTGGATTTCCGCGCCGTACAGGCTGACACCGGTTCAATTGGCGGTAGCGGCTCTCATGAGTTCCAGGTACTGGCGCAGAGCGGTGAAGATGATGTGATCTTCTCCAGCGAATCCGATTACGCCGCTAACATCGAAAAAGCCGAAGCACTGGCGCCAGCGGGCGAACGTCCGGCTGCGACTCAGGCGATGACGCAGTTCGCGACGCCAAATGCCAAAACGATTGCCGAATTGGTTGAGCAACATCAGATCCCGGTAGAAAAAACCGTGAAAACGCTGATTGTGAAAGGTGCGGAAGAGAGCGGTCATGCGCTGGTTGCCTTGTTGGTTCGCGGCGATCATGAACTCAACGAAATCAAAGCCGAGCATCTGGATATCGTTGCCTCTCCTCTGGAGATGGGCAGTGAAGAAGCGATTCGCGCTGCCGTTGGCGCAGGTTTTGGTTCAATCGGCCCGGTTGGTCTGAGCATGCCTGTGATTGCTGACCGCACCGTTGCCAAAATGAGCGATTTCTCTGCAGGCGCCAACATTGATGGTCAGCACTTTGCCGGCATCAACTGGCTGCGCGATCTGCCAGAAGCGCGCGTAGAAGATATCCGTAACGTGGTTGAAGGCGATCCAAGCCCGGATGGCAAAGGCACGCTGCAAATCAAACGTGGTATCGAAGTCGGTCACATCTTCCAGCTTGGCACCAAGTATTCTGACGCGATGAAAGCGGCAGTACAGGGTGAAGATGGCCGTAACCAGATCATGACCATGGGCTGCTACGGTATTGGTATTACGCGTGTAGTGGCAGCGGCCATCGAGCAGAATCATGACGAACGCGGCATCATCTGGCCTGCAGCACTGGCACCGTTCGAAGTCGCGATTCTGCCTATGAACATGCAGAAATCCTTCCGCGTGAAAGAGCTGGCAGAAGAGTTGTACAGCCAACTGCGTGCTAAAGGCATTGATGTGATTTTGGATGACCGCAAAGAGCGTCCAGGTGTGATGTTTGCTGATATGGAACTGATTGGCGTGCCACACACCATCGTTATCGGTGACCGTAACCTCGATAACGAAGAGATCGAGTACAAGGCACGTTCATCCAGCGAGAAGCAGATGATCAAACAGCACGATATTGTCGAGTTCCTGGCAAAAGCGCTGAACAAGTAATCGCAAAACGCCTCCAACTGGAGGCGTTTTTCATTGCACTTTTCCCCGCATCGCTTTCACATTACTGCGCCGTGATTTCCCCTCCAGCCGCCGCTCTTTAGATGCACGCGTGGGTCGTGTCGCCCGTCGCGCTTTCTCCACCGTGGTCAACTCACGAATCAGATTGATCAGACGCTGCAGTGCCGCCTCACGATTCATTTCCTGACTGCGATACTCCTGAGATTTGATGATTACCACGCCTTCTGCCGTAATCAAATGATGGCTCGCAGCCAATAGACGTTCCTTATAGAACGGCGGTAGCGAAGAAGCGTGTATATCAAAACGCAAATGGATAGCGGTAGATGTTTTATTCACATGCTGCCCGCCTGCACCTTGTGCACGTATGGCACTAAGCTCGACCTCATTGTCCGCAAGTGAAACCGAACGAGACAGCACGATCATCTGTCACCTGCTGTTAGGTACGACGTTGTGTTGCGTAATAACCTGTTCATCAACTTAACCTTTTGTGCGCCGTCTGCATGCTTAAGACCAGCGCTGTGTGTCACTTTTACACTTTTCTTTGCGTACATCCCGGCTTCTCCTGGCTGATTTCCATGAAAATCCTGTGATATAGTCGCTTATCAACCAGAGTATTTAAGCTCTGCTGAGGAGGTGTATGTGCAAAAGTATTGTGAGTTAGTTCGCCAGAAGTATGCCGAAATTGGTAGCGGCGACCTGGGGTATGTGCCAGACGCGATAGGTTGCGCGCTAAACGCACTCAACGATATTGCCGCTAATTCTGCGCTAAACTCTTCTGTCAGGGAACAAGCAGCTTACGCTGCTGCTAACTTATTGGTGAGCGACTATGTTGACGAATGAAGCCTACAAACCCATCAACTGCGATGACTACGATAGCCTCGAACTCGCCTGCACCAAACACTGGACGCTGTCTTTGGAGTTAAAAAGCGGCGATCAGCTTAAGGCGAAAGCCGTTGACATGGTCTCACGCAAAAACGTGGAGTACCTGACGGTCGATCTCTCCGGTGAAACCCGCGAACTGCGGCTTGACCATATCGCCAGCTTCAGCCATCCCGAGCTGGGCACCGTCATCGTCAGCGAAGACGAATAAATCCTGCATTCGGGCGGGAAGTGATTTCCCGCCCTCCTCGACTAAGGCTTCAGCGAACTGTAATACGCCGATAAATCTTCCATATCCTGATCGCTCAAACCCGCGACAAATGCTTTCATCACTTCTGCCTGCCCCCCACTACGCTCCCCTTTTTTATAAGCCTGCAACGAATGCAGTAGGTATGGCGCATGTTGTCCAGCAAGATTGGGATAAAGCGGCACGGCACTTTTTCCTTCCGCCCCGTGACACGCCAGACAGGTTGTAGCTTTTTGCGCACCCGCATTAACATCGCCGTCGGCAAAAACCGGCAGCGCAGCGGCCAGCAAGGCTGCCGCCATCCAGTGTTTCATCATTGCTCTCCATCTTATTGTTGTTGTATCCAGATCGCCCGCCAGCCTTGCTCATGACTGGCCGCACCTTCGCGGGTAACAAAGAGCCCCGGTGCGCAGATCAGCGTCTGGTTGTAGTAAATCAAAGGAATACGTTCACGCTGCCAGGGTGGCACACCTAACTCCTGCCACAATTTTTTCATCTCCCGGCCTCCTGCACGGCCCAGCAGATGATGATAGCCGCTGGCTTGAAAACGAATGTTGATCGATTCGTCCTCATTGGGTTGACGTAAATTGGCCAATCCCATATCAGCCTGTAACTCCCCCACACCATCCGGCAACACAAGTGGTTGCTTGCGGTCATGCCAGGTTAGCGAGTGCTGACTCAGAGATGGCTGCGATCGAAGCCAAAATAGCTGTTGTCGATAACGGCGTAGCTCGAAGGCACCGAAACGCAGACAGGGATTGGCATCTTCACGGCTGTGCATCACTTCATCAGTGATACGCTTTAAAGCGTCCCGTGAAGGCATGGCGCCGCCCTGCTGTGCAATCCAGCGACGCAATAGCGCATGCCGCCGCGCTTCGCTCATCGCCAACAATGGCGGAAAATGCAGAGCGCCTTGTTCGTCAGTAAGCTGGGCCAACTGTTCCGCCAGTAATTCATCCAGCAACTGCTCCTGCTCACCACACAGCGCGGCACTGCGGGCGCTGGCAGCACTAAAATGTGGCCAGCGCGTCAGCAGCAACGGCAGAATTTCCTTACGAAGGAAGTTACGGTCATAGCGGCTGTCTGCGTTACTTTCATCCTCAATCCAGCGTAAGCGGTGTTCCGCCGCATAAGCTTCGAGTTGCTGGCGACTGAGATCCAGTAACGGGCGCAGGTGCAAATGTTCCCCCACCTGACGCTGTATTGGCATTGCCGCCAGCCCCGCTGGACCGCTACCCCGTTTCAGCGCCAACAGCAGCGTTTCACACTGATCATCAAGGTGCTGAGCAGTAAGTAAGTGCTCACCGGGTTGCAGCTGTTGAAACAGCGCCTGATAGCGTGCCTCACGCGCGGCAGCCTCAATACCTTTAGCATGGCCATCCACCTGAACGCGCAGCACCTCGCAGGAAATCTGCCACTGCTGGCAGATGTGCAGACAATGCGTCGCCCAGCTGTCCGCATTCGGGCTCAATCCATGATGGACGTGCAACGCACGCACGCGCAGCTGCGGCAGTTGGCGCTGCCAGCTCATCAGTTGATGCAGCAAGACGGTGGAATCCAGCCCGCCACTGAACGCCAGCACACAGCGGGCATCGGGTGTCAGTAACGAAGCAAGATGGGAAAAGGACATAGCGTAATCCGTCAACGCGATCCGCCTGATTGCGGCTCGCAGCGCAGGCTAGTTTACGCTTGATACAGCTCCAGCGGCAAACCGTCTGGATCCGGGAAGAAAGTACAGGCTTTACCGGTCAGCGCATCAATGCGGATGGGTTCGCACACCACGCCCTTCTCCGCTAACGCCGTAATCGACTGCTCTACATCCTCAACACAAAACGCCAGATGTCGCAGACCGCAGGCTTCCGGTCCGCTGACGCGTGGTGGCGGTGAGGGAAACGAGAACAGTTCGATGGTGTAAACCCCGTTCAGCCCCAAATCCCCTTTCCACGAATCACGCTCGGCGCGGTAATACTCACCTAATAATTCAAAACCTAGCACGTCACAGTAAAACGCCTTACTGCGCTGATAGTCGGTGGCAATAATGGCAATGTGGTGGATCTGTTTTATCTGCAGCATAGCGGCTCCTATAGAATCAGCCGCTAAGCCTACGTGCTCGGTGCGGCGCTGAACAGCGGCAATTATCCGAAGTTAACGACTGTTTTCCTCGCGCAGCACGCGCACCAGATAGCGACCATCATCGGTGAGCGTTGCGCCATGGATATCAGTTTCAAATCCAGGATAGTGCCGTCCAATCGTGCAGAGCATCAGCAGAAAATCGAGCACCGCACGGCTCTGTTCGGTGATCATCTCACCAGGCATCACCAGCGGCACACCCGGCGGATAAGGCAAAATCATGTTAGCGGAGACGCGGCCCACTAACTCACGGATATCGACCGTTTCAACCTGCCCCTGCACCTGACGCTGGAAAGCCTGATGCGGCGTCATTTTTGATTCCGGCAATACATCGAAAGCCTTGAGCATCAGGCGCGGTAAATCATGTTGTCGGATCAGATTATGAATGCCCTGCGCCAGCGTCTGGATGCGCATGTTGCGATAGAAGTCAGGATCCTCGGCATAGAGATCCGGCAACATGTTTTTCACTCGCAGATTGAGATCGTAGGCGCGCTTAAATTCGGTCAGTCCGCGCAGTACGCTCATCGCTTTAGTTTTATCGATACCGATACTAAATAGGAATAGCAAGTTGTACGGCCCGGTTTTCTCCACCACCACACCGCGCTGATCGAGGAACTTCGCCACCAGCGCCGCCGGAATACCTTCATCCGCCATTTTGCCCAATTCACTCATTCCAGGCGTCAGGATGGTGACTTTGATCGGATCGAGGTACATGTGGTCACGATCCGCATGGGTGAAACCATGCCAGTCCTCTTCGCCAGGCTGGATCGGCCAGCATTCGGCTTCATCCACCTGTTCGGGCTGCCAGATATCAAAGAACCAGCCATCACACTCTTCACGCAGTCGCTGAATCTCACGACGGAAATGCAGAGCACGCTCGACTGAGCGGTTGATCAACCGTTTCCCCGGATTACCGCGCAGCATCGCCGCCGCCGTTTCAATCGACGAGACAATCGCATAACTCGGCGATGTGGTGGTGTGCATCATGTAGGCTTCATTAAAGGTGTCGTGATCGTAATCACCTTTGATGTGAATCAGCGAGGCCTGCGAAAACGCCGCCAGCAATTTGTGCGTCGACTGCGTTTCATAAATCACTTTGCCGGAAATACGCTCCCCGCTCATACCACTTTTGCCGCTGTAGATAGGATGGAAGTTGGTATACGGCACCCAGGCCGAATCGAAATGAATCGACGGTACGTCCAGCGTCTCTTTGATGTACTGCGTGTTATACAGCAGGCCATCGTAAGTGGAGTTGGTGATGACGGCATGCACCGGCCAACTGGCGCGTGGTGTCTGATTAACTTTCTGCTGAATGCTGTCGCGCGTGAACTCCCGCTGCGGGATCCCCCCCAAAATGCCCAGCGCATTACGCGTCGGCTTGAGCCAAATCGGGATGATGTCGCTCATCATCAGCAGATGGGTGAGTGATTTGTGGCAGTTACGATCGATCAATACCGTGCTACCTGCCGGCGCAGCATACATCCCAACAATTTTGTTCGAGGTTGAGGTGCCGTTGGTCACCATATAGCTTTGCTCAGCGCCAAAGGTGCGCGCGACGTACTCTTCTGCTTCGAGATGCGGGCCGGTGTGATCGAGCAGCGAACCGAGTTCGGTTACGGAGATGGAGACATCCGCCTTGAGCGTGTTCGCACCGAAAAAATCATAGAACAGGCTGCCCACCGGGCTTTTCTGGAATGCGGTGCCGCCCATATGGCCTGGCGTGCAGAAGGTGTATTTGCCTTCTTTCACATAGGTGAACAGCGCCTTGGTGAGTGGCGGCATGATTTTGTCGATGTACTCATCGGTGTACTGGCGGATGTGCAATGCGATGTCGTCAGCCGCGTTGAGCGCATATTCGAAAAATTGCAGCGCCATGCGCATTTCGTTAATGCTGACATCCATCTGCGAATGAGTGTTGATAAAGGCATACAGCGGCAGATATTCGTTGAGCTGATTGATGTCGCTGCACAGCGCAAGGCTGTAATCGTCCCAGTCAAAAACCACGCCGCAAATACGCGGGTTGTGTTCAATCAGTTTCAGCAGGTCGCTGGCATTGTTGGGATAGACGGTCTGGAAGCCTTGCAACTTGAGGGCTGCGTCCAGTTCACGAATCGGTTCATCTTTGTAGAACGCGCCGTGCGGTCCCATGATCGCGATAATATTCAATGCTCACCTCCTGTGGTGTTATGGCACTGAATAAGGATAGCGAAAAGTGAGAGGTGAATGTTCTGGAATGCAGTGTTGTCGATAGTCGATGTATGGTTGGGATAAGAAAGGCGGTTGTTTAGGGGGAATGGCTGAGAGTTGGGAGCAAAGGCCAGATAAGGCCAGCCCGATCGCAAAGGAACAACGCATCCATGCAGATCGGCCGGGCCGTCCATGGCCCGAACGCTTTGCTCTTCGGGCTGGCCTTCTCTGGCCGGTTAGAAGGTCATGGCTGCCCAATTCATCGTCGTCTGTTTGACCCCACTCAATATTAAGGTGAGTTCATGATTGAATGGGCATCTTGCTCTATAAACAAGCCTTTTCTGTCGGATTAAATTGTCTTTGCTACCCAATTCATAGCAGTCTGAACGATCTCGCTCGGTAATCAGCGGGCATAAAAAAAGCGGACCGGAGTCCGCTTTTCTTCATGAGCAAGCCAGCTTACGCGTAGCCGTAGCTCATCAGACGCTGATAGCGACGGTTGAGCAGCTCTTCAGTGCTCAGCACGTCGAGATCGGCCAGATCCGCCAGCAGTTGCTTCTTCAGGCTTGCTGCGATATCCAGCGGATGACGATGCGCGCCGCCCAATGGTTCTGGGATGATTGAGTCGATCAGCTTCAGCTCTTTCAGACGATCGGCGGTGATGCCCATCGCTTCTGCAGCAAGTGGTGCTTTATCGGCGCTCTTCCACAGGATTGACGCACAGCCTTCCGGTGAAATCACCGAATAGGTGCTGTACTGCAGCATGTTCACTTTGTCGCCCACACCAATCGCCAGCGCACCACCGGAACCGCCTTCGCCAATCACGGTGCAGATCACCGGAATTTTAAGGCCAGACATTTCACGCAGGTTGCGTGCGATCGCTTCAGATTGACCACGCTCTTCTGCACCCACACCAGGATAAGCACCTGGGGTGTCGATGAAGGTGATCAATGGCATCTTGAAGCGTTCAGCCATTTCCATCAGTCGCAGCGCTTTACGGTAGCCTTCTGGTGCTGGCATACCGAAGTTACGACGGATTTTCTCTTTGGTTTCACGACCTTTCTGATGGCCAATCACCATCACCGGACGACCATCAAGACGGGCAATACCGCCGACAATCGCTTTGTCATCGGCATAAGCACGGTCGCCAGCCAACTCATCGAAATCATCAAACGCGTTGCGGACATAGTCCAGCGTATAAGGGCGCAGCGGGTGACGCGCGAGTTGCGCAACCTGCCATGCACCTAAATCGGAGAAGATTTTACGGGTCAGTTCTACGCTTTTTTCGCGCAGACGCTGCACTTCTTCATCCAGATTAATATCGTGTTTCTCATCCGAACGGCCAATTGACTTCAGCGAGTCGATTTTCGCTTCCAGTTCTGCGATTGGCTGTTCAAAATCCAGGTAATTAAGACTCATAATGTTCCTGTTTTAGTCAAACTCCAGTTCCACCTGCTCCGATCCTACTAACGACCGCAAATCGTTGAGTAAACGATCGCTGGGCGAAATACGCCACGCTGCACCAAAGCGCAGCTTCGCCCGCGCATCTGCTCTCTGATAATAGAGATGCACCGGAATGGTCCCGGAGCGATGAGGCTCCAGAGACTGGCGGAGACGGTTTAAAAGCTGGTCATCAATTTGCCTGTCCGTCAGCGAGATAGCAAGTCCGCGCGCGTATTTTTCCCGCGCTTCGTCGATGTCCATCACTTCTCGAGCGGTCATTTTAAGGCCACCGCTAAAGTCATCAAAGCTGACCTGTCCACTGACGATCAGGATACGGTCTTTCTCCAGCAGCTGCTGGTATTTATCTAACGCATCGGTAAATAACATCACTTCCAGACGACCGGAGCGATCGTCGAGAGTACAAATACCAATTCGGTTGCCGCGTTTCGTGACCATCACGCGGGCGGCAATCACCAGCCCCGCCGCGACGGTTACTTTACCACGATCCGTCGGATGCATGTCCTTCAGGCGCATGCCGCCAACGTAGCGATCGATTTCTTTCAAATACTGATTTATGGGGTGACCAGTGAGGTACAAGCCCAGCGTCTCACGCTCACCGTCCAGCTGAATCTGTTCCGGCCATGGCGTGACGTTGGTGTAAGACTTCTCAACCTGTTCTGGCTCTTCGGCCAGCACACCAAACATATCGGCTTGTCCGGTTGCTTCTGCTTTTGCGTGCTGATCTGCGGCTTTTAATGCATCGCTGAGCGCGCTCATCAGGGCTGCACGATGCGGACCAAGGCGATCAAACGCCCCCGACATGATCAGCTTTTCCATCACACGGCGGTTAATCTTTTTCGTATCGGTGCGCGCGCAGAGATCAAACAGCTCCCGGAAGTAGCCGCCTTCGTTTCGCGCTTCGATGATGGCTTCAATCGGTCCTTCACCTACGCCTTTAATCGCGCCGATGCCGTAAACGATTTCACCTTCTTCATTCACGTGGAACGGATAGAGCCCAGAGTTGATATCGGGCGGCAGCACTTTCAGGCCCATGCGCCAGCACTCATCCACCAGGCCAACGACCTTCTCGGTGTTGTCCATATCGGCGGTCATTACCGCGGCCATAAACTCGGCTGGATAGTGCGCCTTCAGCCAAAGCGTTTGGTATGACACCAGGGCATAAGCTGCGGAGTGCGACTTGTTAAAGCCATAACCGGCAAACTTCTCTACCAGATCGAAGATCTTCATCGAGAGTTCGCCGTTAACGCCCATGCTCTCCGCACCGTCCTGGAATACAGAACGCTGTTTGGCCATCTCTTCGGGTTTCTTTTTACCCATTGCACGACGCAGCATATCCGCGCCGCCAAGGGTGTAACCGGACAGCACCTGGGCAATCTGCATCACCTGTTCCTGATACAAGATGATGCCATAGGTCGGTTCCAGCACCGGCTTCAGGGTTTCGTGCTGCCACTGAATGTCCGGATAGGAAATCTCTTCACGGCCGTGCTTACGGTCAATAAAGTTGTCTACCATGCCTGATTGCAGCGGTCCCGGACGGAACAGTGCCACCAGTGCGATCATATCTTCGAAGCAGTCCGGCTTCAGACGTTTGATCAGATCTTTCATGCCGCGCGATTCAAGCTGGAATACCGCTGTGGTTTCCGAACGCTGCAGCATGTCGAAGCTTTTTTTGTCATCCAGCGGGATGGCGGCGATATCAATCGGCTCCAGCCCTTCTTTGGCACGGCGCGGGTTAATCATCTTCAGCGCCCAGTCAATGATGGTGAGCGTGCGCAACCCAAGGAAGTCAAACTTCACCAGGCCGGCGTATTCCACATCATTCTTATCAAACTGAGTGACCGGGAACTGGCCGTTTTCATCACAATAGAGCGGTGCGAAATCGGTAATTTTGGTCGGCGCGATAACGACACCACCGGCGTGTTTACCGGCGTTACGTGTGACACCTTCCAGCTTACGCGCCATATCAATCAGCGCTTTGACCTCTTCATCGGCGTCGTAGATTTCCGGCAGCTGCGGTTCCGCTTCAAAGGCTTTTTCCAGCGTCATACCCGGATCAGGCGGGATCAACTTGGAGATGCGATCTACAAAGCCATACGGATGACCGAGCACGCGGCCCACGTCGCGGATAACCGCTTTCGCCGCCATGGTACCGAAGGTGATGATCTGCGAAACCGCTTCACGCCCATACATTTCAGCGACGTGATCGATAACCTGATCGCGCTTCTCCATGCAGAAATCGACGTCGAAGTCGGGCATGGAGACACGTTCCGGGTTAAGGAAACGTTCGAACAGCAGGTCAAACTCCAGTGGATCGAGATCGGTGATCTTCAGCGCATAAGCCACTAATGAACCCGCGCCCGAACCACGGCCCGGCCCAACCGGGATACCGTTATCCTTCGACCACTGGATAAACTCCATCACGATCAGGAAGTAGCCGGGGAAGCCCATCTGGTTGATAACATTAAGTTCGATTTCCAGACGTTCGTCATACTCGGGGCGCTTTTCGGCGCGCACCGCATCATCCGGGAACAAAAATTCCAGACGCTCTTCCAGCCCTTCACGAGATTTCATGACGAGGAAATCTTCAGTCGTCATTTCCCCGGTGGGGAACTGCGGCAGGAAGTACTCACCAAGGCGAACTGTCACGTTACAACGCTTAGCAATCTCTACGCTGTTTTCCAGCGCTTCCGGGATGTCCGAGAACAGCTCGCACATCTCCTCTTCGCTGCGCATATATTGCTGAGGACTGTAATGACGTGGGCGTTTAGGATCGTCCAGCGTGAAGCCATCATGAATCGCCACACGAATTTCATGGGCGTCAAAATCTTCTTCGTTGAGGAAACAAACTTCGTTGGTCGCCACTACCGGCACACCTTCGGCAATCGCTAGCTCAACGGCGGCGTGCAGATAAGCCTCTTCATCGGCACGGCCGGTACGCGTCAGCTCAAGATAATAACGATTGGGGAAGTGTTCCTGATAGAAACTAAGACACTGAGAGACCAGCGCACTGTTACCGCGCAGCAAGCTGCGACCAACATCACCTTTGCGTCCACCAGAGAGCAGAATGATGCCTTCACCTAACTCGACCAGCCAGTCACGGTCAATAATCGGCCCGGCAATGCCATATCCACGCTGATACGCTCGTGAAATCAACAATGTAAGGTTCTGATAACCGGTGTTGTTGGCGGCCAGAACCGTGAGTTGCGTCAGCTCATCGCCCATCAGGTCGCTGGCGACGTGGAAGTCAGCACCGATAATTGGCTTAACACCGGCATCGTGCGCGCTACCGTAAAAACGCACCAACCCGCAAAGGTTGATGTAATCGGTGATCGCGATGGCCGGCATGCCCAGCGCAGCCGCCTTCTTGACCAATGGCTTGGTTTTCGCCAGGCCATCCACCATCGAATAGTCGCTGTGTACGCGCAGATGTATAAAACGAGGTTCAGCCATATCAGTTTCCGGTTAAAACAGCGTCAGGCTATTAAAGCGTAGTCGGCTGACGCGCGGCCAGCACATCAGCATCAATCAGGGCATTACGCACCGGCGCAAAGCTGCGGCGATGATGTGGCGTGGCGCCAAACTGCGTCAGCTTTTCCATATGCAGCGCAGTGGGATAGCCTTTGTGCTGGGCAAAACCATATTCCGGGAACAGCAGATCCAGTTCGGCCATTTCACGATCGCGCGTGACTTTGGCGATGATCGAGGCCGCGCTGATCTCTTGCACCAGGCTATCGCCCTTCACCACCGCCTGCGATGGCATCGCTAATGCCGGACAACGGTTGCCATCGATCAATACGAAGTCAGGCGTAACAGGCAGGCCCGCTACCGCACGCTGCATCGCCAGCATGGTGGCGTGCAGAATGTTGAGCTGATCGATCTCTTCTGGCTCCGCACGGCCCAGACTCCAGACAAGCGCTTTCTCTTTGATCTCGTCATACAGCGCCAGACGACGCTTTTCCGAGAGTTTCTTCGAGTCGGCCAGGCCTTTAATCGGATTGGCAGGATCGAGAATGACAGCTGCGGTGACAACGGCACCGACCAGCGGACCACGCCCCACTTCATCGACACCCGCAATGCATTGCGCGTTAGGGTAGATAAACTCAGCCATTGGCGATCTCCAGTACGGCGTCCGCGGCTTGCTCATCAGCATTCCAGCGAATCTGTTGGTGCAATTCGTTGAAGGTGTTCAGCAGCGCATCGCGCTCTGGGCCGGCATGCAGCAGCGGCTCTAAGGCAGCTGCCAATGCTTCGGGCTGACACTCTTCCTGCAGCAGTTCTTTGACCAACTCTCGGCCCGCCAGCAGATTAGGCAGTGAAACATAAGGTGTTTTCACCAGACGTTTTGCCAGCCAGAAGGTAAACGGCTTCATGCGGTAACCGACCACCATCGGACACTTCGCCAGCATGCACTCCAGCGCAGCGGTGCCGGATGCGAGAATGGCCGCATCGCTGGCGATCATCGCCTGACGGCCTTTGCCATCCAGCAAATGCATCGGCAGCTCTGGCGCAACCTCGGCTTTGATCTGTTCGAACTGTTCCCGACGTTTGGCGTTGACCAGTGGCACGACGATTTCCAGCGTGGGATAACGCTCACGTAACAACTGCGCTGCACGCAGGAAATCCGCACTCAGCATTTCCACTTCCGCACCACGGCTTCCCGGTAGTAAGCCGAGACAGATCGCATCGTCTGCGATACCTAACTCACGTCGCGCCGCAGATTTATCTGGCTGCAGCGGCATGGCATCGGCCATGGTGTGACCGATAAAGCGGCAAGGTACGTTGAATCGATCGTAAAACGCTTTTTCAAACGGCAGAAACGCCAATACCAAATTGGTGTTGCGGCCAATTTTGAACACGCGCTTTTGCCGCCAGGCCCAAACCGAGGGACTGACGTAATGAATGGTGCGGATGCCCGCGCGCTTCAGGCTGCCTTCCAGCGTGATGTTAAAGTCTGGCGCATCAATGCCAACAAACACATCCGGCTTGAGTTCAGTGAAGCGCTGCGTTAAATCCTTGCGAATTTTCAGCAAGCGGCGCAAGCGGCCGAGCACTTCAACAATGCCCATCACCGCCAGCTCCTCCATCTCATACCAGACTTCACAGCCTTCAGCCTGCATCAGCGGACCGGCAACGCCGACAAAGCGGGCATCAGGATGACGCGCTTTGAGCGCACGGATCAGACCAGCACCAAGAATATCGCCGGAGGTTTCTCCGGCGACCAGGGCAATCGTTAAGGGACGCACTGACATGGATTAACGAATCAATCCACGCGTTGAACGGGCAAAGAAGTCATAGAAAGGCTGCACTTCGCTGTGTTGTTTTGCCAGCTCTTCAATCTCTGGTTTCACTTCATCCAGCGTTTTGCCACTGCGATAAAGCAGCTTGTACGCATTGCGAATGGCGTGCAGTGCTTCTTTGCTGAAGCCACGACGCTTAAGACCTTCGATGTTAATACCGAAAGGTGTCGCGTGGTTGCCCTGCGCGATAACGTACGGTGGCACATCCTGCGCGACGCCTGAACAACCGCCAACCATCACGTGTGCGCCAATGGTGCACCACTGGTGTACTGCCGTCATACCGCCGATGATGGCGAAATCATCCACGGTGACATGGCCGCCCAGCGTGGCGTTGTTAGCAAAGATGCAACGGTTACCAATCACGCAGTCATGCGCGATGTGCGCATTGACCATCAGCAGGTTATCACTGCCGACTTTAGTGAGGTTGCCACCCTGCGTGGTGCCACGGTGAATAGTCACACTCTCGCGGATGCGGTTGCGATCGCCGATTTCAACACGGGTCGGCTCACCGGCATATTTCAGGTCCTGGTTCACTTCACCAATCGAAGCAAACTGATAGATCTGATTGTCTTTGCCGATACGCGTGTGGCCGTTCACCACCACGTGCGATTTGAGCACCGTACCTTCACCAATTTCCACGTTAGCGCCGACAAAGCAGAACGGGCCGATGTGAACATTGGCGCCGATGACGGCACCTTCTTCAATAACGGAACTGGGATGAATATTGGCGGTTGAATCAATCACTAATTATGCCTCCCGGCTACGGGCACACATCATGGTCGCTTCACAGACAATCTTGCCGTCTACAGTTGCCACGCCTTTGAAGCGCGTCAGACCACGACGAGTTTTCTCGAAGGTCACTTCCATGATCATCTGATCGCCCGGTACCACTGGACGTTTGAAGCGGGCTTCGTCGATACCGGCGAAGTAGTACAGCTCGCCTGGTTCCAGTTTTCCAACGCTTTTGAACGCCAGAATACCGGTTGCCTGCGCCATTGCTTCCAGAATCAGAACGCCTGGGAAAATCGGCTTACCAGGGAAGTGTCCCTGGAAAAACGGTTCATTAACAGAAACGTTCTTCACCGCACGCAGATATTTATGCTCTTCAAATTCCAGCACGCGGTCAACCAGCAAGAACGGATAGCGGTGCGGCAGCAGTTCTAAAATCTCTTCGATTTTCAGAGTATGCGTTTCAGTTGTCAAAATACTCTTCCTGTCCTAAAAAATCTGATGGCAATAATAACACGGCCTGCACAGATCAAAATGATCCTCCGCAGGCCGCAAATCAGTTCGGTGGCGTAACGCTTTCCTGAGAGACCTTCTCACACGCATTCGGGGTAAGCCGAAGTCGCAAGAAGGCACGCTGCTTTATTATGAAAGCGGGTCGCGAGCGATGCGTTTAGTCGTCTTTGCCGACCTTACGTTCGATGGCTTTTAAGCGTTTGCTTATTTCATCGATATTCATCACCAGCGCTGCCGTTTTACGCCAGGTTTTGTTGGGTTGCAGTGGGATACCCGATGAGTATACCCCAGGCTCTGTGATCGGGCGCATTACCATGCCCATGCCCGTTACGGTCACTTTGTCACAGATTTCCATATGGCCGTTAATGACGCTGGCGCCGCCAATCATACAATAACGTCCAATCTTCAGACTACCCGCCATGATCACACCGCCCGCAACGGCCGTGTTATCTCCAATCACAACGTTGTGCGCAATCTGACACTGGTTGTCTATGATAACACCATTGCCGATCAGAGTGTTATCCAGTGCACCGCGATCGATAGTGGTACAGGCACCAATTTCTACCCGATCCCCAATCACGACAGTCCCCAGCTGTGGAATTTTTATCCAATTGCCACGGTCGTTAGCATACCCGAAACCATCGGCGCCGATAACGGTGCCGGATTGAATCAGACAATCCTGACCAATCTGGATCTCGTGGTAAATCGTGACGTTAGCCCACAAACGTGAGCCGCGACCGATACGCGTCTGCTTACCGACAAAACATCCTGCGCCAATCACGACATCGTCACCCAGCTCAACGCCAGATTCGATCACCGCATTCGCGCCCACCGAAACGTTCTTACCCAGCGTCGCTGTCGGATCGATCACCGCACTGGGCGCGATATTCTGCGCGGGCTGCGGCGTTGTGTCCAGCAGTTGTGCCATGCGAGCGTACGTTAGGTAAGGATTTTTCACCACCAGGGCAGCGGTTTTACACCACTCCAGATCCGCTTCCGTCAGCACCACGGCTGAAGCCTGGATATGAGCGAGCTGCTCGCGGTAGCGGCTGTTTGCAAGAAAAGTGATTTGACCAGTGGTGGCGGATTGCATAGAAGCAATGCCGGAGATGGCGATATCGCCATCTCCGTGCAATTCTGCATCCAACTGCTGGGCTAAATCAGCCAGTCGAATTGATGACATCGATTATTTAACCTGTTTTACAACGTCAGCAGTGATGTCTTTAGCATCAGCAGAGGAGTACAGAACGGCCTGAGAATCCAGCACCAGATCGTAACCATCACTTTTCGCTACAGACTGAACAGCGGTCTGGATTTTAGCCAGCAGCTTGTTACGCTCCTGCATCTGACGAGTCTGGTTGTCTTTGTCGAAAGCCTGCGCTTTCTGTTCAAAAGCAGCACGCTCAGAAGCAATCTGCTTCTCTTTCTTAGTGCGGTCGCTGGCCTTCATGGTTGACGCATTACGCTGCAGATCCTGGATTTCGCCCTGGATTTTCTGCTGCTGAGCCTGGAGGTCAGAAGCACGGCTTGAGAATTCACCCTCAAGCTGTTTAGCAACAGCGGCACGCTGCGGAGATTGCTGGAAAACCTGGCTCAGGTTCACGACGGCGATTTTATCGGCCGCCTGGGCACCCGCAGAAGCAGCTAATGCAACACCCAGAGCAGCAGCACAGAACAACTTTTTCACTATAAACTCCTTACCTCAACGTGTGTGTTTGCAGCGTGTCACGCTCATGCGCGACACGGATGCAAGACGGTATATTCACTTCCTTGTTCAGAGCCTTACCAGGTTTTACCAATGTTAAACTGGAACTGCTCTGACTTGTCTCCCTCGACTTTCTTCATCGGCTGAGCATATGAGAATACCAGCGGACCTAATGGCGACATCCATTGCAGGGCAATACCCGCAGAGACACGAATGTTATTCGGATCGCTGTAGTCCGGAATGCCCGCCGCACGCGTTTCTGCGGTGTTCTGCCATTTGGTATCCCAGACAGTACCGGCGTCCATAAACACCGAAGTACGGACTGAGTTAGCGTATTTCTCGCTCAGGAACGGCGTTGGCGTGATCAGCTCAAGGCTGGCAATGGCCATCGCGTTACCACCTACTGCATCATCTGACTTACAGACGCCATTAGCATCGGTCAGATTACAGGTGGATGAGTGATCGTTCAGGTAAGCTGCTTTCGGACCAATGGTATTGGACTGGAAGCCACGCACCGTGCTTGAACCACCGCCGTAGAAGTTCTCATAGAACGGCATCTCTTTTCCACCGAGCCCGTCACCATATCCGACACGGCCACGTCCCAGTACCACCCAGGTGCCATCACGATTCAGCGGCACGTACTGCTGGGTATCCAACGTCGCTTTGTAGAAGGCGTTGTCAGAACCTGGAATGGTCACTTTGCCGTTCAGGTTGGTACGGTTACCCTTGGTTGGGAAGAAACCGCGGTCAAGCGTGTTGTAAGTCCAACCGTAGTTGAAGGTGAAGTCATCTGCAGAGAAATCACCTTTATCATTCAATTCCTGATGACGACCAACCGAGTCAAGATAACGCCACATCGCAATCTGCGGTTGCATGTTGGACAGGTCGTTATGCACGTAACCCAGGCCCACACGCAGCGTGTTGTTCTCATTCACCGGGAAGCCTAACGTGCCGTCCACACCATAACTTCTGTTGGTGTAGTCAGACAGGTCAGCATCATTCGCTTTGAAGTCGTTATAGAATAAACGACCACCGAGGCTCACGCCGTCGACCGTGAAGTACGGATCGGTGAGTGAGAATTCAGCGTAGGTCTGGTAATCGTTTTTGGTACCGCTGATACCAACGGTATTACCGGTACCGAGCCAGTTTTCCTGGGTCACACCCACCTGGAAGCTGACGCCACTTTCAGTACCGTAACCCACACCAAAGTTGAAGGTACCAGTGTTACGCTCTTTAACTTTGTAGACCACATCAACCTGGTCCGGAGAACCTGGCACACGCTGCGTGTCCACATCGACGGTTTCAAAATAACCGGTACGGTTCAGACGCTCTTTACCCTGATCAACCAGGTCGCTGCCCAACCATGCGCCTTCCATCTGACGCATCTCACGGCGCAGCACGGCATCTTTCGACGTATCGTTACCTTCGAAGCGCACTTTACGCACGTAATAACGGTTACCGGCATCCACATTGATATGCAGTTTGACGGTTTTGTCTGCGTCGTTAATTTCCGGCTGTGTCACCACACGCGGATAGGCATAGCCATAACGACCCAGCAGTTTTTTGATGTCGTCTTCCATCTGCGTGACTTTGGTGCCGTTATACAGCTCACCCGATGGAATACGTGTCATTTTTTCGATTTCAGCAGAATGGCCAGCCATGCTGCCGTTCACGATCACGCCGGCAATCTTGTACTGATCGCCTTCGTTAATGTTCACGGTGATGTAGATGCCTTTTTTATCTGGCGTCAGGCTCACCTGAGTGGAATCGATGTTGAAGCGCGCATAACCGCGATCCAGATAGAAGCTACGCAGGGTCTCAAGGTCCCCGGCCAGCTTTTGTTTCTGGTATTTACGATCGCCTACCACGTTCCACCATGGCACTTCATCACGCAGTGAGAAGCGCGAGATCAGTTCGTCAGAGCTAAAGGCTTTGTTACCGACGATATTGATCTGCTGAATCTGAGCAGAAACGCCTTCCTGGAAGACGAACTTCAGATCCACGCGGTTACGTGGCAGCGGTGTCGCAATCGCTTTGACGCTGGCGGTGTATTTACCCACGCTGTAGTAGAAGTCTTCCAGGCCCTTCTCAATCGAAGAGAGCGTGGTGCGGTCGAGTGCTTCGCCGACGCGCACACCAGAAGCTTCAAGGTTCTGCTTCAGCTGATCCTCTTTCACCGCTTTATTACCGGAGAAAGTGATGCTGGCAATGGTCGGACGCTCTTTCACCTGAACAATCAGGGTTGTTCCGTCGCGCAGAACCTGAACATCTTCAAAGTTGCCGGTGGCGAACAGAGAGCGAATGGTGTTTCTGACGTCGTCGTCAGAAATCGTATCACCGACACGTACGGGCATGCTGAGCAGAGCCGCGCCGACGGCGACTCGCTGGAGACCTTCGAAATGAATGTCCTTCACTACGAAATCGTCTGCACCGTAAACGGTGGCGCTGCTAAACAGCAGCGACGCTATGAGCAACTTTTTCATCGCCATCGTTGTTATGCGTTTTCCTAACACATCCCACGCCTGTCTGCGTTCCAGCTATTACAGACGTGAGAAATCATTGAAAAGTGCAAGCCCCATTAATAACACCAGCAATATTGAGCCAATGCGATAACTGAAGTCCTGAACTCGCTCGGACACCGGTCCACCTTTGATCTTTTCGATCGCCAGAAAGAGCAGATGTCCACCATCTAATACCGGCAGAGGGAACAGGTTGATGATCCCTAAGTTGACGCTAATCAGCGCCAGGAACATCAGATAGTAAATCACCCCGTACTCCGCTGATAATCCGGCACCTTGCGCAATCGAAATTGGCCCGCTCAGATTATTCAGCTTCACATCCCCGGTAATCAACTTGCCCAGCATTGAGACCGTTAACTTCATCAGCTGCCAGGTTTTGACACTGGCTTCACCGATAGCGGCAAAGGGCCCATACTGCCTAACCGTTTTGTACTCATCCGGCAGCGGAATCACGCGCGGAATCACTCCCGCAAAGCCTTCCGCTTCATTGCCCGGTTTCGCTTCAGGCGTTAACGTCAACGCCACGAGTTCGCCGTTACGCTCTACATCCAGCGCCATGTTTTTGCGAGGATTATCGCGTACCTGCGCCGCAAAAGCCTGCCACTGTGTTAACGGCTGACCATCGACTTTAACGATCCTGTCGCCCGCTTGCAAACCGGCAACACTTGCCGGTGAGTTTGACTGAACTTCAGCTAAGGTCGTTTCGATTTGTGGCCCACGAGGACGAATCCCTAATGCCACAACCGGATCCTGCTTATCCGGTTCAAACTGCCATTCGCGTAAATCAACCTGCTTCTGCTGCGTGGCATCTTCACCGAATTGAGAAACGGTAAGCGTAGTGCTGCTGTCGCCGATTTTTCCGATCAGCGCCATGCGCACAGCATCCCAATCAGGCGTTTCGATACCATCTACCGCTTTAAGTTCCATGCCGGAGGTAATTTGCGCTTCCGCAGCAACAGATCCGTTCAGAATTTCACCAACCACCGGACGAACACCCGGAACTCCGTGGATGAACACCACCCAGTAAGCGAAGACGGCAAAGATGAAGTTAGCGATGGGGCCAGCCGCAATGATTGAGGCACGCTGCAGCACGGTTTTGTTGTTGAAGGCTTGATGGCGCAGTTCAGCAGGAACGCTCTCCACGCGCTCGTCGAGCATTTTGACGTAGCCGCCGAGTGGGATCAGGGCGATGACATATTCGGTGCCCTGACGATCGCTGCGACGCCATAACGCTTTGCCAAAGCCAATCGAGAAGCGTTCGACTTTGACACCGCAGCGGCGTGCAACCCAAAAGTGGCCGAATTCGTGCACGGTGATCAGTACGCCAAGCGCCACGATAAAGGCGACAAAACTCCAGAGTATGCTCAACATTGTCGCTAATCCTCAGAGGGTGCGGAACACCAGCAGCAGCAGGCAGGCAAAAACCGGCACCGCAGCGGTCAGGCTATCGATACGATCGAGGATACCACCGTGCCCCGGAATCAAGTTACCGCTGTCTTTGATGCCCGCTTCACGCTTGAACATGCTTTCGGTCAAATCCCCCAGCACCGAAGCCAGCGTAGCAATAACGGCACAGATGATCAGCGTACCCGGAGCCACAGAAAGCGGCGCCAGCAGCGCAAACAGCCAGGCGATAATCGCCGATGACAGCAGGCCACCAAAGAAGCCTTCCCAGGTTTTACCCGGTGACACTTTTGGCGCCAGCTTATGTTTGCCAAACAAACGACCAAACATGTAAGCGCCAGAATCTGCGCCCCAAACCAGCAGCATCACAAACAGCAGCCACCATGCTCCTGCAAAGTGGTCGGTGTCGTAGTGATACTGACGCAGCGCCATCATGCCCCAGAAGAAGGGAATCACGGTCAGGATGCCGAATAGCACGCGCAGCGGGCGCGAGGTGCGCCACAATGCCGCAGAGGCAGGATAAAACAGCACGAGAAACAGTGCGACAATCCACCATCCCAGCGCAGCCCAAAGCGAGCCTTCCATCTGGAACTGGTGCAAATTGCGTTGATAGGGTTGCAGGGTGAATAGCATCGCCGACAGCAATAAGCCGCATAGCACGGCAAGCCAGATACGCTGCTGACGTGTCTTCATACCCGCCAGCTGCCCCCATTCCCAGGCGGCAAGCATACAGATGATGATGGTGGTAATCGCAAATCCGGACAGCGGTAACCAAAACAGAGCAGCGATCACCAGCGGAATCAAAATAAGCGCGGTGATCAGACGAGACTTCAGCAAAGGTTACCCCCAGATTGCTCAGGCGCCGCCTGGTGCTGCGCCGCCAAAGCGTCGCTCCCGCGAAGAGAATGCATTCAGTGCACCTTCAAAAACGTGTTCATCAAAATCAGGCCAAAGAACATCGGTAAACCAAAACTCAGCATAGGCGATCTGCCACAGCAGGAAGTTGCTAATCCGATGCTCTCCCCCGGTCCTTATCACTAAATCCACCGGCGCCAGCTCCTGCATACACAGATACGGAGCCAGACTTTCTTCGGTTATCTGGTCAGGACGTAATAAACCTTCCTGAACCTGTTCAGCCAGTTTTCTGGCACCCTGGATAATATCCCAACGGCCGCCATAGTTGGCAGCAATGTTGAGGGTGAGTCCATTATTTTGCTGAGTCAGTTCCTCGGCGCGACGAATGCGTTCCTGAATACGATTATTGAAACGACTGATATCGCCAATCACGCGCAGACGCACGTTGTGTTTGTGCAGGCTTTTGACTTCGCTGTCGAGCGCCCAGACAAACAATTCCATTAAGGCCGTCACTTCCTGTACCGGTCGGCTCCAGTTTTCACTGCTGAACGCATAGAGCGTGAGCGCTTCCAGTTTATGGCTGACCGCAAAGCTGACGGCCCGGCGTACTGATTTTACCCCGGCTTTGTGGCCTGAAATACGCAGTTTGCCCTGATTTTTTGCCCAGCGACCATTACCATCCATAATGATGGCCACGTGACGTGGCGTGCAGTACGACTCGTCATCGATTGTGTTGTGATTGTTGGACGACATAACGCGTAATAATTCCTTTCATCAGAAATGCTGTAGTTTCTGAATACATTGCGCCTGCGGCAAACCCCGGTATCGCTACCAGATGACATCGAAACAATGTCGGGCCGAAAAACGCGAGCGAGCGACTATACCATTTTCACCCTGAGCGAACAAATAGCGGGAAGTATCAACCTGCTAAACGAAAGCGTGGTAGCAATTCTGTGGCACAGATACGCGCTAACCGATCGATCTCCATCACATCCTCAATGCTGCCAGGTTCCTGGCACACCAGGGACGCCAGCACTTCGCTATTGATGGCGGCGATGTCGGTAAAGCGAATCTGATGCTGCAGAAATGCCGCGACGGCCACTTCGTTTGCCGCATTCAGCGTGGTGGTGGCGGCCTGCCCCGTGGAGCAAGCATCAATTGCCAGCTTCAGGCAGGGATAACGCTCATAGTCCGGCTCAGCAAACGTCAGCGACTTCATTCGCGTGAAGTCGAGTGGCGTTACACCGGCCGAAATACGTGCTGGCCATGCCATGCTGTGGGCGATAGGGGTTCGCATATCAGGCGACCCTAGCTGCGCCAGCACACTGCCATCGCAGTAACGCACCATGGAGTGAATCACCGACTGCGGATGCAGGATGACTTCCATCTGTGCGTCAGTGGCATTAAAAAGCCAGCGGGCTTCAATGTATTCAAGACCTTTATTCATCATGGTGGCCGAATCAACGGAGATTTTACGCCCCATTGACCAGTTCGGATGTGCACACGCTTGATCTGGCGACATGGCGGCCAGATCCGCTAATGGCGTGTCACGAAAAGGACCACCCGATCCCGTAAGGAGAATAGAATCAATGCCATTCTCACGCAGATCAGCGTACCCCAACTGATGCTGTATGGAAGCGGGTAAACTCTGAAAAATGGCGTTATGCTCGCTGTCGACCGGCAACAGTTGGGCATTGTGATGACGTACCGCCTCCATAAACAGGCGGCCGCACGTGACAAGTGACTCTTTATTCGCGAGTAAAACGGTTTTGCCGGCACGAATCGCGGCAAGTGTGGGTTGCAGGCCAGAAGCACCAACGATGGCCGCCATCACCTGATCGACTTCATCTAATGCAGCCAGCTCGCAAGCCGCCTGAACGCCGGAGAGCACTTCGGTATGAAGATTCAATGCTCTCAGTCGCTCACGCAGCGCCTGCGCGGAGGCTTCATCAGACATCGCCGCATAACGTGGGGTAAACTGCTGACACTGTTCTGCCATCAGCGCTACGTTTTGGCCTGCCACCAGCGCGGTGACCTGATACAGGTCTGGATTGGCCGCGATGACTGCCAGCGTGCTGGTACCAATCGAGCCGGTGGAACCCAGCAGAGTTAATCGCTTCATCATGCTATCCCTGTGACGTCGTGGATCGTGCCTGCAACAGCGCCAGGCACAATGTAAAACGCCGCCAGAGTCGCACAACGTCTCTGAACGGCGTTTTTAAAGGCAGTAGATGGAATTAGAAATCCATCAGTTCCTTTTCTTTTTCGGCCAATGCAGCATCAAGGTTTTTGATGTAGCCATCGGTCATTTTCTGGATCTCGTCCTGCGAGCGACGTTCGTCGTCTTCGCTGATCTCTTTGTCTTTCAGCAGCGCTTTGACTTTATCGTTAGCATCGCGGCGTACGTTACGAACAGAAACACGACCCTGCTCCGCTTCGCCACGCACGACCTTGATCAGATCTTTACGACGCTCTTCCGTCAACGCTGGCAGTGGCACACGAATATCGGTACCTGCTGAGCTTGGGTTCAGACCCAGGTCAGACGCCATAATGGCTTTTTCAACGGCCGGGCTCAGTGAGCGGTCAAACACGTTGATTTTCAGCGTACGAGAATCTTCTACCGTGACGCTAGCCAGCTGACGCAATGGCGTAGGTGTACCGTAGTAAGGAACCATAATGCCGTCGAGCAGTGAAGGCGAAGCACGACCGGTGCGCACTTTGCTGATTTGGTTTTTGAATGCATCCACGCATTTTTCCATGCGCGTGTCGGCATCTTTTTTAATATCGTTAATCACGTTAAAACCCTTGGATTCGGTTTGACCTGGCCATTTCCGGGCGACCCGGAAACGGTATCGATAAACATCGATCATCCTGAAAGCTGCGCGATGCCATTGCATCGCGCCAACAGAATATACCTTATTTTATCTTGCGTCGGGTATTAATGCGTAATCAGGGTGCCTTCTTTTTCACCCATCACTACGCGACGCAGTGCGCCAGGCTTGTTCATGTTGAAGACGCGGATCGGCAGTTGATGATCGCGAGCCAGTGTAAAGGCCGCCAGATCCATCACTTTCAGCTCTTTATCCAGTACTTCGCCATAGGTCAGCTGTTCATACAGTGTTGCATCCGGGTTTTTCACCGGATCATCTGAATAAACGCCGTCAACTTTGGTGGCTTTCAGTACCACATCGGCTTCGATTTCGATGCCACGCAGGCAAGCGGCTGAGTCAGTGGTAAAGAACGGGTTGCCAGTACCGGCGGCGAAAATCACCACGCGGTTATTGCGCAGCAGGCTGATCGCTTCTGCCCAGCTGTAGTTATCACACACGCCATTCAGCGGAATCGCGGACATCAGACGCGCGTTAACATATGCACGGTGCAATGCGTCACGCATTGCCAGACCGTTCATCACGGTTGCCAGCATACCCATATGATCGCCGACCACACGGTTCATGCCTGCTTGTGCCAGGCCAGCGCCACGGAACAGGTTACCGCCACCAATAACCACACCCACCTGGATGCCCAGCTCAACCAGCTCTTTCACCTCTTGCGCCATACGGTCAAGCACGCTCGCGTCAATACCAAAACCTTCGGCACCTTGCAGTGCTTCGCCACTCAGTTTTAGCAGGATACGTTGATATACAGGTTTTGCGTTGGTCGCCATGGTCAATTCTTCCTGGAGGATATGATGAATGAGAAGTTAAATCTGATCGATCATCCGCTTAGCGAACGAAAAAAGCTATTGGGATGAGACTGAAAAGTGGTCCACGCAAAACGCAGACAAAAAAGAACCGCCTTCCGGCGGTTCTTTCGGAGCATTAAGACTGTTTGGACATTGCAGCAACTTCTGCTGCGAAGTCAGCTTCAACTTTCTCGATGCCTTCGCCCACTTCGAAGCGGATGAAGTTAATCACGTCTGCGCCTTTCTCTTTCAGAGCCTGGCCAACAGTTTTGCTTGGATCGATAACGAAAGCCTGACCGGTCAGAGAAACTTCGCCGGTGAATTTCTTCATGCGGCCTTCAACCATTTTCTCTGCGATTTCTTTTGGCTTGCCAGACTGCATGGCGATGTCCAGCTGAACCTGGTACTCTTTCTCAACCACATCAGCAGACACGTCTTCTGGCTTAACGAATTCTGGCTTGCTTGCAGCAACATGCATAGCAACTTGCTTGCTCAGCTCTTCATCAGCACCGGTGGTAGAAACCACTACGCCGATACGTGCGCCGTGCTGGTAGCTGTTCAGCTGAGCACCTTCCAGGATAGCAACACGACGGATGTTGATGTTCTCACCGATTTTAGCAACCAGCGCTACGCGTTCTTCTTCGAACTGCGCTTTCAGAGCTTCAACATCAGTCACTTTACCAGCAACAGCTGCATCCAGCACTTTGTCAGCGAAAGCCTGGAAACCAGCATCTTTAGCAACGAAGTCAGTCTGGCAGTTAACTTCCAGAATCAGTGCGAAACCATCAGCGATTTTGGTTTTGATCACGCCGTCAGCAGCAACGTTGCCTGCTTTCTTAGCCGCTTTGATCGCGCCAGATTTACGCATGTTCTCAATCGCCAGCTCGATGTCGCCGTTCGCTTCAGTCAGCGCTTTTTTGCAATCCATCATGCCTGCGCCAGTACGCTCACGCAGTTCTTTTACCAATGCAGCGGTAATTTCAGCCATTCCAGAATCCTCGATTCGTCTCTGTGTGCATTCACACTGTCAGAAACTTGTTGCGGAAAATTTACTCTGCCCCGCTCACCCGAAGGAAGCGTGACAAACTTAGATAAATAAAAGGGGCCTGTGCGGCCCCCTTAACAGATAACATCTGATGTCTAAGGGCTCTCAGAAAGAGCGAACCTTATTAAGCTTCAGCAGCTTCTTCAGCCTGCTCAGCCAGATCCTGTGAACGGCCTTCGCGCACGGTAGTCGCAACAGCAGTCAGGTACAGGCTTACAGCACGGATCGCATCGTCGTTACCAGGGATAACGAAATCAACGCCATCTGGATCAGAGTTGGTATCAACGATAGCAAATACTGGGATACCCAGGTTGTTTGCTTCTTTGATTGCGATGTGTTCGTGGTCAGCATCAACAACGAACAGTGCATCCGGCAGACCGCCCATATCTTTGATACCGCCCAGGCTGTTTTCCAGCTTGGCCAGCTCACGAGCACGCATCAGTGCTTCTTTTTTGGTCAGTTTGTCGAAAGTACCGTCCTGAGACTGAGTTTCCAGATCTTTCAGACGTTTGATTGACTGGCGAACAGTTTTCCAGTTAGTCAGCATGCCACCCAACCAGCGGTGGTTTACGAAGAACTGGTCGCAGCTCAGAGCTGACTCTTTGATTGATTCGGCAGCAGCGCGCTTAGTACCCACGAAAAGGATTTTGCCTTTGCGTGAAGAGATCTTCTGCAACTCAGCCAGAGCTTCGTTGAAAAGTGGTACAGTTTTCTCAAGGTTGATGATGTGAACTTTGTTACGAGCGCCGAAGATGAATGGCTTCATTTTCGGGTTCCAGTAACGGGTCTGGTGACCGAAGTGAACACCAGCCTTGAGCATGTCGCGCATTGAAACAGTTGCCATGATTACCTCTAAAGTATGATTGGGGTTGGGCCTCCATGTATCCCATACAACCGACCTCTTTCAAGGCACCCCGGCGTATGTGTCGATACATGTGTGTTTTAGTACACATAATGAGTTTTATGCGTTTCCTGTCAGCCAACGAAACGAAGGTGACAGAGAATCGTCGGCGCGCTTTATACCATAATGCGCAGCAATACGCCAACAGTTGTTAGCAGCTTGACCGTAGCGTCATCCCGATTTGGCAGCCTTATGGCTGGCTGCTAACATGACTGCCACAGAACTCATTATTGTCGAAAATGTCGGCGATTGCGGATTATTTAATGGCCATTTCAATTAAAACCCCTGAAGAAATCGAAAAAATGCGTGTGGCGGGCCGTCTGGCTGCCGAAGTGCTGGAAATGATCGCCCCACACGTGGTGCCGGGTGTCACCACCGGCGAACTCGACCGCCTGTGTCACGATCACATCACTAACAAGCAGCAGGCAATCTCAGCCTGTCTTGGCTATCACGGCTTCCCGAAATCAGTGTGTATTTCGGTCAATGAAGTGGTGTGCCACGGCATTCCGAGTGATGATCGCGTATTGAAAGATGGCGATGTGGTCAACGTCGACGTCACAGTAATCAAAGATGAATATCACGGCGATACCTCGAAGATGTTCATCGTCGGCAAACCGACCATTCAGGGCGAGCGCCTGTGCCGTGTCACGCAGGAAAGCCTCTACATTGCGCTGCGTCTGGTTAAACCCGGCATCCGCTTGCGTGAACTGGGCCGTGCCATCCAGCAATATGTTGAAGCACAGGATTTCTCGGTGGTGCGCGAATACTGCGGCCATGGCATCGGCAAAGGTTTCCATGAAGAGCCGCAGGTGCTGCACTATGATGCCGATGACGGCGGCGTGGTGTTGCAGGCGGGAATGACCTTTACCGTCGAGCCAATGGTTAATGCCGGTGATTATCGTATCCGCACCATGAAGGATGGCTGGACCGTAAAAACCAAAGATCGCAGCTTGTCCGCGCAGTATGAGCATACTATTGTGGTGACAGAAAACGGCTGTGAGATTCTTACGCTGCGTGAAGATGACACCCTTGCTGCGGTGCTCGAAAACAACGCGTAACGTTCTTGAAGACAGTACCAGGCCGGCTTAATGCCGGCCTTTTTTATGGCGCTTACGAGGCATGTCGATGAGTGGTAGCGTGACCGAAGCAGTACACAAAGGCCTGACCGATTCCCCCGCCAGCTGGCCCGATGAAGCCCTGACGCGTGACAAATTAAAACTCTATCTTGAGCAATTCCAGCAACACCTCGGCATTGCCTTTGATGCCGGTACTGACGTTGAATCACTGATTGATACCCGCACACTGTTTATCGATCGCCTGTTACGCCGCCTATGGCGCTTCTACGGCTTCGATAAGATGAAAGAGATCGCGTTGGTTGCGGTGGGTGGCTACGGTCGTGGTGAACTGCATCCGCTTTCCGATATCGATGTCTTGATTCTTAGCCGCCAGCCACTGGATGAGGCTGCCGCGCAACGCACCAGCGAATTGCTCACGTTAATGTGGGACTTGAAGCTCGAAGTCGGCCATAGCGTACGTACGCTGGAAGAGTGCTTACTGGAAGGGTTATCCGACCTGACCGTTGCCACCAACCTGATTGAATCCCGCATGCTGACCGGCGATGTCGCCCTGTTCCTGGAGTTGCAGAAGAACATCTTCAGCGATGGCTTCTGGCCGTCATCCCGCTTCTTTGCGGCAAAAATTGAAGAGCAACAGGAACGTCATCAGCGCTATCACGGCACCAGCTACAATCTCGAACCTGATATTAAAAGCAGCCCGGGCGGCCTGCGTGACATCCACACCTTACAGTGGGTGGCGCGTCGCCATTTCGGTGCCACCACCATGGATGAAATGGTCGGTTTTGGCTTTATCACCGAAGCCGAACGTAATGAGATCAATGAATGCCAGGAGTTTCTCTGGCGAATTCGCTTCGCGCTGCACTTAACGCTCACACGCTACGACAATCGCTTGTTGTTTGATCGCCAGCTCACCGTGGCACAGCGGCTCAACTATCTTGGCGAAGGTAATGAGCCGGTTGAGCGCATGATGAAAGATTTTTACCGGGTGACGCGCCGCATTGGTGAACTCAATCAGATGCTGTTGCAGCTGTTTGATGAGGCAATTCTCGCCCTTTCCACCACGGAGAAACCTCGCAGCATCGATGATGATTTCCAGCTGCGCGGCAATTTGATCGATCTGCGCGATCCCACATTGTTCGAACGTGAACCGCAGGCGATTTTGCGCATGTTCTACGTGATGGTGCGCAATGACAACATCACCGGTATTTACTCCACCACACTGCGTCATTTACGCCATGCGCGTCGTCATCTGAAGCAGCCGCTGTGCCAGATTGCCGAAGCACGCGAGACCTTTATGGCGATATTGCGCCATCCGGGCGCGGTGAAGCGGGCGCTGGTGCCGATGCATCGCCACAGTGTCCTTTGGGCTTATACGCCGCTATGGGGCAATATTGTCGGCCAGATGCAGTTTGACCTGTTCCACGCCTACACCGTGGATGAGCACACCATTCGCGTTCTGCAAAAACTGGAAAGCTTCGCCAACGAAGCCACGCGCCCGATGCACCCATTATGTGTTGAACTCTGGCCGCGTTTGCCACAGATCGAACTGCTGCTGATGGCCGCCTTGTTGCACGATATCGCCAAAGGGCGCGGCGGTGATCACTCGATTCTCGGGGCGCAGGACGCGCTTGATTTTGCCGAATTGCATGGGCTCAACTCGCGGGAAACGCAGTTGGTGGCCTGGCTGGTGCGCCATCATCTGTTGATGTCAGTCACCGCCCAGCGCCGCGATATTCAGGACCCGACGGTCATTCAGCAATTTGCTGAAGTGATGCAGAATGAAAACCGTCTGCGTTATCTGGTGTGTCTCACCGTGGCTGACATATGCGCCACCAACGAAAGTCTGTGGAATAGCTGGAAGCAGAGCCTGCTGCGCGAACTGTTCTTCGCGACCGAAAAACAGCTGCGTCGCGGTATGGAAAACAGCCCGGATTTGCGCGAACGCGTGCGTCATCACCGTTTACAGGCCCTCGCGTTGTTGCGCATGGAAAACCTCAACGAAGAGCGTTTGCACCATATCTGGAGCCGCTGCCGTGCTGACTATTTCCTGCGTCACACGCCGAATCAACTGGCATGGCACGCGCGCCATCTGATCGACCATGACCTTACAAAGCCGCTGGTGCTGGTCAGCCCGCAGGCCACACGCGGCGGGACTGAAATCTTTATCTGGAGCCCGGACCGCCCTCACCTGTTCGCCGCAGTAGCCGGTGAGCTGGACCGCCGCAATCTGAGCGTGCACGATGCTCAGATCTTTACCAGCCGCGACGGCATGGCGATGGATACCTTTATTGTGCTGGAACCGGATGGCAGTCCGCTGGCCGCCGATCGTCATCCGATGATTATGCAGGCGCTGGAGCAAGCGATCACCCAAACCGAATGGGTGCCACCGCGCACACGTCGCCAGTCTGCTCGCCTCAAGCACTTCAGTGTCGATACCGAAGTGAATTTCCTGCCGACGCACACCGACCGTCGCAGTTATCTGGAATTGGTGGCGCTGGATCAGCCAGGCTTGCTGGCGCGTGTGGGGGAAGTGTTTGCCGACCTCGGTGTGTCACTGCACGGCGCGCGCATCAGTACGATTGGCGAACGGGTTGAAGATCTTTTCATCCTGGCAGACAGTGAGCGGCGCGCACTTGATGTAGAAATGCGCAATGTGCTGCAACAACGGTTGACAGAGGCCCTCAATCCAAACGATAAAGTGTGACCGCAATCGATTTATCGACTTAATCCTCTGTGTCAGCGCGACGCTGGCACCCGTATGACAGACTCAGGAAATTATTATGCAACAGTTACAGAGCGTTATTGAATCTGCCTTTGAGCGCCGCGCCGATATCACGCCAGCCAGCGTGGACAGCGTGACCCGTGAAGCCATCGAACAGGTTATTAGCCTGCTGGATAGCGGCGAACTGCGCGTGTCTGAAAAGATCAACGGAGAGTGGGTAACGCATCAGTGGCTGAAGAAAGCAGTGCTGCTGTCGTTCCGCATCAATGACAACCAGGTAATTGACGGCGCAGAAACTCGCTTCTACGACAAAGTGCCAATGAAGTTCGCTAACTGGGATGAAGCACGCTTCAAAAACGCCGGTTTCCGCGTTGTTCCACCAGCAGCGGTGCGTCAGGGCGCGTTCATTGCACGTAACACCGTGCTGATGCCTTCATACGTCAACATCGGCGCTTTCGTTGATGAAGGCACCATGGTCGACACCTGGGCCACCGTAGGTTCTTGCGCGCAGATCGGTAAAAACGTTCACCTGTCTGGCGGCGTCGGCATCGGCGGTGTTCTGGAGCCACTGCAGGCTAACCCAACCATCATTGAAGACAACTGCTTCATCGGCGCACGTTCTGAAATCGTTGAAGGCGTGATCGTTGAAGAAGGTTCAGTGATCTCCATGGGCGTTTACATCGGTCAGAGTACTAAAATTTACGACCGTGAAACCGGCGAAGTGCATTACGGCCGCGTACCAGCGGGCTCCGTGGTGGTATCGGGTAACCTGCCGTCTAAAGATGGTAGCTACAGCCTGTACTGTGCCGTAATCGTGAAGAAAGTGGACGCTAAAACTCTGGCGAAAACTGGCATCAACGAACTGCTGCGTACCATCGACTAAGTTAGAAATTAGTTCGGTTACTCTGCCAACGGGCCTGTATTCAGGCCCGTAATTTTTTCTTTACACTCTCATCCAAACTACCTGCTTCGCGCCGCGAATTAACTGGTGCGTTTATTTTTCAAACAGTTCATAATCCGCGCCAGTTAACTCCGGTCGCGCACTGTTCATCCCGGTTTTTGTGTCTACAGTTGATTAAGTATGCCGTAAGCGTTCCGGTTGCTGCGTATCTGCCGCATCCCGAATGATGATGATAGTCCTGCGCGCTCACCCACTCTTAGATGGAATATAAACGCTATGTACGACAACCTGAAAAGCTTAGGTATCAGCTCTCCTGAAGACATCGACCGTTACAGCCTGCGTCAGGAAGCCAGCAACGACATTCTGAAAATCTACTTCCGCAAAGACAAAGGTGAATTCTTCGCCAAAAGCGTGAAATTCAAATACCCGCGTCAGCGCAAAACTGTCGTCGCCGATCACACCAGCCAGGGCTATAAAGAAGTACAGGAAATCAGCCCGAACCTGCGTTATGTGATCGACGAACTGGACCAGATTTGCCAGCGCGATCAGGTCGAAGTCGATCTGAAACGCAAAATCCTCGCGGATCTGCGTCATCTGGAAAACGTGGTATCCAATAAGATCGCTGAAATTGAATCCGATCTGGATCAACTGACCCGCAACGGTCGTTAATTTCCTCCCCCGCGTTCCCAGGGCCAGCTTATGCTGGCCTTTTTTTTGCCTTAATTCAGTTTTATCTGGGCCTGTTTCACCTATCTGAATTCATAATCCCTGGCTAGTATCGGGTTATGTCTGACTTCAGGTATCACAAAAACCATGCAATTTGCAGCCATCATCTCAGGACAGCGCGGTCTGGATGTTCATATCGCCGGTGACCTCGCGCAAAAAATTCTATCTGGAACGCTAAAGGCTGGTGATGTTCTGCCCAGCGAAGTCGAGCTGTGCAGCCACTTTGGCGTCAGTAGAACTGCCGTGCGTGAAGCGCTCAAGCTGTTATCTTCAAAGGGATTATTAGAATCGCGGCCTAAACTCGGCACGCACGTGCGCGACCGCACTTACTGGAATTTGCTTGATGTGCAACTGCTGGAATGGATGCAGGGCATTGAATCAACGGCGGAGATGTACCAACAGTTTCTGGCCTTCCGTGAGGCCATTGAACCGCAGGCCGCCAGACTGGCTGCGCTACACGCCACTCAGGCACAGCGCACTGAACTCTCAGTGTTATTCCGCGAAATGATCGCCGTTTGCGCCGCAAGTTCATTCGATCTTGCTCGCTGGCTAGAGGTGGATAGCGCCTTTCATCGTCTGATCTTCCACTCCACCGACAACTGTTTCTACATCCCGTTGGGCAATTTGCTGGAAACCATCTTTAAGTGCTTCTTCACCTGGCCCTCCAGCGCGCAGGATATTTTTTTGGACGAACATCGCAAGATTTATGAAGCGATCATGATTGGCGATGCTGATGCTGCACACAGAGCATCAATGGGATTAATGCTTAATAGCACGCAGCCTCGGATGTAATCTTCCCTTCACAGATGCGCGGGAGGCCGCGCTAGCAACCAAATATCACGCAACGCTTCTCTTTCCGCACCTCGCGATTCTGCTGTGCTGATATTGTCTGTCGACTGCGTTTCGATTGCGCGATGGATCCAACGCTGATAGCGGTCGCTGTTCAGGCTACGATCCGTGAGCGAGAGCAGTGGAATCAAGCGCAGACTGACGCGATCGCGATTTTTCCATGGCCAGGTTTTGCTGTCATCGCTAAACGGTGCCATGTAATCCAGCGCACCCAACAATGAACCGCTCTGCTGTTGATAGTGCCAAAGATCGCCCGCGCCGCTTCGCTGTGCCAGTTGCGCCAGGCTGGTCAGAGCCTGCAAATTGAAATAGCTATAGTGGAACGAGCGCGTGCGCGCCAGTTCCATTGGCTGCGTTCCGTCCGCACGAATTTGCCCGGCTATTTTATCTTGAGCTAAAACCACCATTTGCTTAATCACCTGAGGTTGATGCAAATACCACGCGATGCCCGCCACCTGTGCGGCATACCAACTGCCATGATTATTGGGCGCATCACGCTCACCTTGTGCCAGCTTACTGTGCAGTAGCCAGTCAAGATAATCGCTAAACCATGCATGTATTGCAGCCTGATCTTGTTGATGCCAGCCGGGCGAATCTTGCAGTATCTGCAGTGCATCCACCATGCGCGTAGCAAAGTAACGCCCATCCAGCACACCGGTGTGGCGGCCCTGTGCCTTACCCGGCACGCCCTGAGCAAAATTAAGATTAGGATTCATGCGGGTAGCAGGATCGATAAACCAGCTGCGAATCATCGATTGGGCTTTCGCTGCATAACGGGTGTCGCCGGAAAAGTACCAGGCCAGTGCTAATGCCTGCACGTCTGCGGTGAAACGGGCCAGACGCACACCGTCGCTTTGGTCGTTTTTACTGGCCGGATTGACCTCACCATCGCGGCGTACCCATGGCAAGCCATTGGGCTTGTCGGGATCCGGCCACCAGTAGGCGCTCAGGCTGAGATAATCATGGCGGGAACCGCTGGGAGGTAACATCCCTTTCTGCGTCACGCTGGGATTTGGCTGGTTAAGCGCGCGATCGGCCGCCTGTTTGAGTTGCTGCCACGCCTGTTCAGTCTGTGGTGCTGCCTGATGATTTTTCAGCGCACTTCGCGTCTGTTGCAGCTCCTCGCCGGGTAAAAAAGCCAGCGAAACGGCTTGAGCCTCGCAGGTCGCGCTCACAAGCCAACCGGCCAGTAGCCAGACTAAGGTCGCTTTCAATCGGGGCATCTTCCTCTCCAGGCAGCAATAAGGGTCAGCTCTGTTCGTCCAGTTGTAACGCCACATACAGCAGCAGACGATCGTCAAAATTTCCCAGGTTCAATCCTGTCAGCTCGGAGATACGGTTAAGGCGATACTCGAGCGTGTTTCGATGGATAAACAGTGCACGTGCCGTGGCGCTCGGCTGCACATTGTGACTGAACCACGCCACCAGCGTGCGGCGCAGTAATCCATTATTATCATTGGCTTTCAGTTTCGCCAACGGACGCGCCAGTTCATTGGCTTGCCAGCCACCGCGCAGACTATCCAGCAGCACGGGCAGCACCAAATCCTGATAGAAAAAACTGCGCTGCTCCGGCATGCGCTGTTTGCCCACCATCATGGTAGTACGCGCCGTGCGGTAGGAGCGCGCAATACTGCCGGGACCGGTAAAGAAATTGCCGAGCGCGATGCGCATCCGCACCTGGCCACTCTCTTTCATTCGCTGTAATAACTGATCGACACGACGTCGATGATCGTCTTGATCGTAACGGCCGTGGGCATTAAGCGCCGGTTTCAATACCACCATTTCGGTGAGTGAGACGATGGCAATCAGGTTGTCGCGATCCGGCGTCGTCAGCAGCGTTTGCAACTGCTGCAATTCAGACATCGCACTGTCAACACCGAGCTGGCCGCTGTCCACCTCCACCACTGCCACTACGCGCGGTTGATTGAGATCGATGCCCAGCCGCTGCGCCCACTCACTCAGCGCAGGTGAAAGCGTGTCGCTGCGGATCAGATTCAGCACCAGCTCTTCGCGTAAACGACTGTCCTGCGCCAGCATATGCAATAGCCGCGCCTGTTCCAGCATCATTTCGGCGGTCATACACACCAGTTCACCGTAGTGACGCAGTGCTGCTGGCTGGCCGGTCAGACCGATAACGCCGACAATCTCGCCGTCAATACGCAACGGCAGGTTGATGCCCGGACGTACGCCATGCAGATGTTTCGCCACGGCCTCATCAATGTCCACCACCCTTCCCTGTGACAACACCAGCAGCGCACCTTCGTGCAATTCGCCAATACGCTCACGATCGCCGCTGCCAATAATGCGGCCGCGTGCATCCATCACGTTGACATTGCTGTCAATAATTTGCATGGTGCGGGCAACAATATCCTGAGCCAGTCGCGCATCGAGATGATAGGTGGCCATCAATCACTCCAGAGAAAGAGAAGAATTGACAGAATACGCATCCCACGCACGCCTGGCATTGTGCAACTGCACATAGCCGGATAGAGAATACGGGAATTGCGGTAGGCGTCACATTGCACAACGGACATTTGCACAATCCGGACCACGTTAACGTGGTGCTGATGCTAGCGAATAGCGCAGCTGCACCTGACAAAAACAAAAAAGGCGAGCCGAAGCTCGCCAGTGTTCAATCATCTCAGACTTACTGCATCAGCAGATAGAGGCTGCTGTCGCCACGCTGCACGTTCAGGGCCAGCACGGACGGTTTGGTATCGAGGATTTTGCGCAGTTCACCGAGGTTGGCAATCGCCTGCTGGTTAACGCCCATAATCACGTCACCTTTCTTCAGACCAATGCGCGCCGCTGCACTGCCCGCTTTCACATTATCCACGCGCACGCCTTTCTGGCCGTTGCTGTCGACGTTGCTCAGGTCGGCACCTTCAATACCGGTGTAGATAGTGGCGGACTGCACTTTTTCCTGCGAGCTCTGCTGCAGTTCAACAGTAATCGTCACCGGTTTACCGTCACGCAACAGACCCAGCTGCAGTTTGGTGCCTACAGGCAGTGAGCCCACTTCTGCACGCAGCGCGGCAAAACTGGTCAACGGTTTGCCGTTCATCGACACCACGACATCACCGGCTTTCACGCCCGCTTTTGCCGCTGCCGAATTCGGCAGAACCTGGCTAACAAAGGCGCCGCGCTGAGCATCGACTTTCATCGCTTTCGCCAGCTCAGAGTTCAACTCGGTACCCATAATGCCCAGCTCACCGCGTTTCACCTGACCATACTCGATCATCTGCGCCGTCAGGTTTTTCACCATCGCGCTTGGGATAGCAAAGCCGATACCGATATTGCCGCCGTCTGGCGCCAGAATCGCGGTGTTAATCCCGATCAGTTCACCGTTCAGGTTCACCAGCGCACCACCGGAGTTACCGCGGTTAATAGCAGCATCGGTCTGGATGAAGTTTTCGTAGTTCTCGACGTTCAAGCCGCTGCGGCCCAACGCTGAAACGATACCGGAGGTTACTGTTTCACCGAGTCCGTACGGGTTACCGATTGCGACAGTGTAATCACCGACGCGCAGGTCATCGGAGTCCGCGATCTTAATTGCCGTCAGGTTTTTCGCGTCCTGCAATTGAATCAGAGCGATATCAGACTGTGGATCTTTGCCAATCACTTTAGCGTCATAGCGACGGCCATCGCTGAGTTGCACCTGAATTTTGGTGGCGTTATCCACCACATGGTTGTTCGTGACGACATAGCCTTTATCGGCATTGATTACCACGCCCGAACCGAGTGCACGGAATTTTTGCTGCTGAGTGTTGGCTCCGCCATTATCACCGCCCTGACTGCCGTCACCGCCGCTCTGGCACATTGGCGAGCTTTGGAATGGCGATCCGTCCTGACAGAATGGCGAGTTATCACCAAAGAATTGCTGGAACTGTTGCGGCATGCGCGGGGTTTTCACCGTGGTGCTGCCTTCAACGCTAATACTCACCACGGAAGGCATCACTTTTTCCAGCATAGGTGCCAGGCTTGGCAGCTGTTGGTTCGAGGAGGAAGCACTTTCCGCCGCGAAACTGACAGGGCTTAATGCCATGCCCAGACTAAGCGCCAGCGCACTTAACATTAATGTGCTTTTTTTCATTTGTCTGTGTCTCTCTAAGATTTACGGCCAGACCATTGCTGTGGTCGTGATGGTGAGATTAAGTTTTTAGCGCGAAGTTCCTAATGAAGTTTTGGGTAAAGGTAAAAATTTATTCTTCATCTTTACAAAACTCAGCTTATTCCACGGCCATCAAACGACGATACTCATCCCATGCATAATTGTCTGTCATTCCACTGATATAGTCCTGAATCAAGCGCGAACGGTAATAACGTTCCCACAACAAACGTTGATATTTATACTCGACAATCAGTGTACGCATCTGCTGCTGATAAGCTTTGCGATGTTTTCCTGAAAGCTTATGAAACAGTCGCGTTTCTATAGGATATTTTGGCAGAAAATCGTCGTTCATCAGCGTAGTAAATTGTTCATAATCCAGCAACATTAATGACTGATAAATTTCCAGCAACCCTTTTATCACCCGATAACCTTGTAATTCGAGTTGCTCAACTTCCGGATGATTAAATACCTGCTGACGCGCCACGGTTTTAAATAGTTTCAGTAAGCGGCCTTCATCACCGTCATCTTCCAGTAGTGCATGATTGAAGTTCCCTTCAAAAATGGCCGGAAGATTATCGACAAAACGGCGCACGGCATGGCTGACCAATACATTTTGGACGTTAACCCGTAATGACATGAAAAATTGATCGCTCAGGCTACGGCGTTTTTTCTGATTAGCTTCTTTCCATGCCTCACTCACCGTACGACTGAACGCATCGCCATTATTTACCGTCCCCCAGGCTTTGAGCAGAGACTTATACAAGGTCTCAACATCAAAAATGTCTTTTTCGACGGCATCATCTAAATCGGCAATACAGTAGGAGATATCGTCAGCGGCTTCCATAATCCAGGTGAGTGGATAGCGATGATGCTCTTTAATATCGGTGGCTGCGCGTAAGTCAGCGACATATTCACGCTCGGACAAATAAAAGCCCGGCTTCTTCATCAGCACGCTAAATTCTGCCGGCTTATCACCCTGCCACCATGCGGGTGCGGTGTATTTTAAAATACAGGCCACCTGCGCATAACTGAGATTGAGCTGCAGCAGCGTATGTACCAGGCGAATCGCCTGCGCGTTGCCTTCGAAGTGGCACAAATCCTGACGAATCATTGCATTCAGCTGGTCAAAATCCGCGCGCTGATGTTCATCCGCCACACCCGCTACCAGCGGGTCCACCAGCTCAAGAGGCAGATTATCGTCAAACCAGTCATTGATAGCGGCTTCACCAAAGTGACCAAACGGCGGATTGCCCACATCATGCAGCAGGCAGGCCATTTCAATCAGGCTCTCAAACGCGCCTTCAAACTCATCCAGTCCGTAATTCGCCAGCCCACCGCCCTGGGTTTTCAGGTTTTGCAGGATCTCTTTGGTGATGTAGCGCCCGGTTTGCTGTACTTCCAGCGAGTGAGTCAGGCGTGAACGCACCGCAGCATTACGCTCCAGCGGAAATACCTGCGTCTTTTGTTGCAGACGGCGGATCGCGGCAGAATTGATGATGCGCCCACGGTCACTCTCAAAGTGCCGTGTAATATAGTATTCACCCTCGGGATCTTTGCGGCTGGTATAAGGGCGGGTGAAACTGATCTTATTTTTGAAATTGATCTGCGCCATCATTACCCCTTATTTTTTGGTGAATTCATCCTCTGCCAGCCATGGTAGACTATGCCTCACTTTTAAGCTTTACATCCATAACTACAGCGAGATTCTTTATGAAAGCAGGCATTATTGGCGCGATGGAGCAGGAAATCACCCTGCTGCGTGACAAAATCGAAAACCGTCAGACGCTGACGCTGGCTGGTTGTGAAATTTATACCGGCACGCTGAACGGTGTTGAGGTTGCTCTGCTGAAATCAGGCATCGGTAAAACCGCAGCAGCGCTCGGCACGACCCTGTTGCTGGAGCTGTGCAAGCCCGATGTGGTGATCAACACCGGCTCTGCCGGTGGTCTGGCTGCTTCACTCAAAGTGGGCGATATCGTGGTCTCCGATGAAGTGCGCTATCACGATGCCGACGTCACCGCATTCGGTTACGAACCTGGCCAGATGGCTGGTTGCCCGGCAGCCTTTGTCGCGGATGAAAAACTGATCGCCGCTGCGGAGCAAGTGATTAAGCAGCTGGATCTCAACGCAGTGCGCGGTTTAGTGGTCAGCGGGGATGCCTTCATCAACGGTGCTGAACCACTGGCACGCATTCGCACCACCTTCCCACAGGCGATCGCCGTGGAGATGGAAGCCACCGCCATCGGTCATGTTTGCCATCAGTTCAAAGTGCCGTTTGTGGTGGTGCGCGCGATCTCCGATGTCGCAGATAAAGAATCCCACCTGAGCTTTGATGAGTTCCTCGTCGTTGCCGCTAAACAATCGTCACTGATGGTTGAAAACCTGCTGGCACAGCTGGCGCGTGGCTAAATATCTGCTGCTGGGGCTATTGCTGATCGGCAATAGCCTGTTTGCTGCTGCCCCACGCGTTATAACGCTATCGCCCCATCTGACCGAACTGGCTTTTGCAGCGGGCATTACGCCGGTGGCGGTGAGTGCTTATTCGGATTTCCCGGCGCAGGCCAATCAGCTGGAGCAGGTGGCAAACTGGCAGGGCATCAAAGTCGAGCGCATCCTGCAACTGAAACCGGATGTGGTGCTGGCCTGGCGCGGTGGTAATCCACAGCGGCAGATCGACCAACTGCAACGTTTAGGCGTTAAAGTCGAGTGGATAGATCCACAAACCATCGATCAGATGATTGATGCGTTAGCAGCGCTAAAACAGTGGAGTCCACAACCTCAGCAGGCAGAAGCTGCCGCAAAGGCACTACGTCAGCAAGAGGATGATCTGCGTAAACAGTATCAACAGCGCACGCCGATTCCACTGTTTCTGCAGTTCGGCCAGCAGCCGCTGTTTACAGCCTCACGCAACACGCTGCAAAACGAGGTAATCACCCTGTGCGGTGGCAAAAATATCTTTGCCGACAGCCGTGTCAGCTGGCCGCAGGTGAGTCGTGAGCAAGTATTAGCACGTCATCCTCAGGCGATTGTGATCGGCGGTGGCCCCGCGCAAGCCGCGAATATCGTGAAATTCTGGCAGCCACAGCTGGCGGTACCGGTGATTGCCATCAATGATGACTGGCTGAGTCGCCCCGGCCCACGTATCCTGTTGGCGGCCAAACAGCTGTGCGCTGATTTACATCCGGCGAAAAATAGCACCACAAAAGATTAAAGATTCGGCATAAATTGTCGAAAATCAAAATACAAGGCACTGTGGCCACGTATGCTCAGTGCCCTTTTTGCGCAACGCGCAACTTTTGACTTCACCAGGAATTATCAATGACCAGAGCACTGCTCCTGGCCATAGGGCTTGCGATGGCTGCGCCAATTGGCGCGGCGACCTCCACCGGCTCTATTGCCGTCACGTTGACCATATTTTCCCGCTGCGATATCTCACGCCAAAGCGAACAAACACTGCCATCGATTGATTGTGGGCGTCACTTCAGTGCACAGCCGCGCGTGACCGAAAGCGTGTTAAAACGCGATGCGAAGCGTCGTGAGTCGTCACGATTAGTGACCGTAGAGTGGTAACGTTCTGACCGCCAGAGCAGCGGTCAGAAAAGGGATTAGATACTGAAGGAAGAGCCGCAACCGCAGGTGGTTTTTGCATTGGGATTGGTCACGATAAAGCGTGAACCTTCCAGTCCTTCGGTGTAGTCGACCGAGCCACCGACCAGATACTGCAGGCTCATTGGATCAACCACCAGCGCCACACCTTGTTTCTCAATGGTCATGTCGCCGTCATTCATTTGATCATCAAAAGTAAAGCCGTACTGGAAACCACTGCAACCGCCACCGGTGATGTACACGCGCAGTTTCAGCTCTGGATTTTCTTCATCCGCGATCAGGTTTTTTACTTTTTTCGCTGCTGCTTCAGTGAATTGCAAAGGCAGCACTGCTACGTCGTCACTCATGTTTTACTCCGGGTAAACGTCCAGGTCAGAAAACGACCTTAATTCCGCTATTATCTGCCAGCCGCCCAGTGCAATCAAGTACTGCGCTTGACACTGTGTGCCGCCTGCACTGCGCTAAAGTATAGCTTTAAAAGGCTTTCGCACCCGCTCGCCTTTCTAATCGGGCTGCACTTCCCTTAGAATGGCGCCAGAATTTTTTCCAGAACAGCAGGAGCCGAGCAATGAGTAAGTCAGAAAACCTTTATGCCGAAGCGCAACGCCTGATCCCTGGCGGTGTGAACTCCCCGGTACGTGCTTTTACCGGTGTGGGCGGTGTACCGCTGTTCATCGAACGCGCCGACGGTGCTTATCTGTATGACGCCGATGGTAAAGCCTATGTCGATTATGTCGGTTCATGGGGACCCATGGTGCTGGGGCATAACAATGCCACCATCCGCAATGCGGTGATTGAAGCGGCATCACGCGGTTTGAGTTTCGGTGCGCCAACCGAAATGGAAGTGAAAATGGCCGAGCTGGTGTGTGAGCTGGTGCCAAGTATGGACATGGTGCGCATGGTGAACTCCGGCACCGAAGCCACGATGAGCGCGATTCGTCTGGCGCGTGGCTTCACCCATCGCGATAAAATTATCAAATTTGAAGGCTGCTACCACGGCCACGCCGACTGTCTGCTGGTGAAAGCCGGTTCCGGCGCGTTGACCCTGGGCCAACCGAACTCACCGGGTGTTCCTGCTGATTTTGCTAAGCACACCCTGACCTGCACTTACAACGATCTGGCGTCAGTGCGCGAAGCCTTCGAGCAGTATCCAGAAGATATCGCCTGTATCATCGTTGAACCCGTTGCGGGCAATATGAACTGCATTCCACCTCAGCCGGACTTCCTGCCGGGTCTGCGTGCACTCTGTGATGAGTTTGGTGCGCTGCTGATCATCGATGAAGTGATGACCGGCTTCCGTGTGGCGCTGGGCGGTGCTCAGGCTTATTACGATGTCACGCCGGATCTGACCTGTCTCGGCAAAATCATCGGTGGCGGCATGCCGGTGGGCGCATTTGGTGGGCGTCGTGATGTGATGGCTGCACTGGCACCGACCGGTCCGGTGTATCAGGCGGGTACGCTGTCGGGCAACCCGATTGCTATGGCGGCCGGTTTTGCTTGTCTGACGCAAATTGCTCAACCCGGCACGCACAGCACTCTGACCGACCTTACCACGCAACTGTCTGAAGGCTTGCTGGCAGCGGCAAAAGCAGAAAACATTCCGCTGGTGATCAACCATGTTGGCGGCATGTTCGGTATCTTCTTTACCGATGCCGAAACCGTGACTTGCTATGCCGACGTGACAAAATGCGACGTTGAGCGCTTTAAGCGCTTCTTCCACCTGATGCTGGAAGAAGGGATTTACCTCGCGCCTTCCGCTTTTGAAGCGGGCTTTATGTCACTGGCACACAGCCAGGAAGATATTCAGCGCACCATTGATGCGGCACGCCGCAGTTTCGCGAAGCTGTAAGCCATTAGCGGGCGCCATGAATGGCGCCCCTACATTGATGTGCCCTGCAGTCCCTTGAGACACAACGTCCCCTAAAGACACCCTTGCCGTTCGTTCGCATCATTATGCTCAGCTACACTCAGACACCCATTTCCGTTAGGTTGCACAATTATGCGCAGCTGCCCTGTAAGCGCCGATTGACGTAGGTTGCGCATTTATGCGCGACGCAACAGCCAGATAAAGTAAGGCGCACCAAAGAAGGTCGCCATCAATCCAGCGGGGATCTGATCCGGGAACGCCAGCATCCTACCGCACCAGTCAGCAAACACCATCAACCCGCCGCCCAACAGGCCCGCCATCAACACCTGCGGTAATGCGCGTCGGAAGCCCAGCATGCGCACAATGTGTGGCGCCATCAGACCAATAAAACTCAGCGGCCCTATGGTTAAGGTTGCGGTGGCCGTTAAGGCTGCTGCCAGCAGCAACAAAGCCATACGCGACCCCGTCAGCGCCATCCCCGCCGAACGTGCCGTGGCACTGCCTAACGGCAGCAGCGTAAGCCAGCGGCTGGCCAGTGGCGCTAGCGCAATCAGGATGATACCCACTACGGCACTTTGCACTGCCTGCGGCATATTGATGTTGTAAGTCGATCCTGAAATCCAGCTCAGCAGGCCGCCCATACGCGGATCGCCGCTCGCCATTAACACCATCAGCAAGGTGACAAAAGCACTGTTAAGCGCCATGCCCGCCAGCAGCATGCGCTCGGGAGAGAAGCCTCCGCGACTGGCCACCAGCATAATCACCAGCAGCGTCAGTGCCGCGCCTAACGCACCTGCGGGCAGCAGCCACGCCACGGCGTCCCCCGGTACGAAAAACATCATCACTACCACACCACAGGCCGCACCTGAACTGATGCCTAACACTTCCGGACTGGCCATCGGGTTGCCGGTGAGGCGCTGAATCAGCGCACCGGCGACGCCCAGCATCATGCCGACCACTAACGCCGCCAGCACGCGAGGTGCACGCCACGGCAGCAGTTGATGCAACATCTCGCCACTCACCCACGTCCAACTGTGCGCATCACGGCCAAAAGTGATGCCAACCACGCTTAGCAGCATCAGAACCACCAGGCCGATCACACACCACAGCACCACCTTCTGGCGCTCTGCCGGCACTTTGTCGCCCATATTCATGGCCGGAGGAACCGAGCCAGTACGCAGACGCGGCAGTAGCCACAGCAGAATCGGTACGCCAATCAGCGCGGTGGCTGTGCCAGTGGAGACTTCGCGCCAGTGACCGGTAAGCCACAAAACGATCTGATCGGCCAGCCACAGCAGCAACGCACCGATCAATGGCGCCAGCAGCATACGACTAAGCAAGCGACGACCACCGAGCATTTTCGCCAGCAGCGGCGCAAATAGCCCGATAAAACCAATAATCCCGGCGACGTTAACCAGCTGCGCACTGAGTAGAATCGCCAGGGCTAATGCGCCGATACGCGCAGCAGACAATGCCAGACCGAGGTTTTTTGCCACGCCATCATCCAGGCCCATTAACGTTAAGGGGCGCAGCAATGCCAGCGCGACCACAAACGCTAATAGCAAACGCGGCCACAGCATCGCCACGTTATGACCATCCATCTGATTCAACGCGCCCGTGCTCCACAGGAACATATTCAGCAACTGATCGTGATTGAAAATGGCAAAGATTTGATTCACTGAACCGGCGTAGAGGCTCAAAACCAGTCCAGCGAGAATCAGCGTCACTGGCGACAGGCGTTTTCCCCAGGCGACGCCAAACACCAGGATGCCCACCAGCACTGCGCCAGCCATCGCGGCAAACTGCTGTGTGAGGTCGCCACCTGGCAGGTGCCAGAGTGTGGCAACGGTGATACCGAGCTGTGCACCCGATGACACGCCCAGCGTGGTCGGTTCCGCCAGTGGATTGCGCAGCACCTGCTGAAACAGCAAACCGGCCAAACCGAGGCCCGCACCCACCAGCAATGCCAGTGCCAAACGCGATAACAGGCTGTGATGAAACACCACTTGCTGAATGCTGTTGATGTCCGGTGCGAAGATGGCCTGCGACCACTGCGCCACAGGCAGTGCGTCACGCAGATTGATAAAGGTCAGCGCCAGCGCCAGCAAGAACATGCTGCTCAGCAGCACCACAGGAAAGAGACGATGGCGCATCAGTGCGACTCCAGCGCGTGTTCCAGCACGCGAACAAATTTCAGCGCTGAATAGGTCGCGCCGTAATACCAGACGGCAGGCACGCGTTTAAAGCGACCTGCGCGGATGAAGGGTAACGCCTGCCACAGCGCGGTGTTCATCACCTGCTGCATATCACGGTCGTTATCGTGATCGAAGCACACCACCTGCACATCGCCCACATCGGCTAACCGATCAAGCCCCACCACCGCACTGCCCCAGAAATTAGTTTCACCGTGCCAGGCGTTGGTGAGACCCAGAATCTCCATCACTTCCAGGAACAGGCTGTTGGTGCCAAAGGTGATCGCGTGACGGCTGTCCATCAATGACATCAGTAACACCGGACGATCGGCCCAGGGTTTGAGGCGCTCACGCGCTGCCGCTAACTGCTGATCGAGGAACTGCAGATGTTGTACCGCCTGCGCTTCCCGTCCCAGCCGGGCACCGAGCGCATGCAGTGATTGGCGCGCCGTACTGAGCGGCTTACCGTCACCGCTATTCAAATCAAAGCCCATGGTGGGCGCAATACGTGCGAGCTTATCCAATCCTGGGCCGTAGCCGTTGGAGTGCAGGATCAGCGAAGGTTCGAGTTGCGTCATCAACTCCAGATTGGGTTCGGTGCGTAAACCGAGATCGATGGTGCTGGCAGGCAGCTGCGGCTCGCCAACCCAGATGTTGTAGTTACGCAGATCGGCCACACCGAGCGGCGATACACCGAGCGCCATCAGCAACTCAACAGGCAGCCACTCCAGTGCCAGAATACGCTGCAGATCGGGCGTTGCCGCACGCAAGGGCGCAACGTTCATCAGTGGCGTCAGTGCCAGCGCCGTCAATAAGCGACGGCGGGAAATGTCGAACATGGCGAGGCCTCAGTAAACAAAACTGACGGGCGCACCGCCCTGTGGATGAGGCAAGATGCCCATCGGAATACCGTAAATATTGCCCAGCACATCGGCCTGCATGATCACCTCAGGTCCCCCTTCCGCGATCATTTCGCCGCCGCGCAGCGCCACCAGGCGATCGCAATAGCGCGCCGCCATGTTAATGTCGTGCAGTACCGCAATCACCGTCAAGCCACGCTCGCGGCTGAGACGTTGAATCAGAGCCAGCACATCCACCTGATGCGCAATATCCAGTGCGGAAGTGGGTTCATCCAGCAGCAGGCATCGGCTGTTCTGCGCCACCAGCATCGCTAACCACGCGCGCTGGCGTTCGCCGCCTGACAGGCTATCCACCAGACGCCCGGCGAACGGTTTCAGGCCCACCAGCGTAATCGCTTCTTCCACGCGATCGCGATCTTCCTGGCCGTAGCGCCCGAGCGCCCCGTGCCACGGATAACGACCAATCGCCACCAGCTCACGCACTGTCATCCCTTCCGCCGCCGGTAGCTGCTGCGGCAAATAGGCCACCTGGCGCGCAAAATCTTTGCTGCCCCAGTTCTCCACCGCATCGCTATTCAACAGCACCCGGCCTTCACTTGCCGCATGGTGGCGTCCCAGCATTTTCAGCAAGGTGGATTTGCCAGAGCCGTTATGTCCGATCAGCGCCGTGACTTTGCCTGGCGCGAAGGTGAGTGAAAGTGGCTGCAGCAACGTGCGCCCAGGCACGCGAAAGCTGACATTATCCAGCGTGAAGGTGGTTTCTTCGTAATGCGGATGCTGCATGGTGTTCCCTGATTAATAAGCACAAAACAGATCTGATTTTGAAGAAAGCGGCCCTGAGGCCGCCCCTAATCACAACATTGTTCGCCCTGACAGAATCAGAAGCGGAAGGTCGCCGTACCGACGATTTGACGTTCAGCACCCCAGTAGCAGGCGTAATCACGATAGCAGCTGGCAACGTATTCACGATCGAACAGGTTGTTGATGTTCACACCGACAGAAGAGCCCGGCAAACCGAAACGGCCGAGGTCATATTTCAGCGCTGCATCGACAGTGGTGTAACTGGCTACCGCAAAGTTCTGGTTAGCATCGGTGCCACTCGCGTACAAGCCCTGACTCTCACCCACGTAACGCACACCGGCACCCAGCGTCACACCTGACAACGCAGTTTCATGGAAGGTGTAATCCCCCCACAGCGATGCCATATGCTTCGGCACCTGTACCGGCGTTTTGCCCTTCAGCACAGTGTCTTCGGTATATTCCGCATCGGTATAGGTGTAAGACGCCGTCATGTTGATGTTGGCGTTCAGCGCCGCCTTGGCTTCCAATTCAACACCGCGTGAACGGATTTCACCGCTCTGTACGCTGAAGTTAAGGTTGTTTGGATCGGCGGTAAGGTTCTTGGTTTTGGTCAGCTCATACACCGCAGCAGTTACGACAACCGGACGATCTTTAGGAACATACTTCACACCGGCTTCATACTGCTTAGCACGCGATGGATCAAACGGCTGGCCAGAGGCGGTAGTCCCAGAATTCGGAATGAAGGACTCGCTATAGCTGAAGTACGGCGCAATGCCATTATCAAACACATAGTTCAGACCACCACGCCAGGTGAAGGCCTGATCGTGATTTTTCACTTCGGTATTGCCGTTACGATTCAGTGCTGAAGTCATCGCATAATCGTAACGTCCACCTAAGGTCAGTACCCAGCGGTTCCATTCCATCTGATCTTGAGAGTACAGGCCGGTTTGCTCTTGGCGATTCAGATATTGGTAAGGGAACGCAGCACCATCTAGCGCATCGTTACCGTACTGAGGATTAGTCGCACTAATTGGGAATGCTGATCCAAACGCCGCATCAATGTCATTACGTGTACGCTGATAATCAACGCCCATTAGTAATGTATGATCCAATGCGCCAGTTGCGAATTTCGCCTGTGCCTGAGTATCGACAGCGAATTGATTAAGATTCTCGTCGGAAACGGCTGAACCACGATTGATCTCAAGTGTATCAGCATTAAAACTGCTGCCATAAATACTGCGATAATTGGTTTTCAAATCTGCATAACGCAGATTCTGACGCACCGTCCAGGTATCGTTAAAGCTGTGTTCGAAGTTGTAGCCCACCATCTTGGTGTTGCGCGAAATCTTGTTGCTGTCTTCGCCTTCATCAAAATTGGTTGGCAGTTTGTAGCTGCTACCGTCCGGGCGGGTAATGCCCACCACGGTGCCCTGACGCGGCAACCAGCCGTAATAACCGGTTTCCGGTTCGTTCTGGAAGTAGGTCAGCAGGTCAAAGCGGGTATTGGCATCAGGACGCCAGCTGAACGAAGGCGCGATGGTGTAGCGCTTCTCTTTATTCATCTCCTGTTGCGCATCGGCGCTGCGAGCAAGACCCGTCAGGCGATAGCTGTATACACCGTCATCATCCAGCGAACCGCCAAAATCGAAGCCCGTTGAGTACAGGTTATCGGTGCCCATCTGGAACTGCACTTCACGCAGTGTTTCCTGCGTCGGACGCTTGCTCACCAGCGACACCACGCCGCCTGGGTTGCTTTTGCCATACAGCACGGAAACCGGGCCACGCAGCAGTTCCGCACGCTCAAGGAAGTAAGGATCGATGGCGAACTCAGAGTAGTTATCCCCCTGCAGCTTCAGGCCATCAAGATATTGGTTGGTGTTGGTTTCGCTGAAGCACGAATCGACAGCGCATCGATCACGCTTGAGCTGCCGCGGTTACCCGTCAGCACGCCAGCCGTGTAGTTAAACGCACCTTTTACGCTGGTCACAGCGTGCATCGACATCTCTTCCTGCGTCACCACCGAAACCGACTGTGGGTTTTTCTCAATCGGCGTATCGGTTTTGGTGCCGGTAGCACTGTGTTTCGCGGCAATGGTAGGAGCCGGACCCCATGCGCTTTCCTGCGCGACGGTGTTGCCGCCATTGGCGGTCACCACCACGGTATCATCTGCCAGCGCCTGTGCGCTCAGCGTACCCAGTGTTAAAGAAATCATTAAAGCGAGCGGACGACGCGAGGTCGCAGCACGTGCAGAGCAAGGATTAGAATTTCGCGCATTCATAAAAAAGGATCTCTCGAAAAGGAAACGATGCAGGCGAATGAAAACGAGAATGATTATTAGACGCACGGATTTTAGGCGAAGTTTGGCGAGATCCGCAAGATGTAATGCCTGATGGCGGTGCGTTTGCGACCAGATCGTGCATGTCCATGATCGCGATTAATAAATCACAGGCATGAAAAAGGGCGCCGTAGCGCCCTCTGTTTTCTGCAGCTAACTATTTGCTGCCAAACATATCCTTAATCCAGCCCGCCACGCCGTCAGCATCTTTCTGCTCACCCTGTTGCTGCTGAGGTGACTGCTGCTGCGGTTGCGACTCTTGCTGCTGTTGGATCTGCTGCTGTTGCTGGATCTGTTGCTGCTGTTGCTGGCACAGCGCGTTAGGATCCAACGTCCACACCGGCAGCGAACGCCAGGTGCTGCTGCCAGAACCACACACGAAGTTACCGGCAGAGTCGACGTTCATCTGCGTGATGTCTTCTGGCGGTGTCAGCACCAGCGGCATTGGCGCCTGGTTGTCGAGATAACGGCGATAGATCTGCATCGCACCGCTCGCACCATACAGCTTCGACGTCTGGTTGTTGTCGCGGCCAACCCAGGTGATCGCGACCTCTTTGCCATCAATACCCGCAAACCAGCTATCGATCAGATCATTGGTGGTACCGGTTTTACCCGCCAGATGGGCATTCGGGTAACGCGCGCCCAGCGCACGGGCGGTGCCGTGATCGGCAACTTGCTGCATGGTGTACAAGGTCATATAAGCCGCCTGCGCCGGTTCAACGCGTTGCGCCTGCGGGAAGCTCTGGTACAACACCGTGCCATCTTCAGCAATCACCGAACGCACCGCCGACAGGTCGGCGCGGTTACCGCCGCTGGCGATCGACTGGAACGCCTGTGCCGCTTCGATCGGCGTCAGGTTAAGTGCCCCCAGTAACATCGCTGGCACCGGATTCAGCTGATCTTTCGGCACGCCCAGCTTCGTCCAGGTATCCACCACTGAAGGCAGACCCAATGTCATCCCCAGGTTTACGGTAGGCACGTTCATGGAGTTGGTTAAGGCATCCACCAGCATCACTTTGCCGCTGAAACGCTTGTCGTCGTTCATCGGTTTCCAGATGGAACCGTTCGGCTGTTTCAGCGCAATCGGCTCATCCGCCAGCCAGGTGTTCAGACGATAGGTATTCGGCTGGCTCAATGCGGTGAGATAGGTCGCAGGTTTAGCCAGTGAGCCAATAGAACGACGCGCCTGCAGCGCACGGTTATAGCCCGCGAACTGCGGATCTGCACCGCCTACCATGGCACGTACTTCACCACTGAAGCGATCCACCACCACCATCGCGGTTTCCAGATCCTTCAAGCCACGCTGTTTCTTCAGCGCCGGAATGCCATCTTCAACCGCTTTTTCCGCCGCATCCTGAGAGATAGGATCGAGCGTGGTGAAAATCTTCACGCCAGACAGATCTTTAATCTTGTCGCCCAGTTTGGCCTGCAACTCGTTACGTACCATCTGCATAAAGGCAGGCTGAGGCGTGATCACGCCCCCTTTCGGCTGCACACCCAGCGGACGCGCCGAGAGCATGTCATACAGCTCCTGATCGATCACGTTCTGCTGCTGCAGTAAACGCAGCACCAGGTTACGACGCTCCAGCGCCAGTTTCGGGTTGCGCCACGGGTTGTACAGCGACGCACCTTTCACCATGCCGACCAGCATCGCCTGCTGGTCGAGGCTCAGCTCATCAACGGGACGACCAAAGTAGTACAGACTCGCCAGTGGGAACCCGCGGATCTGATCGTTGCCCGCCTGACCGAGATACACCTCGTTCAGGTAAAGCTCAAGAATGCGATCTTTGCTGTAGCGCGCATCCATGATCACCGCCATATAGGCTTCACGCGCTTTACGCCACAGTGAACGTTCGTTGGTCAGGAACAGGTTTTTCACCAGCTGCTGCGTCAACGTACTGCCGCCCTGCACCGCTTTACCGGCGGTGATGTTAGCGAGGAAGGCACGACCAATCGAGTACGGGCTGATGCCATCATGCTCATAGAAGTGACGGTCTTCGGTAGCGATCAGCGTACTGACCAGCAGATCCGGGAAGCCCGCACGCGGCACGAACAGACGCTGCTCACCGTTCGGCGATTGCAGCATGGTGATCAAGCGTGGATCGAGGCGGAAGAAGCCAAAATCACGCCCGGTATCGAGGTTTTTAATCTCGCTCAGTTCGTTGTTGCTGAACGTCAGGCGCGCGTTGATCTGTCCCTCTTTGCTGTCCGGGAAATCAAACGGACGACGCAGCAGATCGATAGTGTTGCCTTTAACACTGAACTCACCAGGACGGGTGATGCGCGACACTTCGCGATACTGCGTGCCTTCCAGCAGCGCAATCATCTCTTTTTTGTCGTACGACATCCCCGGCTCAAGGCTCACCATGCGGCCGTATACGGCAGCAGGCAGCTGCCACACTTTACCGTCAATGCGGCTGCGGATTTCTGAGTCGAGATAAATGCCCCAGGCCACCATCACGACCACAAAGACCAGGAAGAGCTTAATCAACCAGCCTAACCAGCGACGTTTGCCGCGTGGCGGACGTTTTCCTTTCCCTTTACCTTTTGGTGGCACCGGTGTGCTCTCCTCATCATCTTCGTCAAAATCGTCCTGATCGATATCATCATCAAGCTCCCTGCGGCGACCCCGACGAGCAGTGCTGCGCGGCGGCTTTGGCGCTTTTCCTTTACGCCCAATAGGTTCGCGATCGTTCCCAGACATGCTTTTATTCTCCAGGCATAGCTACGGCTGCGGCCGTTACTCTAACTGCTTTCTCGTGCTGCGCATGGCAGAACCCTCTGAATTCGATCCACAGAGTGTCACGATGAAAATTTCTTGGTGCGCCTTGTCGGTAAGGCGTTTGCCGGATCGTCGGGCCAGGGATGTTTGGGATAGCGCCCTTTCATCTCTTTCTGCACTTCAGGATAGGCTCCGCGCCAGAACGCTGCGAGATCACGGGTGATCTGCAACGGACGCTGCGCCGGTGACAGCAGCTCCAATACCAGCGGAATACGGCCTTCAGCCACCGCCGGATTTTGCGCTTCACCAAACATCTCCTGAATGCGCACTGCCAGCGCAGGGGGCTTATCCACTGCGTAGCGAATCGGCAGGCGACTTCCGGTCGGCACAGTGTAATGAGTTGGCAGCACAGTATCCAGCCGCTGACGTTGTGACCATGTCAGCAAATGTAATAATGCGCTGACAAGATTGACGGCCTGCAGGCTCCTGAGATCGCGCACGGAACCCATCTCGGGTAACAGCCAACGCTCCAGCGAGTCGAGCAGGCTCTCATCGTCCAATGGCGGCCACGCCTCTTCCGGCAGCCACTCGGCAGCACAATGCAAACGCAAACGCAGCTGTTCCGCTTCCTGTGTCCAGCCGAGCACGGAAAGCCCTTTCTCACGGATCCAGCGCAGCATTGCCGGGTGTAAAATATCCGCGTCCGGGCGCGCCTGCGGCTGTGCTTTTAGGACCAGCGCACCCACAAGCTCACGTTTCCAGGCACGCAGTGTGCCTTTCTCTTCATCCCATTCCACATCAATGCGCTGCGTCACCAGTTCAGGGCATTGCTGGCGTAACTCGCCGATTTCCACCGGCAGCGCTAAGAGCATGCGCGCTTCGGCCGCGCTGGCACCTTGCAATAAGGTCGGCGCAATCAGCCATTCATAACGGCTCAAGCCATCCTGCTCATCCAGCATGGCGCCAATCCCATTGGCCAGCTGATAGCGCGCACTTTCGCCGCGTCGCTGTGCCAGCCGATCGGCAAACCCCGCTGCCAGTAAAGAGGGGTACAGATCGGGATTGACGCTGCCGCCGCTGGCATTGAGTCGCTGCTGCCACTGACGGGCGCGACGCTGCCAGTGAGGCTGAGGCCGGTTGAGTGCATCACGTAAATCTGCGCTGCCGTTACGTGGCGGATCTTCCAGAATCGCCACCAGTAAGGCGGCACTGGCGATTGCATCCTTATCCTGTGCCGCGCACAAGATGGCCGTGAGGCGGGGATCGCTGCCCAGCGCCGCCATTTTCCGCCCACGCGCATTCAGCTTCTCGCCTTCCAGCGCCCCCAAACGGGTCAGTAAATCATTTGCCGCGCGTAAGCTGCGCACGGGTGGCGCATCCAGCCAGTTGAGCTGTGACGCCTCCAGGCAACCCCACTGCAATAAATCGATTTGCAGTGAAGAGAGATCGCTGTTGAGGATTTCCGGCTCACTCTGTGCCGCCGCGCGCATCGCTTGTTCCTGGGGCAGCAGATGCAAACAGATACCGGGTTCAAGACGCCCCGCGCGACCTGCTCGCTGCGTCATTGACGCCTGGCTGATACGCTGGGTTTGCAACCGTGTTACGCCGCTGCGCACATCAAACTGCGCTGAGCGTTCCAGCGCGCTATCCACCACCAGACGGATGCCTTCAATGGTCAGACTGGTTTCGGCAATGTTAGTGGCGAGCACCACTTTGCGACGACCGGCGGGCGCAGGCAGAATCGCGCGACGCTGCGCATCCAGAGACAGCGCACCATATAAAGGAGAGAGATCCACGTCATCACCGACGCGAGATTCCAGCTCGCGCTTCACGCGTTCAATCTCCGCGACGCCCGGCAGGAACAGCAGCAGCGAACCCGTTTCGTCGCGCAGCAATTGCGCCACTTCTCGTGCCACCGCTTCGTCAAAACGCTGTTGCGGATTGAGCGAGGCATAACGGCGCGTCACCGGGAAGCTACGTCCTTCAGAGACAATAAAAGGCGCATCCGGCAGCAACTGACGCAGCCTCTCGTTATCCAGCGTGGCGGACATCAGCAAGATTTTCAGATCGTCGCGCAGCCCTTGCTGCACATCCAACAGCAGCGCCAGCGCCAAATCAGCCTGCAGGCTGCGCTCATGAAATTCATCGAGGATCACCAGCGACACGCCTTCGAGCATCGGATCGCGCTGCAACATGCGCGTCAGAATGCCTTCGGTCACCACTTCCAGTCGCGTATTGGGGCCGCAACAGTTTTCACCGCGCATGCGATATCCCACGGTGCCACCGGGCTGCTCTCCCAACTGCTCCGCCAGGCGTTGCGCCACATTACGTGCCGCCAGACGACGTGGCTCAAGCATAATGATGCGGCCCGCTAGCGAGGCTTTTTGCAGCAACTGCAACGGCAGCCAGGTGGATTTTCCTGCGCCAGTCGGCGCCGCCAGCAATATCTGCGGTGACTGCGCCAGGGCATCCAGCAAGGCCGGCAGCACCTCGCTTACCGGTAATTCGCTCACACTCAACTCCCACTCTGCCTGTGCTAATATGGCGCGCATTGTAGCACTCTACGGCACCGCCATCATGACCACGCAACGTCAGTTTTTTGCCCTCGAACTGCCCGTCCCGCTCCAGCAACAGCTGGTACGGTGGCGTGCAGATCATTTCAGTGAGGATGATGGAAAACCGGTGGAGGCCGCGAACCTGCACCTGACGCTGGCATTTCTTGGCGATGTCAGCAATGAGACCTCGCAAAAGTTGCAGCAGCTCGCTTCACGCATCGCGCAACCGGGTTTTGCCCTCGACCTCGATGACGCCGGACACTGGCCGCGTCCCGGCGTCGTGTGGCTGGGCTGCCAGCGTGCGCCACGCGGTTTGCTGCAGCTAGCGAGTCTGCTGCGTGCTCAGGCAGCACGCCATGGTTGTGCGCAGAGTGCCCAGCCTTTTCATCCGCATATCACTTTGCTGCGCCACGCTACGCAAAAAGTCGCGCTGCCAGCGCGAGGATTTCACTGGCGTCATGATGTCAGTCACTTCGCGCTGTTTTCATCGACCTTTTCCCAGGGCCGTACGCGCTATCGTCGACTGGCGCGCTGGCCACTGTTACCCACTTCAGGAGCCTGAATGCTGTTCGATCCGCCGCTGAAACCCGCTCGTCTCATCGTTCGCTATAAGCGCTTTCTTGCCGATGTCGTGACACCGGAAGGCGAGACTTTGACGATCCACTGCGCCAATACCGGCGCGATGACCGGCTGCGCCACGCCGGGCGATACCGTGTGGTACTCCACCTCGGACAGCATCACGCGCAAGTATCCGCACAGCTGGGAATTGACCGAGACGCAACAAGGCCACTGGATCTGCGTAAACACACTCAGAGCCAACCAACTGGTGCGCGAAGCCTTAACCCTTGACGCCATTCCAGAATTGTCCGGTTACAGCCACTGCCAACCCGAGGTCAAATACGGTACGGAAAAAAGCCGAATTGACTTCCTGCTGCAAGCGGAGGGCAGATCAAACTGCTATATTGAAGTCAAGTCCGTCACCCTTTTACAGCAGGGTAAAGGCTTTTTTCCGGATGCGGTGACGGCTCGAGGACAAAAGCATCTGCGCGAACTCAGTGCTATCGCGGCAGAGGGTCATCGAGCTGTTTTGTTGTTCGCCGTTCTGCATACGGGGATTGAGGACGTCTCCCCGGCGCGCCATATCGACGCACACTACGCAGAACTACTGGGACAGGCTCAACGCTGTGGAGTAGAGGTGTTGGCGTATCAGGCTCAGATATCACCTGCTCAAATGTTACTCACTCAGCCGCTCGCGGTGACGATTAACGTAGAGTTGTAATATTTATAGCAATTTGCTGTGATAGGAATGTTCTGGGCGGTGCGCTAAATACGCTGTTCCTCACAGGCTTGTCAAGGTGCGAATATGAATAATTGCCAACCTTGACTGCTTCTGCTATTTATAGCGGCCTGTTTTTTCCCTGATGGGAATCGATATACCCCTTAATAATTCGCGTTGCTGGCAGTCGGTGGTCAATTTAGCCAATGCACATGCAACCTGAAGTATGACGGGAAGGGCGTGTTATCCAGGAGAAACAACATGCAAGAAGGGCAAAACCGTAAAACATCGTCCCTGAGTATCCTCGCCATCGCTGGTGTGGAGCCGTATCAGGTGAAACCGGGCGAAGAGTATATGAACGACGCCCAACTGAGCCATTTCCGCAAGATTCTGGAAGCCTGGCGCAACCAACTTCGTGATGAAGTAGACCGCACTGTGTCGCATATGCAGGACGAAGCTGCTAACTTCCCGGATCCGGTTGACCGTGCCGCGCAGGAAGAAGAGTTCAGCCTGGAATTACGTAACCGCGATCGTGAGCGTAAATTGATCAAGAAGATCGAGAAGACGCTGAAGAAAGTGGATGACGACGATTTCGGCTACTGTGATTCCTGTGGTGTTGAAATTGGTATTCGCCGCCTCGAAGCGCGTCCGACTGCCGATCTTTGCATCGACTGCAAAACGCTGGCTGAAATCCGCGAGAAGCAGATGGCAGGCTAATGGCCGCGAGCAGACTGTCACCGCACTGCCGGGAAAACCACTGTTTTCCCGGCGTGCGGTGCACCTCAAAATGAACTCTTCAACCTCTTCCTGCGTCGGGCGTTTCGCTCCCTCTCCTTCTGGTGATCTGCATTTTGGTTCGCTGATAGCCGCGTTAGGCAGCTACCTGAGCGCGCGTGCGCAACAAGGCCGCTGGCTGGTGCGTATTGAAGATATCGATCCGCCGCGAGAAGTGACTGGTGCAGCCACACGCATCCTGAAACAGCTGGAGCACTATGGCCTGCAGTGGGATGGCGACGTGTTATGGCAGTCGCAGCGTCATGATGCCTACCGGGAAGCGCTGAGCTGGCTGCAACAGCACCGTCAAAGCTACTTTTGTACCTGCACGCGCAGCCGTATTCAGCAGCTTGGGGGGTTCTACGACGGTCACTGTCGGGAATTACACCTCCCTGCAGAAAACGCCGCGCTGCGCCTGCGTCAGCATATGCCGGTTTATGGCTTTGACGATCGCCTGCGCGGTCATCTAGCGGCCGAGCGATCGCTGGCGGAAGAAGATTTTATTATCCATCGTCGGGATGGTTTGTTTGCTTATAACCTGGCGGTGGTGGTGGATGACCATTTTCAGAGTGTGACGGAAATCGTACGCGGGGCCGATTTGATTGAACCCACGGTGCGTCAAATCGCGCTCTACCAGCAGTTTGGCTGGCCGGTGCCTGCGTATCTGCACCTGCCGCTGGCCATTAATGACGATGGCAATAAGCTCTCTAAACAGAATCATGCGCCCGCTTTACCTGATGGAGATGCGCGCCCATTGCTGATACGCGCGTTGCACTTGCTGGGGCAATCGGTTTTGGAGAGTTGGCAAGATGCCACAGTGGAGCAACTGCTCGATAACGCGGTGGCACAGTGGAGTATCCAACTGATCCCACAACAGAACGCGCGAATCACGGATGAGGCGACATCGCCATTCCTAAATGGTTCGCAACAGGCTATGATTAGCCGCTGATTTATTAACACCCTTTTATCACTGTCGAGGTGTCCCATTTTTACCCGAGTCGCAAATTTTTGCCGGAGAGTCCTCAAGCGTGACGAGGAGGCGCCTGAAGAGGTGGAAACTGAAAGTCTGATGACCGTCATTCCCCGTGAAAGCCATAACATCTCACGCAAAGATATCAGCGAAAACGCCCTTAAAGTGCTGTATCGCCTGAATAAAGCCGGTTTCGAAGCTTACCTGGTAGGCGGCGGCGTGCGCGATTTGCTGCTGGGTAAGAAGCCAAAAGACTTTGATATCACCACCAACGCCACGCCTGAGCAGATGCGCAAATTGTTCCGCAACTGCCGCCTCGTCGGTCGTCGTTTCCGTCTGGCACATGTGATGTTCGGTCCTGAAGTGATCGAAGTCGCGACTTTCCGTGGCCATCACCAGGAAGAAGCTGAGGACGATCGCAACAACTCCCAGCGCGGCCAGAACGGCATGCTGCTGCGTGATAACATTTTTGGCAGCATCGAAGATGATGCCCAGCGCCGCGATCTCACCATCAACAGCCTGTATTACAGCGTGGCGGATTTCTCCGTACGTGATTACGTCGGCGGTTTGCAGGATCTGGAAGACGGCGTGATCCGTTTGATTGGCGATCCGGAAACCCGTTATCGCGAAGATCCGGTACGTATGCTGCGCGTGGTGCGTTTTGCCGCCAAGCTGGAGATGCGCATTGCTGCGGAAACTGCCGAGCCGATTCCGCGCCTGGCCACGCTGCTGAATGACATTCCGCCTGCGCGTCTGTTTGAAGAATCCCTTAAATTGCTGCAAGCCGGTTACGGATTCCGTACCTATCAGATGATGCGTGAGTACCATCTGTTCCAGCCGCTGTTCCCTACCCTGACGCGTGGCTTCACGGCCGAAAGCGACAGTCTGATGGAGAAAATGCTGGCTCAGGTGCTGAAGAACACCGACAACCGCATTCTGAACGATATGCGCGTCAATCCGGCCTTCCTGTTTGCCGCGATGTTCTGGTATCCACAGCTGGAATCGGCCCAACGCATTGCGCAGGAAAGCGGACTGACCTATTACGACGCCTTTGCGCTGTCGATGAACGAAACGCTGGATGAAGCCTGCCGTGCGCTGGCGATTCCTAAGCGTATCACCACCCTGATTCGCGATATCTGGCAGCTGCAGTTGCGCATGTCACGTCGTCATGGCAAACGCGCCTGGAAGCTGATGGAGCATCCTAAATTCCGTGCTGCATATGATCTGCTGGCGCTGCGTGCCGATGTGGAAAACAACCGCGAACTGCAAAGCCTGACCCATTGGTGGGGTGAGTTCCAGGCTGCGGCGCCGGTCGAGCAAAAAACCATGATGAACACACTGGGCGACGATCCGGTGGCTCCGCGTCGTAAACCGCGTCGTCCGCGCCGTCGTCCAACCGGCCCACGCCGCGATACCAATAGCGCATCATGATTCGTGTTTACCTCGCATTAGGCAGTAATCTGGCCGATCCGCTGCATCAGGTTGATGCAGCGCTAGCCGCGATTGATACGATACCGCACACCTCGCGCGTCGCCACCTCTTCACTGTACCGCACGCCACCGTACGGCCCGCCAGACCAGCCTGATTACCTGAATGCGGTGGTCGCGCTGGACACCACGCTGGAAGCTGAAGCGCTGCTCGATCATACGCAACGTATCGAGCTGGAGCATGGACGTGTGCGCAAAGCGGAGCGCTGGGGACCGCGCACCCTCGATATCGACATCATGCTGTTTGGTCAGCAGACGATTCACACCCCACGTCTCACCGTACCGCATTACGATATGCACAACCGCGCGTTTATGCTGGTGCCGTTGTTAGAGATCGCGCCAGGCCTGCGTCTGCCCAATGGTCAGCCGTTGACCGGCATCCTCGCCACGCTCGATCGCAGCACCATCCGCTTGTGGTCTGAGTAGGCTGCAATAATCGCACTACGGTCGTATCGCCTTTTCAATCAATCCAGTACACTGCGCGCATCAGAAAACTCTGGAGTGTGCGATGAAACCGACAACCATCACCCATCTACGCCAGCTCAAAGCCAGTGGCCGCAAATTTGCCACCCTGACGGCCTACGACTTTAGCTTTGCCCGCCTGTTTGCTGATGAAGGCATTCAGGTGATGCTGATTGGCGACTCCCTTGGCATGACTGTGCAAGGTCATGAATCCACATTGCCTGTTACCGTGGCCGACATCGCTTATCACACCGCTGCCGTACGCCGTGGCGCGCCGAATGCGCTGGTGATGGCCGACCTGCCGTTTATGAGCTACGCCACACCGCAGCAAACCTTTGATAATGCTGCCCAACTGATGCGCGCCGGAGCCAACATGGTGAAGCTCGAAGGCGGCGCATGGCTGGCAGACACCGTGCGTATGCTCACCGAGCGCGCCGTGCCGGTGTGTGGTCATCTTGGGCTGACGCCGCAGTCAGTGAACATCTTTGGTGGCTACAAGGTACAAGGCCGCGATGAAGCGGGTGCAGAGCGTCTGCTGGCCGATGCGCTGGCGCTGGAAGCCGCCGGTGCACAGTTGATGGTGCTGGAGTGCGTGCCGGTGTCGCTGGCAGAGCGCATCACCAAAGCGTTAAGCATTCCGGTGATTGGCATTGGTGCGGGTAACGTCACCGATGGACAGATCCTGGTGATGCACGATGCCTTTGGCATTACCGGTGGTCACATTCCCAAATTTGCCAAAAATTTCCTTGCAGAAACCGGCGACATTCGCGCGGCAATTCGCCAGTATATTGCCGACGTTGAAGCGGGCATTTATCCTGCCGCCGAACACAGTTTCCAGTAAATCAGGAGAGTTGCAGTGCTGATTATTGAATCGCTGCCGATGTTGCGCCGGGAAATTCGTCGCTGGCGGCAGGAAGGCAAACGTATCGCGCTGGTGCCCACCATGGGCAACTTGCATGATGGCCACCTGACATTGGTGGACGAAGCGCGCGAGCGGGCCGATATTGTGGTGGTTTCGATTTTCGTCAACCCGATGCAGTTTGAACGCGCCGATGACCTCGCGCGTTATCCCCGCACCTTGCAGGACGATTGCGAGAAACTCAATCGTCATAGCGTCGATTTGGTGTTTGCCCCTGCACCGGCGGATGTTTATCCCAAAGGGCTGGATAGCCAAACCTTCGTTGAAGTCCCGGGGTTATCGTCTCTGCTGGAAGGTGCCAGTCGTCCCGGTCACTTCCGCGGTGTGTCCACTATTGTGAGCAAATTGTTCAATCTGGTGCAGCCCGATATTGCCTGTTTTGGTGAGAAAGATTTCCAGCAGTTAGCCATTATCCGCAAGATGGTGGCCGACATGGGCTTCGATATCGAGATTGTCGGCGTGCCAACAGTACGCGCGAAAGATGGTTTGGCGTTGAGCTCACGTAACGGTTATCTCACCAGCGAAGAGCGCGCGATCGCTGCGGGTCTGAGCCAGGTGATGAACAGCATGGCCGAGCGTCTGAACAACGGCGAACGCCATGTTGAAGAGATTATCGAAACGGCCGAGGCCGCATTGCGTGAGAAAGGCTTCCGCCCTGATGGCCTGGCCATTTGTGATGCGGACAATCTGCAGCCGCTAACGGTGGATAGCCAGCGCGCCGTGATTCTGATGGCCGCCTGGTTGGGCAATGCGCGCCTGATCGATAATCAGCAAGTGGATCTGACGGAGTAACCTCCGTCGTTTAATCGCAGCTTAATAAGGTTATCCCGTTATGATTCGTACCGTACTTCAGGGCAAACTGCACCGCGTGAAAGTCACGCAGGCAGATTTGCACTACGAAGGCTCCTGCGCCATCGACCAGGATTTTCTTGATGCATCCGGCATTCTGCAATACGAAGCCATCGACATCTACAACGTCACCAACGGTCAGCGTTTCTCTACCTACGCGATTGCCGCTGAGCGTGGCTCGAAGATCATCTCCGTCAACGGTGCCGCGGCCCGTTGTGCCTGTGAAGGCGACATCATGATCATCTGCTCATACGTGCAGGTCGAAGATGAAGTGGCCCGCAGCTGGCAACCCAAGGTCGCCTATTTCGAAGGTGACAACGAGATGAAACGCATCGCTAAAGCGTTGCCGGTTCAGGTTGCCTGATCAAAACGGAACCTCTGTTCAGAGGTTCCGCCCTTCTCTTACACCGGTTTTGCCACCTTCACACGCGGCTGCGTCTTCAGCGTAAACAGGAAGTTAAGCCAGCCACGCTGACGCAACAAGCACAGCGTCCATGGCAGGATCATTGCCGCAGCGAATGCCAGCACAAATAGCAGATCATGTATCCATGGAGATGGCGTTTGTAGCTTCACAATCTTGCTGAAGAACTGAATCACCAGGTAATGCGACAGGTAGAAGACGATGGAATTCACCCCAACGTAATGCACAAGTCGTGAGTTCACCTTCAATGATATCCAGACAAACAGCGGAATCGACAGTAGGGCCAGCGCAGCCAGCAGCACATGTGACGGCGGATGTGCAGTCAGTAGATTCAGGCACAGGAACAGAATGACGCTTGCCAGTGAGAGCAGTACCAGCAGCGGATTATCTGCCAGCTTCGGAATATCATAGTGCCTGCGCGCTAACTGATCGCCGACGTAGAAGAAAATAAACAGATTAATCGATTTATTGATATGCGCATTATCGAAGCTGGCAAACATGCCATCGGCGCTCAGCTCGGGCAGGAAATAACTGAGTAATAAACATCCAGGAATCACTAACCAAAACGGCAATTGACGAATAAAAATGATAGCCAAAAAGAAAAAGAACAGTGAATGCAAAAACCAGGTTATATCGCCACCACCACTCAGATGCATGGCAATAATATGCAGCGGCGATTGAGGATTATTTGCCATCGAGCTGAATAATATTTTCAATCCGCCGTACACCAACACCCAAACGGCAAAAGGATATAGGATGGTCTGAATTTTATTATGAATAAACGGCCCCAATCCTTTGCGTAATCCGGCATCGACAAACAATCCCGAAACAAAGAAAACCAGACCAAGAAAGACCGGTATCAACAGCGGATCCAGCGTTAATACCAGCGGGGAGAAGTGTCCGACGTTACCATTTACCGCAATAACGCAGTGCAGCAGAATAACGACAAGTACACCAATACCTCGCAGATTATCCACCCACGTTAAACGATTCATGTTAATTGCCCTGTGTAAAATAAGTGTCCGACCCAGCAACGCGCATAGCGTAGCGAAGGAAGTTAAACTCGCTTTATGATGAAGACGAATTTTATTAGCGATTGAATATTCCAATGACTGACACTTAATAACAAGTTCAAAAAACCGCACAAAAACTTACGAATTCTTAGCGCAATGTAAATCAATCACTTACGGAAACATTACGCTTAAATTATCAGATTAACTTCAAATTATCGCCAAATAGAATAATTCATAACTGACAGTTACTGACAATTTCATTTTTGATATTCAACTGGCCTTAATGGCTCGGAGAATAATCTTAGAAATGATGGGATAGAGAGAGGCAGAAATAACAATGCAGCCGAAGCTGCATTGTTGAAAAGTTATATCAGGTACGTAATCCGCGACCACGCTGAATCAGCGTATACACCAGCACGTAAAACACCACGATAAAGGCAATCAGCACCGATAAGGTAAACACCAGCGGCACATCATTGATGCCGAGGAAACCGTAGCGGAAGCCGCTGATCATATACACCACCGGGTTCAGCTTCGACACCGCCTGCCAGAATGGCGGCAGTAGCGTCAGCGAATAGAACACGCCCCCCAAATAGGTTAACGGCGTCAGCACGAAGGTGGGGATCAAGCTGATATCGTCAAAGGTCCGCGCAAACACCGCATTCAGCAGGCCAGCCAGCGAGAACAGAATCGCAGTCAGCAGCAGCGTCAGGGCCACCATTGACCACGAGTGCACGTGGAACGGCACAAAGAACAGCGAAATCGCCGTCACCAGAATACCGACGCACACGCCACGCGCCACGCCGCCGCCAACATAACCGGCGATGATAATGTGCGTGGGCACCGGCGCCACCAGCAGCTCTTCAATATTACGCTGGAATTTGGCGCTGAAGAATGAAGAGGCCACGTTGGCGTAAGCGTTGGTAATCACCGCCATCATGATCAGACCCGGCACGATGAACTGCATATAGCTGAAGCCATGCATATCGCCGATACGTGAACCAATCAGGTTGCCGAAAATGATGAAATAGAGCGTCATGGTGATCACCGGTGGCACCAGCGTCTGAATCCAGATGCGGGCAAAACGGTTGATCTCCTTGGCCCAGATGCTCTTGAGCGCCACCCAGTATAAATGTGTCATGCTTTCACTCCTTTACCCTGGGTCAGGCTGACGAACAGCTCTTCAAGGCGGTTCGCTTTGTTACGCATACTCAGCACCTGCACGCCCTGCGCACTCAACTGGCTGAACACGCTGTTCAGACCCTGCTCACGCATCACTTCCACTTCCAGCGTTGAAGTATCCACCAGACGATACTGGAAACCTTCAAGCTGCGGCAGCGGGCTGCGCGGCGCCAAATCGAGGATGAAGGTTTCCGATTGCAGCTTCGACAGCAGGCCTTTCATCGAGGTGTTTTCCACCAGCTCACCGCTCTGGATGATGCCGATATTGCGGCACAGCATTTCTGCTTCTTCCAGATAGTGCGTGGTGAGAATAATGGTGGTGCCTTTGATATTGAGATCTTTCAGGAAGGTCCACATTGAACGACGCAGTTCGATGTCCACACCTGCGGTCGGTTCATCCAGAATCAGCAGTTTCGGCTCGTGCATCAGCGCGCGGGCAATCATCAGACGGCGTTTCATGCCGCCAGAGAGCATGCGAGCACGCTCATTGCGCTTACCCCACAGATCGAGCTGATTGAGGTACTTCTCGGCGCGCTTGTTGGCTTCAGCCCGCTCCACACCGTAATAACCCGCCTGATTGACCACAATCTGCATCACGGTTTCAAACGGGTTAAAGTTGAATTCCTGCGGAACCAGACCCAGCTGGCGTTTCGCATTGACCACATCCTTGGACAGGTCATAGCCAAATACGCGCACGCTGCCGCCGGTTTTATTCACCAGCGAGCTGATAATGCCGATGGTGGTGGATTTACCCGCGCCATTCGGCCCGAGCAGCGCGTAAAAATCGCCTGCCTCAACGTTGAGATCAAGCTTCTTCAGCGCCTGAACGCCGCCGGGATAGGTTTTGGTGAGCCCGGAAATTTCCAGTGCATAAGTCATTGCGAATCCATACCCTGTTGTAGTGACATCAAAGCCCTATGAAATGATAGTGCGCTCACGCCGAGCATGCGGGGTTATTCAGAGATAACGAGTGAAAAATCAAAGATGAAGCGCTGAGCGATAACCCGCGACACTTTACCACTCTGCATGCGGCAGGGGAACGCGAGCGCAGCCCGTCAGTCATTAACTCGCGGGCTGCGCATCTTATCGCAGGCTGAAGGGATTAGCCTTGGAAGATTGTGCGGTTATTCACCGGTCGGGATAACTTTGCCGATATACGGCAGATGACGATAGCGTTGCGCGTAATCGATACCGAAGCCGACCACGAACTCGTCAGGAATGGTGAAGCCAACGTATTCCACGGTCACTTCCACTTCACGGCGCTCTGGCTTATCCAGCAGGGTGCAGATCGCCAGTGATTTTGGCTCGCGCAGGCGCAGGATCTCGCGCACTTTGCTCAGAGTGTTGCCGGAATCGATGATGTCTTCCACGATCAGTACGTCTTTGCCACGAATATCCTCGTCGAGATCTTTAAGGATTTTCACGTCGCGGGTCGATGACATGCCGCTGCCGTAGCTGGAGGCCGTCATAAAATCAACTTCATGCGGGACATCGATGGCGCGACACAGATCGGCCATAAACATAAAGGAGCCACGCAGCAGACCCACCAACACCATTTCGCTGCCGCTGCTGCGGTAGTGTTCGCTAATCTGCTTGCCCAGTTCGGCAATACGGGTTGCGATCTCCTGCTCAGAGATCATCACGTCGACGGTGTGTTTCATTGCATTCGCCTGGTTAAGGTTTTTCAGAAAGCCACGAAGTCTATCATAGTCGAACCAACCTCTAACGCGGCGCACAGAACGCAAACGATACCGTGGCAAAATATATTGCGCTGTCCTTAACTACAGGAATCCACCCCGCCCTCTTGCCAGTGACCTCTGGAGATCCTATGACCGCTTCATCCAGTAAAAAAACACAGATAGGCACACACGATCTGCACCCGGAAACGCAAATGCTTAACTACGGTTACGATCCGCGGCTGTCAGAAGGCGCGGTCAAACCCCCGGTGTTTCTCACTTCGACCTTTGTGTTTAACAGTGCCGAAGAGGGACAAGATTTCTTCGATTTCGTCGCCGGACGTAAACAGCCGCCAGAGGGAAAAAGCGGCGGACTGGTCTATTCACGCTTTAACCATCCCAACAGCGAGATTGTTGAAGATCGGCTGGCCATCTATGAACAGGCGGAAAGCGCAGCGCTGTTCTCTTCTGGCATGTCAGCGATTGCCACCACGCTGCTGGCCTTTGCACGGCCAGGCGAAGTGATTTTGCATTCGCAGCCGCTGTATGGCGGCACTGAAACGCTGTTAAGTAAAACGCTGCACGATTTAGAGATCAAAGCGGTGGGATTCAGCGATGGCACCGACGAGGACAAGGTGTATGAAGCGGCTAAACTGGCGTGGCAGCGCGGTCGTGTGGCACTGATTCTGATTGAGACGCCAGCTAACCCGACCAACAGTCTGGTGGACATTCAGTTAATGAAGCAGGTGGCGGACGTGATCACTCAGCAGCAGGGTTCTCGTCCGATTCTCGCCTGCGACAACACGTTACTCGGCCCGCTGTTTCAACGCCCTTTGCAGCACGGTGCGGACTTGTCGCTTTACTCGCTCACCAAATATGTCGGTGGCCACTCGGATTTGATTGCCGGTGCGGTGCTGGGCAGCAAAGCGCTGGTGAGCAAAGTGCGCTCGCTGCGGAGTGCCATCGGCACCCAGCTTGATCCGCACTCCAGCTGGATGATTGGCCGATCGCTGGAAACGTTGTCGTTGAGGATGGAGAAAGCCGCCAGCAACGCGGAAAAAGTCGCCGCGTTTTTGCGCGATAATCCGCAGGTAGAAAAACTGCACTGGCTGCCCTATCTCGATGCAGACACCTCTGCGGGTGAAACCTTCCAGCGACAATGCAGCGGCGCCGGTTCCACCTTCTCGTTCGATATCAAAGGCGGCCAACCGGCAGCATTTCGGTTTCTCAATGCCCTTGCGTTGTTCAAACTGGCGGTGAGCCTGGGCGGCACCGAATCACTCGCCAGCCATCCAGGCAGCACCACGCATTCCGGTGTACCGCAGGAGGTACGCCAGCGTATTGGCATCACCGATGCTACGGTGCGTTTGTCGATTGGTATCGAGCATGCTGATGATTTGATTGAGGATATCCGGCTGGCACTGGAATCGGCTCAGGCATAATCACTTGCCTGGCACGCTCAGAGAGGATTTAGCGGCGTTGACCACGCATCAGGCAGCAGGATAAGGCTGTCCGATGTCCACGCTCGTGTGCTGCCGTAAACCAGGCCACTTGTGCCCTGCCCCTGTAACAGGAAATCAGGCCATTGGCGCCCTGATACTGCTGCTGAGCAGTAAAATGCCACGCTTATGCCCTAGGATTGCTAAACAACCCGCAGCGAAGACGTTTTGGCTTCGCTGCGGTGTGGTAGTCACTTAGCCGACGGTGAAGCCTAGCATCATGCCGGTATCTTCATGCTCCAGCAGATGGCAATGCGCCATGTAGGCGTTATCGGCATTGGCAACGTAGTTAAACCGCACCAGCACCTCACTGCGCCAGCCGTTGACGCTGACCATGTCTTTCCAGCCCGCGCGATGCGGTGCTGGCGGCTTGCCGTTTTCTGACAGGATGCGGAACTGGGTGCCATGAATGTGGAACGGATGCAGCATGGCATCGCCCTCACCGGAAATGGTCCATTTTTCTAGCTTGCCGAGTTCAGCATTGAACATCGGCTTGGCCATGTTAAACGCCTGACCGTTGATTTTATTGCCGTTGTGGAAATCGTAAGCCGCCGTTTTTGCGTGATCCATCGGCATACTGCCATGGTCCATCTTCATGGCACCGCCGCTCATGTCCATATTGCCGTGATCCATCTGCATGGCCCCACCCTTCGAGTCCATGCTGCCGTGATCCATCTGCATGGCCCCGCCCTTCGAATCCATGCTGCCGTGGTCCATTTTCATCCCTGCCATGGCTTTATGACCGTAGCGATCCATCAGCGCCTGCATGCCTTGTTGATCCAGTTGCGGATCCATCATCAGTTGTAGCCAGCGACTTTGCACGCCTTCACTTGATGGCACAGGCGGCAGATCCACCAGTTTATCCGGCATCGTGCCACTCGCCATCACGCGCAGCGGCAGAATTTGCACCAACGGCAAAGGCTGATCAAAAGGCGCCAGCGTCATGCCCATTTGCGTCACCGGCAGCGTCACCATGTCAAAGGTTTTGCCGTCTGAGGTATCAATCATCACTTCGAAACGCTCGCCCGGCAGCAGCGGCAGGCTATCGACTTTCACCGGCTCCGCCAGCAAACCGCCATCGCTGGCAATCACGTACATTGGGCGCTTATCACTGGTGGCGATATCCAGCGAGCGAGCATTGCAGCCATTCAACAGGCGCAAGCGCAGCCAGCCGCGTGGCACCGCCTGCTGCGGATATTGCACGCCGTTGGTTAACATCATGTCACCAAACCAGCCCACCGCCGCGCGCATGATATCGAGTTGATAATCGATTTTTGCACCGTCTTTGGTCAGCTGTTTATCCTGGAAAATCAGCGGTACGTCATCTTCGCCCCACTGCATCGGCAGACGCAATTTGCCGGAATCTTCATCCTCCAGCAGCACCAATCCCGCCAGCCCCTGCGCCACCTGATACCCGGTTTTTCCATGCAGATGAGGATGGAACCAACAGGTGGCAGCCGGTTGATCGGGGGTAAACGTCACCTGACGGGAGGCGCCAGGCGCAATCACTCCCTGTGGTCCGCCATCAACATCGCCGGGGATTTCCAGCCCATGCCAGTGCAATGTTGTCGCTTCCGCCAGCCGATTATGGATATTCACCGTCACCGCTTTCTCGCGCGGTAGTCGCAGCGCCGGGCCGAGCAGACTGCCGTTGTAGCCCCAGGTCGGGACGGATTTTCCGTTCCATTGGCTGGTGCCACTCATCGCGGTGAGCGTGTACTGTCCGCGCGCATCAGGCTGCAAAATAGAGGGAATCGGTAATAGCGGACGCGTAGCCGCCATAAGCGAACGGCTCCACAGTGGCAGAGCGCCTGCCGCGCTGAGTGCAGCAGTCAATTTTAGAAAATGACGACGTTGCATATGCTTATCCTTGTCGTGAATATGGGCACAGCGTAAACCTTTACCCTGCGGGAGGGTCAAGCCCTGAAACAGAATGCACTGATAAAAAGCGCGGGAATCGCCCGTTTGGGCAAATTTAGCGGAATCCCTGCAATAACTGTGCTAACGTCAATTCATTGCCCCTTGTTGAGAATGATTATGACGAAAAGCATCAAGATCCTGCTGCTGGCGGGACTCCTTGGCTTCTCCTCCACCAGTTTTGCCCTGAGCGAATCCGAAGCAGAAGATCTGGCCGATCTGACCGCAGTGTTTGTTTATCTGAAAAACGATTGCGGCTATCAGGACCTGCCTGATGCACAGATTCGCAAAGCACTGGTGTTTTTTGCCCAGCAGAACCGCTGGGACCTGAGTAATTACAGCAACTACAACATGAAGTCGCTCGGTGAAGAGAGTTACAAAGATTTGAGCGGTATCGCCATCACCAATGACAAGAAGTGTAAGTCGCTGGCGCGTGACTCACTGAGCCTGCTCGCTTACGTCAAATAGCCCGCCATCCCGCTCTGCTGCTGAAGATTTGACCGTGCAACCACGGTCATAATTCGCTATGCTTTTCCCCTAATTTCATGGCGATGACATTCGAGGAGAGCCCCATCATGGCCCAGAATGAAATGTGGTATGAGACGCTTCATGCCGGATTTGGACAGTATTTCACGGTAGATAAACTGCTCTATCGCGACAAAACGGCGCATCAGGATCTGGTGATCTTTGAAAATGCCGCATTTGGTCGTGTCATGGCGCTGGACGGTGTGGTGCAAACCACCGAGCGCGATGAGTTCATCTACCACGAAATGATGACCCACGTGCCGCTTCTGGCGCACGGCAAGGCGAAACGCGTGCTGATCATTGGCGGCGGCGACGGCGCTATGTTGCGCGAAGTCTCACGTCATCACACGATCGAACAGATCACCATGGTCGAGATCGATGCGGGTGTAGTGAGCTTCTGCAAAGAGTATCTGCCCAATCACAGCGCCGGTGCCTATGACGATCCCCGGCTGAATCTGGTGATTGATGATGGCGTCAATTTCGTTACCCAGACGCAAGATAAGTTCGACGTCATTATTTCCGATTGCACCGATCCCATCGGTCCCGGCGAAAGTCTGTTTACCTCTGAATTCTATGCCGGCTGTAAACAAGCGCTGAATCCAGGCGGAATCTTCGTGGCACAGAATGGCGTCTGTTTCCTGCAGCAGGACGAAGCGATCAACAGCCATCGTAAACTCGGCCATTACTTCTCCGACGTCAGCTTTTACCAGGCGGCGATCCCCACCTATTACGGCGGCATCATGACGTTTGCCTGGGCAAGTGATAATGAGTCATTGCGCCAGTGGGACGCGGCGACCCTGGAGTCGCGTTTTGAAGACGCGGGCCTGCGCTGCCGCTATTACAACCCCGCGATACATGTCGGTAGCTTTGCCTTGCCGCAATATCTGCTGAATGCTTTATCGTGTGAGGAGTGACGAAATTGCAAAAGCTGAAACTACACGGCTTCAATAATCTGACGAAGAGCCTGAGTTTTTGTATTTACGATATTTGCTACGCCAACAGCGAAGCCGAACGCGATGGCTATATCGCCTATATCGATGAGCAATACAACGCCAATCGCCTCACCGAAATCCTGACCGAGACCTGTTCGATCATTGGTGCCAACGTGCTGAACATCGCGCGCCAGGATTATGAGCCGCAGGGGGCCAGCGTTACCATTCTGGTCAGCGAAGAGCCGATCAATCCGCAAGATATCGACAAATCAGAGCATCCGGGCCCGCTGCCCAATTCGGTAGTGGCGCATCTGGATAAGAGCCATATCTGCGTGCACACCTATCCGGAAAGTCATCCTGAAGGCGGGTTGTGTACCTTCCGTGCAGATATTGAAGTCTCAACTTGCGGCGTCATTTCACCGCTGAAGGCGCTGAACTACCTGATTCACCAGTTAGAGTCGGACATCGTCACCCTTGATTATCGCGTGCGGGGTTTTACCCGTGACGTGAACGGCGTGAAACACTTTATCGATCATGAGATCAATTCGGTGCAGAACTTTATGTCCGAGGATATGAAAGCGATGTACGACATGGTGGATGTGAACGTTTATCAGGAAAATATCTTTCATACCAAGATGTTACTGAAGGAATTTGACCTGAAGTATTACCTGTTCAACACCAAACCTGAAGATCTGAGTCCGCAAGAGCACAAGCGCATCACCAATCTGCTGTGGAAAGAGATGCGTGAAATCTACTATGGCCGCAATATTCCGGCGACGGGATTAAAACTGTTATAGTGGATTATAAAGTCGCCAGTGATGGCGACTTTATAGCATCAAGCCGTTAGCTCCAGCCCAATACCGCGCTCGCGTAACTCGCGGCACACCACCTCATCCAGACGCGCATCCGTCACCACATCGGTCAAACTATCAATCGGCGCGGCGCAATACAGCGACCAGGAACCGTATTTACTGCTGTCCGCCAGCAAGATGCGGCGACGAGCATTCGCCAGCAGATCCATCTTCAATCCGGCTTTATCTTCCGTCGGCGTGGTAATCCCGCGCTCGATACTCCATGAGTTACAGCTGACAAACGCGATATCGGGATTGATGCTACGCAACAATCGACGACCATGTTCGCCAATGCAGGACTGGCTGGAGTCATCAATGCGGCCGCCAATAATGGTGGTTTCAATCTGCTTGAATTCAGACAGGAACAGCGCGATGTGCAGGTCGGCAGTGATCACTCGCAGCTTCAAATGTGTCAGCTGTCGAGCCAGTTCCAGCATGGTGGTACCGGCATCCAGCACCACGGAGTCACCTGACTGCACATAACTGGCGGCAAACTGCGCGATGGCCTGCTTCTCGGCCAGATTACGCTGCATCTTTTCCAGCGTGGTCGGCTGAGCAGGAATAAAGCGATTGAGCGTCACCCCGCCATGGCTGCGGCTAATGACGCCTTCCTTGTCGAGCTTGATCAGATCGCGGCGGATCGTCGCCGGTGAAGCCGAGATCGCACTCACCAGCTGTTCTACAGTGACCAGATTATGACTTTTCAGGTAGTCCATAATCTGGTCGAGACGGCTTTGTCCCTTCATATTTCCCTATGCTAGCTGCATCGCGAGTTTAATGGAGATCGCCATGCTCGCAGAGTTCGCTTTACCTGTCCAGGCGATATCAAACGCCGTGCCGTGGTCCGCGGAAGTACGGATAAACGGCAGGCCAGCGGTGATATTGACGCCATCATAAAAGCCTAACAATTTCAGAGGGATGTGCCCCTGGTCGTGATACATCGCCACCACCATATCGTACTGACCTTGCTGGCACTGCAGGAACACGGTATCCGGCGGGCAAGGGCCATAAACATCAATGCCCTTCTCTTTCATCACTTTAATCGCCGGTGCTACGGTGGTGATCTCTTCGTCACCAAACAGGCCATTTTCGCCCGCGTGCGGGTTCACCCCGGCGACGGCTATGCGCGGCTTATCGAAACCGACGCGGCGCAGGAAGGTATCCGCCATGCCAATTACCGTCTGGATGCGATCGCCATTCAGGGTGTCGAGGAACTTACGCAGCGCGATATGCGTTGTCACGTGGATCACCTTCAGATGATCGGTGTACAGCACCATGGCGTAGTTTTTGGTGTTAGTCAGCTGCGCCAATAGTTCGGTGTGCCCCGGATAAATATGCCCGGCTGAATGCAGCGCTTCTTTATTGAGTGGAGCGGTGGCAATCGCGTGGACTTCACCGGCCAGCGCCAGTTCGGTGGCGCGCTTTACGCAGCGCCAGGCCAAATCACCCGCTTCTTTCTGCACTACGCCCGGTTTTAAGGCTTCAGGATTCGCCAGCGGCTCATCGATCACGTTGATGATGCCGGGTGCGAAATGCGCGTCTTTGACGTTATCCAGTACGCGTAATTCAGCCTGCGGTGTAATGTTCAATCCCATCACCCGACGCAGCGTGCTGGCACAGCCGACCACCACTGCCGGGATACCCGCCAGGTCACCTTCCGCTAACGCTTTAATGATAATCTCCGGGCTGATGCCCGCCGGATCGCCCATGGTCACCGCAATAATTTTATTCACTCGACTTCTCCTCAATGAAACGGATGGCTTCTACCAGGGTGTTTTCGTCACCAAAGCCACCCGCTTTGGTCATCACCGGCAGGTGTAATTCGCTATTTAGCAGAACCCCGTGCGGCACACAGCCCGCCACCAGGCCCTGAATCTGGAAACCTTTGGCGCCGAGCGCCTGTGCGACAGCCATCGCCACGTCGCCGCCCGAAAGATACAACCCGGCAGGCAAGGCATGACGGCAAACGCTGTGGGTCAATTGGGCGAGGAAGAGGCAGATGCGTTCTCCCAGTTCCTGGCGTGACACCTGATGTTGCTGACACAGCTGTTCGATTTCATGACGTTGTTCTGCATGCTGCGTGGTGCGCACCACGCAGTGCGCGCCGTCGCGCAACGCCTGTTGCATCGCCTGCTGCCACTCAGCGGCCTGCGGCCACGCGGGCTGAGCAAACAGCTGGCGGATATCGATATCGATAATGCGGATGTCACGCTGGGTCGCGAGGCGGGCGATTTGCTGCTGCGCGATGGCGCTCATCGAACCCACCACGGCCAGCACCGGCCTGGCCGGACGCGCCGCCAGATATTCGCCCAGGGCATCACCTAATCCAGAAGCGCCCGCGAGGAGTGGTCGTGCGGATAAACTCGCCGCCGCCGCCACGATCAGCGCAATGTCAGCATCCTGCTCGGCATCCAGCACTACTAAGCCCTGCTTACTGGCGAGCACCTGTGCCAGCTTGCCACTGCGCACCGTCGCCAAGTCCAGAGTTTCACCTGTCAGATCGCTTTGCATGTGCAGGCGGGTTAACACATGACTACTGGTCACCGGGGTTTTCGGGTCGCTGGCAAATTCGGTGTCCGTCAGACGCTGCTGGTTGATCCAGACTTCACCTTCACGCGTGGTGCGGCCGAGTTTTGGCACGGCGGGCACCACCAGCGCTAAGGTTTTACCGCTGGCATGTAACGTGGCTTCTATCTCTGCGCCGGGATTGCCACGCAGCGTGGAATCAATCTTTTTAAACAACCAGCCATCCTGGGCAATCGCCTGATGCTGCTGTAATGCTAGCGTTGTACGATGCGCTGCTTCTGCTGCGCTGACTGCACGGCTGTCGGTGCTGATGACCAGCACATCGGCGCTGGTAGCATCGTGTGGCGTGCGGCTATCAAACAGCACATGCACCTTTGCGCCTGCTCGCGCCAGTCCACTACCGGCGTCATTGGCACCGGTAAAATCATCCGCAATCACTAAGACGGGTGTTTTCCATGGCTGTGAAGTCATTCTCTTTCCTCTGCCGGCAGCTCGCCGTGTTGAGATTGATTATATTCAATCATGATTGATTATATGTGAGCAAGATCAAATTATTTGAAATCAATTTGTCCTATAAATTTAGGCACTGTAGTGACAGAACCCGTACTGAATGAGCAAAGTTAATCATTTAGTACGAAAAAACCGCGATAAGGGTATGAAATGAATATCAACAGCACCGTGATCAGTGGCTTCCAGGCGCTTAATGACCTCAGTTATTTACTGCAAGGTAAAGAAAAAGCGCTTCTGGTCACCGACAAGAATATCGAAGGCATTCCAACGGTTCAGTCGCTGATCGCGCAGCTGAAGCAGCAGATCAGCAGTTTGAGCATTGTGAACAGCGTGCCGCCGGAGCCGAGCCAGCACGATGTCGCCGCGATTGTTGCTGCATTACCGTCAACCGACATCGATCTGGTGATTGGCGTGGGCGGTGGCAGCGTGTTGGATGTCGCCAAACTGCTGTCGATTCTGTGCGTTGACGGTGCGCCGACACTGGATGCCCTGCTGGCCGGTGAGAAACCACTGACCCGCACCACGTCACTGTTGATCCCGACCACCGCCGGCACCGGCTCTGAAGCCACGCCGAACGCGATCCTGGCGATCCCTGAGAAAGAGACCAAAGTCGGCATCATTACTCCGGTGATGCTACCCGATTATGTCGCACTGGTGCCTGAACTGACCACCAGCATGCCACCGCATATCGCCTCTTCCACTGGTATCGATGCACTCTGTCATCTGATCGAGTGCTTTACCGCCACCGTGTCCAATCCGGTGAGTGATAACTATGCGCTGATCGGCATGAAAAAGCTGTTTGCCAGCCTGGAGACCACCATTGCCGAACCGGGCAATCTGGAAGCGCGCCTGAATATGTTGTGGGCTTCTTATTACGGTGGCGCATCGATTGCCCACGCCGGTACCCATCTGGTGCATGCGATGTCCTATCCGCTGGGCGGCAAATATCATCTGCCGCACGGCGTGGCGAACGCCATTCTGCTGGCACCGTGCATGCGCTTTGTGCGCCCCGCCGCCGTGAGTAAATTCGCGCAGGCCTACGATCTGCTGCCGGACGCCGATGCCTCACTGGATGAAGAAGCCAAATCGCACGCGCTGGTGGAGTACTTTGCCGCGCTGGTGAAACGTCTCAAACTGCCTGCCAGTCTGGAAGAACTGGGCATCGGCACGGATCACCTGCCGTATCTGGTTGAAGCCGCGCTCGACGTGCAGCGACTGATGAAGAATGTACCGATGAAAGTGAGCGCCGATGACGTACGAAACGTCTACCTGACGCTGTTTCCGGCTTTGAATCACTAAGGATTAATGAGGGAATCATGAGCAAGAAAATTCAGGGCGTTTTAACCGCCATCGTCACCACCTTTGACAGTGAAGGTGCGTTTAATCCCGCGGCTCAGCGCCTGCAGGTGCAACGTCAGCTCAGCGCCGGCAACGGTATTTTCTGCGGCGGCACCAACGGTGAGTTCTTTGTGCTCAACGAGCAGGAGAAGTTAGCTGTTACCGAAACCTGTGTCGATGAAGTGAACGGCGTTGCGCCCGTAGTGGCGCACATCGGTGAGATCTCTACCCGTGAAACCATCCGTCTCGGCAAACAAGTTGCCAAACTGGGCGTAGATGCGGTTTCAGTGATCACCCCGTATTTCGTGCCGCTGAAGCAGGAAGAGTTGATTGCCCACTACCGCGCGGTGGCAGATGCGATTGAAGTACCGCTGTATCTGTACAACATCCCTGCACGCACCGGCAACACCTTGCAGCCGGAAACCGTGCGCGCGCTGGCTTCGCATCCCAACATTATCGGCATCAAAGACAGCGCGGGCAGCTATGAAAGTCTGAGCGGTTTCCTGAAAGCTGCGGAAGGCGTAGAGAACTTCAACGTGCTGACCGGCCCAGACTCGCTGATCCATCGCGGTTTTGTTGAAGGCTGCACCGCCTGTATTTCGGGTCTCGCCAACGTGGCACCGAAAGAGATCAACGCTATCTGGGCACGTTTCCACGCGGGCGATATTGAAGGTTCACGTCAGGCACAAGAGAACATCACCGGCCTGCGTACCGATCTCTATAGCGTCGGTTTCCCACCGGCCACCGTGAAGAAAGCCGTTTCACTGCTGGGTTCGGATGTGGGTAACAGCCGCTATGCGGTGAGCTTCTCTGCCGAAGAAGAGCAGAAGATCCGCCAGATCGTGAACCAGTACCTGCAGTAAAGACCGATTGGGCAGCGGTTGCTGCCCGTTCCAACACCAGGATTGGGAAAAGCTATGAAAGTTATCTGTACTTCACCCTCTTTCGCCAAATACGACACTGCGCCTATTGATGCGCTGCAACAGCAGGGTTTTGAGCTGATCACGCTGCCCGCCGATGCCCCGCTCAGCGCGCTGGAGCCGCATCTGGCCGATACCGTGGCGATGATCGTTGCCTTTACCGATGTGAATGAAGCTCTGCTGGCAAAAGCACCTCAGCTGAAGATCGTGTGTAAGCATGGCGTGGGCGTCGACAACATCAATCTGGAGGCCACCCGCGCACGCGGCATTTACGTCACCAATGTGCCGGATGCCAATAAACATGCTGTGGCCGACTTCGCCTTTGCCCTGATCCTAAATAGCGCGCGTCAGATTACTCAGGCCGCCATTGAAACCCGTGCCGGCCACTGGCCGCGTATCTTTGCCACCGATGTGTATGGCAAAACGCTGGGCATTATCGGCCTCGGGAATATCGGTAAACAGGTCGCGCTGCGTGCCAAAGGCTTCAACATGCGCGTGATTGCTTTCGACTTTTATCCGGATGAAAAATTTGCCGCCGAGCATGGCATCGAATTCGTCAGCCTCGATCAGCTGACCGAAAGCAGCGATTTCATTACCTTGCACAAGCCGCTCACCGATAAAACCCAGAATCTGTTCGATGCTGCGCGCATCAAGCGCATGAAGAAAAGTGCGTTCCTGATCAATGCCTCACGCGGTGGCATCGTCAATGAGCAAGATCTGTATCAGGCACTGCTGGACAACGTCATCGCTGGCGCGGCCGCCGATGTGTTTGAGCAGGAACCGCTGGCGGAACATCCGCTGTTCACCCTCAGCAACTTTATCCCGACTTCGCATATCGCGGGTTACACCGACGGTGCCATCAGTGCGATTGGTGAACGCTGCGTGGCGCAGATTATGCAGTGCATCAAACAGGGCGAGCGCCCGACAAATGTTATGAACGGGCTGGATTAATTTTCTCAAAACCCTACTTAATCCAAATTTTAATCCCCAGTCATTGGTGCTGTAGCCAGCAACAAGGTCATCTGTCCCCCCCTAATGTGGGGTGGATGATTGCAGTCAACGCCGCTACAGCGCGAAAGACGCCGGGAAGGTGAAAAAATATTATGAACAACACCTCTCGCTCTACCCGCATTCGCTGGTGGATTGCTGGCCTGATGTGGCTGGCGATCGCCATTAACTATATTGACCGAACGGTACTCTCTGCGGCTGCACCGCATTTGATCAAAGAGCTCGACATCAATCCCGAGATGATGGGCTTTATTATGGCGGCGTTCTTCTGGTCTTACGCGCTGTTGCAGATCCCTGCGGGCTGGTTCGCCGATCGCTTCGGTCAGAAAAAAGGCCTCGGTATTGCTGTAGCCTGGTGGTCGATTGCCACCATGGCGATGGGCCTGGCAACCGGCTTTAAATCACTGCTGGCGCTGCGCTTAGCGCTCGGCGTCGGTGAAGCCGCTGCCTATCCGAGCAACGCCGGGATCACCGCGCGCTGGTTCCCGGATCGCGAACGTGCCACCGTTTCAGGCCTGTTCGACAGTGCCTCGAAGTTTGGTGGTGCCGTGGCCATGCCGCTAATCGTGTTTATGATCGCCATGTTCGACTGGCGCATCACCTTCCTGGTGATTGGATCACTCGGTGTGTTCTGGGTGATTGCCTGGTACTTTATCTATGCGGAAAACCCGGAAGATCACAAAGCGATCAGTCAGGACGAAGTGCGCTTTATTCGTGATGGCCAGGCGCAGAAACACGGCGACAAAAGCGTACGTCCGATGAAGTGGTACAAACTGCTGCGCTACCGCAATATCTGGGCAATGTGCATTGGCTTCTTCACCATTAACTACACCTCATACTTCTTTATTACCTGGCTGCCAACTTATCTGGTGAAAGATAAAGGCATGGATTTCCTCAAGATGGGGATGGTGGCTGCGCTGCCGCTGATTTGCGGCATGGTGATTGAAGTGCTGGCCGGTTGGGCATCGGATCGCATGGTGCACAACAAAGTGCTGTCCCTGACCGCCACACGCAAACTGTTCCTGACCATTGGCCTGCTGATGGCACTGTGTATCGGCTTCGCCCCGTTCACTGACTCGGTATTTATGACCGTACTGCTGCTGTGTATCGCCAAATCGGGCACCACCGTTGCGGCTTCTCAGGTGTGGGCACTGCCTGGCGATGTGGCACCGCAGAACAGCGTGTCGATCGTGGCAGGCCTGCAAAACACTGTCTCCAACATGGGCGGTGCGGTGGGGCCGATTATTACTGGTGCCATCGTCGGGGCGACAGGCCACTTCACCTGGGCGCTGGTGTTCTCTGCTGTATTAGTGGTTATCGGTATTCTTAACTACCTGTTCCTGATGGGCAAAGTCGAACCCATCGTGGATGAGGAGCAGGTGCATCATCCACATTCCGTAGTAAGCGGCGCATAAGTGCCAAACCCGCCGCATCGTCCTGATGCGGCGTTTCCCCTACAAAATAAAAAACAATTGGAGGCGACATGTCGCTGAATTCCAATGGATCACCTGCTGCAATTCAGGCAAGTAAAGCGAAAGGGAAATTTCGTTTCGTCATTCTCACGGTGCTGTCAGTCGGCATCGCTATCAACTATATCGATCGCGCCGCCATGAGTGTCGCCATGCCGTTTATGAGCCAGGAGCTTCACTTCTCGCCCACGGACAGCGGCTTATTACTCTCGGCGTTTTTCTGGAGCTATGTGCTGTTCCAGCTGCCCGGCGGCTGGCTGGTGGATAAACTCGGTCCACGCATCACTTTTGCTGTCAGCAGCCTGGGCTGGGGTTTAGCCACCGCCGCCTGTGGCCTGGCCAGCTCCATCGCCGCACTGGTGGGCTTCCGCTTTGTTTTAGGTGCCGTGGAAGCCCCCAGCTATCCCGCCAGTTCGTCGACGGTCACGCGCTGGTTCCCGCGTCAGGAGCGCAGCTTTGCCGCTGCCACCTTCAACAACGGCAGTAAGATCGGTGGCACGCTGGCGATTCCGATTATCTCCTTCCTGATTGCCCTGGTCGGCTGGCGTATGACTTTCGTCATCTCCGGCGTGGTGGCGGTGGTGTGGGCGCTGGCGTGGTACTTGTGGTATCGCGATCCGCGTGATCACAAAACCGTGACACGTGAGGAAGTGGAATTCATCGAGGCAAACCAGGATCCGCAAACCGGCGAGCCGATGACAGTGCGCCAGCTGCTGGGCCAACGTGCCGTACAGGCGATGATGGCCGGCTTCTTCTGCATCAACTTTGTTTCCTACTTTTTCTTTACCTGGTTCCCAACCTATCTGGTGGAAACCTTCCATCTCTCACTGATGAAATTCGGCCTGCTCGGCATGCTGCCAGGGCTGGCAGCGATTGTTGGCGGCTGGTGCGGCGGGTTGCTGTCCGATTCACTGGTGCGTCGCGGCTACTCGCTGAGCGTGGCGCGCAAAATTCCGCTGGTGGGCGGCATGCTAGGTAGTGCCACCATCGGTCTGGCGGCATTTTCCCCGACTGTTGGCCTGGCGCTGGCGGCACTCTGCTTTGCCAACTTCGCCGCCACGTTTGCCTCTGCCGCGCTGTGGGCACTGCCGTCTGATGTTGCGCCCAACCGCGCGAACGTCGCCACCATCGGCGGTATCCAGAACATGGCGGCCAATCTGGCAGGGATTATTTCGCCTATTCTGATCGGGGTGATCATGCAGTACACCCACTCCTTTGTGATCCCACTGGAGATCGCCGGGGTGATCGGTGTCGTCGGAGCGCTGGTTTACGCCTTCTGGCTGCCGCGCGTGCAGCCAATGGGCACCGAATCTGCCGCAGCACTGGAAGGCAACTTAAGGAGAGAAGTATGAATGTTCGCTGGAAGCAACGCCCGGCCCACGCCACCTGGGGTGATTTTGGTCCGGATGATCAACTCGGTCGATTGAATCTCCTGACCGCGCAAAAGGTGCTGGAAGGCGTAGCCGAAGTGAAAACCGGGCAAACTTTCTGCCTGAGCTTACCGCTCGACTTACCGGGCGGCACGGCGATGAATCCGCGCCGTCCACCGCCGCAGCTCAATGCCACACGCCGCGGAGAGCATGCCAATATGACCTATCCGTTATCGCGTGATAACCCGCTGCTCACCGACGTGATTTGCGATGATACCGTGACGCTGGCGCTGCAATACTCAACGCAATGGGACAGCCTGGCGCATATGGGCCAGTGGTTTGATGTCAATGGCAGCGGCGAGCCTGAGATGGTGTTCTACAACGGCTATAAAGCCAATGTAGATATCGTTGGGGAAACCGATTATCGCGGCGGCTGTGGCTGCGATCACGGTAGCCATTTGGGCGCGAAAAAACTCGGCATCGAAAATGTGGCGCAGCACGGCATGCAGGGCCGCGCGGTGATGATTGATATTAAACGTCACTTTGGCACCGAGCGGTTTGCCTTTGGTTATCAGCATCTGCAGCAGATTTTACAGGCGGATGGCATCGAGGTGCGCCAGGGCGATATGGTGTGTTTCCGCACCGGCATGGATGAAGCGATTCTGGCGATGCAGGGCGAGCCGGATATGACGTTTTTAAACAGCCACTTTGCGGGTCTGGATGGCAGTGATGAGCAGCTGCGCAACTGGATCGTCGAGAGCGGCGTGGTGGCGCTGATCGCCGATAATCCAGCGGTAGAGATTTTACCGGCACGCCCAATGAACGATGATTTTTATCCGTCGCATCCGCTGCACGATCTGTGTCTGTTCCGGCTGGGGGTGTATCTCGGTGAGCTGATGTTACTCAGTCCGCTGGCGGATTGGCTGGCGCAGCATCAGCGCCATGCGTTTCTGCTCACCGCCCCACCGCTGCGGCTGCCGGGCGCGGTGGGTTCACCGGCGACACCGATTGCCACGGTTTGATGTCTGTATAAACTGTGGCAGCGGTATCTGAGGAATCACTGTGGCCGTGGGGAGCGCAATACATTACGCCGCGACGGTCCGTGCGCGGCTGAAGCAGCACTGAGGGTGCTGGAGGCCGAAAAAATTGCGCTGTCTGGCGTGCAAGACGATCGCGACAACGCATTCGCATTCGTGCGGGTTATTTCCCCGCAAGAAACTGCCGATACGCCGCGATCACTGCGAGGAAATCTTCCACACCGCAAAACGACAGGCTCTCTTCATCGTAATACGTCATGCCCTCTTCCATACCATCGTCTTCCAGCGCCAGCTGGTTAGCTCGAATCATCACCTCTTCTTCATCCAGCCAGATGGTGTACTCATGCCCGACACGCTGCCACTGATTAATCGTGCCTTTGACTTCCCGCGCCGCCGCTTCCACTTCATCCAGCAGGCCGGGATGCTCTCTGACCTCTTCATTGAACCAGTGCCCCACTGCTTCGTGGTCCATCGACATACGCACTTTGACCTGTCCGGTCAAATCACGCAGAAATTCATACTCCATGGGTTTGCCTCGTGTAGCTAATGGCGCGACGTGCAGCACCGGTTAGGTGCATTTTGTGCGTAGCGCGCTGAATAAAGTGGGATCGCGCTCGCATTATGCCTGGACATGCTCGAGGAAAAAAGCGCATAAAAAAAGGGACGATTCGCATCGTCCCCTCTTCATCCTTCGCGCCGATTAAACTGCGGTCTGGAAGATCACACCGTCAGCTTTCTCAGTGTACTGACCCAGCTGGTCAAAGTTGAGATAGCGGTAAGTATCTGCCGCCGTCTTATCAACCTGAACCATAAACTGCTGATACTCATCTGGCGTTGGCAGTTTACCCAGCAGGGATGCTACCGCTGCCAGTTCAGCCGAAGCCAGGAACACGTTAGCACCGGTACCGAGGCGGTTCGGGAAGTTACGGGTTGAGGTGGAAACCACCGTCGCACCATCTTTCACACGCGCCTGGTTACCCATGCAGAGTGAGCAGCCTGGGATTTCGATACGCGCACCGCTTTTACCGAAGACGCTGTAATAGCCCTCTTCCGTCAGCTGTGCGGCATCCATCTTGGTTGGCGGTGCCACCCACAGACGCGTTGGCAACTGGCCTTTGTGCGCATCCAGCAATTTACCCGCAGCACGGAAGTGACCGATGTTAGTCATGCAAGAGCCGATGAACACTTCATCGATCTTCTCGCCCTGCACATCAGACAACCAGCGCGCATCGTCCGGATCGTTTGGTGCACACAGGATTGGCTCTTTGATTTCGGCCAGATCGATATCGATCACTGCCGCATATTCTGCATCCGCATCGCCTTCCAGCAGTTGCGGATCCGCCAGCCATTTCTGCATGCCTTCTACGCGGCGCTCCAGCGTACGACGATCGCCGTAACCTTCAGAGATCATCCACTTCAGCAGCACGATGTTTGAGTTCAGATACTCAATGATCGGCTCTTTATCCAGCTTGATGGTACAGCCCGCTGCAGAACGCTCTGCTGACGCATCGGTCAGTTCAAATGCCTGCTCAACTTTCAGTTTCGGCAGACCTTCGATTTCCAGCACGCGACCAGAGAAGATGTTTTTCTTCCCTTTCTTCTCAACGGTCAGCAGGCCGGCTTTGATGGCGTACAGCGGAATGGCGTGAACCAGATCGCGCAGGGTGATACCCGGCTGCATTTCGCCTTTGAAACGCACCAGTACCGACTCAGGCATATCCAGTGGCATCACGCCGGTCGCAGCAGCAAATGCCACCAGACCAGAACCCGCCGGGAAGGAGATACCGATAGGGAAACGGGTATGTGAATCACCGCCGGTGCCGACAGTATCCGGCAGCAACATGCGGTTCAGCCAGCTGTGAATAACGCCATCGCCCGGACGCAGTGATACACCGCCACGGTTCATGATGAAGTCAGGCAGCGTGTGGTGTGTGGTCACATCCACTGGCTTTGGATAGGCTGCGGTGTGGCAGAAGGACTGCATCACCAGGTCAGCAGAGAAACCGAGGCACGCCAGGTCTTTCAGTTCATCACGGGTCATTGGACCGGTGGTGTCCTGAGAACCTACGGAAGTCATTTTTGGTTCGCAGTAAGCGCCGGGACGAACGCCCTCTACGCCACAGGCACGGCCAACCATTTTCTGCGCCAGTGAGTAACCACGGGTGCTGGCAGCCACGTCTTTCGCCTGCACAAACACATCGCTGTGCGGCAGACCGAGAGATTCGCGTGCTTTGGTGGTCAGGCCACGGCCGATAATCAGTGGAATACGACCACCGGCACGCACTTCATCCAGCAGCACTTCGGTTTTCAGCTCGAAGGTTGCCAGCAGCTCGTCGGTTTCGTGATTACGCACTTCACCTTTGTACGGGTAAACGTCAATCACATCGCCCATGTTCAGACGATCAACATCCACTTCGATCGGCAGTGCGCCCGCATCTTCCATGGTGTTGAAGAAGATCGGGGCGATTTTACCGCCGAGGCACAGGCCGCCGCCCTTTTTGTTTGGCACGTATGGAATGTCATCACCCATAAACCACAGCACCGAGTTGGTGGCAGATTTACGGGAAGAACCGGTACCCACCACGTCACCGACGTAGGTCAGCGGGAAGCCTTTTTTCTGCAATTCTTCGATCTGTTTGATCGGCCCAATGTTGCCGGCATCGTCGGGTTCGATACCATCACGTGGGTTTTTCAACATCGCCAGTGCGTGCAGTGGAATATCCGGGCGTGACCATGCATCCGGTGCCGGAGAGAGGTCATCGGTGTTGGTTTCGCCGGTCACTTTGAACACGGTGGTGGTGATTTTTTCTGCCAGCTTAGGACGCTTGAGGAACCACTCGGCATCGGCCCAGGACTGGATAATTTTCTTCGCGTGGGGGTTACCCGCTTTCGCTTTCTCTTCGACATCGTAGAAGTTATCGAACATCAGCAGCGTGTGGGACAGGGCTTCAGCAGCAATCGGAGCCAGTGCTTCATCATCAAGCGCTTCGATCAAGGCATGGATGTTGTAGCCACCCTGCATGGTGCCCAGCAGTTCAACTGCCTTTTCGCGAGTAACCAGAGGAGAGAGGGCTTCGCCCTTCGTGACAGCTGCCAGGAAACCGGCTTTTACATAAGCCGCTTCATCAACACCTGGGGGTACACGGTTGACCAATAGATCGGTCAGGAATTCTTCTTCACCCGCTGGCGGGTTTTTCAGCAGTTCAACCAGCGCGGCCATTTGGGAAGCATCTAACGGCTTAGGTACGATTCCCTGGGCAGCACGCTCGGCAACGTGCTTACGGTATTCTTCTAGCACGACGTTCTCCTCGCTCTCATTGTATAGCTTTCCGGTACACCCCTTGAGCTGTCAAACAGTAGGGTGAGGTGCCCGGTTCCGCGTCGGCCAGCATAGCAGCATTTCGGCTGATTGTTAATCTGTTTACAAAAAAGCAACATCCGCGCGTTATTTAGCAGATTTATCTGGATTTTGAGCGAGGTCACACAATAAAGCAGGCCACCGGGGCCTGCCATTTTGTGATTGAAGGGCTAAAAATTAGCGATCGACCAGGGTGAATTCACTTTCGTTATAGCGTTCACCCTGAATATTTTGTGGATTGAACAGCGTATCAAGGGCCTTAATATCGGCTGAATGAAGTGTGAGAGCGGCCGCAGCACAGTTTTGTTCCAGATTGGCGATTTTGCTGGCACCAGGAATCGGCACGATATGCTCACCTTTCGCCAGCACCCACGCCAGCGCCAACTGTGCCGCCGTCGCATCATAACCTGCAGCCATCTCTGATAGCTGATTCACTAACTTCTGGTTATGCGCCTGTGCATCCTGCTGGAAACGCGGCAGGTAACGACGAAAATCATCTTCCGCCAGCGTGGCCGCCGCCGGGAATTTACCGGTGAGGAAGCCGCGGCCTAACGGACTGTAAGGGACAAATCCGATATTCAGCTCACGACAGGTGGCGAGAAGCTCTTGCTCGGGATCGCGCGTCCACAGTGAGTATTCGCTCTGCAGGGCCGAAATCGGATGCACAGCCTGCGCGCGGCGTAAAGTGGCCGATGAGACTTCGGATAAACCGAGATACTTCACCTTGCCTTCACGCACCAGATCCGCCATCACGCCTACCACATCCTCAATCGGCACAGCTGGATCAAGACGATGCTGATACAGCAATTCAATGGTTTCCAACCCCAGGCGCTGGAGTGAACCTTCCACGGCGCGGCGGATATGAGCCGGTTCGCTATTGGCACCGGTAATGCGCTCCCAGCCCTCCCCATGATCGGTGATGCGGAAACCAAACTTGGTCGCCACTTTGATATCGCTACGGCCTTTAATTGCTTTCGCCAGCAGCGCTTCATTGGTGAAAGGACCATACACTTCAGCGGTATCGAGGAAATTGACGCCGAGTTCAAACGCACGTGCCAGCGTATTCAACGCCTGCTTCTCATCATTCTGACCATAGGCAAAGCTCATGCCCATGCAGCCTAATCCTAACGCTGAAACCTGTAATCCCTGACTGCCCAGTTGACGTTGTTGCATTGATGTATCCTCTTCGCTTACGGTGTTAATGTTATAAACCTCAGCAATCGCAGCAACAATTGCGCGATTTTCGTTGATTTAGTGAATGGAATTCAGCAATGAACAACTATCGTGCATCAATGCAGGAACTGGAGATGTTTGCCGCTATCGCGCAGCATTTGAGTTTTCGCAAAGCCGCTGAGGAGCGAAATGTCACGCCCTCGAGCCTGAGCCACGCCATGCGCAACTTTGAGGAGCGGTTGGGAGTGCGTCTGCTGCACCGCACCACGCGGAAAGTGGCGTTGACCGAAGCCGGCGAGCGATTCTTGCTGCGTATCCAGCCAGCGCTGGCCGATCTTTCACAGGCGGTGGATGAACTGAATGACTGGCGTAGCGATCCGCGTGGCGTGCTGCGCATAAGCATGCCGCGTTCGGCGGAGGCGCTGTTTTTCCAATCCGTCATTTTACCATTTGTGCAACGCTACCCGGAGATTACGCTGGAGATCGACAGCAATGACGCGCTGGTGGATATTGTAGAAAGCGGCTTTGATGCCGGCGTGCGCTATGGCGATGTACTGGCGCAGGATATGATTGCGGTGCCTTTTGGTCGGCCGATGCGGGCACTGGCGGTGGCCAGCCCGGCTTTCCTTGCTCAGCACGGCGTTCCGCAGCTCCCGGCAGAGTTGTTGCAGTTTCCCTGTATTGAGCGGCGTTTTCCAAGCGGACGTCGCTATCGTTGGGAATTTTGGCAGGATGGGCGCAAGCAGGAAGTGGCGGTAAAAGGCTCGCTGGTGCTGGACAATAATGAGCGTATTCTGCAAGCAGCTCGCGCCGGATTAGGTATTGCCTTTTTACATCAGGATGCCGTCCACACTGCTTTGGCGAAGGGGGAATTAGTTGAAATACTTACTGAGTATACCCAGGTTGAGGAAGGATTCTGGCTCTATTACCCCAGCAGGAAATATCTTTCCGCACCGCTCAGGCATTTTATTGATTGGATTAAAAATATTAATAATTAATGACATGAACACTTAACACCTTTAATTAATGCCAAGCAGTAATATTGGTAATATTTAATTAAAACTAAAGATAAAATAGACGTGAAATAAGAAATAAATCGCGTAGACTGCCTGCGGGCGCTTGAGGCAATCTGCCTCAAGCATTTTCAATTGAGGTGGGTTGTGGAAGGAGAAACTCATGCGGTCAATTTTCATCAACCGCACGAGCAGGCAACTACCCGAAACACCTAAGCAATGTTAGGGTAGTTGCTTGCTCGTGCTAATGCAAGGAGTAAGTGATTATGAAGTTATCATTCAGCAAGCTGATTATCGGCGGGCTCATGCTATTAGTATTGTGCCTGGTGAATCGCAATACACTCTGTGAATTACGATTCAAGGTATTCACTGCTGAATTATCTGCGGTAATGGCTTACGAAGTCAGGCAGTAACACTTCAATAGCGGGGGTTCGCCCCTGCTATTTCCGGCAGGGCTTATGCGTTAGCTCCAGCGCCTTATTTATCGATTCAATTAAATAGAACCCGTAATAAAAAACGGCTCCACTAAGGAGCCGTTTCTTTATTTAGCACGAAAAATTATTTCTTTTTCGCTTTCGGGTTTGGCAGGTCAGTAATGCTACCTTCAAACACTTCTGCCGCCAGACCAACTGACTCATGCAAGGTTGGGTGCGCGTGAATGGTCAGTGCGATGTCTTCTGCATCACAGCCCATTTCAATCGCCAGACCGATTTCACCCAGCAGCTCGCCGCCGTTGGTGCCGACAATCGCACCACCGATCACACGGTGAGTCTCTTTGTCGAAGATCAGTTTGGTCATACCGTCTGCGCAGTCAGAAGCAATAGCACGGCCAGAAGCAGCCCACGGGAAGGTGGAGACTTCGTAGCTGATGCCTTTCTCTTTAGCTTCTTTCTCGGTCAGACCTACCCAGGCAACTTCTGGCTCGGTATAGGCGATAGAAGGAATCACTTTCGGGTCGAAGTAGTGCTTCAGACCTGAAATCACTTCTGCCGCGACGTGGCCTTCGTGCACACCTTTGTGCGCAAGCATTGGCTGACCGACGATGTCGCCGATAGCAAAGATGTGTGGCACGTTGGTACGCAGTTGTTTGTCGACGCGGATGAAACCACGATCGTCCACTTCCACGCCCGCTTTACCGGCATCCAGGCCTTTACCGTTTGGCACACGGCCAATCGCCACCAGCACTGCGTCATAACGCTGTGCTTCAGCCGGGGCTTTTTTGCCTTCCATTGATACGTAGATACCATCGTCTTTCGCTTCAACAGCGGTCACTTTGGTTTCCAGCATCAGGTTGAATTTTTTGCTGATACGTTTGGTGAAGACTTTCACCACGTCTTTATCGGCAGCAGGGATAACCTGGTCGAACATCTCAACCACGTCGATCTCTGAACCCAGCGCGTTATACACGGTGGCCATTTCCAGACCGATGATGCCGCCGCCCATAACCAGCAGACGCTTAGGCACTTCTTTCAGTTCCAGCGCATCGGTTGAATCCCACACGCGTGGATCGTTGTGTGGAATGAATGGCAGTTCGATTGGGCGTGAGCCCGCAGCGATGATCGCGTTATCGAAGTTGATGGTGGTTGCGCCACCCTCACCTTCCACCACCAGCGTGTTAGCACCGGTGAATTTACCCAGACCGGTTACCACTTTCACTTTACGGCCTTTCGCCATACCGGCCAGACCGCCAGTCAGTTGGGTGATAACTTTTTCTTTCCAGGTACGAATCTTGTTGATGTCAGTTTGCGGCTGGCCAAACACGATACCGTGCTCTTCCAGTGCTTTGGCTTCTTCGATCACTTTCGCAACATGAAGCAGCGCTTTTGACGGGATACAGCCTACGTTCAGACAAACACCGCCGAGGGTGCTGTAACGCTCAACGATTACGGTTTCCAGACCTAAATCAGCGCAACGGAAGGCTGCAGAGTAACCTGCAGGACCTGCCCCAAGTACCACGACTTGAGTTTTAATCTCTGTACTCATCATGACCTCTTATTAGATTGCCGGCGGTCAAAAGCGAGCCCGTCCCAGGCTCCGCATGCCCTTTATCCACCGGGACATTTCACCGCAAGAGTTTACAGAATTGTTAATAAACTGCCAACCGCGGCAACATTGAATGCTTACAACAAGGCCGGCATTTGCCGGCCTTGGTTAACTTCACATCACCAGACGGCGAATGTCGGACAGTGTGTTATTGATGATGGTGATAAAGCGCGCACCATCAGCACCGTCGATCACGCGGTGGTCGAAGGAGAGTGAGATTGGCATCATCAGACGCGGCTCAAACTCTTTACCGTTCCACACCGGCTCCATCGCAGACTTGGAGACACCGAGGATAGCGACTTCTGGCGCGTTAACAATTGGCGCAAAGTGCGTGGTGCCCAGGCCGCCAAGGCTGGAGATGGTGAAGCAGCCGCCCTGCATATCGCTAGCCGTCAGCTTGCCATCACGCGCTTTCTTAGAAATCGCCATCAGCTCACGAGACAGTTCAGTGATGCCTTTCTTGTTCACGTCTTTGAACACCGGAACCACCAGACCGTTTGGCGTATCAACCGCCACACCGATGTTGATGTATTTCTTCAGCGTCAGTTTCTGTGCATCTTCAGACAGTGAACTGTTGAAACGCGGCATCTGCTCCAGCGCAGCGGCAACGGCTTTCATGATGAACACCACAGGGGTGAACTTCACATCCAGCTTACGTTTTTCCGCTTCGGCGTTCTGTTGTTTACGGAACGCTTCCAGATCGGTGATATCGGTTTTATCGAAGTGCGTAACGTGCGGGATAACCACCCAGTTACGGCTCAGGTTCGCACCTGAGATCTTCTGGATACGACCCAGTTCCACTTCTTCCACTTCACCGAATTTGCTGAAGTCCACTTTCGGCCAAGGCAGCAGGCCAGGCAGGCTTCCGCCACTTGCCGCGGCAGCCGGAGCCGCTTCTGCGCGTTTCACTGCATCTTTCACGTAAGACTGTACGTCTTCTTTCAGGATGCGACCTTTACGGCCGGTGCCTTTGACTTTCGCCAGATTGACACCGAACTCGCGCGCCAGGCGACGAATCACCGGGGTAGCGTGGACGTAAGCGTCGTTTTCAGCAAACTCACCTTTCGCGTCAGCTTTTGCTGCTGGCGCTGCAGCAGGTTTCGCTGCCGCTGGAGCCGGAGCTGCTTCCTGTTTCGCCGCAGGTGCCGCAGCAGCAGGCGCAGCGCCTTCTACTTCGAACACCATGATCAGTGAGCCGGTGCTGACTTTATCGCCGGTAGACACTTTCAGCTCTTTGACGATACCTGCGAATGGCGCAGGCACTTCCATTGACGCTTTGTCGCCTTCAACCACGATCAGTGACTGCTCAGCGGTGACTTTGTCACCCACTTTCACCAGCACTTCAGTGACTTCAACTTCATCGCCGCCGATGTCAGGCACGTTGACGTCTTTCGCGCCACCTGCAGCAGCAGGGGCTGCAGCCGGAGCCGCTTCCTGCTTCGCTGCTGGGGCCGCAGCCGGTGCAGCACCTTCTGCTTCGAAGATCATGATCAGCGAGCCGGTATTCACTTTATCGCCGGTCGCGATTTTGATCTCTTTCACCACGCCCGCGAACGGTGCTGGCACTTCCATTGAAGCCTTGTCGCCTTCAACGGTAAGCAGAGATTGTTCAGCTTCAACTTTGTCGCCGACTTTGACCAGAATCTCGGTAACTTCAACTTCATCACCGCCGATGTCTGGAACGTTGACCTCTTTGCTGACGGCCGCAGCCGCCGGAGCAGGAGACGCTTCCGCTTTTTTCTCTTCTGCCGCTGGTGCAGCAGCCGCTGCGCCTTCTGCTTCAAAGATCATGATCAGCGAACCGGTATTCACTTTGTCACCGGTAGAGATTTTAATCTCTTTCACTACGCCAGCCTGTGGCGAAGGCACTTCCATTGAGGCTTTATCGCCTTCCACGGTGATCAGCGACTGTTCAGCTTCAACTTTGTCGCCCACCTTCACCAGGATTTCGGTGACTTCAACTTCGTCTGACCCGATATCCGGTACGTTAATTTCGATAGCCATTACTCTCTTACCTCTTAAGCCAGACGCGGGTTAACTTTATCGGCATCGATACTGAATTTGGTGATCGCTTCTGCCACCACTTTCTTATCGATTTCGCCGCGTTTAGCCAGCTCACCCAGCGCAGCAACCACAACATACGATGCATCCACTTCGAAGTGGTGACGCAGGTTTTCACGGCTGTCTGAACGACCGAAGCCATCGGTACCCAGTACGCGATAATCGCTTGAAGGTACGTAGCTGCGAACCTGTTCTGCGAACAGCTTCATGTAGTCGGTTGAGGCAACAGCTGGCGCTTCATTCATCACCTGAGCGATGTACGGGACGCGTGGGGCTTCGGTTGGATGCAGCATGTTCCAGCGCTCACAATCCTGGCCATCACGAGCCAGTTCGGTGAACGAGGTGACGCTGTAAACATCAGAACCGATGCCATAGTCTTTCGCCAGGATCTGTGCCGCTTCACGTACGTGACGCAGGATAGAACCTGAACCCAGCAACTGCACTTTGCCTTTGCTACCGTCTACGGTTTCCAGCTTGTAGATACCCTTACGGATACCCTCTTCCGCACCCTGCGGCATCGCAGGCATGTGGTAGTTTTCGTTCAGCGTGGTGATGTAGTAGTAGATGTTTTCCTGCGCTTCGCCGTACATACGTACCAGACCATCTTGCATGATGACCGCAACTTCGTACGCGTAAGACGGATCGTAAGAGATACAGTTCGGGATAGTCAGCGACTGAATATGGCTGTGACCATCTTCGTGCTGCAGGCCTTCGCCGTTCAGCGTCGTACGACCTGAAGTGCCGCCGACCAGGAAGCCGCGCGCCTGTTGGTCGCCTGCCAGCCACATCAGATCGCCGATACGCTGGAAACCGAACATCGAGTAATAGATGTAGAACGGAATCATCGGCAGGTTGTTGGTGCTGTAAGAGGTCGCCGCCGCCAGCCAGGATGAACCTGCGCCCAGCTCGTTGATCCCTTCCTGCAGAATCTGGCCTTTCTCGTCTTCTTTATAGTAAGCAACCTGCTCGCGGTCCTGCGGGGTGTACTGCTGACCGTTCGGGCTGTAAATACCAATCTGACGGAACAGACCTTCCATACCGAAGGTACGCGCTTCATCCGCAAGGATTGGCACCAGACGATCTTTGATCGACTTGTTCTTCAGCATCACGTTCAGTGCACGCACAAAGGCGATAGTGGTCGAGATCTCTTTGTTCTGTTCTTCCAGCAGCGGTTTGAACTCTTCCAGCGTTGGCATTTCCAGCTTCTCGCTGAACTCTGCCTGACGGGTTGGCAGGTAGCCACCCAGCTTCTCACGCTGACCGTGCAGATAGTTGTACTCGTCAGAACCTTTCTCGAAGGTCACGTACGGCAGGTTTTCGATCTGATCGTCTGCTACCGGCACGTTGAAGCGATCACGGATATAGCGAACGCCATCCATGTTCATCTTCTTCACCTGGTGCGCGATGTTTTTACCTTCCGCCGTGTCACCCATACCATAACCCTTGATGGTATGTGCCAGGATCAGGGTCGGCTGACCTTTGGTGTCCTGTGCTTTTTTCAGTGCTGCGTAGATTTTCTTCGGATCGTGGCCACCACGGTTCAGGGCGAAGATCTCTTCGTCTGACCAGTCTTTCACCAGGGCAGCGGTCTCCGGATATTTACCGAAGAAGTGCTCACGCACGTAGGCGCCATCACGGGATTTGAAGGTCTGGTAGTCACCATCAACGGTTTCGTTCATCAGCTGGATCAGTTTACCGCTGGTGTCCTGCTTCAGCAGTTCATCCCAACGCGCGCCCCAGATCACTTTGATCACGTTCCAGCCAGCACCGGCAAAGATGCCTTCCAGCTCGTTGATGATTTTGCCATTACCGGTGACCGGGCCATCGAGGCGCTGCAGGTTACAGTTAATGATGAACACCAGGTTGTCCAGCTTCTCACGGGTCGCGATAGTGATCGCACCTTTAGATTCCGGCTCATCCATCTCGCCATCGCCAAGGAAGGCATATACGGTCTGGTTTTTGGTATCTTTCAGGCCACGGTGATCCAGATATTTCAGGAACTTCGCCTGGTAGATCGCATTCAATGGACCCAGACCCATAGACACGGTCGGGAACTGCCAGAAGTCAGGCATCAGTTTCGGGTGCGGGTAAGAAGACAGACCTTTACCGTGCACTTCCTGACGGAAGTTGTTCATCTGCTCTTCGGTCAGACGGCCTTCAAGGAAAGCACGTGAGTAGATGCCCGGAGAAATGTGACCCTGGAAGTAAACCAGATCGCCGCCGTCTTTATCACTGCGCGCACGGAAGAAGTGGTTAAAGCACACTTCATAAATGGTGGCAGAAGACTGGAAGGATGAGAGGTGACCACCCAACTCCAGATCTTTCTTCGATGCACGCAGCACCGACATGATGGCGTTCCAGCGAATTGCGGAACGGATACGACGTTCAAGAGAGGTGTTGCCCGGATACTCCGGTTCATCTTCAACAGCAATAGAGTTGATGTAGTTACTGATAGCCGACGCACCGCCTGCCACTTTCACGCCACCTTTGCGTGCTGCGTTCAATACCTGATCAAGCAGATACTGCGCGCGCTCAACACCTTCTTCACGGATGACCGATTCGATCGCCTGTAGCCAGTCACGAGTTTCGATCGGATCCACGTCATTCTGTAAACGTTCTGACATGGGGTGTGTTCCTTATCTGTGTCTAATACGTTGAATTATCAGGAGCCTGTCTGCTTGTGCTTTGCTTCTGGTTCACAGCACAAGAAGACAGGTCCGTCGTTTGTTTTCCGCACGTTCGTTGCCGTGCGTTATTCCTTACGTTGCTGTAAACGACGCAGGGAGCGTTCACGACGACTCTGCTCCCGACTTCTATCCAGCAAGATTTCCTCAATGAACGCCAGGTGACGATGGGAGGCCTCGCGTGCTTGTTCTGGCTCACGAGCCACAATCGCCTCAAAGATACTGGCGCGGTGACCGCTCACTTTCGCCAGCATTTCCCGGCGAGCGTAAAGCAATTCGAAATTCTGACGGACGTTTTGTTCCAGCATAGGGCCCATGGAACGTAGCAAATGCAACAGCACCACATTATGGGCGGCTTCTGTGACAGCGATCTGATACTTCATCACTGCATCTGCTTCAGCATCCAGATCGCCGCTGTCCTGCGCCTGCTGGATATGAACATGGCAGTCGCGTATGCGCTGCAGGTCTTCATCCGTGCCACGTAGCGCTGCGTAATAGGCAGCAACGCCTTCCAGCGCGTGGCGGGTTTCCAGCAGGTCAAACTGGGATTCTGGATGTTCGGCAAGCAGGCTCACTAACGGATCGCTCATGCTTTGCCAGAGATTTGTTTGCACGAAGGTACCACCGCCCTGACGGCGTAGCAGCAGGCCTTTGGCTTCCAGGCTCTGAATCGCTTCGCGCAGGGATGGACGTGAGACATCAAACTGTTTCGCCAGTTCGCGCTCGGGGAGAAGCTTTTCACCTGGCTGGAGCGTCCCTTCCATAATGAGAGACTCCAACTGTTGCTCGATCGCATCGGAGAGCTTTGGTTGGCGAATTTTACTGTAAGCCATCTTCCCTTCTTATGTGCCAAACGTCCGGAGTAAATTGGTAATACCAATTGAAAAATGGTGCCCGTAAAGTAACAAAGTATTCACCTTGTGTCTATATGGCAGGCATCACACTTCCGGGGTATATCGCTGTTACAGCGCGCTAACTTCCCGTGATAAAGGCATATATTTGCTCCGTAAGTGAATTGTTAACAGATTTCACTTTTACCAAACCTTACACTGAGTTAGCGCTAAGCCTTACAGGCAACCATAAGCGAAAGCTATTCGTGTTTATTGTTTATTCATGTCAGAAATAACCCGGATGGCACACAGTGAATGCTGCTGCTTTTTCAGCCATCTCTCAGCACAAAAAGCAAAAGCAGGTGCAAAGCGGCGCGCTTATCACTATTCTGGTCGCCATGGTAGTTTCAGCATGCACACAGCACGCCAAATACCGTAAAGAAAAGAATACATTGCGTAAAACAGCCTTACAGTGCGCGCACTGCAGGTGCACAATAACAACATCACGAGGTTTGTATGGAACAACAGCATGGCGAGGGACTGCACCGCGGTCTGAAAAATCGCCATATTCAGCTGATTGCGCTAGGCGGTGCCGTGGGTACCGGACTGTTTCTGGGTAGCGCATCAGTGATTAAATCGGCCGGTCCGGCCGTAATTCTCGGTTATGCGATTGCAGGATTTATTGCCTTTCTTATTATGCGCCAGTTAGGTGAAATGGTAGTGGAAGAGCCGGTTGCCGGCAGCTTCAGCCACTTCGCCTATAAGTACTGGGGCAACTTTGCCGGTTTCGCCTCTGGCTGGAACTACTGGGTGCTGTATGTCCTGGTTGCCATGGCTGAACTGAGTGCCGTGGGTAAATACATCCAATTCTGGTATCCCGAATTCCCTACCTGGGCCAGTGCGGCGATCTTCTTCGTCGTCATCAACGCCATTAACCTGACCAACGTAAAAGTGTTTGGGGAAATGGAATTCTGGTTCGCGATCATCAAAGTAGTTGCCGTTATCGGCATGATCCTGTTCGGCGGCTGGTTGCTGTTTAGCGGCAACGCCGGTCCGCAGGCCAGCGTCACTAACCTGTGGAGCCAGGGCGGATTCCTGCCACACGGTATGACCGGCCTGGTCATGATGATGGCGATCATTATGTTCTCGTTCGGCGGCTTAGAGCTGGTGGGTATCACTGCGGCTGAGGCGGATAATCCGCAGGAGAGCATTCCGAAAGCCACCAACCAGGTACTGTGGCGTATCCTGATTTTCTATATTGGTTCACTGGCGGTACTGCTGTCATTGATGCCGTGGACGCGCGTTACCGAAGAGACCAGCCCGTTTGTGTTGATCTTCCACGAACTGGGTGATGCCTTCGTCGCCAACGCATTGAATGTGGTAATCCTGACGGCGGCGCTGTCGGTCTACAATAGCTGTGTTTATTGCAACAGCCGTATGCTGTTCGGCTTAGCGCAACAGGGCAATGCACCTAAAGCGTTGCTCAATGTTGATAAGCGCGGCGTGCCTGTGGCGACCATTTTGGTTTCAGCCGTTGCTACAGCGCTGTGCGTCCTGATCAACTACCTGATGCCGGGCGAAGCGTTTGGCCTGCTGATGTCACTGGTGGTTTCTGCGCTGGTGATCAACTGGGCGATGATCAGCCTCGCGCACATGAAATTCCGTAAGAAGAAAGACCAGCAGGGTGTGACCACGCGCTTTAAAGCCGTGCTCTATCCGTTTGGTAACTGGCTCTGCCTCGCGTTCATGGCGGCAGTACTGGTGATCATGGCGATGACGCCGGGTATGGCGATTTCTGTGTGGTTGATTCCTGTCTGGCTGGTGATTCTGGCCGTGGGTTACACCATCAAGAATAAAGTCCAAAAAGCCTAATGTATGCCCCTGCCCGGCGCGCCAGCGCCGGGCAACATTCCTGATCTGCCTCACACTTTTCTGCGCCCACCTGTTTTGTCCATCTACGTGACCAATTGTTCCCCAGCAGGTTACTGATTTAACGCTGATAATTTCGTCTCACCTTGTCGCGGGAGACGAATAATGAAAGGAGCAGCACTCTCATTCAGAGAGAAACTGGGGTATGGCATGGGCGATGCCGGATGCAATATGATCGGCGGCGCCATCATGCTTTTCCTTAACTATTTCTACACCGATGTGTTTGGCCTCGCACCCGCCCTGGTTGGCACGCTGCTGCTTTCTGTGCGCGTGCTGGATGCCGTCACCGATCCGATTATGGGCGCCATCGCCGATCGTACTCAAAGCCGCTGGGGACGTTTTCGCCCGTGGCTACTGTGGGTTTCCGTCCCCTATGTGCTGTTCAGTGTGCTGATGTTCACCACGCCAGACTGGAGCTATGAGAACAAAGTCATCTGGGCCTTTGTCACCTACTTCTTAATGTCTCTCACCTATACCGCGATCAATATTCCCTACTGCTCACTGGGCGGTGTGATTACCAACGATCCCGGTGAGCGCGTCTCCTGCCAATCCTATCGCTTTGTGATGGTGGGCGTAGCGACGCTGATTCTGTCGCTCTCTCTGCTGCCGATGGCCGATTGGTTTGGCGGTGACAACAAAGCGCGCGGGTATCAAATGGCAATGAGCGTGCTGGCACTGATTGGCCTGGTGATGTTCCTGTTCTGTTTTGCCACGGTTCGCGAACGTATCCGTCCAGCCGCGCCCAGTAATGACGATCTGAAGAAAGACCTGCGCGATGTCTGGAAGAACGATCAGTGGGTGCGCATCTTGCTGCTGACGTTTTGCAATGTCTGCCCCGGCTTTATCCGCATGGCTGCTACCATGTATTACGTCACCTGGGTAATGGGACAATCCACGCACTTTGCCACGCTGTTTATTAGCCTGGGTGTGATTGGCATGATGTTCGGCAGTACCCTGGCAAAAATTCTCACCGACCGCTGGTGCAAGCTGAAGGTGTTTTTCTGGACCAACATTGCGCTGGCACTCTTCTCGTGCGGTTTCTATTGGATTGATCCTCATGCGACTGTGGCGGTTGTCGTCGCCTACTTCCTGCTGAATATCCTGCATCAAATCCCGTCACCGCTGCATTGGTCGCTGATGGCGGATGTCGATGATTATGGCGAGTGGAAAACCGGAAAACGCATCACCGGCATGAGCTTCTCCGGCAACCTGTTCTTCCTCAAAGTGGGTCTGGCTGTGGCCGGTGCGATGGTCGGTTTCCTGCTCTCTATTTATGGTTATGACGCGGGTGCAAAGCAGCAGGCTCCCAACGCCATTAACGGCATCATGCTGCTGTTCACCGTGATTCCCGGCGTCGGCTATCTGATCACCGCCGGTGTGGTGCGCTTGCTGAAGGTGGATCGCAAGCTTATGCGCACGATTCAGGATGATCTTGCGCTTCGTCGTGCCAACGCACGAGAGTTATCCCCTGCCTCACTGTCTGCCATCCCACAACCCGGAGAGATCAAATGAGCTGGCCAAATCCTTTTATTACGCAACGTGCCGACCCTTTTATCCTGCGCCATGGCGAGGGCTACTACTTCGTGGCATCGGTGCCGGAATATGATCGACTCGAAATCCGCTACGCTGACACGCTGAATGGCCTGATTGAGGCGGAGGAGATTACGGTGTGGCGCAAGCCTGATACCGGGCCGTATAGTGCGTTAATTTGGGCGCCGGAACTGCACCATATCAATAGACAATGGGTGATTTACTTTGCTGCTGCCCCGACGCGCGACATCAAAGACGGCCTGTTTCAGCATCGTATGTATGCGCTGGTGTGTGATGATAGCGATCCGCTTTCTGGACACTGGCAGCCTGCTCGCCGTGTATTTACCCCTATCGACTCGTTCTCTCTCGATGCGACGCATTTCGTGCATCAGGGCAAAAACTGGTATCTGTGGGCACAGAAGGATCCCGCTATTCCGGGGAATTCCAATCTCTATCTCGCGGAGCTGCTCAACCCCTGGACGCTGAAAAGCGCACCGGTGATGCTCAGCCGGCCGGAATATGAGTGGGAGTGCGCAGGCTTTAGCGTCAATGAAGGTCCTGCTGCTATCCATCACGGCGATCGGCTGTTTGTTACCTATTCCGCTAGCGCGACTGATGAGAATTATTGCCTCGGGATCCTGAGCATTGATGTGATGGCCGATCCACTCGATAGCACAGCCTGGCAAAAGTCAGCACGCCCGGTCTTCTCCACCAGTTGGGAGAATCAGCAGTATGGCCCGGGGCACAACAGCTTTACGCAGGATGAGGAAGGAAGAGATGTGCTGGTGTATCACGCACGGAATTACACCGAAATTGAAGGCGATCCATTATGGGATCCGAATCGCCATACGCGCCTGAAGTACTTCGAATGGCGAGAGGACGGCACACCAGATTTCGGTGTACCGCCCGCCGATCATACCAGCGTGCCGTAAATGGTCAGCAGCGCAACCACGACCACCAGTACCAGCGATATACGCTTTGCCAGCGCCACGGCCACCCGTGGCGTTTCCACCTTATCCATGTGTGGATCACGTGCTAACGAGAACTGCGCAAGGCTGGTCAGCACCTGATATTGCGAACGATGGCGATCGCTCAATGAGGCAAACCACGCAGGCAATGCCCGCTCACCGTGGCCTAACAGCGCATAAGCCACACCTGCCAGACGCACCGGGATCCAATCCAGCACGTGCAGTATGCTGTCTACACCTGACTGTGCGCGTTCCAGTGGAGAATGGTGTTTTGCCAGCCAACTTTGCCAGGCACGCAGGAAGGCATAACCCACCAGCAGCACCGGTCCGTAAGGGCCACCGACCACAAACCAGAACAGTGGCGCGAGGTAAAAGCGGAAGTTAATCCAAATCAGCGCATTTTGTAGCTCACGCAGAAACTCGCGTTCGCTGCACTCAACAGGCACACCATGAATCAGCGTCAGTTCCGCTGCCATGGCCTGATGCGCCGCTTCATCATCGTGGCTGGCGGCTTTCAGATAGCGATGATAGTGCAGACGCACCGAGCCTGCGCCGATGCACAACAAGCCCACCACAATCCAGAATGCCAGTTGCGCTACGCCAAACAGAATGCCTTTCAGGCTCCACACCAGCAGCCAGACAATCAGCATCGCAATAAGGGTCATCACCAACGTGCGCAACAGAGAAAACCGCTGGCGTCCGCGGAACAGCGGCTCCAGACGATGATCCAGTTGCCAATGCTCACCCAATTTAAACAGGCGTTCCCAACCTAACACTAATAACAAGCTAAACAACGTCATACCTGCTCCTGCTGTTTCAGGGATTCTCCTGCCTGATAGACTCTTTATAGCGTATCCAGTCAAATGCGGGGCCTGGATCGGTTTTGCGCTGCGGCGCGATATCGCTGTGCCCGGTGATGCGTTCCAGCGTCAGCGGATAGTGCTTAAGCAATAATGCGCTGACCTTTTTTAACGTCTTATACTGCGCATCGGTATACGGCAGCGTATCCGTGCCTTCCAGCTCAATGCCCATTGAGAAATCATTGCAGTTTTCTCGCCCGGCAAATTGCGACACACCGGCATGCCACGCGCGCTGGTCAAACGAAACGTACTGCACCAATTCACCATCACGACGAATCAGGCAGTGCGCCGCCACGCGCAGCTGCGCGATATCGGCAAAATAGGGGTGAGCATCCGGTGGTAAGGTCCCGGTAAACAGTTGATCAATCCACGGACCACCAAATTCACCCGGCGGCAAACTGATATTATGAATGATCAGCAACGAGGGAATTTCATTTTCCGGACGTTGGTTAAAGTGCGGCGAGGGCACTTTACGCGCGCTGGTGATCCAGCCATCTTCCAGTTTCATGCTCTAAAATCCTAAGCAAAATCAGCCTGAGAATAACATGTTTCCCCTTTTCGGCTTGTGACTTAATGCGAAAGGCGATCGATGTTAAGGATACTAAACATATCAGCTATCGCGACTGGCAATAGCCTATAAATCAGGCTAAGGTGAGCGCAGTAAAATCCGTTAAATGGAGTGGCATAAGTATGGCATCGCGTCGTTACGATCCCGATCATCGTCGTCAGGAGCTGATTAAGCGTATTGAGCAGGACATCCCCGAAGCCGTTGCGCGCGCGCTTCAGGAGGATTTAGGCGGTGAAGTGGATGCCGACCGTGACATCACGGCCCTACTTTTACCGGAAGAGAAACAGGCCGAAGCGCAGATCATCACGCGTGAAGCCGGTGTTTTTTGTGGTAAACGCTGGGTGCAGGAAGTGTTTATCCAGCTTGGCAATAAAGTCACGATTGTCTGGCATGTCGAAGATGGCCAAAACGTCGCAGCTGACCAGCTGCTGTTCGAGTTAAAAGGCCCGGCTCGGCTGCTGTTAACCGCTGAACGAACTGCATTAAATTTCGTCCAAACCCTTTCCGGCGTGGCCACGGAAGTGAGTCGTTATGTCGACTTGCTCGACGGCAGCGAAACGCAATTGCTGGATACGCGCAAAACCTTGCCTGGCCTGCGCACAGCGCTGAAATATGCCGTATTGTGCGGCGGCGGCAGTAACCATCGACTGGGCCTGTCCGATGCCTTTCTGATCAAAGAAAACCACATCATCGCCAGCGGGTCTGTACGTAAAGCAGTGGAGAGAGCGCTGTGGCTGGATCCCGATGTGCCGGTTGAAGTTGAGGTAGAGAGCCTGCAAGAATTGCAGGATGCCATTGATGCCGGTGCCGACATTATCATGCTCGATAATTTCAGCTTCGAGATGATGCATGAAGCCGTTCTTCTCACCGATAAACGCGCCCTGCTGGAGGTCTCCGGTAACGTCACGGAAGCCACGCTGCCGCAAATTGCCAAAACCGGCGTCGACTTCGTGTCCGTGGGTGCATTGACCAAGCACGTGCGCGCCATGGATCTCTCCATGCGCTTTCGCGACAACTAAATCCTGCCTCTTACCGCCGCAATTGCGCGGCGGTTTGTGAGTCGCCTTCCTGTTTACTGATACCTCTTTTGCAAACGCAGCGATTCATTGCATCCTGCTTTCCAGCATTAAACCGTCTCACTATCGTTTTCAGACGCCGTTTTTTACCGTAGCCGCTCCACAACAAGGAGCCTGACGATGGAAAAACAACGGGGTTTTACCCTTATCGAACTGATGATTGTGATTGGCATCGTGGCCATCCTGAGCGCGATTGGCCTGCCCAGCTACCAAAATTATCTGCAACGCGCTGCGCTCACTGACATGCTGCAAACCATGGTGCCGTATAAAACTGCCGTAGAACTCTGCGCGATTGAACGTGGCGGCCCCACTCAATGCCAGGCGGGTGCAGGCGGCATTCCTGCTGCCAAAGGTTCACGCTATGTGGCCTCGCTAAGCGTCGTGAATGGCGCCATCACCTTAACGGGTCAGGAGAGTCTTACCGGGTTGAGTGTAGAAATGACACCTATCTGGAACACCACGGAAGGCACGCTGGATTGGCAACGCAGTTGCACCAGCACCAATGCCAGTCTGCGCGACAGCTGTCTTGAACAGTTCCGCTTCACCGATAAGGACACTTACTGATGGCACAGCCCAATACCCCGATTCAGACCTTATGCGCACGTTACCAGGCGGTGATGCTTCAGCATGACGCCACATCTCTGCGCGTTGCGGTAGCGGAAACGCCCGATCCACTGCTACTGGAAGCCCTGCAATTCGCCAGCCAGTGCAAAGTGGAAGTCGAGTGCTGGCCGGCGGCACGACTGGAGCAGCTACTGCACAAACCGGATGACTCACCGACCTCACACGAACCGGTCGCCACCGAAACAGCAATTAATGCCGTTGAGCAGATTTTGCGTCAGGCGATCCAGCGCCGTGCTTCTGACGTACATTTTGAACCTCAGCAGCAGGGGTTACGCGTGCGATTGCGTATTGATGGCGTCCTGCACAAGCTGTCACATTTGCCAGATGCACCCACGGCTGCGGTGCTTGCCAGACTGAAAATCCTCGGTGGACTGGATATCGCCGAGCGTCGCTTGCCACAAGATGGGCAATTCACCCTCGACATTGATGATCAACAAGCCGCGTTTCGCCTCTCGACCTTACCCATCAGCCACGGAGAGAAAGCCGTGGTGGGACTGCTGCAAAGTGAAAACAGCGCGATCACGCTGGATAAACTCGGCATGCCGATCGCTCAACTGCGGTTACTCAAGCAGGCGCTGGCTAAACCTCAGGGACTGATACTGGTCACCGGGCCTACCGGCAGCGGTAAAACCTTCACCCTTTACAGCGGGCTGAGCGCTCTTAATGTGCCGGATAAAAATGTGTGCAGCGTGGAAGATCCTGTTGAAATTCCCTTAGAGGGCATCAACCAGACGCAAATCCAACCGCGGAGCGGGCTCGATTTTAATCGTGTTCTGCGGGCTCTGCTGCGACAGGATCCGGATGTGATTATGGTGGGTGAAATCCGCGATGCTGAAACTGCGAGTATTGCAGTAAAAGCGGCGCAGACCGGACATCTGGTGCTATCAACATTGCACACTAATTCGACGGCGGAAACGCTAACGCGTCTGCGACAGATGGATATTCCCGGTTACCTGCTCGGCCCGGCATTACAGTTAGTCATCGCGCAGCGTCTGGTTCGACGGCTCTGCGAGCACTGCCGCCAGCCAGCGCAGGCCATTGCACATCTGCCACACGACATCTGGCCTGGCACCTTACAAACCTGGCGTGCTCCAGGTTGTGACCACTGCTTCTCGGGCTATTACGGCCGCCTGGCGTTGTTTGAGGTGCTGCCGATAAGCAACAAATTACAGAACGCGATTTCAGCCGATATGCCGCTGGAGCACATCATTGCACTGGCCAGTGAAGGCGGCATGAAAACGTTGCTCGCCGCCGGGCTGGAGGCCGTAAGTCGCGGTGACACCTCCTTTGAAGAAGTCCAGCGGGTTGTGGGATTGGGGGATGGCTAATCTTTACCATTATCGCTGGCAGTCGCTGGACACGCAGGGCGCATTAGTGGAGGGGAGTTCACTCGTGTCCACTCAGGATGCGCTTCTCCAGCAACTTTCAGAGCGCGGGATGCTGCCAGTCAGCTGGCAGCGTGGGAAATGCTGGCGCACGCGTGACTGGAAGTGGCAGCAAAAAATTGACCTGGTTCGCCAGTTGGCGACCTTGCTCAAGGCAGGATTGCCGCTGGCGGAGAGTCTGACATTGCTGGCTGATGGGCACCCGCATGCTGGCTGGCGCGTGCTGCTTAACGAATTGCAACGCCGGGTGATGGCAGGAGAGGCTTTTTCATCCGCGCTCCGCGCCTGGCCGCAGATCTTCCCCGCACTGTTTCCAGCATTAATGGAAGTGGGGGAACTGACGGGGCAGCTTGACGAGTGCTGCCGCCAGTTAGCTTTACAACAGAGTAAGCAACAGCATCTGCGGCAGAAAGTGGTTAAAGCTCTGCGCTATCCCCTGTTTATCTTGCTGGTGGCGCTGGCAGTGAGTGCAGGCATGTTGCTGTTTGTACTGCCCGAATTTGTCTCGGTGTATGCCAGTTTTGATGCACCACTGCCCGCCTTCACCGCCGCTGTGATGAGTCTGTCCGCGTTTTTACAACAGGCTGCGTTACCGCTGACACTGACGATGATGTGCTTTATGTTCGGCGCAAGGTGGCTTTACCGTGGTTCCGTGCACTGGCAAATACGTGTCCATCGCTGGCTATTGCGCCTGCCGTTACTTTCAACACTCTGGCGCGGTGGGCAGCTCAGCCAGATTTACGCCATTCTGCAATTGACGCAGCAGGCCGGGCTCACCTTGCTACAAAGTCTGCAAGCCGTTGAGGTCACGCTGAGTTCGCCCCTATGGCGTGAAGCGATTATCGCATTGCAGCGGCATATCGCTGGTGGTTCACCCCTGCATCAGGCGATGCAGCATCAGGCGCTTTTCACCGCCCTCTGTGCACAGCTAATCCGGGTCGGTGAGGAAGCGGGGGCGCTGGATGTCATGCTGGCACGCTTAGCGGAGTGGCATGAAGCACAAACGCTGATGCGAGCTGATGCACTGGCGGCTTCGCTTGAACCCTTGATGATGGTGGTGATCGGTGGGATTGTCGGGACCTTGGTGATTGCCATGTACCTTCCGGTATTTGGTTTAGGCGATGCCATTCGTTAGCAGGTGCGCGCGGTGCGCACCTGCCATCAAACGCCAAACTTCGACTATTAGCTATTAGCTATTAGCCTTCAACTTTCAGCCTTCAGCCTTCAGCCTTCAGCCTTCAGCCTTCAGCCATCAGCCATCAGCCATCAGCCATCAGCCATCAGCCATCAGCCATCAGCGTGTGAATACCCGATTTTCCTGTTCCGCCACACGAATAAACGTGGTGCGCTTTGTCAGCTCTTTAAGGCGTTCTGCACCCACGTAGGTGCAGGCCGAACGCAGGCCTCCGAGGATATCCTTCACGGTCTCTTCCACCGGGCCACGCAGCGGCAGGCGAACGGTTTTCCCTTCTGCTGCACGATACTGGGCGACTCCACCGACATGGCGTTTCATGGCGGATTCAGAGCTCATGCCATAAAACAACATAAACTGCTCGCCCTGCTCTTCGACGATGTTTCCTTCGCACTCATCGTGCGCCGCCAGCATGCCGCCAAGCATGACAAAATCTGCACCGCCGCCGAAAGCTTTTGCGATATCCCCCGGCACTGAACAACCGCCATCGCTGACAATCTGCCCGCCAAGGCCGTGCGCCGCATCGGCACACTCAATCACCGCAGACAATTGCGGGTAACCGACGCCGGTTTTTACACGCGTGGTGCAAACAGAACCGGGGCCAATGCCGACTTTGACGATATCCGCGCCAGAGAGAATCAACTCCTCGACCATCTCACCGGTGACCACATTACCCGCACAGATGGTTTTGCCTGGGAAACTTTCACGCACTCGCTGCAGGAATTCAACAAAGTGCTCGGAGTAACCGTTGGCAACATCAATGCAGATGAAATTGAGCTGTGGCGATAAGGCGAGAATTGCGGCGAGCTTAACGAAATCGGCTTCGGAGGTACCGGATGACACCATCACATGCCCAAGCACTGCAGCCGGCACGCGCTGGATAAATGCCTGCCAGGCTTCCACGCTGTAATGTTTATGCACTGCCGTCAGGACATTGAAGCCCGCCAGTGCTTCAGCCATGGTGAATGTGCCCACGGTGTCCATATTGGCGGCAATTATCGGTACGCCGGTCCAGTTCAGACCTGAATGCTTGAAAGTGTAGGTGCGTTCGAGTTCAACCTCAGAACGGCTTTTCAGGGTAGAGCGTTTGGGGCGGATCAAAACATCTTTAAAGCCCAGTTTTAAATCTTCTTCAATACGCATAGCTGAGTGTCCTGGTTAGTGACGACGAACCGCAGTTCGGGTAGCGCTCACGGCTCCAGTGTCGTTATCATACGCGCCATTCGTTCCACGACAAGACTGCGAATTTCACTTTATTTAGGCTACAATCCCTTAAATTTAGCTGAGAAAATTGATTGTGATCATGCTCTCATCTTATTGCGGCTGACGGTCGCCCAATCAAGACAATTTTGAGAGAACGCTATGCCTTTTACCGTTGCGCTCACCGGAGGAATTGGCAGTGGTAAAAGCACCATTGCCAACGCATTCGCCGCGCTGGGCGTTGATATCATTGACGCAGATGTGATTGCGCGCGAAGTGGTTGAACCCGGTTCACCTGCCCTACAGGCGATCGTTAAACGCCATGGTGAGTCAATATTGACCGCCGAGGGAGCGTTATATCGCGCACGGTTGCGCGAGATTATTTTTCAACAGCCAAAAGAGAAAAACTGGCTAAATCAGCTGCTTCATCCTCTTATCAATGCCCGTACGCAGCAGCTAAAATTACTGGCAACTTCACCCTATGTATTATGGGTGGTGCCGCTGTTGGTCGAAAACGGGTTACAGCATCAGGCAAATCGGGTTCTGGTGGTCGATGTGGATGAAACTACGCAGTTGCAGCGCACTCAGCAGCGTGATGGCATCACGCTTAGCCAGGCAAAAAAAATTCTTGCCGCACAGGCCAGCCGCGAGCAGCGCCTGGCCTGTGCGGATGACATCATCGATAATAGTGGTTCGCCCGATCAGGCGTTACCGCGCGTTGCTGAACTTCACCAGCGTTATTTACGCCTGGCAGCAACCGGACAGGATTAACATCATGAGTACAGTCGTTCTGTTTGAACACCCGCTGAATGAGAAGATGCGCACCTGGCTGCGCGTGGAGTTTTTACTCAACCAACTGCATGAAACGGTGCCCGTGGTGAATTCCGTCTCTGCCCTAGGTGTATTCCGCATCATTGGCGATCTGTTAGATATCTTTGAACGCGGCGATATGCGCACCGAGTTGTTAAAAGAGCTGGAACGTCAGCAGCAGAAACTGCGCGCCTGGCTTGATGTGCCAGGTGTGGACGAACACACCGTCAGTAGCCTGCGTGACCGATTGAAGCAACAATCCAGCGAGCTGAATGCGGCACCGCGTATGGGCCAGCAGTTGCGCGAAGATCGTTTGATTGGATTGGTACGTCAGCGCTTGAGCATTCCTGGAGGCTGCTGCAGTTTTGACTTGCCGAGTCTGCATATCTGGCTGCACCAGCAGCAGTCCCTGCGGGATACGCAGGTTAACGGTTGGCTGGCATCACTGGTCCCGCTGCGCAACAGCCTGACCATGATCCTTGATTTGGTGCGTCAGTCAGGCGTGTTTCGCCATCAAACCAGCCTGAACGGTTTTTATCAGGATAATGCCGAAGGTTCGGATTTGTTGCGTCTCCAGCTCACCCTTGAAGATGCGTTGTACCCGCAGGTCTCAGGCCATAAAAGCCGTTATGCCATTCGTTTCCTGCCACTGGACAGCGAACGCGGTGAAGTGCCAGCCCGATTGAATTTTGAATTAGCGTGTTGTTGAGGTTGTTATGCAGGAAGAGATGATTACCGTACCTTGTCCCAACTGCGGTAAAGATGTGATGTGGGATGAACTAAGCCCATGGCGCCCGTTTTGTAGCAAGCGCTGCCAGTTGATTGATCTGGGCGAATGGGCCGCCGAAGAGAAGCGCATTCCCAGCGATAGCGATCTGACCGACAGCGATGACTGGAGCGAAGAACAGCATTAATAAGAGATAAGGGGCTTACGCCCCTTCGCTTAAATTTCGTCAGCCACCAGGCGAGCGATGAGTTCGTGGTTGGCAGGAGGAAACTCTTCCGCAACCAAATCGCGCTGTTCCACCCAACGCTGTGGTTGTCCTTCACGGCCGTACGGCTCACCGTTCCATCCTTCCACCAGGAAGAAGTGCAATGTGACGCGCAGATCGTCATAGCTATGATCGGCCAAACCAATCGCTTTCGCGCCTGTCACTTCAATGCCGGTCTCTTCCATTAACTCGCGTTTTAACGCTTGTTCAGCAGTTTCATTCTGTTCAATTTTTCCGCCAGGAAACTCCCATTTATTCGCCATGTAGGAGCTCGCCGCGCGCTGGGCAAGGAAGATCTGACGGCTGGCATTGCGAATGATGCCCACTGCGACTTGCAGGTGTTTCATAAGCTGAATTCCGCTTTTAATTAATGAGCGCTGATAGTAATGCAGTCGTCAGGCAATGTTAACTCTGTGGCGACTGCCAAAAGAAAAAGGAGCCCGAAGGCTCCTCATTTATCAGGCCAGGCGGCCGTGACACTGTTTGTATTTCTTACCGGAACCGCATGGGCACAGATCGTTGCGCCCTACTTTGCGCTCCCCACCCTGTGCAGCCAGGGCCGCGGCAGCTGCGGTTTCGTCATCAACGTGGCTCAGCTGTTGCTGCTGTGCCAGGCGCTCAGCCTCTTCACGGCGTTGCTGTTCCATCGCCTCGACTTCTTCCGGCATGCGCACCTGCACTTTGCTCAGGGTGCTGATCACTTCATACTTCAGTGACTCCAGCATGGCGGCGAACATCGAGAAGGACTCGCGCTTGTATTCCTGCTTCGGATCTTTCTGCGCATAGCCACGCAGATGGATGCCCTGACGTAAATAATCCATCGCCGCCAGATGCTCTTTCCACAGTGAATCCAGCGTTTGCAGCATCACGCCTTTTTCGAAGTTACGCATCATTTCGGCGCCAACCACTTCTTCTTTCGACGCGTAGTTTTCATGCGCACGGCTCATGATACGTTCACGCAGCGTTTCTTCATGCAGGTCCGGCTCTTTATCCAGCCATTCTGCAATCGGCAGATCCAGATCGAAATCGTTGCGCAGACGCTCTTCAAGGCCCGGAATATCCCACATCTCTTCCAACGACTGCGGTGGAATGTAGGTGTCGATGGTGGCCTTGAACACATCTTCACGGATGCTGTTGATGGTTTCAGACACATCAGACACATCCAGCAGTTCATTACGCTGACTGTAGATAGCGCGACGCTGATCGTTGGCCACATCATCGTATTCCAGCAGCTGCTTACGGATGTCGAAGTTACGGCTTTCCACTTTACGCTGTGCATTGGCAATGGCTTTGGTGACCCATGGATGCTCAATCGCTTCGCCTGGCTTCATGCCCAGTTTACGCATCATGTTAGACACACGATCCGAAGCAAAGATACGCATCAACGCATCTTCCATTGACAGGTAGAAGCGTGATGAACCGGCATCACCCTGACGACCGGCACGACCGCGCAGCTGGTTATCGATACGACGTGATTCGTGACGCTCAGTACCGATAATGTGCAGACCGCCCGATGCCAGTACTGCATCGTGACGCAGTTTCCACGCCTCTTTGATCGCCTGAATCTGCTCTTCTGAGGGTTCATCCAGCGCCGCCACTTCGGCCTGCCAGCTACCACCCAACACGATATCGGTACCACGACCTGCCATGTTGGTCGCGATGGTGACGGCAGCAGGTTGACCCGCTTGCGCCACGATGTCCGCTTCGCTGGCGTGGAACTTGGCGTTCAGCACGCTGTGTTTAATACCGGCGCGCGTCAGTTCGTTAGAGACCACTTCTGATTTCTCAATCGAAATGGTACCCACCAGCACCGGTTGACCGTTGGCGGTACAGGCACGGATGTCTTCGATAATCGCGTCGATCTTCTCTTTCTCGGTCATATAGACCAGGTCAGCCATATCTTTACGCACCATCGGACGGTTGGTTGGCACCACGATGGTATCGAGTTTATAGATCGAGCTAAATTCAAACGCTTCGGTATCGGCTGTACCGGTCATACCGGCCAGTTTTTCGTAAATACGGAAGTAGTTCTGGAAGGTGATGGAAGCCAGCGTCTGGTTCTCGTTCTGGATTTCCACGCCTTCTTTGGCTTCAACAGCCTGATGCAAACCATCAGACCAGCGACGACCCTGCATGGTACGGCCGGTGTGCTCATCGACGATGATCACTTCGCCATCTTTCACGATGTAATCGACATCGCGAGTAAACAGCGCATGCGCACGCAACGCCGCCGTTACGTGGTGCATCAGCATGATGTTGGTTGGCGAGTAAAGTGACTCACCTTCTTCCATAATGCCCTGGCTCACCAGCAGCTCTTCGACTTTTACCAGACCGCGCTCGCTCATATGAGCCTGACGCGCTTTCTCATCGACCCAGAAGTCGCCTTCACCCTGGAAGGTTTCTGAGTCTTCCTTCTCCTGGCGCACCAGGTGAGGAATGATCTTATTCACTTTGGTGTACAGCTCGGAGCTATCTTCGGCAGGACCGGAGATGATTAACGGCGTACGCGCTTCATCGATCAGGATGGAGTCCACCTCATCCACCAACGCGTAGTGCAGTTTACGCTGGACGCGTTCTTCCGGGCTGAACGCCATATTGTCGCGCAGGTAATCGAAGCCGTATTCGTTGTTAGTACCGTAGGTGATATCTGCAGCGTAAGCGGCGCGTTTCGCTACCGCTGGCATGTTTGGCAGGTTAATGCCGATAGACAGACCAAGGAACTCAAACAGCGCACGGTTGTTTTCCGCATCACGCTGTGCCAGATAGTCGTTCACCGTCACCACGTGCACGCCTTTGCCGCTCAGTGCGTTCAGGTAAGCAGGCAATGTTGCGGTTAAGGTTTTACCTTCACCGGTACGCATCTCCGCGATGCAACGCTCATTCAGCACCATGCCGCCAATCAGCTGCACATCAAAGTGGCGCATACCAAACACACGCTTACTGGCTTCACGCACCGTAGCAAAGGCTTCTGGAATCAGGCTTTCAAGGCTTTCACCTTTCTTCAGACGCTCACGAAACAGGTCGGTTTTGGCTTTCAGTTCGTCATCCGAGAGCTTGACGAAATCTGGCTCCATCTTATTGATGACATCGACAATTTTGCGCATGCGGCGCAGAGTACGATCGTTACTGCTGCCAAAGACTTTGGTTAACAATTTGATTAACATGATAAATTTTTCTCAATTCAGCCGTATTCATACGGTCTGGAAAATCTAAAACAGGATGTGGAAAATCGTTAGCTGTTAAGCAATGGCAGGCCCGGCGCGGATGCCATGAATAGCAGCCTGCCAGTCAGCAGAAGTGTGAATTTGAGGTTCGCGATGACGCAGTGTTTCCTGCGGCTCTAAAGCAATTGCGGGCTGTGCTGGCGACGTAAGTAGCGCCTGCAACGAATCGATTAACGCCAGCTTTTGTGCCGCCAATGGGACAGCTTGCGCAGCTTCCGCTTCAGTTGGGGGCGTCATGCTAAAGGAAAGATGGCGGATCACAGTGCGAATAGCATGCTGATGCCAGTAATCGACATTGAAATTAGGTCGACGAGCACTTTCCTGCAGACGGATTAAATGATCGAAATGAACAACATTGCCAACAAACAGACTGCTGATTGGTGAATCTGTCGCTGTGGATTCCGCGCTTTGCGCACAGGCAGGCAAGCCCAAGCTGGCCGCCACCATCCCTAATAAGAGATGAGGCCAGAAGTAGCGTCTGCCTAATTGTCGCCAGCGTGAGAAAATCCCGATCACAACCTGTCCACAGTTAAATAAAGTAATGAAGCCGTTGCGGTTATCCGCGAACCTGCTCATATGAGCGCCAGATAATAGCACTTATGTGGGGCCAGGACACCAGTGATTAAAGGGCTTACGGGGGATTTCACGTTTATTTGTACAGGCTTTCGCCAGTGATGGCAGAGAATTGAGAGCGGTCTTGCAGGAATGAAAAACTGGCAATAAAAAACGGCAGCTTCCACTGACCGGAGAGGGTGTCAGGGAGAGCTGCCGTTTTTATGACTGACTTACGCCAGGACTAAATTTGGTGCTTTGAATGCCAGTGGCAGTTCAGCTTCGTCTTCGAAGGTTGCCCATTCCCAGGCTTCCTGCTTCGCCAACACCGCTTGCAGCAATTTATTGTTTAATGCATGACCTGATTTGAACGCAGAGAATGCGCCAATCACGTTGTGGCCACACATGAACAGATCGCCGATCGCGTCCAGCATTTTGTGACGAACGAACTCATCTTCAAAGCGCAGGCCGTCTTCGTTGAGTACGCGGAAATCATCAAGACCAATCGCACAATCTAAGCTACCGCCCAGGCACAGGCCTTTAGACTGCAGATATTCGATTTCACGCATAAAACCAAAGGTGCGCGCACGACTGATTTGGCGAACAAACGCCTCAGCCGAGAAGTTCAGCTGGTAACGCTGCGAGCTTGAGTCAATTGCCGGATGTTTGAAGTCGATAGTAAAGTCGAGTGAGAAACCATTATAAGGTTTGATCTCGGCCCACTTATCGCCATCTTCAACACGCACCGTCTGCTTAACGCGTACGAATTTCTTCGCACTGTTCAGCTCTTCGACGCCTGCATCCATCAGCAAGTAGACAAAAGGCGCGGCACTGCCATCCATAATCGGGATTTCTGGCGCATCAACTTCAACAATAATGTTGTCGATACCCAGACCTGCCAATGCAGCATTCAGGTGTTCAACCGTCGAAATACGCACGCCTTCATCATTCACCAGGCAAGTACTCAGCATGGTGTCGCGCACGTATTTTGCATCAGCCGGGAAATCAACCGGTGGATTCAAGTCAGTGCGACGATAGATGACCCCGGTATTAGCCGACGCAGGGCGTAAGGTCAGTGTGACTTTCTTGCCGGTATGTAAACCGACACCCGTCGCCTGAACAATACGTTTTAATGTCCTTTGTTTGATCATCGCATTATCTCGCAATATTACCCATCCGACCGCCAGTATAAATTACCAGCGGGCGAATACTTTAGCACAAAGAGCGGAGAATCCCAATTCTCAGGATATTCTTAGTCTGCCTGTTTACGCAGGAAGGCTGGAATATCAAGATAATCTGGCTCTTTATTGGACGATGCTGGCTGGTCGTTGACCACTTTCGCTGCCGGCTTCTGCTCCTGCGGCAACGGCGCCATGCCGTGCTGCTGGTAGCGATGATCCATCACTGGCTGCGAAGCTGGTTTGTTGGTCACCAGCGTGATTTCTGGACGCTTGTCCATGCCAATACCCGTCGCAACCACGGTCACGCGCAGTTCGTCGTTCATCTCTGGATCCAGAGACGTACCGATAACAACGGTCGCGTTATCAGAGGCGAAGGCGCGGATGGTGTTACCCACGGTTTCGAACTCATCCAGACGCAGGTCAAAGCCAGCAGTGATGTTGACCAGCACGCCGCGCGCGCCAGACAGGTCGATATCTTCCAGCAGTGGGCTGGAGATCGCCATTTCGGCTGCTTCTTCGGCACGGTCTTCACCGCACGCTACGCCGGAACCCATCATGGCGTAACCCATTTCTGACATCACGGTACGCACGTCCGCGAAGTCAACGTTCATCAAGCCTGGGCGAGTAATCAGCTCGGCGATACCCTGCACCGCACCTTTCAGTACGTCGTTGGCTGCACCAAATGCATCCAGCAGAGAGATACCGCGACCCAGCACTTTTAACAGCTTGTCGTTCGGGATGGTGATCAGTGAATCGACATGCTTAGACAGCTCAGCGATACCCTGTTCAGCAAAAGCCATACGCTTTTTGCCTTCGAAGTTGAAGGGCTTAGTCACCACCGCAACGGTCAGGATACCCAAATCTTTTGCTACTTCCGCCACGACTGGCGCTGCACCGGTACCGGTACCGCCGCCCATGCCTGCAGCGATAAACACCATGTCAGCCCCTTCCAGCGCAGAACGCAATGCTTCACGATCTTCCTCAGCTGAGGTGCGACCCACTTCCGGGTTTGCACCCGCACCGAGACCCTTGGTGATGCCGGTCCCGATCTGGATCGTCTGGCCAACCGCTGTCTTACGCAACGCTTGCGCGTCGGTGTTTACAGCGAAGAATTCTACACCTTCGATACGCTCGCGTACCATGTGCTCTACGGCGTTGCCGCCGCCGCCGCCGACGCCGATGACTTTAATCACCGCGTCATTGGTTAATTCCATAGGTTCAAACATGATTTCTCTCCGTTATGTGCCTGTCGCCTGGAGATCATAAACATTGCCTGCATGATCTCCTTTTTTCAAAAATTAAAACTCTTTCTTCAGCCAGCTATTGATACGTTTAAACCAGTTGCCCACTGAAGCACGTTTTTCCGTTTCTGCATCACCGTTCATATGTGACTCTTTGCCGTAATGCAGCAGACCGACTGCAGTTGAGTAATACGGCTCCTGCGCATAATCCGTCAGGCCGGTGATGTTAAGGGGCTGACCAATTCGCACCTGTGTGTGGAACACACGCTGGGCGCAAGCGGCCAAACCTTCAATCTGTGCTGCGCCACCGGTCAGCACGATGCCCGCCGCCAGGTGGTGTTTCACGCCCTGCTGACGCAGTTGCTCCTGCAGTTGCAGAATCTCGTCATTCACCAGATTCAGCAGTTCGGTGTAACGCGGCTCAATCACTTCTGCCAGCGTTTGACGTTGCAGACTGCGTGGTGGACGTCCACCGACACTTGGCACTTCGACGTTTTCGTCTTTGCCAACAATCGAACCCAGTGCACAACCATGGCGTACTTTGATCGCTTCCGCATCGGTTGGCGGTGTGCCGAAGGCATAGGCGATATCACTGGTCACCACATTCCCTGCATAAGGGATCACTTTGGTGTGACGCAGCGCACCGCCGGTGTAAACCGCGATATCCATTGTACCGCCACCGATGTCAACAACACAGACTCCCAGCTCACGTTCATCTTCAGTCAGAACTGAAAAACTGGATGCCAGTCCGGCAAAAATCAGTTGGTCAACTTTCAGGCCGCAACGTTCAACGGCTTTAACAATATTTTTCGCCATATCATTGTGGCAGGTGATCAAGTGCACTTTCGCCTGCATACGCACGCCGGAAAGTCCCACCGGATTCTTGATACCTTCCTGATAATCGATGGCATATTCCTGAGGAATAACATGCAGGATACGATGTTCATCGCGAACGCGTACGGATTTCGCCGTATGTACCACGTTCTCTACATCATCCTGAGTCACTTCCTCTTCCGAAATCGGAACCATCCCGATTTCGTTCTGACAACTGATATGTTTGCCCGATAAAGCAAGGTAAACCGACGAAATCTGGCAATCAGCCATCAGTTCAGCCTGGTCGATGGCGCGTTGAACGCATTTCACCACCGACTCAAGGTCATTTACGCCGCCTTTATCCATACCGCGAGACGGGCAGCTGCCCACCCCAATAATGTTGACCATACCATCAGGCAGAATTTCCCCAACCAGGGCGGCAACCTTCGCGGTGCCGATTTCAAGTCCTACTACCAGTTTTCTGTCCGTTGCCTTGATCATTGTGGTTTAGCCTGTGCCTGGTTTTGTTGCTGATTACTGTCCTGTGGCTCCAGCGGGGCCGCTGCCCAGCCTACTGCGGCACCGGAGTCGTAGCGCAAATCGACATAGGTAATGCGCTTGTTCTGACTCTGGCCCTGCTGCAGCAGCTCCGGATAGAGCTCAATAAAACGGTTCAGACGCTTCATGGTTTCGCTGCGTCCCAGCTCGATGCGCACATCGTCGCTGGTCACTAACTGCCACGAGCGCCGCGCCGTCATCGACGCGACCTTCAGGGTAAACTTGCCGGCTTTGAGCACATCACTCATGGTGTGATAGCCCGCCAACACCTCTGTTTCACTGCCTTCCGGACCATACAACATCGGCATGGTCTCTTTGCCGATATGACTGGCCGGGACGCTGAAGGAGACGCCATCGGCGTCCACCATGTGCGAGTCGTTCCATCGTGCCACCGGAACATACTCCACGAGGTTTATCTTCAGCTCATCAGGCCACTGCTTACGCACACTGACCTGTTTAATCCACGGTAACCGCTCAATCTGCTGTTGAATGATGTCCACGTTCTGCGACATAAACGTGCCGGGTGCGCCAAGCGACAAAATGGCCTGGCGAATGTCATCATGCGTGGTGTAATGCGTTTCCCCGGTTACCACCAGCTTCGAAAGCGGTAAGCGCGACGCATCATTCATCCACTTCAGCACCACCAACCCACCGGCGGCCATGATGCCCAACACTATCAGCAGGAACACGACGCCAAACAGTCGGGCACCGTTGCTACGCCCGGTGCGCGCGCGCTCCTGGGGTTCGCGATTTCGTACACGTATCGCCGCCTGAGACATATCAGTCAGCCAGCTCCAGAATACGTGCCACCAGCTGCGGGAAACTGTATCCCGCCTGCTTTGCGGCCATCGGCACCAGACTGTGGCTGGTCATGCCTGGTGAGGTATTCACTTCCAGCAGCTGGAATTTCCCCTCACCATCGGTCATCACATCGACGCGTCCCCAGCCGCTGCAACCCAGTGCACGCCATGCTGCCCATACCAGCGTCTTCAATTCTGCTTCCTGATCGGCACTCAAACCACTTGGACAGAAGTATTCAGTATCGTCAGAAATGTATTTAGCTTCATAGTCATAGAACTCGCTGGCGGTTTTAATTCTGATTGAAGGCAGAATTTCATCACCCAAGATGCCAACGGTATATTCCGCACCGCTCAGGAAAGCCTCAATCAACACGTCATTATCGTGGCGAAACGCTTCATCAAGCGCTGCAGGCAAGGCTTCTAACGTGTTCACACGGCTGATGCCGACACTTGAACCTTCACAGCTTGGCTTCACAAACAGCGGCAGCCCGAGCGCATCAATGGCAGCCTGCGTTTGTGCGTCTAAACCCTGCTCCTGCTGCTGACGCGTCAACCAGACGAATTTGCCTGAAGGCAGTCCCCTGCCCTGCCACAGCAATTTGCTGCGCAGTTTATCCATGGTGATCGCCGAAGCCATCACGCCGCTGCCGGTATACGGCAACTGGAGGAACTCCAGCACCGCCTGCAGCGTGCCATCTTCACCGCCGCGACCGTGCAGAGCGATAAAGGTTTTATCAAAGCCCTGCGCTTTAAGATCCAGCACCGACACATCACGGGTATCCACGCCGTGCGCATCAATGCCCATCTCACGCAGACCAGCTAACACCGCACTGCCCGACATCAGCGACACTTCACGCTCTGCCGAGGTTCCGCCCATCAGGACGGCAACTTTCTCAGCCATGACGGGCCTCCGTTTTTGCTGCTGGCTGCAATTCACTTTCAGCCAACTTGCGGGCGATTTTGCCGATATTGCCGGCGCCCTGAACGATCACCAGATCATCGCCTGACAGCAGTGGCGCCAGCGCTTCCGGCAACGCATCGTGCTCAGAGACCAGAATCGGGTCGACCTTGCCACGACTGCGAATCGCGCGGCACAGTGAACGGCTATCCGCGCCTGGAATAGGTGCTTCACCGGCCGGATAGACATCCAGCATCAGCAATACATCGACCTGTGACAGCACATTCGCGAAGTCATCAAACAGGTCACGAGTACGCGTGTAACGGTGCGGCTGGAATACCATTACCAGTTTTTTCTCTGGCCAGCCGGCACGCGCGGCTTTGATAGTGACATCCACTTCCGTTGGGTGATGACCGTAATCATCCACCAGCATCGCGCTGCCTGGATTGCCATTGACCGCTGCGGTATCAAATTCGCCCAGCACATCAAAGCGGCGACCGGTGCCCTGGAAGCTCTCCAGTGCCGCCAGAATCGCGTTATCTTCAATGCCTTCCTCAGTCGCCACTGCAACCGCAGCAGCAGCATTTAGGGCATTGTGACGGCCCGGCGCATTCAGGGTCACTTTCAGCACCGGCTTGTCCTGACGAATCAGGGTAAAGTGCCCCTGCGCGCCACGTTGTTCATAGTTTTCGATGCGCACATCGGCGTCATCACTGAAACCGTAAGTGGTGACCTGACGGCCTACGCGTGGGATCAAATCGCGGATCACCACATCATCTACGCACATCACCGCACGTCCGTAGAACGGCAGGTTATGCAGGAAGTTGATGAACGTCTGCTTCAGGTTCTCGAAATCGCCCTGATAGGTGTCCATATGATCCGCTTCGATGTTGGTGACAATCGCCACCATCGGCTGCAGATGCAGGAACGACGCGTCACTCTCATCGGCTTCCGCAATCAGGTAACGGCTGGTGCCCAAACGCGCATGTGTGCCCGCAGCTTTCACCAGGCCGCCATTGACGAAAGTTGGGTCTAAGCCACCTTCGGCATAAATACTGGTAACCATCGCGGTGGTGGTGGTTTTGCCGTGCGTGCCGGCAACCGCGATGCCATGACGGAAGCGCATCAGCTCAGCCAGCATCTCTGCACGGCGAATCACCGGGATACGCTGCTCGCGTGCCGCTACCAGCTCCGGATTGTCCTGTGCCACAGCAGTCGACACCACTACCACGCTCGCATCCGTCACATTTTCCGGGCGATGGTTGAAATAAATGGTCGCACCCAATGAGGCCAGATGCTGGGTCACCGGGTTAGGTGCCAGATCCGAACCGCTGATGTGATAACCTTCGTTCGCCAACACCTCGGCAATACCGCCCATGCCAGCACCACCGATGCCAACAAAGTGAATGTGCCGGACGCGACGCATCTCGGGCACAATGGAACGCAGTTTTGCCAATTGTTGTGTATTCATCTGTCTCAATTACCTGTTGATCTCATTCGTACCTGCATTCAGGTACAGCCGGTCAAACCGACCTAATAATTACTTCGCGACGCGTGCCACTTCCTGCGCAACCCGATCGGTTGCATCAGGAATCGCTACCTGACGGGCTTTCTCAGCCATCGCCAGCAGCGTGGCGCGATCCCAATGGCGCAACGTGTCCGCTACTGCAGTCGCGGTAAATTGCGGCTGCTCGAAAATTTTGGCTGCGCCCGCTTGCTCCAGCGGCAACGCATTCCAGTACTGCTGACGGTCTTTGTGCTGAAACGGCACGAAGATCGCCGGTAAACCTGCGGCGGCCACTTCGCTCACCGTCAATGCGCCCGAACGACACACCACCACATCGGCCCAGGCATAGGCTTCCGCCATATCATCGATAAACTCGGTGACCTTGTGCTGCGGCTGTCCGGCATCGCGATAGGCCTGTTGCACCGTCTCCAGCGCGCCTTTGCCGCTTTGATGCCAAATCGTGATGGCATCACCGAGTTCTGCGGCCACTTGCGGCACTGTCTGATTCAGGATACGTGCGCCCTGGCTTCCGCCGACCACCAGCACACGAATCGCACCGCTGCGTCCACTCAATCGTTCAGCAGGCAGTGGCAGTGCCAACACATCAGTTCGCACTGGGTTACCGACCACATCCGCTTTCGGGAAAGCGCCCGGAAACGCCTGCATCACTTTGGTGGCAATTTTCGCCAGCCACTTGTTAGTCAGCCCGGCAATACCGTTCTGCTCATGCAGCACCACGGGAATACCGCAACTCCACGCGGCTAATCCACCTGGACCGGAAACGTATCCGCCCATGCCGAGCACCACGTCCGGCTGCCAGCGCTTCATGATGCGACGCGCCTGGCGCCATGCATTGAAGATGCGTACCGGTGCCAGTAACTGCGCTTTAACGCCTTTACCGCGCAAACCGCTAATGCGGATAAATTCAATTTCGATGCCATGTTTCGGCACCAAATCCGCTTCCATTCGGTCAGCGGTTCCGAGCCAGCGCACCTGCCAGCCCTGTTCGATCAGATGGTGTGCCACCGCCAGACCAGGGAACACATGTCCGCCGGTTCCGCCGGCCATCACCATCAGCCGCTTGCTACTCATCGAGCACCTCGGGTAAACGCCTGCGCTTTTGCCAGACGCGTTTCATAATCAATGCGCAATAAAAACACGATGGCGGTCGACATGATGATCAGACTTGAGCCACCGTAACTGATCAGCGGCAATGTCAGACCTTTGGTCGGCAGCATACCTGCAGCCGCACCGACGTTAACCAGCGCCTGGAAGCTAAACCACACGCCAATTGAGCAAGCGAGGAAGCCAGAAAAGCGCTGATCGATCTCCAGAGCACGGCGACCAATCGACATCGCGCGAAAAGCGACGAAGAATACCATTAACAGCGCCAAAACCACACCGACATAACCCAACTCTTCACCAATGATGGAGAAGATAAAGTCGGTATGTGCCTCCGGCAGATATTCGAGTTTTTGCACCGAGTTGCCGAGACCCTGGCCCCAGAATTCACCACGACCGAAGGCCATCAGCGATTGGGTCAGCTGATAGCCGCTGCCAAACGGATCTTCCCATGGGTTCCAGAAAGAGGTCACACGGCGCATACGATAGGGTTCAGCGATGATCAGCAGCACCACGGCAAAAATACCGGAGCCGATGATCGCCAGGAACTGCCACATTTTGGCACCCGCGATGAACAGCATCGCCAGCGTCGTCACAAACAGCACAACTACAGTTCCGAGATCCGGTTGCGCCAGCAGTAACACGGCCAACACCACCATCACGCCCATCGGCTTACAAAAGCCCCAGAAGTTGTTACGCACTTCTTCCACTTTGCGCACCAGATAGCTGGCGAGATAGCAAAACAGGGAAAGCTTGGACAATTCGGCCGGCTGAATACGCAGTGGGCCAAGGGCAATCCAGCGCGACGCACCGTTAACCGAGCTGCCGACGACCAATACAATCAGCAGCATAGCAACAGACGCCATCAGCATCACGTTGCTGTAACGCTGCCAGAAATCCATCGGCACGCGCAATGTCACCAGCGCCATACCCACCGCCAAAGCGATATAAAATGCATCACGCTTGGCGAAGTAGAACGGGTCTTCGTTAAGACGCTGGCCAACCGGCATCGACGCTGAGGTCACCATCACAAAGCCAATAATCGCCAAACCGAAAGTCAGCCACAGCAGCGTGCGGTCGTACAGCACCAGCGGTGCATCATCATTTTCACGGCCGCCCATCACCCAATCGCGTAAGCGAACGGAGAGGAAGCTGGCAATACTGGCACCTGGAATGCGCATCAGCTCAACTCCTTCGCCAGTTGCGCGAAGATGTCGCCGCGCTGTTCAAAATTACGGAACTGGTCAAGGCTGGCGCAGGCCGGTGACAGCAGCACCATATCGCCCGCGTTGACCTGAGGTGCAATCTGCTCCATGGCCTGCTGCATCGTCTCTGTGCGCGTGGCGATCTCAGGGCGCAACGCCGCGAGCGCATCGCCGTCACGACCAAAGCAATAGATGCGCACGTTGTCGCCCTGCAAAAAGCGCGTCAGCGCACTGAAGTCAGCGGATTTGCCATCACCGCCCATCAGCAGCCACAAGGTGCCTTTCACCTGCAAACCATTGAGTGCCGCTTCAGTACTGCCGACATTGGTGGCTTTGGAGTCATTAATCCAGCGCACGCCATTGGCTTCATGCACCAGCTGGAAACGATGCGCCAAACCGGTGAACGTGGTTAACGCTTTCAGACTGGAGGCGCGCGGGATATTGACTGCATCTGCCAGCGCCAGCGCCGCCAGGGTATTGGTGTAGTTATGCTGCCCCACCAACGTCATTTCGTCGGTGTTCAATACTTTTTCACCCTTCACACGCAGCCAGGTGCTGCCCTGCTGCTGAGTCAGATGGTAATCACCAAGGTTGATACCAAAGCTCACACAGCGTGCATCAACACCGCGAACCGGCATGGTCATACCATCATCGGCATTGACCACGCAGACGCGGGCATTTTCATAAATGCGCAATTTCGCCGCACGATACTGCTGCATGCCCAACGGATAGCGATCCATATGATCTTCGGTCACGTTGAGAATGGTGGCGGCCGCCGCTTGCAGGCTGTAGGTGGTTTCTAACTGGAAGCTGGAAAGTTCCAGCACATATAACTGTGCCGGGGATTTCAGCAGGGTTAACGCCGGTAAACCGATATTGCCACCAACGCCAACCTGCCAACCCGCCGCACGCGCCATTTCACCCACCAGCGTGGTGACGGTGCTTTTACCGTTCGAGCCGGTGATGGCGACAATCGGAGCCTGAGCTTCGCGGCAGAACAGTTCGATATCACCAACGATTTCAATACCGGCATCCGCGGCTTCACTCAATGCAGGATGTGCCAGCGCGATACCTGGGCTGGCAATAATTAAATCCGATGCCAGCAGCCAGTCGCTGTTGATACCGCCCACATAGCGTTCAACCGCTTCAGGCAACTTATCCAGGCCTGGCGGAGACACACGGGTATCCATCACGCGAGGCGTCACGCCCTGCGCGAGGAAGAAATCAACACAGGATAGGCCAGTAATGCCTAATCCGATGATGACGACTTTTCTGCCCCGATAGTCAGCCATGATTAACGTACCTTCAGCGTTGCCAGGCCAATCAGCACCAGCATCAGTGAAATAATCCAGAAGCGCACGATGACACGCGGCTCCGGCCAGCCTTTCAATTCATAGTGGTGGTGAATCGGTGCCATGCGGAAAATGCGTTGGCCGCGCAGCTTGAACGATCCCACCTGCAGGATCACCGACAGTGTTTCAACCACAAACACGCCGCCCATGATCACCAGCAAAAACTCCTGACGCAGCAGCACGGCGATGGTACCTAACGCGCCACCCAGTGCCAGCGAACCTACATCGCCCATGAAGACCTGAGCCGGGTAGGTGTTGAACCACAGGAAGCCGAGACCGGCACCGACAATCGCGGTACAGACAATCACCAGCTCACCCGCGTGGCGCAGATACGGGATATGCAGATATTCCGCAAACTTCACGTTACCGGTCGCCCAGGCGACCAAAGCGAAGCCTGCCGCCACGAAGACGGTGGGCATAATTGCCAGGCCATCCAGACCATCGGTCAGGTTGACCGCATTACCGGTGCCGACAATCACAAAGTAAGCCAGCAGCACATAGAACAATCCCAGCTGCGGCATGATGTCTTTAAAGAACGGCACCACCAGCTGTGTGGCCGGTGTGCCTTTGCCCGCAGCGTAAAGCGCAAAGGCCACGCCAAGGGAGATCACCGACATCCAGAAATATTTCCAGCGGGCAATCAGGCCTTTGGTGTCTTTGCGTACCACTTTGCGGTAGTCATCGACAAAACCGATGATGCCAAATCCAATCAGCACCGCCAGCACGCACCACACATACGGGTTAGAGGGATACGCCCACATCAGCACCGACACGGTGATGGAGGTGAGGATCATGATGCCGCCCATGGTTGGTGTACCGCGCTTACTAAAGTGCGATTCCGGGCCATCGTTACGTACCACCTGACCGATCTGCAGTTTCTGCAGCCAGGCGATCAGACGTGGGCCCATCCAGAGCGACAGGAACAGAGCGGTCAGCAGGCTGACAATGGCGCGAAACGTCAAATACGAGAAGACGTTAAAGCCGGAATAAAGTGCGACCAAATGTTCGGCCAGCCAGACTAGCATGTTCCTTTCTCCTGTAAGCTCTCGACGACCTGCTCCATGGCGGCGCTACGTGAGCCTTTAACCAAAATAGTGATGTCCTGATGTTGGGACAGCAATGCGCGTAAACGTTCAGTCAGCTCGGCTTTAGTGGTGAAATGCTCACCTTTGCCGCTGCTTTCACCGATCAACCGGCTCAAGGTGCCGGTACTCAGAACACAATCAATACCTGCTGCTTTGGCGGCTTCACCTACCTGCTGATGGCAAGCTTCGGCTTCATCGCCGAGTTCCGCCATATCGCCCACCACCATCACGCGGAAGCCCGGCATATCGCCCAGCACCTGTGCGGCTGCTGTCATCGAACCGACGTTGGCGTTATAGCTGTCATCCAGCAGCAGTTGATTGTCTGCCAGACGAATAGGGAACAGACGCCCCGGTACGGGCTGCAGCGTTTTCAAACCGGTTTGGATGGCGCTCAGCGGGGCATCAACGGACAGTGCCAGCGCAGCAGCAGCAAGCGCGTTCGCGATGTTGTGGCGACCAGGCAGCGGCAGTGCAACAGCAATGTCTCCGCGCGGAGTATGCAAGGTAAACAGCGTGGCGTCGGCGCGTAACACGATCTCGCTGGCGCGGAATTCTGCATCGGCCATCGGCTGTGGCGAGAAGCGCCACAGGGTCTTATCGACAAACTGCGACTGCCAGTTAGCGAGGTCGTTGCTGTCAGCATTGACGATGGCAGTCCCGTGTACTGGTAATCCACCAAAAATTTCGCCTTTGGCTTTTGCCACGCCGGTCAGTGAACCAAAGCCTTCCAGATGCGCTGCAGCGAGGTTATTCACCAGCGCCGTTTCGGGACGCACTAAATCGGTGGTGTAAGCAATCTCGCCCTGATGATTGGCACCCAGCTCAATCACCGCGTACTCGTGTTCTGGGGTCAAACGCAGCAGCGTCATCGGCACGCCGAAGTCGTTGTTCAGGTTGCCAGCGGTATACAGCGTTTCTCCGCACTGGCGCAGAATCGCAGCAGTCATCTCTTTGACTGAGGTTTTACCGGATGAACCGGTCAGCGCAACCACGCGCGCCTTCGACTGCTGGCGCACCCAGGCGCCGAGCTGACCAAAGGCAATGCGGGTATCTGCCACCACCACTTGCGGCACATCTAAAGGCAAGTGCTTACTCACCAGCAGCGCTTTGGCACCGTTAGCAATAGCATCGCTGGCAAAGTCGTGTGCATCGAAACGCTCACCCACTAGCGCCACAAACAGGCTGCCGTTGGTGACTTTGCGCGTGTCGCTGGTGACGTCATTTATCGTCAAGTCTGCGCCGAGCAGCTGACCATCACTGATTTCTGCCAGCGTCTTGAGAGAAACCGGGATCATGCCATCACCCCCAGCAAACGGGCGACAGTGTCGCGATCGGAGTAATCCAGACGACGGTTGCCAATGATTTGATAATCTTCATGGCCTTTACCGGCCACTAATACGATGTCATCAGCATGGGCCTGCATCACGGCGTTAGTGACCGCTTGCGCACGTCCCGCGACCACGCGGGCGCGACCGGGATCGAGCAAGCCAGTCAGAATGTCATTCACAATCGCGGCAGGTTCTTCGCTGCGCGGATTGTCATCGGTGATGACCACGATGTCAGAGAACTGTTCGGCAATCGCGCCCATCAGCGGACGTTTGCCTTTGTCACGATCGCCGCCGCAGCCAAACACGCACCACAGCTTGCCTTTACAGTGCAGACGGGCAGCTTCCAGCGCTTTTTCCAGCGCATCGGGGGTGTGAGCATAATCCACCACCACCGTGGGTTTTTCTGGCGCCATGAATACTTCCATGCGACCGCATACTGGTTGCAGCTGAGCAGCGCTTGATACCAGCGCCTCCAGCGGATAATCGAGTGTCAGTAAGGTGGCCAGTGCCAGCAGCAAATTGCTGACGTTAAATGCGCCCATCAAACGACTATCAAATTCCCCGTCTCCCCAGCTTGAGCTGAACTGAATGTGCGCGCCGCCATCGTGATAATTCACCGCAGTGGCTTTCAACCAGCGTCCACGACAACCCGGCTGCAGATTGTCAGCCATGGTGACAGCAACGGCATCCGGCAGTTTTTCCAACCAGCGGCGTCCGACGTCGTCATCGGCGTTGATAATAGCTTCGCCAACCTGATGCTCAGAGAACAGCAGCCATTTGGCGGCTTCGTAGCCCTGCATATCACCATGATAATCGAGGTGGTCTCGGCTCAGGTTGGTGAATACGGCAGCCGCGAAGGGCAGTGCCGCCACGCGATGCTGCACCAGGCCGTGAGAAGAGACTTCCATCGCGGCCAGCGTGGCACCCTGCTCCACCAAATCATTCAACACATGTTGAACATCTACCGCGGAACCGGTGGTGTTTTCGGTAGCCACCAGTTGGCCATATAAGCCATTACCCACCGTGCCCATTACGGCACCGGTTTCACCCAGCAGATTGGCCCACTGCGCCATCAGTTGCGTAGTGGTGGTTTTTCCGTTGGTGCCAGTAACACCGATTAATTTGAGTTTTTCAGCAGGCTGCTGATAAAAGCGTCCGGCCAGTGCAGAGAGACGCTGCTGCAACTGTGCCAGGTAGATAACCGGGACGCCGTGCATCTCGCGGATATCTCCATCGCTGGCTTCGCCCTCGGCTTCGGCGATCACTGCCGCCACGCCCTGAGCAATAGCCTGCGGAATAAAACGACGTCCATCAGCATGATGGCCCGCCACGGCGATAAACAGATCGCCAGCAGCCGCAGCGCGGCTATCCAGTGTCATGTCACGGAGTGGACGCGCCGGCGCACCCGGCACCCACGGGGCCAGTAAATCGCGCAGGTTACGATCGGTCACTTGATTCCTCACTTCTGTTCTTCACCAACTCGTCTTTATCAATTGTCGGCAGCGCATCCGGTTCGATGTTCATGGTACGTAATACACCGCCCATGATGGCGCCAAACACCGGTGCAGAAACCGCACCACCATAATATTTACCGGCCTGGGGATCGTTGATCACCACCACCAGCGCAAAACGAGGGCGACTGGCAGGTGCAACACCCGCCGTGTAAGCAATGTATTTATTGACGTAGCGTCCGTCCGGCCCAACCTTTTTAGCGGTACCGGTTTTAATCGCGATACGATAACCCTTGATGGCAGCTTTAACCCCACCGCCGCCAGGCAACGCAACGCTTTCCATCATGTGCATCACCGTTTTCACCAGGTCTTCCTGGAAAACGCGTTCACCCGCCACCGGCGGGTCAACTTTGGTGATCGACAGCGGGCGATTGATGCCATAGCTGCCAATGGTTGCGTAGACTCGCGCTAACTGTAACGGTGTTACCATTAGCCCGTAGCCGAAAGAGAAGGTGGCCCTCTCTATGTCAGACCACCGTTGTTTTTGAGGGTATAAGCCACTACTTTCCCCGACCAGCCCCAAATTGGTCGGTTTACCCAGTCCAAAGCGCGCGTAAGTATCTACGAGTGCTGAGGAGGGCATCGCTAACGCCAAACGTGAAACCCCGACGTTACTCGACTTCTGTAAAACCCCGGTAAGGGTCAATTCGTTGTAGCGCGCCACGTCCTTGATCTCATGACCATTAACGCGGTACGGCACGGTATTCAGCACGCTGTTCTCTTTCACCACGCCACGCTGCAGCGCGGTCATCACCACCATCGGTTTGACGGTGGAGCCTGGCTCGAAGATGTCGGTAATGGCACGGTTGCGCATCACATCTTTCGGCGTGTTGGAGAGATTGTTTGGGTTGTAAGCCGGGCTGTTGGCCATTGCCAGCACTTCACCGGTGTTCACATCCACCAGCACGGCAGTGCCCGACTCCGCTTTGTTGAAGGCCACGGCATTGTTCAGCTCGCGGTACACCAGCGCCTGCAAGCGTTCGTCGATGCTGAGCGTCAGGTTGTGCGCCGCGCGGCTGTCCACAGAGGAGATATCTTCAATCACGCGACCGTAGCGGTCTTTACGCACCGTACGCTCGCCTGGCGCGCCGGTCAGCCACTTGTCGAAGCTCTTTTCGATGCCCTCAATGCCCTGACCATCAATGTTGGTAAAGCCGATCAGATGTGCAGTGACCTGGCCGGCTGGATAGTAACGACGCGACTCTTCACGCAGGTAAATGCCGGGCAGCTTGAGTTTTTTGACGTATTCGCCAATGGCCGGGTTCACCTGACGCGCCAGATAGATAAAGCGCCCTTTAGGATTGGCATTCACGCGCGCGGCGAGTTGATCGAGTGGAATCGACAAGGCATCTGATAGGGCTTTCCAGCGGCTGTCGAGTGATACGCCGCCGTGTTCCATCAGCTCTTTAGGATCGGCCCAGATGGCATTCACCGGCACGCTGACGGCTAATGGACGACCAGCGCGATCGCTGATCATGCCACGTGCAGTGGGAACAGATTGAACACGCAGCGAACGCAAATCCCCTTCTTTGACCAGCTTATCCGGGCTGATGACCTGCAACCACGCCACGCGTGACAGCAATCCGCCCAAAGCCAGTAAAATACAGCCGCACAGCAACGCAAAACGCCAGCTTATAAAGCTGGCCTTATCTTCCTGTTTTTTTAACTTCAGCGTTTTGCCTGCGCCGCTCATTGAGGTCTGCGATTCCTTATTTATTTCTGCACCACGATATTTTCCTGTGAAGGATCAACATGCTGCATCTGCAGCTTATCGGTTGCTATTCGCTCAACCCGGCTATGGTCGCCGAGCGCATTCTCTTCCAAAATCAGGTTACGCCACTCGATATCGAGCGCATCACGTTCTAAAACCAGCTGTTCGCGCTGCGCCGTTAACAGGCGCGTTTTGTGCGTGGTGGTCACCACCAACACCGAGGACACAAGTACTGCAATCAGCAGCAACACCGGGATCTTGCCAAATCGCAGCAGGTCACCACCGATGACGCCGGGCAGGCTGTGTCGCTCGTTGCCGATCATGTCGCGGTCCTCTCAGCAATTCGCAGTACCGAACTGCGCGCGCGTGGGTTCTCATTCACTTCCGCTTCACCCGGAATCAGCTTGCCTAAGGTCTTCAACTCACGTCCGCCCAGCGCTTTGAGCTGGCTTTCGGTCATTGGGATACCCGCTGGAACTTGCGGGCCTCGGCTCTGATCGCGCATAAAACGCTTCACCAAACGGTCTTCCAGCGAGTGGAAGCTGATAACCGATAACCGACCGCCTGGCGCCAGCACCGACATCGCCCCTTTCAGCGCGGTATCGATCTCTTCCAGCTCGCTGTTGATCCAGATACGAATCGCCTGGAAGGTGCGCGTGGCCGGATGTTTAAACTTGTCTTTCACCGGCATCGCCGCAGCGATCACGGTGGCTAACTCTTTGGTGCGCGTCATTGGCTGTTCACGATTACGCTCGACGATGGCGCGTGCGATACGTTTGCCAAATTTCTCTTCACCGTAGGTCTTGATGACAAAGGCGATATCGGCTTCCTCGGCGTTCATCAGCCACTCTGCTGCAGACTGGCCCCGTGTCGGGTCCATGCGCATATCCAGTGGCCCATCACGCATAAACGAGAAACCGCGCTCTGCGTCATCCAATTGCGGTGATGACACGCCCAGATCGAGCAATACGCCATCGATCTTGCCTGTCAGACCACGTTCTTCGACATACTCTGCCAGCGCCGAAAACGGTCCGTGCACGATCGAAAAACGTGGATCCTGAATTTCAGCTGCTGCGGCTATGGCTTGCGGATCGCGATCGATCGCCAGTAACTGCCCTTTCTCGCCCAGTTGCGAAAGGATCAGGCGTGAGTGACCGCCGCGACCAAAAGTGCCGTCTATGTAAATGCCGTCTTCCCTGATATTGAGGCCGTTAACCGCCTCATCCAGTAGCACTGTGGTGTGTTTAAAATTTTCCTGCATAGCTATAGCGACAAGTCCTGCAACCGCTCAGATAAAGGCTCCTGAGCCGACTGTTCTGCGTCAATATCGTCCTTGACTTGTTGATACCAAGTCTGTTCATCCCACAGCTCAAACTTATTGAACTGTCCGACCAGCATCACTTCTTTAGTGAGGCTCGCATGTTGGCGTAGCGTATTCGCCAGCAACAAGCGACCTGCATTATCCATCTGGCATTCACTGGCATGTCCTAACAGCAGTCGCTGCACGCGACGCTCAATCGGATTCATGCTGGATAAGCGCGCCAGTTTTTTCTCGATGATTTCCCATTCGGGCAGGGTATAAAGCAACAGGCATGGTTGGTGGAGGTCAATGGTGCACACCATTTGCCCCTGAGACTCTGCGACGAGCAATTCGCGATAGCGTGTTGGTACCGCCAATCGGCCTTTGCCGTCGAGATTGACTAACGTTGCTCCTCGGAACATGTCAGTCCTACCCCCCAATCACCCGTTTTCACCACTTTATCCCACTTTTTACCACGAAACGAGTTTACGGAGCCTATGAAATCCTTGTCAAGCCGCAACGACAAGTGAATATCACTCTTTACAAGGATGAGAATTATTTAGTGGAGGGTATTTAAGGGAAATGAATGGCAAAATAAAAAATTAACCTGATGAATAGTGGAATAAAAATTTTCACGATTTGAAAAATGGCGAAAAATAAAGCGTTTTGATCGCAAAAGATAATTATCCCGGGATATGCGACAGCGGCTGCATTTTAGGGGATTTCTGAAAGGAAGCCCAGCACCATCGCGCCAGCTCTGCTACGCGTCACTGCTGAAGATGTAAACAAGTAAGAAAATTGAGCGCAGATAAATCGTTAGCGAAAGCGGTGACAATTTACGCTTATTTACCCCAGTCCTATGGCAGAAAAATATCTGGATGATTAATAAGTGCGGGCAGCGATCTGCCCGCGATTTCATTTAGTGCGGCGACTTAACTGACCACGGCGGAATAAATTGCGGCGAATACGGGTTAATCCCGGCTTCGGTTTCCGCGGTTCATCCAGCGAGGCCAAAACTAATTCCAGCACGCGCTCGGCCACATCGCGATGACGCTGCCCCACTGCCAGTACCGGACACTCTAAAAAGTCCAGTAATTCGTGGTCGCCAAATGTGGCGATCGCAAGGTCGGTTGGCAGGCGCCCATCGCGCTTCAATGTAATATCCATCACGCCCTGAAGCAGACCGAATGAGGTGGTAAACAGCGCATCCGGCATCGGATGATCTTCGAGATATTTCTCGAACAAAGTGGCAGCCGCAGCACGATCAAAACTGTTGCAGTAGAGGTAGTCAACTGAGCGCTCATCGTCTTTCCACGCATCGCGGAAGCCCATTTCACGCAGGAAGCTCACTGAAAGCTCGGGCAGCGCGCCAAGGAACAGCACGTTTTTCACCGGAAGCTGACGCAATTCAGCCGCCAGCGCATGCGCATCGTCCTGATCGGCGCCAACCACACTGGTGAAGTGTTCACGATCCAGCGCGCGGTCCAGTGCGATAATCGGCAGCGGATCGTTGATCCAGCGCTGATAAAACGGGTGCTCTGGCGGCAGCGAGGTGGAAACGATGATCGCATCCACCTGACGTTGCAGCAGATGTTCAATACAACGCATCTCATTGTCCGGCTGGTCTTCCGAGCAGGCAATCAGCAACTGATAGCCGCGTTGACGTGCCTGCCGTTCCAGATAGTTGGCTATGCGCGTGTAACTGGTGTTCTCCAGATCCGGGATCACCAGGCCGATAGAACGCGTACGCCCGGCGCGCAGGCCCGCCGCGACAGCATTGGGGTGATAATTATGTTCACGCACCACCGCCATCACTTTTTCGACGGTTTTGTCGCTGACACGATACTGCCGCGCTTTGCCATTGATAACGTAGCTGGCCGTGGTGCGCGACACGCCCGCCAGGCGCGCAATTTCATCCAGTTTCACGATGACACCTTAATTCTGATAAGCCAGGGCTGGGCAAATGTCCGCAGAGTAGCTATGGGTAAAACATTTGTAACATCTAACCGCAGAACACTACGCTGAGCAACCGCTTTTATCGGGCAGCTCTCACAAGCGCATTAAATAAAAAAACCCGGCATTACGCCGGGTTAGCTTTGAAGCAGGATGGTTACTTTGCGGGATTAACGCATCACACGATCGCCACGCGACACACCCACAATCCCTGAGCGCGCGACTTCAACGATCTCAGCAACATCGCGAACGGTGTTGAGGAAGGCATCGAGCTTATCGCTGGTGCCTGCCAGCTGAACCGTGTACAGCGTTGGCGTCACATCGATAATCTGACCACGGAAAATCTCCGCGCTACGCTTCACTTCTTCACGACCGTAACCGCTGGCCTGAATCTTCACCAGCATGATTTCACGTTCAACGTAGGCACCCTGCCCCAGCTCGCTGACACGTAACACGTCCACCAGTTTGTGCAGTTGCTTCTCAATCTGCTCCAGCACTTTTTCATCGCCGACCGTCTGAATGGTCATGCGTGACAGCGTGGGATCGTCGGTTGGCGCAACGGTCAGACTTTCGATGTTGTAGCCGCGCTGTGAGAACAAACCCACTACACGAGACAATGCGCCGGATTCATTTTCCAGCAGTACCGATAACACACGACGCATAATTAAGTCCTCTCCGTTTTGCTCAGCCACATCTCATCCATCGAACCGCCGCGAATCTGCATCGGGTAAACGTGCTCGCTGCCGTCGATATTCACATCAACAAACACCAGACGCCCTTTCGCCAGGGTATCCAGTGCCAGCTGCAGCTTCTCTTCCAGCTCAGCGGGATGTGCGATGGAAATACCCACATGTCCGTAAGCTTCGGCTAAACGCACAAAGTCCGGCAGAGATTGCATATAGGATTGCGAGTGGCGGCCGGAATAAATCATATCCTGCCACTGTTTCACCATGCCAAGGAAACCGTTGTTGAGGTTCAGCACCAGCACCGGTAAATCGTACTGCAGTGCCGTCGACAGCTCCTGGATGTTCATCTGGATGCTGCCGTCACCGGTCACGCAAATCACGGTCTCGTCTGGCAGCGCCATTTTCACGCCCAGCGCGGCCGGTAAGCCGAAGCCCATGGTGCCGAGGCCACCGGAATTGATCCAGCGACGCGGCTTATCGAACTGATAATAGAGCGCGGCGAACATCTGATGTTGGCCGACGTCTGAGGTGACATAGGCATCGCCCTTGGTCAGACGCCAGATGGTTTCGATCACCGCCTGCGGTTTGATCTTGTCGCTGGTGCGATCAAATTCAAGGCACTTACGGCTACGCCAGCCATCAATGGTCTGCCACCAGTCGCGCAGGCTATCCAGCTCTTGCTTCGCATCGCTTTGCGCCAGCAGTTCCAGCATCTGCGACAGCGTCTGCTTCGCATCACCCACAATCGGGATATCGGCGCTGACGGTTTTGGAAATCGAGGTCGGATCGACGTCGATATGCATGATGGTGGCGTTCGGGCAATATTTCGCCAGGTTGTTGGTAGTACGGTCATCGAAGCGCACACCAATGCCGAAAATCAAATCGGCATTGTGCATGGTCATATTGGCTTCGTAAGTCCCGTGCATCCCCAGCATGCCGACGCTTTGGCGATGCGTGCCCGGGAATACGCCCAGGCCCATCAGCGACATGGTGACCGGAATGTTCAGCTGTTCCGCTAACTGTAGCAGTTCCGCTTCACAGCCTGACATAATCGCACCGCCACCGGCATAAATTACCGGCTTATGTGCAGCCAGCAAGGTTTGCAGCGCGCGTTTGATCTGCCCTTTATGGCCCTGAATCGTTGGATTATAAGAACGCATGCTGACCGACTCAGGATAGACGTACGGCAGTTTATTCGCTGGGTTGAGAATATCTTTTGGCAGGTCGATCACCACCGGGCCTGGGCGGCCGCTTGCTGCCAGCCAGAAGGCTTTTTTCAGCACGGTTGGGATCTCTTCCGCGTTTTTCACCAGGAAGCTGTGTTTGACCACCGGACGGGAAATCCCGACCATGTCGCACTCCTGGAACGCATCGTAGCCGATCAGTGAAGACGGCACCTGACCCGACAGAATCACCATCGGAATCGAATCCATATAGGCCGTCGCAATACCGGTAATGGCATTGGTTGCGCCTGGGCCTGAGGTGACCAGCACCACGCCGACTTCGCCGGTCGCGCGTGCCAGACCATCCGCCATATGTACTGCGCCTTGCTCGTGACGCACTAATACGTGGTCAATACCACCGACCGTTTGCAGCGCATCGTAAATGTCGAGCACTGCTCCGCCCGGATAGCCGAATACCTGCTTAACGCCCTGATCGATTAACGAACGGACGACCATTTCGGCTCCTGACAACATCTCCATTTTCTGCCTCCAGGCTTGAGGAACCAGATCCCGTGACGCGCATTGCCCCTGCGTCACTGGCACCCAGCCCCGTATTCGCCAGTTAAGATCAAAACCTTATGTTTATGCTCAGATGACAGAATTCATTTCTGCCTTCCAGGTACAGGGAATCTACTTGAGTTGATTCTTTTAAGAGTAGGTCGATTACCATAACCGCAGAAAACCCGGCCTGCAAACGACAGGACGCTGCGGCAGGCTTATTTCGGCACAAAAGGCACTGACACGTGATAATCGCTCGCGAGGATTAAACTAATGCCATCCCACAACCACAGATGAAAATGCTGGTTAACGGATTATTTGCAGCGTGTTCTAAGAAATATGATTTTCATATTGTCTGGCTGGTTAGCCCACAATTTTTCCTGAATATTACTTTCTGGCGTGATTAACTTCAAAACCCGCTTCCCACATGACATTGTGCTAAGCAACCCGCCAAATCCTGTTTTAAAGATCACAGATAAATGACAGTAAAAATCATTAAATTCAATAAGTTAAAATTAATTCGGTTTTATAAAAAATTTTTTAGGCTGTTTAAGTCGTTATGCATGCTGCTAATTAATGCCAAAGCTCTGTATAGCGGGATATTCGCAGCAGATCGCCCTTAACCGGCAAGAGAAATACCCTTTCACTTAGGGTTGACTTCACTGAGCAATCCCAGTATCAATATGTGCAGCACAAAATTTACGAGGTTTGATTCATGTTTCATTCTTTCCGCCTACTCGGTCTACTACTAAACGCATTCAGTTTGCGCGGTAGACTTGTGGGTGGAATCAATCACTGATTCGAACCTGAAGAAGTTTAAAGAACCCGCGCCGATGCGCGGGTTTTTTTATGCTCGTTACACCGGCGAAGTTGAGTTAAAGCAAAAGGAAGATGACCATGAGCCAGCAAGTTATTATTTTCGATACCACTCTGCGCGACGGCGAGCAGGCATTACAGGCCAGCCTGAGTGTTAAAGAAAAACTGCAGATCGCCCTGGCGCTGGAGCGTATGGGCGTGGATGTAATGGAAGTCGGTTTCCCTATCTCTTCGCCAGGCGATTTCGAATCGGTGCAGACCATTGCGCGCTCGGTGAAAAACAGCCGCGTTGCCGCTCTGGCTCGCTGCGTGGATAAGGATATTGATGCCGCCTATGAGGCCTTGCGTGTGGCTGAAGCATTCCGCATTCATACTTTCCTCGCCACTTCGCCGATGCATATCGCCACCAAATTGCGCAGTACCTTGCCAGATGTGATTGACCGCGCGGTAGCCTCGATTAAACGTGCGCGTAACTACACCGATGACGTTGAGTTCTCTTGCGAAGACGGTGGCCGTACGCCTATCGACGATCTGTGCCGCGTAGTGGAAGCCGCGATCAACGCCGGCGCGACCACCATCAACATCCCGGATACGGTTGGTTACACCTTGCCGCACGAGTACGCCAACATCTTCAGCCAGTTGCGCGAACGCGTTCCTAACATCGATAAAGCCATCTTGTCTGTTCACACCCATGATGATTTGGGCATGGCAACCGGCAATGCCGTTGCAGCGGTGTTAGCCGGTGCGCGTCAGGTTGAAGGCACCATCAATGGACTGGGCGAACGTGCCGGTAATTGTGCGTTAGAAGAAGTGATTATGGCGATTAAAACCCGTCAGCAGATCATGAACCTGCACACCAACATCCATCATCAGGAAATCTACCGTACCAGCCAGTTGATCAGCCAAATCTGCAACATGCCGATTCCGGCCAACAAAGCGATTGTGGGTACGGGTGCGTTTGCTCACTCCTCTGGTATTCACCAGGATGGCGTGTTGAAGAACCGCGAAAACTACGAAATCCTGACGCCAGAATCCATCGGCTTACACAAAATTCAGTTGAACCTGACTTCACGTTCAGGCCGTGCTGCGGTGAAACATCGCATGGAAGAGATGGGCTACAAAGATTCCGACTACAACGTCGATGCTCTGTACGATGCCTTCCTGAAGCTGGCCGACAAGAAAGGCCAGGTATTTGATTATGATTTGGAAGCGCTGGCGTTCATCAACAAACAGAACGAAGAGCCAGAGTATTTCCAGCTGAACGAATTTAATGTGCAGACCGGTTCCAGCGTCACGGCCACCGCGTCAGTGCAGTTGGGCTGTGGCGAAGAGACCAAAGCCGATGCTGCGACCGGTAACGGTCCGGTTGACGCCGTGTATCAGGCCATCAACCGCATCACCGGTTTTGAAGCCGAGCTGGTGAACTACAAGTTGACCGCGAAAGGCCACGGCGAGAATGCGCTGGGTCAGGTCGATATCGTGGTGAACTACAACGGTCGTAAATTCCATGGCGTGGGCCTGGCGACCGATATCGTCGAATCTTCTGCTAAAGCGATGGTGAACGCCCTGAACAACATCTGGCGCGCCAAACAGGTAGAAAAAGAATTGCAGCGTAAATTTAAAGATCAGAAGGAAACGGTGTAACTATGACTCAGTCTTATCATATTGCGGTAATGCCAGGCGACGGAATCGGCCCGGAAGTGATGGCGCAGGCTATCAAGGTTCTCGACGCAATTCGCGCGCGCTTCGACATGCGTATCACCACCAGCGAATATGATGTTGGCGGTATCGCCATCGATCGTCACGGTGAACCGCTGCCGCCTGCCACCGTTGCCGGTGCAGAGCAAGCGAATGCGATTCTGTTCGGCTCTGTCGGTGGTCCAAAATGGGAACACCTGCCGCCAGCGGGTCAGCCTGAGCGTGGTGCACTGTTGCCACTGCGTAAGCACTTCAAGTTGTTCAGCAACCTGCGCCCCGCTTCCTTATATAAAGGCCTGGAAGCGTTTTGCCCACTGCGCAGCGACATCGCCGCACGCGGTTTCGACATCCTGTGCGTGCGTGAATTAACCGGCGGCATCTACTTTGGTCAGCCAAAAGGGCGCGAAGGTAGCGGTCCACATGAGCGTGCATTTGATACCGAGGTGTATCACCGTTTCGAGATCGAGCGTATTGCACGCAACGCCTTTGAAGCCGCACGTAAGCGTCGTAACAAAGTGACGTCAGTGGATAAAGCCAACGTGCTGCAGACCTCAGTAATGTGGCGTGAAATCGTTAATGAAGTGGCAAAAGATTACCCGGATGTGCAGTTGAGCCACATGTACATCGATAACGCCACCATGCAGTTGATTAAAGATCCATCACAGTTTGACGTGCTGCTCTGTTCTAACCTGTTTGGTGACATCCTGTCAGACGAATGCGCGATGATCACCGGTTCAATGGGCATGCTGCCTTCTGCCAGCATGAACGAAGAAGGATTCGGCCTGTATGAGCCTGCAGGCGGTTCCGCACCCGATATCGCCGGTCAGAACATTGCGAACCCAATTGCTCAGATTCTCTCGTTGTCTCTGCTGTTGCGCTTCAGCCTGAATGCAGCTGAAGCCGCCGACAGCATCGAGCGTGCGGTCAGCCGTGCGCTGGAAGCGGGCCATCGTACCCGCGATTTAGCCGGTAACGGCCCAGCTGTGAGCACAGATGAAATGGGCAGCATCATTGCCAGTTTCATCGCTGAGGAAAAATAATAAAATGAAAAGCTTATACCAGAAGTTATTTGATGCACATGTCGTCCACGAAGCACCAAACGAAACCCCGTTACTGTACATCGATCGCCATCTGATCCATGAAGTGACGTCACCGCAGGCCTTCGATGGCCTGCGCGCTCACGGCCGCAAAGTGCGCCAGCCGTCGAAGACGTTCGCCACCATGGACCACAACGTTTCTACCCAGACCAAAGACATTAACGCGTCGGGTGAGATGGCGCGTATTCAGATGCAAGAGCTGATCAAGAACTGTGCTGAGTTCGGCATTCAGCTGTATGACCTGAATCACCCGTTCCAGGGCATCGTGCACGTGATTGGGCCTGAACAAGGTATGACGCTGCCAGGCATGACCATCGTCTGCGGCGATTCCCACACCGCGACCCACGGCGCATTCGGTTCGCTGGCATTCGGTATCGGCACCTCCGAAGTTGAGCATGTGTTTGCCACGCAGACCCTGAAGCAGGGCCGTGCCAAAACCATGAAGATTGAAGTGCTGGGCGAAGCGGCGCCGGGCATTACAGCAAAAGATATCGTGTTGGCGATTATTGGTAAAACCGGCAGCGCCGGCGGTACCGGTCACGTGGTGGAATTCTGTGGCCCGGCGATTGAAGCGCTGAGCATGGAAGGCCGCATGACATTGTGCAACATGGCAATTGAGATGGGTGCCAAAGCGGGCCTGGTCGCGCCGGATGACACCACTTTCGCTTACCTGAAAGACAAGCAGTTCGCACCGAAGGGCGAGCAGTGGGATGAAGCCGTCGCTTACTGCCGTACGATGAAGTCCGACAGCGATGCCAAATTCGATACCACGGTTACTTTGAATGCTGCTGACATCGCGCCGCAGGTGACCTGGGGCACCAACCCAGGCCAGGTGATGGCGGTGGATCAGGCGATCCCTAACCCGCAATCATTTGCCGATCCGGTTGAGCGTGCTTCTGCTGAGAAAGCGCTTGCCTATATGGATCTGCAGCCGGGCATCAAACTGACTGAAGTCGCTATCGACAAAGTCTTTATCGGTTCATGCACTAACTCACGTATTGAAGACCTGCGTGCTGCCGCGGCTATCGCCAAAGGCCGCAAAGTGGCGCCGGGCGTGGTGGCCATGGTAGTACCGGGTTCAGGTCCGGTTAAAGCCCAGGCGGAAGCGGAAGGTCTGGATAAGATTTTCCTCGAAGCCGGTTTTGAATGGCGTCTACCTGGCTGCTCCATGTGCCTGGCGATGAACAATGACCGTCTGAACCCAGGCGAGCGTTGTGCCTCTACCAGTAACCGTAACTTTGAAGGTCGTCAGGGCCGTGGCGGTCGCACTCACTTAGTGAGCCCGGCGATGGCGGCGGCTGCAGCGGTCACCGGTCGTTTTGCCGACATTCGTGAATTGACTCAGGGAGCTTAAGCCATGGCGAACAAATTTACTCAACACACCGGAATTGTGGCGCCATTGGATGCGGCGAACGTCGATACTGATGCCATCATTCCAAAACAGTTCCTGCAAAAAGTGACGCGCACCGGTTTTGGCGCCCACCTGTTCCATGACTGGCGTTTCGAAGATGATGCGGGCACCGTGCCTACCCCAGGTTTCGTGCTGAACAAGCCGGAGTTCAAAGGCACCAGCATCTTGCTGGCGCGTGAAAACTTTGGCTGCGGCTCTTCGCGTGAACACGCCCCATGGGCACTGACCGATTTCGGTTTCCACGTGGTGATTGCGCCAAGCTTCGCGGATATCTTCTATGGCAACAGCTTTAACAACCAGCTGCTGCCAGTGAAGTTGAGCGATGAAGAAGTGGATGAGATGTTCAAACTGGTGGCCGCGCAGCCGGGCGTGACCTTTACCGTGGATCTGGAAGCGCAGACCGTGACGGCCGGTGATAAGTCTTACAGCTTTGAAATCGACAGCTTCCGCCGTCACTGCATGATCAATGGCCTCGACAGCATTGGTTTGACGCTGCAACACGAAGCGTCCATCTCCAACTACGAGACCAGTCAGCCAGCGTTCCTGCGTTAATGCCTTATTCGGTGCGTTTGAATGCGCACCGAATAGAGGCGCACTGGATGTCCCAAAAGTCGCCTTTGCTGGCGACTTTTTGTTTATCGGGCATCACGTACGCGCGACGCCAGCCCCAGCGCCACTACCGCCATCACCAGTGCTAGCCAGTAAACGGACTCATGCCCGAAGCGCTCGCTCAGCGTGCCCTGTATCAATCCCGCAATAATCAGACCGGTCGAGATCGAGGTGGTAAACATGGTGGTCGCCGCGCCCGCGCGTCCCGGCATCAAATCCTGGAACCACAGCATGCCAATCCCCGCCACGATGCCAATAAACGCCGCGTTAAACAGCTGCAGCACCATTAACGCCGTGCGTGACTGGAACAACACCAGCCCAAGATAGAACAGAATCGCTGCCATCAGCGCTAACAGCACCAATTTACGTTTACCGAAGCGCTTCGCGTAGTGCCCAGCCAGCAGCATGATAGGAATCTCCAGTCCTGCCGCCGTTCCCATTAATAAGCCCGCCAGTTTTTCCGGCAACCCCAGCGTGGAGCTGATATACAGCGGCATATCGATGATATACATGGTGTTGCACGCCCACATCACCACTGAGGCGATAAACAGCATTCGCACCTGGCTATCTTTCCACGGACTGAGTTGGGTCAGCACCTGCTCTGGCGTTGCAGCCACGCGCGGCACCGAAGGCAGAGTGCGCCAAATCAGCAGCATACTGAGCAGGAAAATTGCCGCCGCCACGCAGAACAGCGTCACAAAGCCATAGTTAAGCGCTAAGGCGAACGACAGCGGCGGGCCAATCACCCACGCCAGCGACAGTTGCGCACGCATCACCGAGCTGAACATCACCACTTCACGCGCCGACTGATCGGCATACTCACGTGCCAGCGCAAAGATCTGCGGAATCGCCACGCTGGCCAGCGCCGACAGCAACACGCCCACACTAATCAACGTCAGGTAATGACGATTAAAGGCGAATAGCAGCGCATTCAGTACCGCCATCAGGCAGCAAAACAGGATCAGATTACGACGATCGCCACGGTTATCCGAGCGCTTCGCCATTAGCAGGCTAATCACAATCCCGGCAATCGCGTTAATGGTAAAAAACAGACCGACCCAAAACGGTCGCACCTGCACTTCGCGCGTCAAAAACAGACTCAATGTGGGTGCCTGTAACGCACCCGCGACACCGGTCATAAACGACACCGCCATAAAAGAGAGATAAACCGGATTGATACGACGCTGGCGCGTTAACAGCGATTTCATGCAGAAATCCCTTTGCGGAGAAATGAGGCTAAGACAAAGAGGGTAGAAGATTTCACAGCAAAACGAAAAAAGCCAGCAGAGAAAACGCTGCTGGCGGTGAAATGCACCCTACTCAGAAAAGGCTCCACGTCGGCGGAACCGCTGGCAGAGCGCCATTCATTGCTGAATGCCTCCCGCTCTTCCATTGCCTGGCAGTATGCCTCTAATATGGGGCAGGAAAAACTGAGCGATTCTGAGAAGGAGTTCCCCTTTTATGTCCTCTGCGCGACTGCAACAGCAGTTCATCCGCCTGTGGCAAAGCTGCCAGGGTGTGGATCAGGAAACCACCTTAAGCGATCTGGCTGAACGACTGCACTGCTCGCGCCGCCACATGCGTAATCTGCTGAACGCCATGCAGGATGCGGGCTGGCTGATTTGGCAGGCAGAAGCCGGGCGCGGTAAGCGTTCGACTCTGAGCTTCAATTACACCGGCCTGGCACTCCAGCAGCAGCGCGCCGAGGATCTACTGGAGCAGGACCGCATTGAGCAGTTGGTGCAACTGGTCGGCGATAAGAATCAGGTGCGGCAGATGATTGCGGCCCATCTCGGACGCAGTTTCCGCCAGGGCAAGCACATCCTGCGCGTGCTCTATTACCGTCCGCTGCCCAATCTGCTGCCCGGTTCGCCGCTGCGTCGTTCGGAAACCCATCTGGCGCGACAAATCTTTAACGGCCTGACGCGGATAAATGAGGAAAAGGGGGAAATCGAAGCGGATATCGCCCATCACTGGCAGCAAACCTCCCCACTCCACTGGCGCTTCTTTTTACGTCCCGCGATTCGTTTCCATCACGGACGTGAACTGGAGATGGAAGACGTTATCGCCTCGCTGGATCGCGTACGCAGTCAGCCACTATTCTCGCATATCGACAAACTGCACTCTCCCGCGCCCTGGACGCTGGATATTCATCTGACACAGCCCGATAGCTGGCTGCCGTGGCTATTGGCCAGCGTCAGCGCGATGATCCTGCCGCGCGAATGGCCGACGTTGCGCCATTTTGCCCGTCAACCCATCGGCACCGGTCCGTACAGCGTGGTACGCAACCAGCAGACGCAGCTGAAAATTGCTGCCTTTGATGACTATTTTGGCTACCGCGCGCTGATTGATGACGTATCGATTTGGGTGCTGCCGGAAATCAGTGATGAGCTGGTGTACGCGGGCGTGAAGTTGCAGGGGGAAACCGCCGATGAGAAATCCGAAGAGAGCCGTCTGGAAGAAGGCTGCTATTTCCTGCTGTTCGACCAGCGCTCTGAGCTTGGCAAGGAGGCAAATTTCCGCCGCTGGGTGAGCTATCTACTCAACCCAATTGCCCTGCTCAACCATGCGGGCGTGGGCTATCAGCGCTACTGGTTCCCGGCTTACGGATTTTTACCGCGCTGGCATCATCGCCGCGATCTCACCCCAGCCGAAAAGCCCGATGGACTCACGCAACTGACCATCAGCTGGTACAGCCATCATGTTGAGCATGAAGGCATTGCCAACGCCCTGCGCCCGCTGCTGGCTGAACAGGGCGTTAAGCTGATCACGCGCGAGTTGAGCTACGAAGAGTGGTTCGAAGGTACGGGAGAGAGTGACATCTGGCTTGGCAGTGTGAACTTCACGCTTCCACTGGAGTACGCGCTGTTTGCCCAACTCTACGAGCTGCCGCTGATGCACCACTGCGTCCCGATTAACTGGCATGCCGATGCGGAGCAGTGGCGACAAAAAAACTTATCTTTAGCCGACTGGAGTAAGCAGTTGGTGAACAGCGACTTTGTTCATCCGCTTTTCCATCACTGGCTGCTGCTGGAAGGTCAGCGCAGTATGCGTGGCGTGCGCCTCAATACTCTCGGCTGGTTTGACTTCAAATCGGCCTGGTTTGCGCCACCGGAGTTGTGATGCTTTCGCACTGTCACATAAGTGTCTAAAATAGGCCGTTCTCAACGGGGTGCCCTGCTTTTTGGGCTGAGATAAACCCGTCGAACCTGATCCGGCTCATACCGGCGTAGGGATTTGAGATGCCCGCTAACTCAGATCCTTTGCGACTCGACCTTATTTTCTCCTCAAGGAGCGCAAAGTGTTAAACAAAGTCTTGCCCGTGTTGCTGTTGGTCTCTGCCCCGGTGTTGGCTGCTAAGCCTGTTCTCACCGTTTACACCTACGACTCGTTCTCTGCAGATTGGGGCCCCGGCCCTGCCGTCAAAAAAGCTTTTGAAGCCGAGTGCGGCTGCGAACTGAAGTATGTGGCGCTGGAAGATGGCGTGTCACTGCTCAACCGTGTGCGTATGGAAGGCAAAAACAGCAAAGCCGATCTGGTGTTAGGTCTTGATAACAATCTGGTGCAAGCCGCCGAGAAAACCGGCCTGTTCGCGAAAAGTGCCGTCGACACCAGTAAATTGCAACTGCCCGATGGCTGGCATAACGACACCTTCGTTCCGTTCGATTATGGCTACTTCGCCTTCGTCTACGATAAAAACAAGCTGAAGAACCCACCGAAAAGCCTGAAAGAACTGGTCGAAAGTCCGGAAAAGTGGCGTGTAATTTATGAAGATCCACGCACCAGCACGCCGGGATTAGGGCTGCTGCTGTGGATGCAAAAAGTGTATGGCGAGAAAGCACCTGACGCCTGGCAGAAGCTGGCACAAAAGACTGTCACCGTCACCAAAGGCTGGAGCGAAGCCTATGGTTTGTTCCTGAAAGGCGAAGGCGATCTGGTGCTGAGTTACACCACCTCTCCGGCATATCACATCATCGAAGAGAAGAAAGATAACTACGCCGCTGCGCCGTTTAGTGAAGGTCACTACTTGCAAGTGGAAGTGGCCGCGCAACTCGCCAGCAGCAAACAGCCCAAACTGGCACAGCAGTTTATGCAATTTATGGTGTCGCCCGCCTTCCAGCAGACCATTCCGACCGGCAACTGGATGTATCCGGTGATCAAAAGCGATCTGCCTGCCGGTTATCAGTCACTGACCGTGCCGGCGAATGCGCTGCAATACACCCCAGCGGAAGTTGCTGACCACCGCGCGGACTGGATTCGCACCTGGCAACAAGCCGTTAGCCGTTAATGCCAGCCTGGTTAATTCCTGGAAGTGCCGTTGCGCTGCTATTGTGCGCAGTGGCACTGCTGGCCTTTGGTGCTTTAGTGATGGCGGCGCCGGTCACTGACTGGCGCGACTTGCTCACTGACAGTTACCTGCACCACGTCCTGGCCTTCTCGTTTGAGCAAGCGCTGTTATCTGCCCTGTTCTCGGTGCTGCCATCTATTCTGCTGGCACGTGCGCTGTATCGCCGCCGCTTTCCAGGACGTACGCTTTTGCTGCGCCTGTGTGCCATGACGCTGGTCTTGCCGGTTTTAGTGGCCGTATTTGGCTTGCTCAGTGTTTACGGTCGCAGCGGCTGGCTGGCACAACTCTGTGGCCTTTTAGGCCTCAACTACAGCTTCTCACCCTATGGCTTGCAGGGCATTCTGCTGGCGCACGTGTTCTTCAATCTGCCGCTTGCCACCCGCATGCTGTTACAGGCGCTTGAAAGTATTCCCGGCGAACAGCGTCAGTTAGCCGCCCAGCTTGGCCTGCGCGGCTGGAACCTGTTTTGTTTGGTCGAGTGGCCATGGTTGCGACGTCAGATCCTGCCCACCGCAGCCCTGATTTTTATGCTGTGCTTCGCCAGCTTTGCCACGGTACTGGCATTGGGCGGTGGACCGCGAGCAACCACGTTAGAGCTAGCGATTTATCAGGCGCTGAGTTTTGATTACGATCCCAGCCGTGCGGCGCTACTGGCACTGTTGCAACTCGGATGCTGTTTGCTGCTGGTGCTGCTCAGCCAACGCTTTAGTAAGGCCATCCCTACCGGCAGCCAAAGCATTCGCGGCTGGCGTGATCCGCAGGATTCCTGGCACGCACGGCTTGGCGACACGCTGTTGATTGCTTGCGCGCTGATACTTTTGCTGCCGCCGCTCGCCGCGGTAGTGGTTGATGGTTTGCGCGGTGGCGTGGCGGGTGCACTGCAGCAGTCAGCCTTATGGCAAGCGACCTTCACTTCACTGCGCATCGCCATCGGTGCCGGGCTGCTGTGTGTGGTGCTAACGTTGATGTTGCTATGGAGCAGCCGTGAGCTGCGTCAGCGTCAGCGCAACGTGGCGGCACAGGCGATGGAACTGAGCGGCATGCTGATTCTGGCGATGCCCGGCATCGTGCTGGCCAGCGGCTTTTTCCTGCTGTTCAACGCTACCATCGGCCTGCCGCAGCGCGCCGATGGCTTGGTGATTTTCACCAATGCGCTGATCGCTATTCCCTATGCGATGAAAGTACTGGAGAACCCGATGCGCGATATCAGCGCTCGCTACAGCCCGCTCTGCGCATCACTGGGTATTGCTGGTATTAATCGCCTGAAACTGATTGAACTGCGTGCGCTGAAGCGGCCCATTACACAGGCGCTGGCATTTGCCTGCGTGCTGTCGATTGGCGATTTCGGCGTGGTGGCCCTGTTTGGCAGCGCCGATTTCCGCACGCTGCCGTTCTATCTGTTCCAGCAGATTGGTGCCTATCGCGGCGCAGACGGTGCCGTTACGGCACTGCTACTGTTATTACTGTGCCTGTTACTTTTTACCCTGATGGAAAAACTGCCGGGTCGTCATGCTGACACTGAATAATCTCACTTACCTTTACCAGCATCTGCCAATGCGCTTCCGTTTTGAAGCCCAGGCGGGTGAGCGTCTGGCGATCCTCGGCCCCAGCGGCGCGGGGAAAAGCACCTTGCTCAGCTTGATCGGCGGGTTTCTGCCAGTGAGTCAGGGAACCCTGATAATGAATGGCGTCGATCATACGCGCAGCGTGCCGTCGGCGCGGCCGGTGTCGATGCTGTTTCAGGAGAACAACCTCTTCCCACATCTGACGGTGCAGCAAAATATGGGATTAGGCTTGCATCCAGGCTTGAAACTGACGCGGGAACAGCAGCAACAGCTGACCGCCATCGCTGAACAAACTGGATTAGCCGAGATGCTGAATCGCTTGCCAGCTGAGCTTTCCGGCGGTCAACGCCAGCGCGTGGCCTTAGCGCGTTGCCTGCTGCGCGATCAACCGATCCTGCTGCTCGATGAACCCTTCTCTGCGCTCGATCCGGCGCTACGCGGGGAGATGCTGCAACTGGTGCGTTCGGTGTGCGAAAGCCGCAATATCACGCTGCTGATGGTGTCGCACAGCCTGGAAGATGCCCAGCAAATTGCGCCGCGCAGTCTGGTGGTGGTCGATGGTCGGATTTACTGGGATGGCAGCACCGCGAGCTTGATCAGTGGAGAGAGTGAAGCGGCGGCCATCCTCGGCGTCAAAAAGCCTTAAGCGAAGAACACCTTCCACAACAGATGGCGGAAGATGGGCATCATCGGGTGATACTGAATGGCGATAAATGCCGCCACACCGATAGCCGCCGCCAGCGGTGCCAGCCAGCGTAAGCGCGCCTGCGGCAGATATTTCGTCGCCCAGTCAGTGGTTTTACCACTGCGCCACCAGCGCCACATCAGCCAGAATCCCATCCACACCAGCAACGCCACCAGCAACAGCAGCCACTTAAAATTGCCGCCTTGCGCGGCCTGCGGCACATCAATCGCCACACCGGCAAGGATGCCCGGCATCAGATAAGCCGGTGGCCAGAGAATGCAGCCAATCAGGTTGGGCGGCAGGAACTTGCGCACCGGCAATTCCAGCATGCCCGCCGCCAGTGGAATTAGCGGGCGTGTCGGGCCGACGAAGCGCCCCACCAGGATGGTAAACATGCTGTGTTCATGCAGCGCGTGCTCGGTTTTATCCAGCAAGCCCTGATACTTTTTCAGATATTTCCAGCGGTGCAATGGCCCCTGAAACTTCCAGCCGATGCCATAAGAGACCCAGTCACCAATCAGGCAACCGGCAAAACCCGCCGCCCAGGCAGGATAAAGACCAATCTGTCCACTGCCCACCAGCGCCCCGAGGCTGGCCATCAATACGGTACCTGGCAACAGCAATCCCACGAACGCCAGCGACTCAAGGAAGGTCACCAGCGCCACGGCCATCAGCGCGTACTCCAGCGATTGCGAAAACAGATGTTGAATCCAGGCTTCCATAACTATCCTCTGCGGAATATAGAGGCTGGATTGTCCGGAGCCAGCGCCAACCCGTCAAGGCAAGAATTGTAGAACGATGTTGACAGAGTACTGACAATGTCGCCTCACACAGGCACTGTATAAACATCCATGGTATACTTCAGGCAATTCATTTCCCGGAGTTCACGTGACCGAACCGCGCGCAGGTTTTCTGCTTACCCGCCACTGGCGAGATACCCCAACCGGCAGCGAAGTGGTGCTGTGGCTGGCGACTGATGAAGGCCCGCAGCGGCTGGTGCTACCGGCACAAGAGTCCGTGGCTTTCATTCCAGAAGAGTTCCGCCAGCAAACCGAAGCGTTGATCCGTGACGAGCGGCATACTCGTGTGCAATCGCTCGAGCTGAAAGATTTCCGCCGTCGTCCGGTCTTTGGTCTCTATTGCCGCAGCAATCGCCAGCTGCAAAACCTGGAAAAGCGCCTGCGCGAAAATGGCATCGCGGTGTATGAAGCCGATATCCGCCCGCCAGAGCGCTATTTGATGGAGCGTTTTATCACTGCGCCGGTATGGTTTAGCGGCGAAGTGCGCGGCGATAGCGTGGTCAATGCACGCCTGAAACCGCACCCTGATTATCGCCCGCAGTTGAAATGGGTCTCGCTGGATATCGAAACCACGGAACACGGTGAGCTGTATTGCATCGGGCTGGAAGGCTGCGGACAGCGCCAGGTTTACATGCTGGGTCCGCCCAATGGCGATGCCAGCAGCCTCGATTTCGATCTCATCTATGTGGATAGCCGCCCGCAGTTGCTGGAACAGCTCAATGCCTGGTTCGCCCGTCACGATCCTGACGTGATCATCGGCTGGAGCGTAGTGCAGTTCGATCTGCGCGTCCTGCAAAAACACGCCGATCGTTATGGCATTCCGCTGCGCTTAGGACGCCAAAATCAGGCGCTGGAGTGGCGCGAGCACGGCTTTAAGCCTGGCGTCTTCTTCGCACAAGCCACCGGGCGCTTAGTGATTGATGGCATTGAAGCACTGAAGTCCGCCTTCTGGGATTTCCCCTCCTTTAGTCTTGAAGCTGTATCCCGCCAGTTGCTTGGCGAAGGCAAAGCCATTGATAACCCGTGGCAGCGTATGGAAGAGATCAACTGGCGCTTTGCCCATGACAAACCGGCGCTGGCGAAGTACAACCTGAAAGATTGCGAGTTGGTGACGCGCATTTTCCAGCACACTGCCATCATGCCGTTTCTGCTGGAACGCGCCACGGTAAATGGCCTGGCGGTCGATCGTCACGGCGGTTCGGTGGCGGCGTTTGGTCATCTTTATATTCCGCGTATGCATCGCGCAGGATTCGTGGCACCTAACCTTGGTGAAGTGGCACCCGAAGCCAGCCCCGGCGGTTATGTGATGGACTCACGGCCCGGCCTGTATGATTCGGTGCTGGTGCTGGATTACAAAAGCCTTTATCCCTCCATTATTCGCACTTTCCTGATCGATCCGGTTGGCCTGGTAGAAGGATTAGCCCATCCTGATGACGCCGATTCCGTGCCCGGCTTCCGTGAGGCACGCTTTTCGCGCCAGACCCACTGTTTACCGGCGATAGTCGAACAAATCTGGCAAGGGCGAGAAGCCGCCAAGCGCGAGAATAACAAGCCGTTGTCTCAGGCGCTGAAAATCATCATGAACGCCTTTTACGGTGTATTGGGCACCAGCGCCTGTCGCTTCTTTGATCCGCGCCTTGCGTCATCAATTACCCTGCGCGGCCACGCCATCATGCAGCAAACACGTGAATTGATTGAGGCTGAAGGTTTCGATGTGATCTACGGCGATACCGACTCCACCTTTGTCTGGTTGAAAGGCGCACACAGCGAAGAGGAGGCAGCCGCCATTGGTCAACGCCTGGCCACGCAGGTCAATAATTGGTGGCAGCAGCATCTGCAACAAGCTTACGGGCTGGAGAGCGCGCTGGAACTGGAGTATGAAACCCACTTCAGCCGTTTTCTGATGCCGACGATTCGTGGTGCCGAGCAAGGCAGTAAAAAGCGCTACGCCGGCATGATTCGCAAGGATGGCGCTGAACGGTTGGTATTTAAAGGCCTTGAGTCGGTGCGCACCGACTGGACGCCGCTGGCGCAGCAGTTCCAGCAAAATCTGTATGGCCGAATTTTCCGTGGCGAGCCGTGGCAGGATTATATTCGCGAGACCGTGGCGCAGCTGCTGGCGGGCGAACTGGATGAATTACTGGTCTATAAAAAGCGCCTGCGCCGCCCGTTAAAAGATTATGAGAAAAACGTGCCGCCCCATGTGCGTGCTGCTCGCCTCGCTGATGAGCAAAATCGGAAATTACAGCGACCATTACAGCATCAAAATGGCGGGTCCATTCGCTATGTGATGGCGACCGCAGGCCCGGAACCCCTGGAAGCGCGCACCACGCCGCTCGACTACGATCATTACGTCACCAAACAGTTACAACCGGTGGCAGATGGAATTTTACCTTTCGTCGGCGATGACTTTGCTACACTTATCACCGGGCAGCTGGGGCTTTTTTGACAGGTGACGAATGCCCTGCCATCCAGTACCATAGCGTCCTTCCTGTTTCTCACCGCATAGACACTCTGACCAAACTCTCGTTTGGCGGTGATGTATTGCCTGAGAGCAGGTGAACTTCTTTATGGCATGTCAGAGAGTCGAGCTAAAAATATATGGTTTTTACACTGGGTCAGCGCTGGATTAGTGATACGGAAAGTGAACTGGGATTAGGAACGGTGGTGGCGATCGATACGCGCATGATCACCATGATGTTCCCGGCAACCGGCGAAAACCGCCTGTATGCCCGTAATGATGCTCCCGTCACCCGTGTGATATTCAATCCGGGCGACACCATCACCAACCACGAAGGTTGGCAGATGAGCGTCGATGAAGTCCGCAACGATAACGAATTAATGACTTACATCGGCACGCGTCTCGACACCGAAGAAAGCGGCGTGGTGATGCGCGAAGTGATGCTGGACAGCAAGCTGGTGTTCAGCAAACCTCAGGATCGTCTGTTCGCCGGTCAGCTCGACCGTATGGACCGTTTTGCCCTGCGTTTCCGCGCACGTAAATACCAGAGTGAGCAGTATCGCCTGCCGATCAGTGGCCTGCGCGGCATGCGCACCAATCTTATTCCGCATCAGTTACACATCGCCCACGATGTCGGTCGCCGCCACGCGCCACGCGTCCTGCTGGCGGATGAAGTTGGCCTCGGTAAAACCATTGAAGCCGGGATGATCATCCAGCAACAGCTGCTGGCCGGTCGTGCCGATCGCGTACTGATCGTGGTGCCGGAAACCCTGCAGCACCAGTGGCTGGTGGAGATGCTGCGCCGTTTCAACCTGCGCTTTGCCCTGTTTGATGACGACCGCTACACCGAAGCCCAGCACGACAGCGACAACGCCTTCGAAACCGAACAGCTGATTATCTGTTCACTGGACTTCGTACGCCGTAACAAGCAGCGTCTTGAATTGCTGGCCGATGCCGACTGGGATCTGCTGGTGGTCGATGAAGCCCACCATCTGGCCTGGAGCGAAGATGCGCCAAGCCGTGAATACCAGGTGATTGAGCAGCTGGCGGAAAAAACGCCAGGCGTGCTGCTGCTGACGGCAACGCCGGAACAGCTGGGACTGGAAAGTCACTTTGCCCGTTTACGTCTGCTCGATCCAAATCGCTTCCACGACTTCAGCCAGTTCGTGGCAGAGCAGCAGAACTATCGCCCGGTGGCTGATGCGGTGAGTTCGTTACTGGCCGATCAGGCAATTACTAAAGAAGAGATGAACCTGATCAACGATTTGATCGGTGAACAGGACATCGAGCCGCTGCTGCAGGTGGCGAACAGCGATCGTGAAGGCAAAGAAGACGCGCGCAAAGAGCTGGTCTCGATGTTAATGGACCGCCACGGCACCAGCCGCGTGCTGTTCCGTAACACCCGTAACGGCGTGAAAGGCTTCCCGAAACGCGAACTGCACCAGATTCGTTTGCCGCTGCCCGCGCAGTATCAAACCGCGATTAAAGTCTCTGGCATCATGGGCACGCGCAAAAGTGCAGAAGAACGCGCACGTGACATGCTGTACCCGGAAAAGATTTATCAGGAATTTGAAGGTGATAGCGGCACCTGGTGGAACTTCGACCCGCGCGTAGAGTGGCTGATGGGTTACCTGACCAGCAACCGTAAAGAGAAAGTGCTGGTGATCTGTGCCCAGGCTGCCACTGCGCTGCAATTGGAGCAGGTGCTGCGTGAGCGTGAAGGTATTCGTGCCGCGGTGTTCCACGAAGGATTATCCATTCTGGAACGCGACCGCGCTGCGGCGTTCTTCGCCTCAGAAGAAGAAGGCGCACAGGTGCTGCTGTGCTCGGAAATCGGTTCTGAAGGCCGTAACTTCCAGTTCGCCAGCCGACTGGTGATGTTCGATCTGCCGTTTAACCCGGACCTGCTGGAACAGCGTATTGGTCGTCTCGACCGTATCGGCCAGATGCACGATATCCAGATTCTGGTGCCGTGGCTGGAAAAAACCGCTCAGGCGGTGCTGCTGCGCTGGTATCACGAAGGTCTGGATGCGTTTGAGCATACCTGCCCAACCGGTCGCACTATTTATGACAGCGAATACAACAAGTTAATTGAATACCTCGCCGCGCCTGAGAACCCACAGGGGCTGGATGAGTTCATCGCCGAGAGTCGCAAACAGCACGACACGCTTAAATCACAGCTGGAACAGGGCCGTGACCGCTTGCTGGAGCTGAACTCCAACGGCGGCGAAGCAGCGCAAGCGCTGGCGAATGCCATCGGCGAACAGGATAACGACACCGACCTGGTCAACTTCGCACTGAACCTGTTCGATATCGTCGGCATTAATCAGGAAGACCGCAGCGACAGCCTGATCGTGCTGACGCCTTCTGATCATATGCTGGTGCCGGATTTCCCGGGCCTGCCGGAAGACGGCTGCACCGTGACCTTCAACCGTAACCAGGCGCTGTCGCGTGAAGACACCCAGTTCATCACCTGGGAACATCCGCTGATCCGCAACGGTCTCGATTTGATCCTGTCCGGCGATACCGGCAGTTGTGCATTGTCACTGCTGAAGAACAAAGCGCTGCCAGTGGGGACGCTGCTGGTTGAGATGGTGTATGTGGTTGAAGCGCAGGCTCCGAAAAGTCTGCAACTCACCCGCTTCCTGCCGCCAACGCCGGTGCGTTTGCTGATGGATCGTGCGGGTAACAATCTGGCAGGCAAAGTGGAGTTCGAAAGCTTTAACCGTCAGCTGAACGCCGTGAATCGTCACACCGGCAGCAAACTGGTCAATGCCGTGCAGCAGGAAGTGCACGAGATTCTGACGCAGGCTGAGAAAGTGGTGATTCCGGAAGCACAGGCGATTATCGCAGCGGCAAAAGTCGAGGCGGATGAGAAACTGAGTGCCGAACTGTCACGTCTCGAAGCGTTGCGAGCGGTCAACCCCAACATCCGTGATGATGAGGTTGAAGCGCTGGAAAGCAATCGCGAGCAGGTGCTGGCGAGCCTCGGTGATGCGGGCTGGCGTCTGGACGCACTGCGTCTGATCGTCGTTACGCACCAATAATCGCTGAAGGCCGCTACGACATGTTGATGGAAGCCTACAATCCGCCGCTCGAACCCTGGTTACATATTCTGTATCAGGACGAGCACATTATGGTGGTCAACAAGCCAAGCGGCTTGTTGTCGGTGCCGGGTCGGCTGGAGGAGCACAAAGATAGCGTGATGACGCGCATTCAACGTGATTTCCCTCAGGCGGAATCGGTGCATCGCCTGGATATGGCCACCAGCGGCGTGATCGTGGTGGCGCTGAATAAGGCTGCGGAAAGAGAGCTCAAGCGGCAGTTCCGCGAGCGTGAGCCGTCAAAGTATTATGTGGCACGCGTGTGGGGCCATCCTGCGGCGGAAGAGGGATTGATCGATCTGCCGCTGATTTGCGACTGGCCTAATCGCCCTAAGCAAATGGTGTGCTTCGAGAACGGTAAAGCCGCTCAGACCGAATATCAGGTGCTGGAATACGAAGCGAGCAACAGCGCCCGCGTGCGGCTCAAGCCGATTACCGGCCGCTCGCATCAGCTGCGTGTGCATCTTCTGGCGCTGGGTCATCCGATTTTAGGCGATCGCTTTTATGCCCATGAAGAAGCCCTGGCCATGGCGCCGCGTCTGCAACTGCACGCGGAGTCATTAACCATTACCCATCCGGCGTTTGGCAACAGCATGACGTTTAAGCAACCAGCGGATTTCTAATCTGCTGGCGATAAAAAAGGGCCGTCAGTCATGACGGCCCTTTCAAATTCAAGCTCAACGTTCCAGGCTATTTAAATCCCTTCTCCTTACGAATCAAATCGTAAGCCGCCTGAATCTCCTGCGCCTTCTGTTTCGCCATCTCCATCATTTCTGGCGGTAACCCTTTCGCCACCAGCTTGTCCGGATGATGTTCACTCATCAACTTACGGTAAGCGCGTTTGATGGTGGTGCTGTCATCACTGCTTTTCACACCGAGTACGCTGCAGGCATCATCCAGTGTGGGTCCGCGTTTCGCCTGCTGCCAGCCACCACCATGAGAGGATCCGCCGCCGCCAAACTGTTGCCCACCTTCCATCATGCGCAGGAACTGATCGAACTGCGCCCGTGAAATGCCCAGCTCTTCGGCAATCACGTACAGTACCTGACGTTCATTGGGGTGCAGCGAACCGTCCGCAAAGGCCGCCTGAATCTGAATTTCCAGAAACATCCGAATCAGGTCAAAACGACCAAAGCAGGCGCTGCGCAGTTCACGCAACTTGTTACGCAGCGGATAATCACTTTGCTTGCCCTCGCGGAAAGCACGCTGCGCTGCGGTGCGGGCATCGCCATGCAGCTGCATACGATCCATAAATAAGGAAGCAATCTGGATATCTGCCTCGGTGACGCGGCCTTTTGACTTGGTCAAATGGCCCATCACCTGAAAAGTGGTACTGAAAAACAGCGTCTGTCGCGCCTGATTATTGGCGAAATAGCCCTGTCCTTTTACGCTGCGCACTTTGTCAAACATATGACCAATGATCAGACCCAGTACAATGCCCCAGAAGCCTGTTCCGGAAAGTAAGCCGAGAGCCAGACCAATAACTTTTCCCCAGTAGCGCATAAACTCCTCAATTCGCCATGCTTGCGGCTGAAAATTGCATTATCATACCTTTCATTTACTTCAGTGCCTAACAGCAACGCGATCAGACAAGGATTAACACTGGCACAACGCCGGGCAGTAAGTTAGTCTCTGAGCCGATTGTCGGCATGATGCCCGTTCTCATGGAAATCCCGAACCGCGTATGAAAAAACAGATACCTACCCTGCTGGCAACCATGATTGGTGCAGCGCTCTACAGTCAGCAGACGTTCGCCGACGATCTTATGTCGCAATGTATGCTGGGCGTACCGAGCTACAACCGTCCGCTGGTCAGCGGCGACACCAATTCACTGCCTGTCACCATCAACTCTGACTCGGCCAAAGGTAACTACCCGAATGACGCGGTGTTTACGGGCAATGTTGATGTGCAGCAGGGCAACAGCCGCTTGCGTGCCGATGAGATGCAGCTGCATCAGCGCCAGCAGGATGGACAGACGACGCCGGTGCGTACCGTGGATGCGCTGGGTAATGTGCACTATGACGACAACCAGGTCATCCTGAAAGGTCCGAAAGCGTGGTCCAATCTGAACACCAAAGACACCAACGTGTGGAACGGTGATTACCAGATGGTGGGCCGTCAGGGCCGCGGCGTTGCCGATCAGATGAAACTGCGTGGCGACAACCGTTATACCATTCTGGAAAACGGCAGTTTCACCTCTTGCCTGCCCGGCTCTAATAGCTGGAGCGTGGTCGGTTCCGAAGTGATCCAGGACCGTCAGGAAGAAGTGGCGGAGATTTGGAACGCCCGCTTTAAACTCGGCAATGTGCCGGTGTTTTACAGCCCGTATTTGCAGTTACCGATTGGCGATCGTCGCCGTTCCGGTTTCCTGATCCCGAATGCGAAGTACGGCAGCAACAACGGCTTCGAATTTATGCTGCCGTATTACTGGAACATCGCGCCGCAGGCCGATGCCACCATTACGCCGCATTACATGAGCAAACGTGGTCTGCAACTGCAGAACGAATTCCGCTATCTGACCGTGTTTGGTGCCGGTTTGATGGAGCTGGATTATCTGCCTTCAGATAAGCAGTACGACAACGATAAAGCGGTACGTAGCATTTCTCAGGATGCCAGCTCCAATCGCTGGCTGTTCTACTGGCAGCATGCCGGTGTCTACGAGCAGCATTGGCGCTTCAACGCCAACTACACCAAAGTTAGCGACCCGTATTACTTCAACGACCTCGATTCGAAGTATTACAGTTCCACTGATGGTTACGCGACGCAGAAATTCAGCTTTGGCTACGCAGATACCAACTGGGATGCGACGCTGTCGACCAAAGACTTCCAGGTATTCGGCACCACAGACTCCACCAACGTCTACCGTGCCATGCCGCAGCTCGACCTGAACGCCTATCAAAACGACATTGGTCCGTTTGATGGTCGTATCTACGCGCAGGTGGTGAAATTCACCAACGTGAACAGCAAAATGCCTGAAGCAACGCGTCTTCACGTTGAGCCAACGTTAAACTTGCCGCTGTCGAATGGCTGGGCCAGCCTCGATACTGAAGCGAAGTTCCTGGCGACGCACTACCAGCAGGACAATATTGATCGTTATAACAACAACCAAATCTCAGGCGTCGACAGCACCGGTAACCGGTTAGACAGCTCGGTTAACCGTACCCTGCCACAATTCAAAGTGGATGGCCGTCTGGTGTTTGACCGCGATATGGATTGGGAACCTGGCTATACGCAAACGCTGGAGCCGCGCGTGCAGTACCTGTACGTTCCGTATCGCAACCAGAGCAATATCTATCCGTACGACTCCACTCTGCTGCAAACCGACTATACCGGTCTGTTCCGCGATCGTACCTATAGCGGCCTGGATCGTATCGCGTCGGCTAACGAAGTCTCAACCGGTGTGACCACGCGAATTTATGATAACGATCTGGTTGAACGTTTTAACGTTTCTGTAGGTCAAATCTACTCGTTTACCCCGTCTCGTACCGGCGTAAACCAGACGAGTGAAGAAGATGACACCGGCAGTTTGATTTGGGCGGGTGACACCTACTGGAAAATCAGCGATCGCTGGGGCGCACGTGGCGGTCTGCAGTATGACACCCGTCTCGATAACGTTGCACAAGGCAACGCCATCCTGGAATACCGTCAGGATGCCGATCGTATGGTGCAGTTGAGCTATCGCTACAGCAGCCCGGAATACGTGGCGCAGGCGTTGAACAACTCCAGCTTGCTGACGAACCCGATCTACAAAAACGGGATTTCACAAGTTGGCGCAACCGCGAGTTGGCCAATCGCCGATGCCTGGTCACTGGTGGGTGGATATTACTACGATACCCGCAACAGTCGTCCTGCTGAGCAGTTAGTTGGCCTGCAGTACAGCTCGTGCTGCTACGCCATTCGTCTGGGTTACGAGCGCAAGATCAACGGTTGGGAAAACAACGACAGTAAGTACGACAACCAAATCTCATTCAACATTGAGCTACGTGGTCTGAGTTCTAACTATGGCTTAGGCACCAATGAAATGCTGCGTCAGGGCATCATCCCTTACCAGCGCGCTTTCTGATGTTGTGATGTTTGACAGGCTATCCCGCAGTGCGGAAACAACAATGGATAAAGTATGAAGAACTGGAGAATGCTGATTCTTGGTGTAGCGATTACCGCTAACACTGCGTTCGCAGCCCCACAAGAGGTTGATAAAGTTGCTGCCGTCGTGAATAACGGCGTGGTACTGGAAAGTGACGTTGATAACATGATGCGCACCGTGAAATCACAGGCGCAGCAAGCTCATCAACAGTTACCTGATGACAAAACCTTGCGTCATCAGATCCTTGAGCGTCAGGTCATGGATGCCATCATTCTTCAGATGGGCGAGAAAGCCGGCCTGCAGGTCAGCGATCAGCAGTTGGATCAGGCAATCCAGAATATTGCCGCACAAAATAAGATGAGCATGGATCAGTTGCGTAGCCGCCTGGCCTATGACGGAATGAACTACAACGCCTACCGTGCGCAGATTCGTCAGGAAATGCTGATCTCTGAAGTGCGTAATAATGAAGTGCGCCGCCGTGTCACCATCCTGCCTCAGGAAGTCGATACGCTGGCAACGCAGATTGGTTCACAGAATACTCAGGGCACTGAACTGAACGTGAGCCAGATCTTGCTGCCACTGTCAGAAAACCCCACGCAACAGCAGGTTGACGATCAGGAAGCGCTGGCGCGTCAATTGGTCGGTCAACTGAAAAGCGGTGCTGATTTCGGCAAAATGGCAGTGACCTACTCTGCCGATCCGCAGGCGCTGAAAGGCGGCAACATGGGTTGGGCGAAAATTGAAGAGTTGCCGACCCTGTTCTCGCAAGCGTTAAGCACCGCGAAGAAGGGCGACATCGTCGGCCCAATCCGCTCTGGCGTTGGCTTCCATATTCTGAAAGTGAACGATCTGCGCGGTGAGAGTAAAAACATCTCTGTCACCGAAGTGCATGCACGCCACATTCTGCTGAAGCCTTCTCCGATCCTCACTGATGCGCAGGCACAAGCGAAGATCGAGCAGATTGCAGCTGACATCAAGAGTGGCAAAACCACTTTTGCTGCGGCGGCAAAACAGTTCTCTGACGATCCGGGTTCAGCTAACCAGGGTGGTGATCTGGGTTGGGCAACGCCTGAAATCTATGATCCGGCCTTCCGTGATGCACTGCTGAAGCTGCAAAAAGGTCAGGTCAGCGAGCCGGTACACTCCTCCTTCGGCTGGCATTTGATTCAGCTACTGGACACCCGTCAGGTTGATAAAACCGATGCGGCGCAGAAAGAGCGTGCTTATCGTCTGCTGTTTAACCGTAAATTTGCCGAAGAAGCACAAACCTGGATGCAGGAACAACGCGCCAGTGCTTACGTGAAGATTCTGGACAACAATGGTCAGTAATTATCGTGTCGTGATCACCCCCGGCGAACCCGCCGGGATTGGTCCGGATCTCACCGTTCAACTGGCCCAGCTCGACTGGCCAGTTGAACTGGTGGTTTGCGCCGATGGTCATGTGCTGCGTCAGCGCGCCCAGCAATTGGGGCTACCGCTGACGCTGCGCGATTACCAGCCCGGCGTGGCAGCCCAGCCGCAGTCAGCAGGAACACTCACGCTGCTGCAGGTTGATACCGCACAGCCGGTCACGCCCGGTGAATTAACCGTAGCGAATGGCCACTACGTGCTGGAAACGCTGGCGCGTGCCTGTGACGGCTGTCTCAACGGCGAGTTTGCCGCATTGATTACCGGTCCGGTGCACAAAGGCGTGATCAATGACGCCGGTATTCCGTTCACCGGTCATACCGAATTCTTCGCCGAGCGTGCCGGTGGCGATCGCGTGGTGATGATGCTGGCAACCGAAGAGTTGCGCGTCGCGCTCGCGACCACGCATTTGCCGTTAAAAGATGTTGCTGATGCGATTACTCGCGACAGCCTGCATGAGGTGATCACGATTCTGCATCAGGATTTACAGCAGAAGTTCGGTTTACCGCATCCCCATATCTTCGTCTGCGGCCTGAATCCGCACGCGGGCGAAAGCGGCCATATGGGCCGTGAAGAAATTGATACTATAATTCCGGCGCTCGACGAACTGCGTCAGCAAGGTATACAGCTTACCGGCCCGTTACCGGCTGATACGCTGTTCCAGCCGAAATACTTACAGCATGCCGATGCGGTCCTGGCGATGTATCACGATCAGGGCTTACCGGTGCTAAAATTTCAGGGGTTTGGTCGCGCGGTGAATATCACCCTGGGCCTGCCCTTTATCCGGACTTCTGTCGACCATGGTACCGCGCTGGAATTAGCCGGCCAGGGCAAGGCAGAACCGGGCAGCTTTATCACGGCGCTTAATCTCGCCATCACTATGATCAAGAGCAGTAATGAATAATCGCGTCCATCAGGGGCATTTTGCCCGTAAACGTTTCGGGCAGAACTTCCTGAACGATCAGTACATTATCGACAGCATTGTCTCCGCTATTCACCCGCAAAAGGGAGAAGCCGTTGTGGAGATTGGTCCCGGCCTGGGTGCCTTAACTGAACCGGTGGGCGAACGTCTCGATGAACTGACCGTTGTTGAGCTGGACCGCGATCTGGCTGCACGTTTGCAGACCCATCCGTTCCTCGGACCTAAGCTGACCATTTACCAGCAAGATGCCATGACCTTCGATTTCTCGGCGCTGGCGCAAGAGAAAGGTCAGCCACTGCGCGTCTTTGGCAACTTGCCGTACAATATTTCGACCCCGCTGATGTTCCACCTTTTCAGCTATACTGGTTCGATTAAAGACATGCACTTTATGCTGCAAAAAGAAGTGGTCAACCGTCTGGTTGCCGGGCCAGGCAGCAAAGCCTATGGCCGTCTTAGCGTGATGGCGCAGTACTATTGCCAGGTGATTCCGGTGCTTGAAGTTCCACCAGAATCCTTTACGCCTGCGCCAAAAGTCGATTCAGCCGTGGTGCGTTTGATGCCTTATCCAGAGCCACCCTACCCGGTCAGCGATATTCGTTTGTTGAGCCGTATCACCACAGAAGCCTTTGGTAAACGCCGTAAAACCCTGCGCAACAGCCTTGCACATATGTTTACCGCGGGTGCGTTGGATGAACTGAACATTGATGCCTCGCTGCGTGCCGAAAATGTCACCGTGGCGCAGTACTGCCAACTGGCGAACTGGCTGGGCAATCACCAGGCTGAAAACCCGGAGAATTGAGTGTATGAGTGAACTGGCCCGCGTCTGTATCCATGTATTGAGTCAATATGTGGAATCACAATCCTTGCCCGACGAGGATCGCTACGTGTTTGCCTACACCATCACCATTCGTAATCTGGGACGCAATAACGTTCAGCTACTTAGCCGCTACTGGCTTATCACTAATGGCAACGGTCGTGAGACGGAAGTTCAGGGTGAAGGTGTGGTTGGCGAGCAGCCGCATATTGCTGCAGGCGGCGAGTATCAGTACACCAGCGGTGCGATACTGGAAACACCGATGGGCACCATGCAAGGCCACTATGTGATGGTTGACGATGAAGGTGAAGAGTTTCACGTCGAAATCCCGGTGTTCCGACTCGCGGTGCAAACCCACATACATTAATCCCCCTCCGCCCGGCCAGTCCGGGCGGCGCGTTTTGATCGGACTGACGTAATGAGTACATACCTGATTGGCGATATTCACGGCTGTTATGACGAGCTACGTGCGCTACTGGCGCAGGTTGATTTCGATCCGCAGCAAGACGAGCTTTGGTTAACCGGCGACTTAGTGGCGCGTGGCCCGGGCTCGCTGGATGTATTGCGTTACGTGAAATCGCTGGGGGATTGCGTGCGGCTGGTGCTCGGCAATCACGATCTCCATCTGCTGGCGGTTTATGCGGGGATCAGCCGTAACAAACCTAAGGATCGTCTGACGCCATTGTTAGAGGCTCAGGACGTGGATGAGCTGATCAACTGGTTACGTCGCCAGCCGCTGCTACAAGTGGATGAAGAGAAAAAGCTGTTGATGGCTCACGCGGGTATCACGCCGCAGTGGGATCTCGACACCGCAAAACTCTGTGCACGTGAAGTCGAAGCCGTACTGGCCAGCGACACCTATCCGCTGTTCCTGGATGCGATGTACGGCGACATGCCGAACAACTGGACGCCGGAACTGAGCGGTTTGGCGCGTCTGCGCTTCAGTACCAATGCTCTGACGCGTATGCGCTTCTGCTTCCCCAACGGTCAGTTGGATATGATCTGCAAAGAAGCCCCTAATTCTGCTCCACCGCCGCTGAAACCCTGGTTCCTTGTTCCCGGCAAGATCGGCAGTGACTACACGCAGGTGTTTGGTCACTGGGCTTCACTGGAGGGCAAAGGGACGCCTGAACACATTATTGGCCTGGATACCGGTTGCTGCTGGGGCGGCACGCTGACGCTGCTGCACTGGGAATCGCAACGCTATTATGTGCAGGCCTCCAACCGTGAAAAGGCGATGGCAGAGAGTGCCGCCAGCGCCCATCCGCCGTTGAGCGACATGCATTAAATAAAACCCGTTAAAATGGTCACTGAGCCACATGCCATAAACAAAAAGCCCCGCAAATTTAGCGGGGCTTTTTTTCGTTCGTCATAAACGATGAGTCTGATATTTCCCGGTTGCCATAAAGGGCGACACTACGACGACATGACACGATTTTCGTAGGTGACGCACTGATACGCACCGAGACCAGCATCAACGGCGATCTAAAATCTCAAAGCAGTAGCTGTGCGAATTCTGCGCATCGGCGTCATGGAACTCACTAAAGGTCGACTGCCACTCATCCGGCTCGTAGTCCGGGAATTGGGTATCGCCTTCCACTTCGGCATCAATGTGCGTCAGGTACAAACGATCGGCACGCGCCAGCATCTGTTCGTAAACACGACCGCCACCAATCACCATCATCTCTTCCACGTCGCCCGCCGCTTTCACCGCTTCGTCCAGTGAAGTGACCCAGGTCACGCCATCGTGGGTGCCCGGCTGGCTGCTCACCACAATATTTAAACGTCCCGGTAACGGGCGGCCGATAGATTCAAAGGTCAGACGCCCCATAATCACCGGCTTATTCAGCGTATTACGTTTGAACCACGCCAAATCAGCAGGAAGGTTCCATGGCATGGCGTTTTCCATACCAATAATGCGATCGGCTGCCAGTGCTGCGATCAGACTAATCATGTTAAAAGACCTACAGGAAAAAAATTGGCGCAATGATACGTAAAGGCGAAAGTTTCGTCGATAGGCCGCCCCCGCTATTTGCGTAAAGCTCCTATGCGACCGCATTTTTGTTATTGGACAGAGTTTTACACCGACTTTCCCACCATAGTTGGGAATAGACGCCAGATTAGTCCGGCAGGACGCTATAACTCAGGGTGAAATGAGGCTTTGACGTGATGGAGTGTAAAGAAAACCGCACTGTTTGCGACAAAGAAAAACGGCTCCCGCAGGAGCCGTTGTCACGTCGATTAGAAATCGTAGCGCAGACGCACCAGGTTCATGTTACCCAGTGATTTGTCGGTGCTAGAAGTGATCACGTATTCGTAATCAATCTGGAAGCCGTAGTCCAGTTTAGTGCTGATACCTACGCCATTGTCGATACGCTTGTAGTTACGTCCATTGACGAACTCCAGACGGTCGCCCATGAAGTAAGGCTGGATAGACTTGACCGCGTACTGATCGATAGCGAATTTGTAGCCAGCGAAGTATTCCACGCCCCACGCATCATCCGCGAAGTAGTTGTTCACGTTCTTCACGGTGGTTGGTGAGAAGTTCTGGTACCAGCCTGCACCGGCAGACAGCGTCCAGTTATCCGGTTTCCAGCTCAGCGCGGTACCGTAAATGTTCTGGTTGTAATCTTTGTCATCGCCATTCGCCGCATTACGCATGGTGGCGCGCGTATAGTTCCACGCGGTACCCCAGGTTAAATCTTTAGTGATGTGGTAATCGATACCCAGTGAACCACCGCTCTTACGCTTATAGCGCAGGCTGTTGTTCTTCTGCAGCAGCTCATTATCTGCGAACAGATAAGAGGCATAAACATCAACGTCGCCGAAGGTGTTTTTGTACTTCAGCATCTTACGTGAACGGTATGAACCGTCGTAGTCACCGTTGATACCGTTGCCCGGTGCCTGAGCCAACATGTCGTAGTCCCAGATATCGGTCTTCGCGCCCACCACATCATAGTAAACGCTGTTCTGCTGACCAAAGGTCAGCTGACCCCAGGTTTTGCTTTTCAGACCGGTGTACAGCTGGCGACGCGTGGTGTTGTTCTGGCCATCAGCATAGTGATGATCCCAACCCCACCAGGCCGGGAAGTTGACACCCAGCTCGTAGTAGCTGACCCAGCTGATGTCATCAAACAGATAGTAATCAGCGGAGAAACGGAAACGTGAACCGCCATCGTAGCCGTTACGCTTGTACGATTGGTCACTGACACCCGCCTGATGCTGGAACTGAGGACGGATACTGCCGCCGACTTTGAAATCAAGACGGCTAAGTGGATCGCCTGCCTGCGGATCCTGCTTTAGCAGGGTAATTTCCGCCTGGCTGGCGAGAGGCGCAGCAACTAATAACGCAGCCACTGCGCTGAGGGTGAAAGCACGCATTTTCATTTTTTATATCCCAGTTAAGGTGAGCGCTCTATTAATGAGCGTCCGAGATAGTAAGGTGCGCTTACCGGGATCGTATTTATAAATTTGTGCGAATAATCCGACATGTAACCAGTACCGCATCAACTGATAAAAACTATGTCAAATCAATAGATTTTTCACACATAACCTTATTCAACCAGCGATAAACAGGCGAAAAAAAACGGCTCCCTGAGGAGCCGTTATTGGCCGATCAACTTATTGATTAGCCTTTGATTAGAGCATGCATTTCCTGCACTGAAATCACTTTCTCAGTAGGATCCGCATTCAGTGACATCGCGGTAGCAAAACCACCGTTCAGCGTGGTGTCATAATGCACCTTATATTGCAGCGCACTGCGGCGAATCAGTTTGGAATCCTCAATCGCCTGACGACCTGCTGTGGTGTTAACGATATAGGTGTATTCACCATTCTTCAGACGGTCCTGAATGTGTGGACGGCCTTCATGCACCTTGTTGACCAGACGTGGATTAATGCCAGCTTCACCCAGTACCACAGCGGTACCGTGCGTCGCATCTAATTCGAAGCCTAACTTCTGCAGCTTCGCCGCGAGGTCAACGATACGTTTCTTATCGCCTTCGCGCACTGACAGCAGGGCACGGCCGGTTTTCTTCATGTTGCTCTGCGCACCCAGCATCGCTTTGGAGAACGCTTCAGCGAAGGTACGACCCACACCCATGACTTCACCAGTAGAGCGCATTTCTGGGCCAAGAATCGGGTCAACGCCCTGGAACTTGTTGAACGGCAGCACCACTTCTTTCACAGAATAGTAAGGTGGAATCACTTCTTCCGTTACACCCTGCTCGGCCAGCGTTTTACCTGCCATTACGCGCGCGGCCACTTTCGCCAGCGGTACGCCTGTCGCTTTAGAAACAAACGGCACGGTACGTGCTGCACGTGGGTTCACTTCAATCAGGTAAACTTCGTTGTCCTTCACTGCAAACTGCACGTTCATCAGACCACGTACGTTCAGCTCAAAGGCCAGTTTTTCAACCTGCTGGCGCATCACATTCTGAATTTCAGTGCTCAGCGTGTAAGCCGGCAGTGAACATGCAGAGTCACCGGAGTGCACGCCCGCTTGCTCGATGTGTTCCATGATGCCGCCAATCAGCACGCGCTCACCGTCGCAAATCGCATCGACGTCCACTTCGACGGCATCATCCAGGAAGCGATCCAGCAGAACTGGCGCATCGTTGGACACAGAAACCGCGGTCTGGAAGTAACGCTTCAGGTCGATTTCGTCGTACACAATTTCCATCGCGCGGCCGCCCAGCACATAAGAAGGACGCACCACCAACGGATAGCCGATACCTGCTGCTTTCTCAACCGCTTGCTCCAGCGTTGCCACCGTGGCGTTAGCTGGCTGCTTCAGGTTGAGGCGATCCACCGCCTGCTGGAAGCGTTCACGATCTTCTGCACGGTCAATCGCATCCGGGCTGGTACCAATCACGGGCACACCCGCCGCTTCTAACGCACGCGCCAGCTTCAGCGGAGTCTGGCCACCGTACTGCACGATAACGCCCTTAGGCTTCTCGATGCGCACGATTTCCAGCACGTCTTCCAGCGTGACCGGTTCGAAGTACAGACGGTCAGAGGTATCGTAGTCGGTTGAAACAGTTTCCGGGTTACAGTTCACCATAATGGTTTCGTAACCGTCTTCGCGCAGCGCCAGTGCCGCATGCACACAGCAGTAATCGAACTCGATACCCTGGCCGATACGGTTTGGACCGCCACCCAGAATCATGATTTTGTCACGATCCTGGTTTGGATTGGCTTCGCACTCTTCTTCATATGTAGAGTACATGTACGCGGTATCGGTAGAGAATTCCGCCGCACAGGTATCAACACGCTTATAAACCGGGTGCAGGTTGAACTGCTGACGCAGTTTGCGGATTTCACTTTCCGCCACGCCAGCCAGCGCCGCCAGACGCACGTCAGCAAAGCCTTTACGCTTCAGCGCGCGCAGGAAATCAGCATTCAGTGAGTTCACACCTTCACGTGCAACCTGCTCTTCCAGACGCACCAGCTCTTCGATTTGTACCAGGAACCAGCGGTCGATATTGGTCAGATTGAACACGCCATCCACCGACATACCGGCACGGAACGCATCCGCGATGTACCAGATTCGGTCAGAACCGGCATCTTTCAACTCACGACGGATGCGGGTCAGCGCTTCAGCATCATCCAGGTCCACTTTCGGGTCGAAGCCGTTAGCCCCAACTTCCAGGCCGCGCAGCGCTTTCTGCATTGATTCCTGGAAGGTACGGCCAATCGCCATCACTTCACCGACAGATTTCATCTGCGTGGTCAGACGGTCATTCGCACCGGCAAACTTCTCGAAGTTGAAGCGAGGAATCTTGGTTACAACGTAGTCGATTGACGGTTCAAACGATGCTGGCGTACGACCGCCAGTGATGTCGTTCATCAGCTCATCAAGGGTGAAGCCCACCGCCAGTTTTGCCGCGACTTTCGCAATCGGGAAACCGGTGGCTTTCGAAGCCAGCGCTGACGAGCGCGATACACGCGGGTTCATCTCGATAACAATCAGACGGCCATCTTTCGGGTTGACTGAGAACTGGACGTTAGAACCGCCGGTTTCCACACCGATTTCACGCAGTACCGCCAGCGAGGCGTTACGCATGATTTGGTATTCTTTATCCGTCAGAGTTTGCGCAGGCGCGACGGTGATCGAGTCACCGGTGTGGATACCCATCGCATCGAAGTTTTCGATTGAGCAGACGATGATGCAGTTGTCGTTTTTATCACGCACCACTTCCATCTCGTACTCTTTCCAGCCAATCAGCGACTCATCAATCAGCAGCTCATTGGTAGGTGACAGGTCAAGACCACGCTCACAAATCTCTTCGAACTCTTCACGGTTGTAAGCGATACCGCCACCGGTGCCGCCCATGGTAAAGGAAGGACGAATGATGCACGGGAAGCCAACGTCTTCGGCCACAGCCAGCGCTTCTTCCATGGTATGCGCGATACCTGAACGTGCGGTGCCCAGGCCGATGCTTTTCATCGCCACGTCGAAACGGCGGCGGTCTTCGGCTTTATCAATGGCGTCTGCGGTCGCACCGATCATGGTAACGCCGAACTCAGCCAGCACACCCTGACGCTCCAGTTCCAGCGCACAGTTCAGGGCAGTCTGGCCACCCATGGTCGGCAGCACCGCATCCGGGCGCTCTTTTTCAATAATTTTGCGCACCACTTCCCAGTGAATCGGCTCGATATAAGTCGCATCGGCCATTTCCGGGTCGGTCATGATGGTTGCCGGGTTGGAGTTCACCAGAATGACGCGGTAACCCTCTTCACGCAGCGCTTTACACGCCTGCGCACCGGAGTAGTCAAATTCACATGCCTGGCCGATAACGATCGGGCCAGCGCCAAGGATCAGGATGGATTTTATGTCTGTACGTTTTGGCATCGTGGGCTCCTGATTACTTCGCGTTAGAACGGTAAGCTTCGATCAGTTCGATAAAGTGATCGAACAGTGGCGCCGCATCGTGCGGGCCTGGGCTCGCTTCTGGGTGTCCCTGGAAGCTGAAGGCCGGTTTGTCGGTGCGGTGGATACCCTGCACAGTCTGGTCAAACAGTGACACATGCGTCACGCGCAGGTTAGCCGGTAACTGGCTGTCATCAACGGCAAAGCCGTGGTTCTGTGCGGTAATCATCACGACATTATTGTCGAGATCTTTGACCGGGTGGTTGCCGCCGTGGTGACCGAGTTTCATCTTGATGGTTTTCGCACCGCTTGCCAGTGCCAGCAGCTGATGGCCAAGACAGATACCGAACACCGGAATATCGGTTTTCAGGAACGCCTGAATCGCATTGATGGCATAATCGCAAGGCTCCGGGTCACCAGGGCCGTTCGACAGGAAGATGCCGTCTGGATTCAGAGCCAGCACTTCTTCTGCAGTGGTTTTGGCCGGAACAACCGTTAAACGGCAGCCGCGATCCACCAGCATGCGCAGAATGTTGCGCTTGGCGCCGAAGTCATAGGCGACAACATGGAACGGCAGCTCTGCAGCCGTTTTCTGCTCAGGCAAATCACCTTCTAGTGTCCAGCTACCCTGCTGCCACGTGTAAGTTTCCGCCGTGGTCACTTCTTTCGCCAGGTCCATGCCTTTCAAGCCTGGGAAGGCCTGCGCTTTTTGCAGCGCCAGTGCCGCATCCGGATTATCACCCGCGATAATGCAGCCGCTCTGAGCGCCCTTCTCGCGCAGCAAACGGGTCAGTTTGCGCGTGTCGATATCGGCGATGCCGACAATGTTATTGCGCTGCAAGTAAGCTGACAGGCTTTCTTCACTACGGAAGTTGCTGGTGATCAGCGGCAGGTCGCGAATAACGAGGCCTTGAGCATGGATTTGGCTGGATTCTTCATCGGCGGCATTAACGCCAACATTGCCGATATGGGGATAAGTGAGGGTAACGATTTGGCGGGAATAGGAAGGATCAGTGAGGATTTCTTGATAACCAGTCATTGACGTGTTGAAAACGACTTCCCCCACTGCCGACCCCGTTGCCCCGATGGCCCGACCGTGGAATTGGGTTCCGTCTTCCAGAACCAAGAGCGCTGACTTAATCAAAACATCCTCCAGGGAATAAACAGTCACAATATTTGCATATTAATTCAAAATACATGCCCGAATCAATGCAAAATCCGCCTGAATGCTCGAATTTTGGCAAATTGCGCGCATTCTAATGATCGACCTGTGGCTTGTCTACCCTGAGCGGCTATTTTTTTGTGTTTTTAAGGCGGTTGAATGTTAAAAACTGAGAAAAGGGATAAAAGAGTGAGAAAAGTGAGAAAAATAAACGGTTGCTTAGCGGCAATAATCGTAAAGCCGTGCTACGCCGCATAAATTTTTGACCAAATGGTCAAAAATAGCCTTTCACGGGTAACAAAACGCACGATTAGTGATAAAAATGACGCTTACGCCATAAATTCATATCCAATAGGATATTTACAGACAAAATAAAGGGCAATGATAACATTGCCCTATCCAATCAACATCTTACTGATTGAAATAACCACATCACGATGGTTCACAACACTCACAACATCGATAAATCCAGCACGTCTCTCATATCATAAAGGCCAGATTTCTTGTCTTTCAACCAACTTGCTGCCTTAACCGCGCCATTTGCAAAGGTCATACGACTGGAAGCCTTGTGGGTAATCTCTACGCGCTCGCCAATATCAGCAAACATCGCAGTATGCTCACCGACGATATCGCCCGCGCGCACGGTAGCAAAACCGATGGTCTGCGCTTTACGCTCGCCGGTATGGCCTTCGCGTGCGTAAACCGCGTGCTCGTCTAATTTCCAGTTCATGGCATCGGCAATCGCTTCGCCCATCGCTAACGCGGTACCTGATGGTGCATCAACTTTATGACGGTGGTGTGCTTCCACGATTTCAATATCCGCGTAGTCACCCATCACTTTGGCTGCCTGCTGCAGCAGGTTCAGCACCAGGTTCACGCCCACGCTAAAGTTGGCGGCAAACACAATGCCAATCTCTTCCGCAGCGGTGCGAATCGCTTCTTTGCCCGCTTCATCAAAACCGGTGGTGCCGATCACCATCGCTTTATGATGCTGGCGGCAGAACGCCAGATATTCCAGCGTGCCTTCCGGGCGAGTAAAGTCGATCAGCACATCAAAATCATCGACCACTTTCAGCAAATCATCGGTAACGGCAATACCGGTTTTACCAATGCCAGCCAGTTCACCTGCGTCAGCTCCCAGCAGTGAAGAACCGCTACGTGCCAGCGCTGCTCCCAATGCAACCCCTTCCGCCTGCTGCACGGCCTGAATTAAATTGCGTCCCATGCGGCCCGGCGCACCAACGATAGCAATGCGGATATCACTCATAATTATTCATTCCTGATACAAATCTATGCATGCAAAGCGTAAACAGGTTAACGGTCAGATAACCGTCACGCCACAATAAAAAAGGGATAATAAGAATTTTATGCCAGCCGCCAAACATTATCAGTAAATGCAATCCCACCTGCTGGAAGTGGTCTTTTATGGCTGACTGCAGATAAAGAAAAGGCCGAACGATGTCGGCCTGATTCTGTTTCGGTAGCAAACGCTTACTGGACGTTGCGCACTTCAACACGCAACTCTTTCGGCACTTCAAACACGATGTTCTCTTCGCGGCCAATCAGCTCAATCGCGGCTTCACCGCCATACTCTTTTAGGCGCTGAATCACCTGCTGCACCAGAATATCCGGTGCCGAGGCGCCTGCTGTCACACCGATGATCTGTTTATCTTTGACCCACTCTTCCTGAATGTCATCCGCCGAATCAATCAGCTTCGCCAGTTTACCGGCACGCTGTGCCAGCTCAGCCAGACGGTTGGAGTTAGAGGAGTTTTTTGAACCCACCACCAGCACCACTTCCGCATCACGCGCCAGAACGCGTACCGCTTCCTGACGGTTGGTGGTGGCATAGCAGATATCGTCTTTGCGTGGACCGATAATCGCCGGGAAGCGTTGACGCAGCGCATCAATCACATCTGACGTATCATCCACCGATAAAGTGGTCTGCGTCATAAAGCACAGGTTACCTTCATCTTTGACGCTCAGCTTGAACACATCTTCTGGTGATTCGACCAGGTACATGCCACCGTTGGGATTGTTGTACTGGCCCATGGTGCCTTCCACTTCTGGATGTCCCGCATGGCCAATCAGAATCGCTTCCACACCTTTACGGCTGGCACGCGCCACTTCCATATGCACCTTGGTGACCAACGGACAGGTCGCATCAAACAGCATGGTGAGGTTACGTGCTTTAGCTTCCGCACGTACTGCCTGAGAAACGCCGTGAGCAGAGAAGATCAGAATGGCATCGTCCGGTACTTCGCTGATCTCTTCGATAAAGATCGCGCCACGGTCGCGCAGGCTGCTCACCACATAGCGGTTATGCACCACTTCGTGACGCACGTAGATTGGCGCGCCGTACATCTCCAGCGCGCGCTCCACAATACTAATGGCGCGATCCACGCCTGCACAGAAACCGCGAGGGTTAGCTAACAGGATTTGCATCGCTGGCCTCCAGTACCGGATCAATCTCCAGCACTTCAATTTCAAACTGAATGCGCTGACCGGCCAGTGGATGATTGAAATCGACGGTGATCGAGTCACCCGAAATCTCGCGGATCACGCCTGGCATCTCGCTACCCCCTCTGCCGCTGAAGAGCATAATGGCGCCCACTTCCGGCTCACCGGCATCGTTAAAGTCACGACGCGAAAAGTACTGAACCAGGTCCGGGCTGATGCCACCAAAGGCATCATCCGGCGCCAGCGTAAAAGCGTGCTTATCGCCCACTTTACGGCCTACCAGTTCCTTCTCCAGTGCCTCTGACAGGCTGCCATCACCCAGACAGAACAGCGCAGGTTTGCCGTTGGCACGCGTGGATTCGGCCGTAGAGCCATCTTCCAGCTTCAATATGAAATGCACCAGCAAGGCGCTATCGCGCTGTACGGACTCAGTCATTTGTTACCCTTTCTCTTTGACCTGTTTGTCTTTCGGGGTGAGGAAGCCTTCCAGCACCACCAACGCCGCACCAATACAGATGCCGCAGTCAGCGATGTTGAAGGTGGCGAAATGCCAGTCACCAACGTAGAAGTCGATGAAATCCACCACGAAGCCGTGATAAGCACGGTCAAACAGGTTACCCAACGCCCCGCCGATAATCAGCGCATAGGCAATATTGGTTAATTTGTTACTTGCGCGGTTGCGATACATCATCACCACCAGCGCGACCACAATTGCAATCGCGATGCCGGCAAAGAACCAACGCTGCCAACCGCCTTTGTCCGCCAGGAAGCTGAACGCCGCACCATAGTTATGCGCGTAGAACAGATTCAGGTAAGGAATCAACGGTTTGGTTTCATGCAGCATCATGTTGTTCATGATCCACTGCTTGCTGGCGAAATCGATCACGATCACCACCAGCACCAACCACAGCCAACGCAATCCGGTAGAGCAGATTTTCATCAGGCAAATTTCCGCACTTCACCGTTGCCGGCTACGTTGGTGTAACAACGTCCACAGACCGCAGCATGTTCCGCATTCTGGCCGACGTCAGTAGTGTAATGCCAGCAGCGCGGACATTTCTCGCCTTCTGCTTTGTGCAGTGCGATTTTCAGACCTTTCAGTACTTCGCTCTGCTGTGCTTCATCGCTGGCAGTCACGTAATCCGCCACCGTTGCGCCAGAAGTCAGCAGCACAAAGCGCAGTTCATCGCCCAGTGCCTGCAGCTTAGCCGCCAGTTCAGCGTCCGCATAAAGCGTTACTGTTGCTTCCAGCGCGCCGCCGATACGTTTATCGCTACGCGCCTGCTCGATCACTTTGTTGACTTCGCCGCGCACTTTCAGCAGCTCATCCCAGTAAGCATCGTTCAGTGCTTCGTTATCCGCCAGACCAAACAGGCCTTCATACCACTCTTCGGTAAACACGTATTTCGCGCGCTCACCTGGCAGGTAACCCCAGATTTCATCGGCAGTGAAGGACATGATCGGTGCCATCCAGCGCACCAGCGCTTCAACGATATGCCACAGCGCGGTCTGGCAGCTGCGACGTGCCAGGCTGTCACCTTTGGCGGTGTACTGACGATCTTTGATCACATCGAGATAGAACGAGCCCATTTCGATGGAGCAGAAGTGCATCAGACGCTGCACCACTTCGTGGAAATCATAGTTCTCGTAAGACTGGACGATGTCCTGCTGAGCAGCCAGTGCACGGCCTACCGCCCAACGATCCACCACCACCATCTCTTCTGGCTTCACGCAATCGGTCGCCGGGTTGAAGCCCGCGAGGTTTGCCAGCAGGAAGCGTGCGGTGTTACGGATACGACGATAGCTGTCAGCTGCACGCTTCAGGATTTCGTCGGACACTGCCATTTCACCGGAGTAATCGGTTGAGGCCACCCACAGACGCAGAATGTCCGCGCCCAGTTTGTCCATCACGTCCTGCGGTGCCACGGTGTTGCCGATGGATTTCGACATCTTGCGGCCCTGACCGTCCACGGTGAAACCGTGCGTCAGTACCTGACGATAAGGCGCTTTGCCTTTCATCGCCGTCGAGATCATCAGTGAAGACATAAACCAGCCGCGATGCTGATCCGAACCTTCCAGATACATATCCGGTGCATGGCCGCCAAATTCTGGACGCGCATCCACCACGGAATAGCTGGTTGATCCTGAATCGAACCACACATCCAGGGTATCCGGCACTTTAACGTAGTGGTCAGCGTCGTCGCCCATCAGATCGCGCGGATCGAGATCCCACCACGCCTGAATGCCATCCTGCTCAACGCACTTCGCGACTTTCTCCATCAGCTCCAGCGTATCCGGATGCAGCTGCTCGGTCTCTTTATGCACGAACAGCGCCATCGGCACGCCCCACGTACGCTGACGTGAGATACACCAGTCTGGGCGGTTCGCCACCATCGCTTCGATACGCGCCTGGCCCCAGTCCGGGATCCACTGCACGCCTTTGATCTCTTTCAGCGACTGCGCACGCAGGCCTTTCTGATCCATGCTGATGAACCACTGTGGGGTAGCACGGAAGATGATCGGGGTTTTGTGACGCCAGCAGTGTGGATAGCTGTGCAGCAGTTTCTCAACGTGCAGCAGTGCGCCTTTCTCTTTCAGCAGCTCAACGATCATGTCGTTAGCTTTGAAGACATTCACGCCGTCCAGCGTTGGATAGGTGCCTGGCAGGTACGCGCCGTCCGGACCAACCGGGTTCGCCGTTTCCAGACCATATTTCTGGCCGATCACATAGTCATCCGGGCCGTGGCCAGGTGCGGTATGCACGGCACCGGTACCGGCTTCCAGGGTAACGTGCTCGCCCAATACGACTTTGGATTGGATCTGCTCAAGGAACGGATGCTGGAACAGCTGCAGCTCAAGTGCCGCACCGTTGCATTCGCCCAGAACTTTCCACTCCGTGATGCCCGCGCGCTTCATCACACCCTCAACCATCTCTTTGGCGAGGATCAGGCTGCGGCCTTCGATCTGCAACAACTGATATTCGAACTCAGGATGCAGTGAGATACCGCGGTTGGCCGGCATGGTCCACGGGGTGGTGGTCCAGATCACCAGAGAAACCGGGCCTTCAGAGGCTGCAACGCCAAACTTCGCGCGTACCGCATCGGCATCAACGGCGTTAAACATCACGTCGATAGATGGGGAAGTTTTGTCGTAGTACTCGACTTCTGCTTCAGCCAGCGCCGAGCGGCAATCCATGCACCAGTGCACCGGCTTGGCGCCTTTGTGCAGGTGGCCGTTGCCAATGATTTTACTCAGGGCACGAATAATGTTGGCTTCGGTTTTGAAGTCCATGGTCAGGTAAGGACGATCCCAGTCGCCCAGCACGCCGAGACGGATGAAGTCTTTCTTCTGGCCTTCAACCTGTTCAGCAGCGTAGTTGCGGCAGGCGGCACGGAATTCCGCGGCGGAAACTTTCTCGCCTGGCTTACCGATCATCTGCTCAACTTTGTGCTCAATCGGTAAACCGTGGCAGTCCCAACCCGGCACATACGGCGAGTCATAGCCCGCCATGCCTTTCGACTTAACGATAATGTCTTTCAGAATCTTGTTAACGGAGTGACCAATATGAATGCTGCCGTTCGCGTAAGGAGGGCCATCATGCAAAATAAAGGTTTTTTTCCCTTTTTTGGCTTCGCGGATGATGCCGTACAGGTTGTCATCAGTCCAACGTTGCAGCATTCCCGGTTCGCGTTTGGCCAGATCGCCACGCATCGGGAACCCCGTTTCCGGCAAATTCAGGGTAGATTTATAGTCACTCATCAGATTCTCGGTTCCGTATTTCGGTCATTAAGCCGGTGCGTTAAGCCCAAAAAATTGGCGGGCCGTCACCACATCTTTCGCAATTTGTTCTTTCAACGCGTCCAGCGAAGCGAAACGCTGTTCGTCGCGAATCTTCTGTTTCAGCACCACCTCAATGTGGTGGCCATAAAGATTCATATGTGTGTCAAGCAGGTGAACTTCAAGCTGCTGACGCAGACCTTTTACTGTCGGACGTGTACCAATGTTGGCCACGCCAGCAATAGGCTTGTCGCCCAGGCCTAAAACTTCAACCGCAAACACCCCTTTCACCGGCGTTACTGTGCGGCGCAATGGAATGTTCGCGGTAGGAAAACCAATGGTGCGCCCCAGTGCATCGCCGTGCACTACGCGCCCTGAAATGCTGAATGGATGGCCCAGCAGCGCTTCCGCCTGCGCAAAATCATCCTGTGCCAGTGCCTGACGTACCGCCGTGCTGCTGATACGTGCACCGCCATCACAATAGGTCTGGGTGCTGATGACATCGAAGCCATACTCAACACCGGCTTTCTGTAATAACAGGAAATCCCCCTGGCGACCAGCGCCAAAGCGGAAATCATCACCTACTGCGAGGAACTTCACGTTGAGTTTATCGACCAGCAGTTCGGCGATAAAACTTTGTGCAGAGTGCGCCGCAAAACGGCGATCAAAGCGGACACAGAGCACGGCATCAACACCCGCCAGCTCAAGATATTTCAGCTTCTCGCGCAAACGCGTCAGGCGTGCCGGGGCTTTGTCACCGGCAAACAATTCAAGCGGTTGCGGCTCAAACAGCATCACCACCACCGGCAGATTGCGTTGACGTCCTTCAGCAATTAACTCCGCCATCAAAGCCTGGTGGCCGCGATGCACGCCGTCGAAATTGCCAATGGTCAGGACGCAGCCGCGATGCTGCTCTTTCAGATTATAAATACCGCGGATAAACTTCATGGCTGACTCAAACCGGTGGAAATCGGCGGATTATACCCTTGAATGGCCTTCAGGTTAACCCGTCTGCGTGCCTTTCCTGCGTATGGTGCGGCTTAAAGCGCACGCAACCCATTGCTCAGGCAGGTAATGAAGATTTTTAGTGCGAAATACTGTATTCAGCGACGTGTTGCTGGTAGAATCCTGCGCCATCAATTACGTAATCAAGCGCCGTTGCTAAAACGACGCTTATTTGCACAAATCCATTGACAAAAGAAGGCGCAAAAGGCATAGTCCTCGGCCTTTGATTTGTCCATATAGATCACATTTGGGAGTTGGACCTTGGCTAATATCAAATCAGCTAAGAAACGCGCCGTAACATCTGAGAAACGTCGCAAGCATAACGCAAGCAACCGTTCAATGATGCGTACTTTCATCAAGAAAGTATACGCGGCTATCGCAACAGGCGACAAAGCTGCTGCGCAGAACGCATTCAACGAAATGCAACCAATCGTGGACCGTCAGGCTGCTAAAGGTCTGATCCACAAAAACAAAGCTGCACGCCATAAAGCAAACCTGGCTGCTCAGATCACCAAACTGGCTTAATCGCCTGTTAGGTTATCGCTTTGTCGAAAGAACCGGCGCTTAGCCGGTTTTTTTATGCCTGCAATTTGGCAAAAAGAGAGGAGGCCGTGGCCTCCTTTCTTTTTAGCGCAGCTTCATCCGCAACAGGGTGTAGCCAATCACTGCTGACAACAGCGAACCGCTGAGAATCCCCAGCTTCGAGAACGTCACCAGTTGCTCATGCGCCGCATCGAAGGCCAGCGAGCTGATAAATATCGACATGGTAAAACCAATGCCACACAGCACGCCTATCGCCATGATATCGCGTATCGTGGTGCCACTCGGTAATACCGCCAGCCGCCACTTCACCGCCAGCCAGCAGAACAACGTGATACCTAACGGTTTACCAATCAGCAGGCCCAGAATGATACCCAGCGGCTCTGGTGACAGCACATCGCCAAAGGTAATGCCGCTCAGTGAAATCCCGGCATTGGCGAAGGCAAACAGCGGCAGGATCAGCCAGTTCACCCACGGCATCAGGCCATGTGCCAGATGCTCTGCAGGTGAGTGCCCTTCTTTCTCTTCTAGCGGCACAAAGAAACCGACCACCACGCCTGCCAGCGTGGCATGCACGCCTGATTTCAACACCGCCGTCCACAGCACTATGCCCACCAGCATATAGATCGCGATATTACGCACACCACAGCGATTAAGGATGGCTAGCAACACAATCGCACCGGCCGCCACGCTTAGCGACAGCACCGAAAGGTCGCTGGTATAGAACAGTGCAATAATCACAATAGCGCCGAGATCATCGATGATCGCCAGCGCCATCAGGAACACTTTCAGTGCAGTAGGAACACGGCTGCCCAATAACGCCAGTACACCCAGCGCAAACGCGATATCTGTTGCCGTTGGGATCGCCCAACCGTTGCGCGCAATCGGATCACCGTGATTAAAGAACAGGAAGATTAATGCGGGTGCGGCCATACCACCCAGCGCAGCAATCACCGGGAAGATAGCCCGGTCACGGCTCGCCAGTTCGCCGGTGATCAGCTCACGCTTCACTTCCAGGCCTATCACCAGGAAAAACAGCGCCATCATGGCATCGTTAATCCACAGCAGCAGGTTTTTGCTGATATCCAACGCACCGAAACGAATCTGAACTGGCTGAGACAGGAAAGATTGATAGCCAGCAGCGGTAGACGGGTTATTGGCGAGAATCATTGCCGCTACAGCTGCCAGGATAAGCACGATACCGGTGCTGGCATCGCTCTCGATAAAGCTCTTTAGTAAGCTTCGAATACTACGGGTTTTGTTCACAACTCCTCCTGAGTAGGGACATTTCGCCCGGTAGTTTAGCGGCGGAATCATTTGGTTTAAAGCAGCTTATGTCTCGTTGATCGTACGATAAAGCCCTACAACTTAGCGTAGACCGTAGCCGAGCCTTTCACTGTGTTCATTCTGATGACACCACAGGTGAAGAGATGCACATAAATATCCTGTCTGTTACTTAACAGGCATAAAAAAAGCGGAGAGTTTCCTCTCCGCTTCATTATGACTCGCTGACTCGATTAGCGGGTCAGATCGTCAAAGAACTTCTTCACGCCGTCGAAGAAGCTTTTGGAGCGCGGGCTGTTTTTCTCACCCGATGGGCCACCAAAGCTCTCTTCCAGTTCACGCAGTAAGGCTTTCTGTTTGTCGTTGAGGCTGACCGGCGTTTCCACCACCACACGACACAGCAAATCGCCCACTGCGCCACCGCGTACTGACTTCACGCCTTTACCGCGCATGCGGAACAGCTTGCCAGTTTGCGTTTCTGAAGGCACTTTCAGCTTCACGCGACCGTCCAGGGTTGGCACTTCAATTTCGCCACCCAAGGCTGCCATCGCAAAGTTTATCGGCACTTCACAGTACAGATTGTTATCTTCACGTTCGAAGATCGGGTGTTTCTTCACCGAGACCTGAACGTACAGATCGCCCGCTGGCGCGCCGTGTTCACCCGCTTCACCTTCGCCGCTCAGACGAATGCGATCGCCGGTATCCACGCCTGCCGGGATTTTCACCGACAAGGTTTTCTGGCGTTCAACGCGACCATGTCCATGACAGGCGTTGCACGGATCTTTGATTACCGAACCACGACCGTGACAGGTCGGACACGCCTGCTGTACGGTGAAGAAGCCCTGGCGCATCTGCACCTGACCCGCACCATGACAGGTTGAACAGGTCTGTGGCTGCGTACCCGCTTTAGCACCGCTGCCGTGGCAGACATCACACTCTTCCAGGGTAGGAATGCGGATCTCTTTGGTCACGCCGCGTACCGCTTCTTCCAGCGACAGCTCCATGTTGTAGCGTAAATCGGCGCCACGGGCAGCACGCTGACGGCGTCCACCACCAAAAATATCGCCAAATACGTCGCCAAAGATATCGCTGAAGTCAGCACCGCCGCCGCCAAAGCCGCCGCCACCGAATCCACCACCGCCCATGCCACCCTGTTCGAAGGCTGCATGACCGTACTGGTCATAGGCCGCACGGTTTTGCGCATCGGTCAGGATTTCGTAGGCTTCTTTAATCTCTTTGAATTTCGCTTCGGCTTCTTTATTGTCCGGATTACGGTCCGGATGGTATTTCATCGCCAGGCGCTTATAGGCCTTTTTGATTTCACGCTCATCTGCGGATTTAGAGACGCCTAAGATCTCGTAAAAATCACTCTTAGCCATTTTGTTCTGCCCTTAACATGATCGCACGGGCGTGGAGAGATCTCCTACGCCCGTGCTGGTTTCAACGGCTGTCAGGCCAGCCGTCGCGCCCGGTCAGGGGCAATTATTTTTTATCTTTAACTTCTTCGAATTCAGCGTCGACAACGTCGTCATCTTTCTTCGCTGAAGCGTCGCCAGCATCTGCTGCGCCCGCCTGGCCCTGCTGCTGAGCCAGTTCCATCAGTTTGCTAGACACTTCCATCAGAGCCTGCATTTTGGCTTCGATTTCAGCTTTATCTTCGCCTTTCAGCGCAGTGTTCAGCTCGGTCAGCGCAGACTCGATCGGTGCTTTGTCTTCAGCAGACAGTTTGTCACCAGCTTCGTCCAACTGCTTACGGGTGCTGTGAGAAATCTGGTCACCCTGGTTGCGGGTCTGAACCAGCTCTTCGAACTTACGGTCAGACTCGGCGTTGGCTTCTGCATCACGCACCATTTTTTCGATCTCTTCTTCGTTCAGACCTGAAGAAGCTTTGATGGTGATCTTCTGCTCTTTACCGCTGTTTTTGTCTTTCGCAGACACGTGCAGGATACCATCGGCATCGATATCGAAGGTCACTTCGATCTGCGGCATACCGCGCGGCGCAGACTGGATACCGTCGAGGTTGAACTGGCCCAGTGACTTGTTATCACCTGAACGCTTACGCTCCCCCTGCAGCACGTGAATGGTCACGGCAGACTGGTTATCTTCAGCGGTCGAGAACACCTGGCTGTGCTTGGTTGGGATGGTGGTGTTCTTGCTAATCAGCGAAGTCATCACGCCACCCATGGTTTCGATACCCAGCGACAGCGGGGTTACGTCCAGCAGCAGAACGTCTTTTACTTCACCGGCCAACACACCGCCCTGAACCGCAGCACCAACAGCAACCGCTTCATCCGGGTTCACGTCTTTACGCGGCTCTTTACCAAAGAACTCAGTCACTTTGGCTTGAACCATTGGCATACGTGTCTGACCACCGACGAGGATGACGTCGTTGATATCAGAAACAGACAGGCCAGCGTCCTGCAGAGCAACTTTCAGTGGCTCGATAGAACGGGTCACCAGATCTTCAACCAGTGATTCCAGTTTCGCACGGGTCACTTTGATGTTCAGGTGCTTAGGACCGGTCGCATCTGCCGTGATGTATGGCAGGTTAACGTCGGTCTGCTGCGCTGAAGACAGCTCAATTTTTGCTTTCTCAGCGGCTTCTTTCAGACGCTGCATAGCCAGCGGATCGTTGTGCAGATCGATGCCCTGGTCTTTCTTAAATTCTGCTACTAAGTAGTTGATCAGACGGCTATCGAAGTCTTCACCACCGAGGTGAGTATCACCGTTGGTTGCCAGAACTTCGAAGGTTTTCTCGCCATCAACTTCATCGATTTCGATGATAGAGATATCGAAAGTACCACCACCCAGGTCATATACCGCGATAGTACGGTTGCCCTGACCTTTATCCAGACCGTAAGCCAGTGCGGCTGCGGTTGGTTCGTTGATGATACGTTTTACGTCCAGACCCGCGATACGGCCGGCGTCTTTGGTTGCCTGACGCTGCGCATCATTAAAGTAAGCTGGAACAGTGATAACCGCTTCGGTTACCGCTTCACCGAGGAAATCTTCCGCGGTTTTCTTCATCTTTTTCAGCACTTCAGCAGAGATCTGCGGCGGTGCCATTTTCTGGCCTTTCACGTCCAGCCATGCGTCACCGTTGTCAGAACCGGTGATTTTGTACGGCATGATTTTGATATCACGCTGCACTTCTTCGTCCTGGAAACGACGGCCAATCAGGCGTTTGATCGCGAACAGGGTGTTCTGCGGGTTAGTCACCGCCTGACGTTTAGCCGGCTGACCGACCAGAGTTTCGCCATCTTGTGTATATGCAATGATTGACGGTGTGGTGCGATCGCCTTCGGCGTTTTCAAGCACACGTGCTTTACCACCATCCATAACCGCAACACATGAGTTGGTTGTACCCAAGTCAATACCAATAATCTTACCCATCTAAACGTCTCCCACTTAAATTCTTTGTCAATTAGCGTTGTTAGCAGAGATGCGGCCAGACTGGCCTTTTTCAACTGCTGTGACAGGCTTTTTTTGCTGCCTGACATCACTCGATGACAAGTAAATGGGGCCGCTTCAGAGCGCATCAAGGGTTAAAACTAAAATAATTTTAAAAAAATGCGGAAAAGAAAAAGGCGCTTACGCGCCTTAGGTTAGACATTCACCTGATTGAGCAGCGTCGATCGCTGTTTTTCGCTCTGTAGCCACAGGCCAACCAGCAAGCCAATCAATGCCAACGCCAGCACATACCAGGCCGGCGCCATCGGCGTGAGTTGCATCATCAGCGTCACGCTGATCGGTGTTAGTCCGCCGAAAATTGCATAGGCGACATTGTAGGAAAATGAGATACCGGTGAAACGCACCGCTGCCGGGAACGCTTTGACCATCACAAAAGGCACCACGCCCACGACACCGACGCTCAATCCCGCCAGTCCGTACCAGACGAACAGCATCTCAGGCGAACCACCGAGTTGATGGAAGAAGTTCCAGCTGAAGATGGCCAGCAGCAACGAACCGCCTATCAGCGTTAATGCCGCGCCGAAACGATCCACCAGCCAGCCAGCGATGACGCAGCCGATCAGCAACATGATGGTAGCAACGCTATTCGCCTGCAGACTTAACGCTGCGGGAATCGCGTGCTGCTTCTGCATCAACGTAGGTGCCATTAAGATCACCACCACAATGCAAGCCGAGAGCAACCAGGTCAGCAGCATCGAAATCACAATGCCGCGCTTATGGCTGGCGAGGATGGTTTGCAGCGGCAGTTTGTCGGATAACGCTTTACGCTCCTGCATCTGCTTAAACACCGGCGTTTCATGCAACCAGCGGCGCAGATACATCGCCAGCAAGCCAAATAAGCCACCGAGGAAGAACGGAATGCGCCAGCCGTGATCGCGAATCGCGGCAGGTGAAAGTGTGGTGTTGAGTACCGTTGCCACCAGCGAACCCAGCAAAATCCCCGCCGTTAAACCCGCCGTCAGCGTGCCGCAGGCGAAGCCGATACGCTTCTCTGGCACATGCTCAGCCACAAACACCCACGCGCCGGGCACTTCGCCACCAATCGCCGCGCCTTGCAGCACGCGCATCAGCAGCATCAAAATCGGCGCTGCGATACCAATACTGGCATAGGTTGGCAGTGCGCCCATCGCCAGCGTCGGCAGCGCCATCAGCAGAATGCTCAGGCTGAACATCTTCTTGCGTCCGACTTTGTCACCAAAGTGCGCCATCACGATGCCGCCTAACGGACGCGCCAGATAACCGGCGGCGAAAATCGCGAAGGTCTGCACCTGACGCAACCACTCAGGGATATCCGGTGGGAAAAACAGCTCACCAATCACGGCAGCAAAGAAGACGAAGATAATGAAGTCGTAGAATTCCAGCGCCCCGCCGAGGGCAGCCAGCGACAGGGTTTTATAATCCTGGCCGTTGAGACGGCGCGTTGTGTGTGCATCCATAGTCGTGCGGTATCCAGAGGCAAAGTCAGAATAGTTGTAAAGCTGGAGTTACTATACCGTCAATATTTCGCCACACCAGTACCGCTGGATTTTATGCCTGAAAACGGCGATTTTCAGACGTTTGTCTCACGCCTTGCGCTTTTGGGGCGAAATGCTGCTACCACTTCCTGATTGGTTTCCACATAAGGCCCTTCCAGCAACTGTAAACAATAAGGTACAGCGGCGAAGATGCCGGGGACTTTTACCGCGCCATCTTCCGCTTTCAGCCCTTCCAGCGTCTCTTTAATGGATTTCGGCTGGCCGGGAAGATTGAGAATCAGCGACTGCTTGCGGATCACCCCCACCTGACGCGAGAGGATCGCGGTTGGCACAAACTGCAGGCTGATTTGACGCATCTGCTCACCAAAGCCAGGCATTTCACGATCGGCAACCGCTAAAGTGGCATCCGGCGTGACATCGCGGCGCGCTGGGCCGGTGCCGCCGGTGGTCAACACCAGGTTGCAGAACAGCTCATCGACCAGTTCGCAGATCGCCTGCTCAATCATCGGCTGCTCATCCGGCACTAAACGGGTTTCGATTTCAAACGGCGTAGTGAGGGCGCTAGCTAGCCAGCTTTCCAGCGCCGGAATGCCCTGATCCTGATAAATGCCGTTAGCAGCACGATCGGAAACGGAAATTAATCCAATACGTAAAGTATCCATTAAGTTATCGCTGTGGTTGACCGCAATGCGGCAATTGAAGGGGAATGCAAAAAGGATAATACAAAGCGGAAGCGAGGGGAAAGCGTAAAACCGTGGCGACGGGTGCCGCCACGGCAAATCACCTTACAGCAGTTCGGCGATCATCTTCTCAAGTTTGCCCTGGTCGATGGCAAAGTTGCGGATGCCTTCAGCCAGTTTGGTCACAGCCATTGGATCCTGGTTGTGCTGCCAGAAGAACTCGGCTTCGGTCATTTTCGCTGGACGCGCTTTGACTTCACCGGTGTAGCTCAGCTTACGCTCAACAGTCCCTTCGCTCTCAGCCAGCTCTTTCAGCAGGCCCGGAGAGATGGTCAGACGGTCGCAACCAGCCAGCTCAATGATTTCGCCGACGTTACGGAAGCTGGCACCCATTACCACAGTTTCGTAACCGTGCTGTTTGTAATAGTTGTAGATTTCCGCCACAGACACCACGCCTGGATCTTCATGCGCAGCGTACTCTTTCTTGTCGGTGTTCTGCTTGTACCAGTCGAGAATACGGCCAACGAATGGAGAAATCAGGAACACGCCCGCTTCCGCACAGGCACGCGCCTGCGCGAAGGAGAACAGCAGAGTCAGGTTACAGTTGATGCCTTCTTTTTCCAGCTGCTCAGCAGCACGGATGCCCTGCCAGGTTGAAGCCAGTTTGATCAGGATACGGTCGTTGCTGATGCCGGCATCGTTGTACAGTTTGATCAGGCTACGCGCCTTTGCGATGCTCGCTTCGGTGTCGTAAGAGAGACGTGCGTCAACTTCAGTTGAGATACGGCCTGGGATCAGTTTCAGAATTTCCAGACCAATGTTGACGGCCAGCTTGTCAGAAACCAGTGCCAGCTGCTCTTCTTTATTGCTGCTCTGCTGACGTGCCCAGGTAATGGCTTCGTCAATCAGTTTGCGGTATTCAGGGATTTGAGCGGCGTTAAGGATCAAAGAAGGGTTGGTGGTCGCATCTTGCGGCTGATAAAGCTTCATCGCCGCGATATCACCGGTGTCGGCGACCACAGTAGTCAGCTGACGCAAGGAAGTAAGTTTGTCCGTCATGGTTCTCTTTCTCTTAGGTTGACTGTCAGGGTGTAAAAGGCTGTTGGGATAATATCACGCACAATTCAGTGCGCAACATCACGAAGTGCCTCATTACGATAGCGCTAACAAATGGGAGCGATTTGCCGATCCGTGCAGCTTTTTTGCTACACTCGTCGCAACTCAATTCCCACCAATCCCCTGTAAACAGGCGGGTCAACAAGGACAAACACGATGCTGATGGTTATCTCGCCAGCGAAGACACTGGATTTTGAAAGCCCGCTGGCGACACAGCGCTTTACGCAGTCAACACTGTTAGAAAAGTCACAACAGTTGATCGATGTTGCGCGCGATCTCTCACCGGCGCAGATCGGATCGCTGATGGGCATCAGCGACAAACTGGCGCATCTGAATGCCGATCGCTTTAACCAATGGCAGCCGCCCTTCACGCTCGACAATGCACGTCAGGCGATTCTGGCGTTTAAAGGTGACGTGTATACCGGCTTGCAGGCTGAGACGTTCAGTGAGGCGGATTTCGATTTCGCTCAGCAGCATCTGCGCATGCTGTCCGGTTTATACGGCGTGCTGCGTCCGCTGGATTTGATGCAGCCTTACCGCCTGGAAATGGGCATCAAGCTGGCCAACCCGGCGGCGAAAGATCTCTATGGTTTCTGGGGTGATTTACTGACGCAGAAGCTCAATGAAGCGATGGCCGAGCAAGGCGATGAGGTGCTGATCAACCTCGCGTCCGATGAGTACTTCAAAGCGGTGAAGCCGAAGCAACTGAACGGTGAGTTGATCAAGCCGGTGTTCCTTGATGAGAAGAACGGCAAGTTTAAAGTGATCAGTTTTTACGCCAAGAAAGCGCGTGGCCTGATGAGCCGCTATGTGATTCAGAACCGCCTGATCAAGCCAGAGCAGCTGAAACAGTTTGATGTCGATGGCTACTTCTTTGCGGCTGATGAGAGCAAGGGTAACGAGCTGGTGTTTAAGCGCCACGAGCAATAGCCCGGCGTGCCATTCAGTGCACATGAAAATCAGGTCGCCCAAATGGCGACCTGAACTCATGACCGGCAGTTAACCGTAGCGGCGTGATTTATCACGCTTATCTCTAGCGCGAATGACCTTTCTGCCGCAGATGCCGTACCAGCACGCGGCCTTCGGGCATAAACTCGGTGCCAAAACGCACCAGTCCCACCTGCTTTAACTCAGCTTCTAACGTATAGCGCAGATGACCCGGCGTGCGCTGTTCCATTAAGGTCAGCTGCACCTCTTTAAGTCGGGGCTCATATTTCAGCAGCGTGTAGCGCAGGATTGCCATCAGCCGATGCGCGGTGGCGGGCAATCCCTGCAGAATCACGCTCATATCCGGCAGACCATAATCGGGCAGATGCGCCAGCGATCCAGCGCGGCTGTTGAGAATGCGCTGCATGTTATCCAGCACCGACAGGATCACCTGCTCCCGCTCATCCACCTGATTCAGATCCAACTCCCCCTCAAAGTTGAAGGAGAGCATTTCATACAGCGAAGGATTCATCGCTATTCCTTGTGCTTCAACGCTAAATCGCCATTGCCCAGCACGATCACCCGCGCATCATCAGCATCGAGATCGTCGCGATCCAGCACCAAACGCCAGCTGTTCTTTTGTAAATCAGGCGAGCGGAACAAACCGACCACAGCGACGTATTTGGTTTCTTTATCCATCGGCACATCCAGTGACACGCTGCCGCCCGGCATGACGGTGACATCACGTTGCGCCAGCAGGTCGCCTTTTAGCGTGCTGTCCGCCTGGGTTAACAGCGTCTGATAATCGGCTTTATCGAACGCCTGACGATCCTTCAGCTGATAAACCCGCAGCAGCGTGGCGAGCGGTACATCACCTTCATCGCTGTTAACGCCGCTGCGTGTGGTGAAATCGAGATGCAGCGTGGTGATCTTCTTATAGAAGATCGATCGCGTCATTGAAGCCGTGCCTTCGGAAACACTCTGCGTCAAACCACAACCGCTAAGCAGTACTGCGCCAATCATCGTCACTGCCGCGAATTTAAAATTGATAACCGCCATCAATGGCCTCTCGTTGAACAGGATTAGGAGTCAGTCCCTGGTAGACATCCAGGTTTATCGTGATGTTGTCCGGCAGCGATGCTGGCTTGCGTTTGGCGCTGAAGCCCAGAATCGCGCTGCGCCCCAGTTGCACATGGTGGCGCTGCAGCCGGGCATCGGGCAGTACGCTGTGCGGTAACGTCAGCTGGAGTTTGGCACTGCAGCGCCAGCCAAGGTATACCCGCAGCAGCACCAGCAAGTCGCTGTGCAGTTGACCGCCGGGCTGCCAGCCACGCGCTTCTTCGGCATCTGCGGTATAGAGCTTCAACAGCAGTTGGCTGTTGGCATCGACACCGACCTTGCCCAGCACCTGGCGTTGTGACAGTAAGGTGCGTTGCTGCGGATTAAACCCGGCGGGTTGCGCAAGCGGCACCGATTGCGGCCAGTGGGCGATCACCCGCGCGCGCGTATGCGGGGCCAGCAGCGTCACCAGCGACTGCACACCTTCCGCGGTACGTGTCGGCAATCGCATGGTGCTAAGGAGCGCAAGAAAGCGCGACATGGGCGTGGCGATCTTACGTGCCGATCCGGGAATGCCCAGGCCGATCAACCCCAGCAAACACTGTGAGGTGGCATCGCTGCCGCCCGCTTCGTAGCTGGCGGGATAAGAGTATTTGCGCCAGATGCGATAGAACTGCGTCAGCATGCGGTGGTTAAAAATATCCAGAAAGCCTTCAATCGCCTGATACCCTTCGCGGCGCTGGGCAATGTCATCGAGATAGCGCGTGGGCAGTGGCGAGTCCACGCCGTATAAGCCCAGGAAAGTGGTGCGCACCGAAGGCAACTGATCCGGTGTTTCACCCCACTCGACGCGTTTCATCTCACTGCTGGGAAAGCCCATGCCCGGATGCGGCCGAAAGCGCAGCGGATCGTTGGCGGGCGATGAAGTCGATCCCAGTGGCGCAGTACCCGCACTGGCATTTTCCACCAGCTGACAGAAGCGATAAAAATTGGTTTTGTGGATCACCGGCGCGATCCGCGCAATCACCCCGGAATGCGCTGGCTGTGATTCTCTTTCCATCGCAGGCATCGTCCTCCAGGTTGCAAAATCAAAGTTAACTGATTGAAAAGATGAATATCAGCGTAACGTGCAAAGAACTGATTCAGCATCTCACCAAACAAGCAGATATCGCCCTCACCGCTAAAGCCATCACTGTTGAGGGTCACTTCAATATCCACGCCGCGCAGCAAGAAGCCCTGCTCAAAGCGCTGAATCAGATGGTGTTTCACTTCCACAATGGCTTCCAGACGACGGCGGTTCATCTCGCTGTCGGTCCAGTCATACAGCGCCAGCGTGCCGCGAAGCACCTCGGCGTTGTCCATCATGCTCAGGAAGTTTGATCCCAGATGACTCAGGATGCGCCAGTGAAAACGATCTTCTGCCGGGGGGTAACAAGGCAGCGTTGGCGCGCAAAGGTTTTGCACCCGCAGCGGCACCTGGGTGGTTTGCAATGCGGTATCGAGTAAGGTGCTGCGCAGCGCTTTGCGCGGTAACTGGCCGTTGGTGCCGGTGATGCGCAGCGACAGGGTTTCACCCGCCTGCTGCTTGTCATCCTCAAACGCGTCGCCACCGAGAATGATCCAGGTATCGTGCAAACCGGATGGCCCGCGTCGGACACGCGTGTGGAAATAACGTTCTGGCGCATTGTGCCGCAGCATCCCGCCACGATGGCGGAAGCTGGTGAAAGGCACATACTCCTGCTCGTTGGCACGCTTAGAGGATCGCACGGAGTCCACCGAGTAAATTTCGGTGTGTCCATCCTGCACACGCAGTGGCCGCAGCAAGTACTCGTTTTCCAGCCCAGTGATGGTGAGAGGATCGGCATCCATCGTGAACAGATTCACCACGGGCACACAGTGCAGGCGGAAGCTGTCGCGGTTAAACGGCAGGTCATACTGCCAGTGCTCGCTCAACACAATGTCGATTTCGAACCACGGCAATGAGGCGGGCAGCAGCACCTGTTCGAGGCCATTAAGCGCCACAAACATAAACTTCTCGCGGAAGGTGAAGTACTCCAGCAGCAGTTGGTAACCGCTAAATGCGGTGTCGCTTTTCGGCCAAAGACAATCCTCTGAGTCAAAGCCCTTTGGCGAAAAATATCCGTCCAGTCGACGGCGATCGGGCACTGGCTGGCCGGGGTAGCGCAGATAAATCGCGTGAGTTTGTCGGGTCAATGCCAGGTGCAATGCAGACGCTACGGGCGTATCGGCATTGAGATAGAGCGGCAAAGCGCTCAAATCCACTTCGCGCCAGTCGGCTAAGGCGCTGCAATCAAAACGCAGACGGATCATCGAACGTCCATCCGCCTCGGTTTGGAGTGAGGCATCGCTCAGCGTCAGCGGATTGATGGTCATGGGTTGCGTGGTGCGATAACGACAACGCGTCCCTTTGCTGCCCACTGGTTGCGACATCACTTCAAAGCCGCTGTCGAGGGTTTCACTGACTTTCATCGCCCGGTGCTGCGGCGCCAGTTCAACAATCGACAGAGACGGAATGGTGCGCAGATAGTGCGGCCACAACAGGCTGACCAACCCTTCGGTGAGTTCTGGCAGGTCATCATCCAGCTTCTCTCTCAGGCGGCCCATCAAAAAGGCAAAGCCCTCAAACAGACGTTCCACGTAAGGGTCGCGGTCACCCACTTTGTCCAGATTCAGCATCGCGGCACGATCGGGATGCGCCTGGGCAAACTCGTGTGCAGCCTCTTTCAGATAACGCATTTCCGCTTCGTAGTAGCGCAGCGTTAAGTCATCCATGTAAACCTCATTGGTTCTTGTCTTATCAGGTGTTAAACAGCACCGCTGCCTGCACCGGGTCGATGGCGACCAGGCCCGCTAGCAGTGCGTCGATTTGTCTTGATAGCGCAGCTTTATCTCCTTCGCTGCGCTGCAGTTTCAGGCGCAGCAGCTTTAGCAGACGTGCTTTTACCTCAAATAGCAGCGTGGGTTCCCACTGCTCCAGACGCAGCGACTGATCGCCCCGATCCAGCTCGCTCAGCAGATGCTGTGCCATATCATTTTTGCCGCAGGACTCCGCCACGCGCGCCATTAGCAATCGCTGCAACCAGCGCTCGCGACGTGTGCTGACCTCCGGCGCGTCACTGATCCAGCGCAGCGCCGCATCCAGGCCATCGCTATCGGCACGGGTCAGCGCCTCTTCTTCCAGCGCGGTGATGTCATAACCCGCGCCGCTGCTGACCACGCGCGTTTCCGGCTGCCAGCGCGGTTGATTCCCCTGCACGTGCTGGGCAATCCACTGGCGCGTGGTGTCATCCGCGAAGGCGGTGCCATCGTTGAAGCGCTGATTTTCCAGCTCGGGTAAACGCTCAAGAAACATGCCGAGGTCGCGTTTGGCGATTTCCGCCCACTGCAAATAAGGATGGCCAGATTTACTCAGCGCCTGATTGGCATACCAGTGCAGATCCAGCCAAAAGTGATTCACGCCTTCGATAAACATGCGTTCCACCTGCTCCAGCAACTCCATCCAGCTCTGTTGCAGATGCAGGCGTTTCAACTGGGCGCGAAGTTCGCTACGCGGCGGGATCAGGCGTGTATTGCCGCTGCTATCCTGTGCCGGAAGTTGATGCACCGTATCCCAACGCACGCTGCGCATCATGCGCGAACTGGCTAGCCAGCCTTGCGGTTGGTCGCGCAGGTAGCGAGTCAGTTCTCGCGCCTGATCGATCAGATCACGGCCCGACTGAATCCGGGTCACGGCAACCGGTGCACTCTGCACTGCCGCCGCCGATGACTCTGTGGTGGGTGCCCCCTGCGGGCTTTGCTGGCTGGCACCGCCCGCCAGTTGCAGACGGGTTTCCAGCATTTTGACCAACCCATCCAGATCGGGCTGATTGGTGACCTCCCACGTTGCAAACTGGCTGTTGAGCAGACCGAGAGCGGCGATGGCTTGTTCAATTGCCTCGCGATTGGCCTCGGGAAACAGCGAAAGGCTGTCCTGTACTTTGCTCCCCGCCAACCACTCCAGCGCGGCCTTACGGCTTTTGCCTCTGGCCGGCAGCAGTTGCTCACCGAAGTTTGCCACCAGCCCCGACAGCAGCGTGATGCCTGCCGCCAGTCCGGCATCGCCCTCCTGATGCAATCTCGCCCAGCAGTAATAGGTGGCGACACGAACGTCCTTGCACTGTTGCGTCAGCTGTTTTTCTGCCAGCTGGGCGATCAGTGCGGTATCCACGCCAGAGAGTTTGTTGACCTCTTCGCGCATTAGCTGGAAATCATCTTCATACGAAGGATCTTCACCAACGGGAGAGGATGCGCTAATGGGCTGCAGCCACGGCTGCCATGCTGCAAGTTGCTGTTGCGCCTGTTGATCGGCATCGCGCTGCCCGAAGCAGCGTTGAATCAGTTTTTGTAACATCATGATGGTGTTTAATCTGAAGAGGTGATAGCGGCTCGCAGACCGCCGCGTTCGTTGATACCCGCTCGTGCAGACGATGGCGGCGATTATGATGACGCGCTGCTGTCAGGATTGGGCGCTCTGATATGGTGACGCGTAGCCAGCATCACTCTGACCAGAAACACAACAAGCAGCAGTAAGCCTGCCAGCATCACTAATTCGCCGGAAAACGACAGCATGCGCGCATTTTCAGGGTGTTGTGGATCATAGTAGAGGGTGACACGATTGCCGCGTTGAACGCTGACGAGCCAACTGTAATTACTCGTTTTGACACGCCGGAGCTGACCGTCTGCCGAGCGATATTCCACAATCGGGATACGAGTGACGCGCTCTGAGCCAAAGTAACAGACGCCATTTTCGCAGGAGTAGTCACCGTCGCTTTTTGTCTTCCAGCGCGTCCTTTCAATGTAATCGACAATCACACCTTCGGTTTTCTGCCAGTACATCATTTGGTGCCATGAGTGCCAAAGCCCCCTCACACCAAAAAAGCTGAAAAACACGATACCTATCAGTGCGCCAAAAAAGATCCCGCGCATAATGCGCAGATCTATACGCTGCTCGCGCTGCTTCCGCTTTAGCCACTTACGGCGCACACGTTTTCTTGTGGATTTGTTCATGGAATATGAAAAGTCCTGTTGAGCCAGGTACTGCCTATTTCACGGTATAAATAATAAGCAAGAAAAATCAGTTAGAACGCGAGAAGTTAAAATACAAACTCATCCATCATCCGCCAGGAAATTTAATTTTTTCTCTAAAGAGATTAATACTGACCATAAAAATTAAAATAAATTAGTCTTTCTCCTTACTAAGTAACTCATTACATACAAATAATTGGACGTTTATTTTCCTTTGGAAATTGACAATGTCTTTCAAAAAATGTTAACGATTTAAAAAGTTACATTATTTCAATTTCAATGTTAGCTATTTTATATTTTTAATGGTTAATTACGCATCGAGCATTATAGAAAGGAAATACCCACTTCCTCTTACCAAGTCCAGGGGCTGCTGACTGGCGAAAAACAGTCTGATTAGAATACTCTTCCCCTCCACTATCATAACCACGAATGACCTTTTCCGTACCGTCCTTTGGTCCTACGGGATTTTCTTTAGGTGAATGACGATAATAATCATTAGAGTACCAGTCTTGTATCCAATCCACGCCATTTCCTGCCATGTCATAAAGACCTAAAGGTGTTGGAGGGAACTTTCCTACAGGATAGTTGAACATAGCGTGAGTCATTTTATTTCTTTGCTCGGTCGAAGCAATATTACGCCCTGCTTCGAACTTACCATCATCAGTAGCATATAACACATATTTACCACCATTACGTGCCGCATACTCCCACTGTGCTTCTGTAGGGAGATCTATATTTTATTAACCAATCCCCCCAGCCAATTGCAATAATCTTTTGCCTGCTGCCAATTTAACGCCGAAGGCATATTTGATGCTTGTAATTTCTTAACGTCATTTCTGTAAGAGTAAGGCAATTCCGGTCTATCAATGTCATGCTCCCTGGCATAGACATCAAAATCCTGCCAAGTCACTTTATATTTACTGATACTAAAATCACTTAACGTAACATCATGCAAAAATTTATCATCATCGCCCAATGAGATAGGGCGCTTATCATTAATTAAAGGACCAAAGTCGCCCATTTTAAACGTACCACCCTTTACCTTCACCATATTAGCCAGTGAGTGCCTGACTAAATCTTGCTGTGCCTGCGTAGCATTATTATCTTTCGCATCACAAGCAGTTAAGATCAACGGCAAGAGAATGACTAAATATTTACTCATTATTCATTCCGGTTATTACACAAAGTTATAATCAATGGCTAATTATTGGTCACACAGCGTGCATTGTAAAATGGTAAGTTCCAGCTTCTGTTGCTAAGAGTAGGATCATCTGATTTGCGGAATACGGTCTGATTAGTCAAAATACCGCCTCCACCCTCATACCCTCTCATGACTTTCTCGGTTCCTTTTTCGGGGCCTGTGGGATTTTTTTTAGCTGAGTGGGAATAATAGTCTTTTGCGTACCAATCCTGCATCCAGTCTACTCCGTTCCCGGCCATGTCATATAAACCCAATGGCGTAGGTGGATATTTCCCTACGGGATAATTGAACATTAGCCAAGTCATTTCTTCACGCTGTTCGGTTGAAGGAACATTCCTTCCCTCTTCATACCTCCCATTATCCGTAGCATAAATCACATATTTACCACCATCGCGCGCAGCATATTCCCATTGTGCTTCAGTGGGCAAGGCTATTTTTTCCCCAGAAACTTTACCTAACCAGTGGCAATAATCCTGCGCCTGTTGCCAGTTTAAAGCAGCAGGCATATCGGTTGCCTGCAATTTCTCCCTATCATTTTCAAAGGGTGGCGGCACATCAGGCCTTGACAGGTTTTTCGCGCGTAAATAGACATCATAATCCTTCCAGGTTACTTTGTATTTACTGATGCTAAAATCATCGAGCGTAACTTCATGCAGCACTTTATCATCTTCGCCAAGTGAAATTGGCAATTTTTCATCAGTTAATGGGCCGAAATCCCCCATTTCAAACGTCCCACCTTTGACCTCAACCATATTAGCCAGCGAGCGCATAATTAAGTCATGTTGTGCCTGCAAAGATTCCTTATCTTTTGCACCATCACAGGCACTTAACAAAAATGGCAATAACATCACTGGCAAACAATGTGACTTATATTTTAATTTAAAATTCAAAACTCACCCTCAGCGATTTTCAGCGTAAAGAAACATCCCACAAACAAGGAATATCACGATAACGATTAGTGATTCACAGTCTATTTCATTTCCCAAACCAAGAAATTAAACACTAGAGTATATTGGAAAAACCGCCTCGTGATCACTTACAAAAGTCGACTACTGAATGACTTTATTGATATTCCAGGAGCAATTTCATCTGCATTTCACTCTTTTATTTTTACTACTAATAGGACATTTAATTATTCAGGGTAGATTACAAAAAGATCTGCTGGGGTAATCGGAATCCTTTCAGCGCCAGCAGCGCTAACGGGCCGGAACCGGCTTCAGTGCGAAGAATGTAATTCAACGGCAAGCCATCCTGTGCGGCGAAGGTCAACTGATAGCGGCTGCTATCGAGTTGCTTCACCGTGGCGCGATCCAGCAAGCGAATCAGCCCCCAGCTTCCCTGATAATCGGCATACTGGCGACTCCCGGCGCTGACACTTGACCAGTTAAGCAATACGCCAGGTTTGAACACATTGCCCGGCCAGCTCACCGCGCTCCAGCTCTCCATCTGGTTAAAATACTTGATGTCCTGTCCATCTATGGTGATGTCGGTCTGCACCACATTGCGCGAAGGGCGTGCCATCAGCTCAAATCGCATTCCCGCATCACCGCTGGCAAACAGAATGTCAGAAAGCGCACTGAGCTGGTTCACCGCTTTCAAGAAGTCTGGGTTGATTTGCATGCCCTGGCTGTTGATGGCATCCGGCACCCACTGGTTGCCTTCTTTATGCAATACACCGCTTAATCGTGATTTGATAAAGGCATCAATGCGCCCGGTGTCACTGCGCAGGTATTTCGCCAACAGCGGCAAAGAGGCATCGCTTTGGGTGGCATTAAACGGATAGCGCCCGGCAAATGATTTCTCCCACTCGCTGACAATCGATTGCTGCCACTGACTATTCAGGCTATCAGAAGTCGGTGACAACACCTGCTGCCAGGCCTGCTCCAGCGGACGCACAAAGACATTGTCACCAAAGCCATTCCACTCCTGACCGAGGCTGGCTGACATCAGACTGCCGTAATCACGGGTGTCTGCCAAATCCCCCGATTTCCCCTGAAACACGCTTTGAGCAAGTGACTGCGCCATGGCCTGCGGATCGGCCGCGTTGGTGATCTGCTGCAGTTTCAGACGTACACGATTCACACGCGTCATAAAGGTTTGCAAGCTGAGGTTATTGTTGCCCTGCCCGCCCGCATCGCCCTTGCTTAGCGCAAACAGCGGTCCAAACGTGGCTGCCAACGGTTCTGGCAACGTGGTTGGCGCTTTGCCTGCGGCGTCATCGGCGCTAAACAGTGTCTTATTGTCAGGAGCCAGCGCTTCACCCGCTCTTGCCTGGTACTGCACGGTACTCATCAACGCCACCAGTGGGGACTGGCGCGCATCGGTCATCAATGTCATCTGGTCAATGGCATCAGCGAGGTTCTCCGCACTGTTCCAACGCAGGCTGTTGAGGAAATGCTGCCAGGCATCCGCGTAATCAATGAAGTAGCGCTGAGTGAGCCTCGCTTGAAGCGCCTGAGGCGACAAGTCATCCGCTGCTGCCGCGGTGTTATCACTCAGCACCCAATCGAAGGCTTCCCGACGCTGATCGACCAGTTTGGCAATAGCAGCCTTCACTTGTTGATCCCAGGCCTGGCGCGTAAACACCCCTGGTACGACGTCATCGGTGGTGAACAGTGCGGCGGCATCAGTATCGCCAACCATCTGGTTCAGGGTCATGTCGCTGAAGGCAGGAACGAGCTGATGCATCATCTGCTGATACAGCTTGTCTTCCAGACTACGTGCTGCAGTGGTGCGTAATAAGGTGCGACGCGCTGCGCTAATTTGACTGGCATCGGGTGTGATACGCCACGCCGGATGCTGCGGCAGATTCTGCGCATAGAAGCCGTATAAAGCCGGTGCGCTGGTGCGCCACAAGCCTGCATCAACGTCTGCACGTTCAGGCCAACTGCTCAATAAGGTCTTACTGAGAAACGCCGCATCACTCTTTTCTGGATGCGCCATCATCAGTAACGCTTTGAGATGGTTGTAATCACTGCGGCTAGCCACTTTTGGCATCGCGGCAAGTTGTTGCTCAAGATGGGATGCGGTGGCATTGCGCATCAATTCATTGTTACTGCGTGCATACCATGGCCAGAGCGCGGCCAGTTGCTGGCGACTGCTATCGAGGCCAAAGCGTTGATACCAGGGTGCGCCCTGCGCGGCTTGATATTGCAAACGGGCAATATGCTGCTGTAGTGCCAGTTGGCGAATAATGTGGGTATTAAGGGGTTGATTGCCCTCAACGGCAGCCTGCGCCAACTCCCTGCTATTTTGCAACTGTACGCGATTAGTCGTAAATGATGCCATGCTGCCTAGCGCCCAGGCGGCTGCAAGACCAAAAATGCCCCACTGCACGCTTTTCTCCCACGGCAAGCCAAGACGATGCGCACATTTATGTCGGGAATCTTCCAGCAAACTTTTCCAACCAGTGTCTGCCATCCAGCTATGTGGTGCGACTGCGGCGCCAGTCGTGGCGGTGGGTAAACTAAACATCAATCCAGCCAGATGAAGTGACTGTGGTCCATTCATTAACGGCTGCAAACTTTGTTTAAAGCGCGTGCCCCCTCCGTTAGCCAGTTTTTGCGCCAACCGGAGAAGGAAGTCATGTTGTGGATTGAGCATCAGCTGCTGCATGCCCTGTCTGCTCAATATCGGCGTCAACGACTGTAAGCCTTTCTCTAAATCGGCAGGAGTGCTGTGCTCTGCTAACAAACACCCAACAGATTGAGTCACTCGCTCATTTTGCTGCCAATCGCTGTGCTGCACTTCCCATAAATAAACCGGTATCCGCCAGCCGATGGAGTGATAACGCTGTTGAATTTTCCTGACGACCCCATCCACTTGCGTTGCCTGGTGGAATTGTTGTCCATCGCTTACCCAAATCATCGCGTCCAGCGGGCGACGGCGAAGTTTCTTCAATGCACTTAATTGTTGATTTTCATCTGTGGTGTTCAGGGAGCCACTCCAAATTAGCACAGCACCATTTCCCTCAAGCCACTGATTAAATGATAAACCTGGCACAACTTTGTCAACCGTAGCCGCATCACCTAAGAGATATAAGAATTGGACCTTCTTTCTCCAACTACGGCCATAACGATAGCGGAGATGGTCATGCATCTCCTGGGCCCAATCCGTCATGCTTGATGATGTAGAATCGAGAACAGGCAGTTCAGCAGGGTCATGTCTGAATTTCAAACCGCCACGACCAGCATTCATTGCTGCGTTAAACACAGCCAGAATGGCACAACTCGCTCCCATGGCCATCAACCACAAGTAAAACTGGCGTCTTGCTCCCCCCCAACCTAAGGCGTCAGCAAAAAAATAGCTGAATGCAGCAGCGGCTATGCCTATGAACAATACGAAAAAAAACAATCCAATTGTTCGCCAAAAATTAAACGCTTTCATTTCAAGCCTGCTCCATGACTTTTGAGAAGGGAACTAACACATTGAGAATCATTCGCCCATTGGTTTCGCAGGCTACCAATTGCGATTTATGCTGCTTGTCTATCGCAGCCAAAGCAAAAGCTAGGTTCAACCAAACACTATTCTGCTTAATAGGACCCCAAAATAAATTTAACTCCCTAATTGGCGGAATGAATTCATATCCATGAACCTTGTATTGCTGATTTACAATTATCGTCAACTCAGCAAGTTGTTCGTTGGAAAGATTAGAACACCAGATATTTTGCGAATCTGACATGCATGATTGGTAATGAAGCATATCAGAAACATCAGAAGACAGATTTAATGGCTGGCTAATCTGGGGTCTCAATAAGCGAGCCTTATTATTCATCTTTTCCAGTTGCGGGTTATTTGAAAGCAGCAAGGCCGCGCCATACTCTGTTTCAACCCTGCCTCCACCCGGAAGATCATTCAAATGAACATCAATGACAATATAGGTTTTATTTGTTAGTCCCTTGAGCCAACCTCCAATCTCTTCTTCATACTCTACAGGAATGAAATGGAAAGCCGATATTAGGTCTACCGAGAAGCCCATATCCTTCCAGCACGCAATAAAATTGGCCTGACTGGCTTGATCCGGTGCCCTAACAAAGCAAACATCAAAGTCTGTAAGCGCCACGATTTGCTGCAGCCGACCGCGTAAAGAGAATAGCAACTCGCGCATGATTTTTTGATTAGAAACAGAAATGGACGACTCTGAATTCAGTAAAGCTGCGTTGTCTTTCCGGACCATGAACTCTTCATCATCAATGAAGGCATTCTTATCTAAGGATGGGGGGATAATAAATTTAGCATCAATGACCAATAAATTTTCATTACACCAGGCTATCCAATGCGTTTCAACCTTGCCAGCTTGATCTAAGTAGTGATGAATATAATCAATATCAGCGCCATACTTGTAACATCGTAGCGACCAGGCAATCATCAGTAATATGACTACCCCAATAAAAGATGCTGTCAATAATCGGTATAGTTTCGCTTCAGGATGGAAGTTACTGATGAAATAAAATGCTATAAAAAATGACACACCTACGAGCGTTATGGCGCTAATCCATCGCTGCCGGACAATTTTCTTCGGGGCCGCTGGCGGTATGACCTTTTGTATGGACCAGGACATTCGCCCACCTCCATTTTACATGTGAAGTATATAGAAAATATCAGCATGGATGTTGTGGAAATTGCTTCTGACAATCTTCAACAATTCTCGTCCAATCTATATTCTGCAGGAAATCGGCCATCGGCTGATAATTTTTATCGATTGTTCTTTCCTTTCTGGCGATCATAACAGCTATATCTTCATGTAGATAAACAGAAGGATGTTGGGTCAATATTGCAATACTTAGGGGCAAATATACTTCAGGCCGAGACCACACTGACGTATGAGAAAGATCGTCCATTGCAGCCTCTAACCATAGCCTGGCGCTTTTTTCACTGACAAGTACTTCATTACGAAAGGTCTTGCGATAAGTGTTTAAGCAAACATTTAATACGCCTGCACGCTTTATCTTCTCCCATGTCGTTCCAGAGATAGATAGCGAGAAATCCAACTGCTCTTCTCCGCGATAATAGCCTTCCTGGCACATAACTTTCCCGTCTCCATCGAGGAAAAACCAGTCGTTCACCGCTCCAAATAGTCTGGTACGCTGCCAATCATCTAAGTGCTTTGAGGTCATCGCAATGACGGTAGGGTCGTAAAAACGCAGCATATACGTTCCCAAATCTAAGACTGGCTGTATCGAGGTCTCCGATATATGTCGTTTTAGATAATCTATCGATGCGGATGATATCAGCCAACCGCAAATGGTGCGCCCACGGCCCTGCGACAGCTTTTCAGGCTTCAATTCATTCATCGCAACCGACATACTCTCATTTAACAGCACATCATTGTCGGGTGTGATCGCCACTAACCAAAGCTCCATCACCCCATCCAGATCTGGATGGGGGAAAAGGATTTTGTGGCAGTTCAATTCATCGACAATAGGCCACAGGTCGCTGTCTTCATGCAAAGTACGTAACGTAGGATCGATAAGCAGCCAACATTTTTCATGTTGCCTAAGGCTTCTCGCTTTAAGCCGTGCTAGGTTTTCACTCGTAATGAGTTCGTCACTACGGGTAATGTCATTTAGCATATTAAATATCCTGATGCGTCTGCCACTTTAATAAAATGTAATACTAATCATTCCCAGATAATAAAACGCAGACACAAACAGCAGCGAACTTATGACAAAAATGGCTGATAGTTTCATCAGGCGAAGAAAATATGAAGTAGCCGGTGGACGCTCCTGCATGTTGCAGTCGAAGCTTTTAGCCATAAAAGGATAGGCGCTTAAAAACAAGCATAATGACAATACAAGAATCAATACCAGATCGCTATGAAAGTTTCCAATAGTGAGTCCTCTCATGCCATTGTTAAGAAGATTAAAAATGGAAACCAGGATGCCACAGAAGCCAATAACTGACGGCCACATAAAATCGCTTACATAAAACATTTTCTTTATAAAGCGAAACTCTACTACATCTCCCAGACCAATAAAATTAAACCATTTCGATTTACCTCCCTGATTTTGATAAAAACGGCCAATCGCTGTTCTCATTTCATCTAAAGGGGGAAGCCGTATTTTATCAGAGCAGGAGTAATACGTTTTTTCTAAAGTTGATTGTGTCATAGTGTTTTCCTTAACGGTTACATGGTGTATTTAATGATAAGGTCGCCGTCATTGTTCTTATCAATTTCGTAAATTTGTTTAGATATAAACATCATGCCAGGCAAAGTGAATGACATTTCACACTTACGATAAAATGGATTGTCATTATCTTTCCCCACAGTTTCAATTGACTCAATATGTATTAATATATCTTTCGTCTTCATACTATGTTGCATTAGCATCGTGGTTTTAAAGGCTAACTTACTCTTCATCTCACCCAGCAATTGGTCTCTCACCTGTAGATCGTTACATTCAAGTGGTTTTGGTGGTGAACATCCAGTCAGAAGCAGTATTAATGTAGTGCACATAGTGAATTTCACTTTCATATTTCATCCTTTTTTATTAGGCACCTGGCTATTTATTGGATTATTCAGGATTTTCACGCAATGTAGTGAAGGTTTTAAACACCTTCCTAAGTTAAGGTGGGAATGGCGCACTCACATATCTAAATAATTCGATTCATTTCATTAATAGTAATACCAATACTCCATAAAACCCATCCATGTTGAAGTTGGACGGAGTGGCTTACTTTTATCGTCGGGGGAGTACCACTCTCCACTGTGTTTAAGTTCTTTTTCTTTTTTGGATGTTAAGGATTCGAGGCTAATAGATTTCGGATTTTTCCAACCAAAGGCGTTGAATATATTCTCAGCAAGCAAACAAGTTGTCTTTGCATAACCCAAATATATACTGTAGAACATAACACCAATTACTCCACCTCCAAAAACAACGCCAGAAAGAGTAATAAAATAAAATCCATTCGTATTATCTAGAATGCCACCCATAAGGTTTTCAAAAAAGGAACCTTTAATCATGAAAATATGTACAATATGCGCCATCACAAGCATGATGGTTATAAACCAGATTGTATTCTTTATTTTTAATTTCGCCTGAATATATTTACCATGATTAACTCTTGGACAGACTGAAATAACTCGCTCCGAAGGTAGAGCAATAGCATACACCTGATAATGGTCATCCTGCCATTCTGCCGCCAGTTCGACTTCATCACCGACCTTAAGATGGGTCAGTCCCACCCATCCGGCAAATGGTTTACCGTTGATCATGCCTTTAATGTAATCCGCATCACTGGTCATCGGCTGCTCCTCTTTTAGAGCCAGTCCGGCCAGCGCGGGGCTGTCGAAAGCAATCGCTGCTGCACCCATACCGACTTTTTCACCGGAAGACATCCGGTGATTGGGGTGGCTGGTATAGAAATCAGGCATGAAATCTGCCTTACAGCGTATGCGACTGAATTCCTCCAGCAGGCCGGTTATTTTTTCCAGCTGGCCGCGGGGTGGCAGTACTGGCGGCGGCGGGAGCGCATCCAGGGCAGCCTTTGCTGCATTTAGCCTCTCCTGAGCTTCAGTCAGGTCACTTAGCGTTGTCTCCGCGTCGTTATTGGCCAGTAGTTTTTCAATAAATGATTTATTGTATTCTGCTTCCCGCGCCTTCTGGAGTAATTGCTTTGGATCAATTGCTTTTTCTTTTCTCACGACAGCCCCTTCACGTTAGTGATTTGGCAGGTTAACTATTTAAAGTAAAATTAATAAATCGCACCTTATAAATTAAAAATATAGCCATACAATGAAAATAAATTCATATTATTAAAAATAACCACCAATTGATAAAGATATTGATTTTAATATTGCAACCACTCCAATGACCTAACTCAAACACCAGAAAATAAACACCACCCTTCAGTAATAGTACCAATACTCCATAAAGCCTAATCCCTTCATTGTTGGTCGCGGTGGCTTACTTTTATCGTCGGGAGAATACCATTCACCACTGCGCTTAAGTTCTTTTTCTTTTCTGGAAGTTATAGCTTCAAGACTAATAGATCTTGGGCTTAGCCAGCCGTAAGCATTGAATATATTCTCAGAAAGGGCACAGGCAGTTTTAGCATAACCGAGATAGATACTATAAAAAAAAGCCCCCATAAATAATGCACCGACCGACAAAAAAATACCAGTCAGTTCGTAAAAACCATTTTTATTCTTAAGCACCCCATCATATAAATTCTCAACAAAAGGCCCTTTTTCTCCTGAGATAATTACGACATGCATAATTATTAATATCGAAATAAGAAATAAAGTAGCCAGTTTTATCTTAGATAGCGCCTGTATGTTTCTTCCATGATTGGCTCGAGGGCAAACAGAAACTTCACGTTTAGCGGGGAGAGCAATTGCGTAAACTTGGTAATGGTCGTCTTGCCATTCTGCCGCCAGTTCAACTTCATCGCCAATCCTCAGATGGGTTAGCCCCACCCAACCAGAAAAAGGCTTACCGTTTATCATGCCCTTAATATAATCCGCTTCACTGGTCATCGGCTGCTCCTCTTTTAGAGCCAGTCCAGCTAGCGCAGGGCTATCGAAAACAATAGCCGATGCGCCAATACCTGCTTTTTCACCATCGGACGTCTGGTGATTGGGGTGATTGGTATAGAAATCCGGCATGAAATCCGCCTTACAGCGTATGCGACTGAATTCCTCCAGGCTACCGGTTATTTTTTCAAGCCTGCCCCGCGGTGGAAGTACTGGCGGCGGAGGTAGTGCTTCCAGCTCTGCCAGCGCCGATTCCAGCCGCGCCTGCGCCTCTGTCAGGTCAGCATGCGTTTTACCCGGTTCATTATTTCTAATTTCATCTTCGATAAATAATTTATGGTATTCTGCTTCTCGCGCCTTCTGGAGTAATTGCTTTGGATCAATTGCTTTTTCTTTTCTCACAAAATTTCCTTAAGTGTGGTTTGCAAGCTAATCAACTGCTCATCATAACTACCAAAACTGGGTTTTTTTCCATAAATACATCGAGTGCACCAAACTTGCAGGTCATCATCTGAAAATGAAGTGATAATTACTTGTAATAAAATCAAACCAACCTGAACTTGCCATGAAGCCAGAATACCTAATAGCCGCATTGCGCCAGTTCGAGCAAGAAAACCGGCCCCAATTTTCTCTCCACTTTGAAGCGCAAATTGAGCTATCCTGCCGTTATTTGTCCTACTTACGGTAGCCAGGGTTCCAACAGATGAGAGAAACTGACCTAAATACTTAGCAACGCCAATAGCATCAACTAACGTTTTAGTTGAATAAAATGCTACTAATCCAAACCGCCTCCCATTATTCTCCTTATCTATATTTTTGAAATCAAGATATACAGTCGCAACAGATGCTGTCGCACCCAGGAGTGCCCCTGATAGCTTTATGCTTTCAATGGTCTTTACTGCCGATGCCCCACCTTTTTCAAAAGCCGGTAGTACGAGATCGCTGATAAGCGATAAAGCACTTAAACCACTAGCAGCAAGTGCTGCCTGGCTTTTAAGGTCATTTTCTTTAAGCTGACTCGTCAGATAAGCCAGGTCCAACCCATTTAGGAAAAGCATTAGCAGACCAAGCCTGGAAGTTTTTAACGCCGTTCGACCATCATCACTTTCAGAAAAGGTATCCCAAGATTTATTTAGCTCCCGATACTTTTCCAGTCGCTTCTTATTCTCAGGTAGAAACCTCTTATCACTTTGCAGATCGTGTAATATCTGGCTTCTGAGCTTGGGCATCTCCCGGAACTGGATATCCAGATGTGAGATAAAGTGTTGATAAGGCACACCAGCTCTCAGTGAGAAGATGGTTTTATAGATAGTATGTACCAGACCATCTAATTTATTTCCTAAACGCCCAAAGTTAAAGACGCGCTCTCCGACTGTTGCTAAGAATAAGTCTGACTTGCCAAAAGTACGATTAAGCCAGTCGGCGTTTTCTGGCAGTGCTTTAGCAGACTCTTTGATCGCTTTAGAAACAAAGCCGGTATATTTTTTCAAATCCCCTGCTTTTGCAACTACTGCCAATAAAGCCGGCGTTGATGTCGGATCGGTATCGTTGTTATGACTTTTCGCCGTTGACAGCAGAACTTCAAGCTCACTCTTAATCTCAGGGTTATTCCCCGCCACCGTATTCCAGACCAGGTTGCTATCATTGGCGGTACTTTGCTCCTGCACCCAACGGTCCAGCAGCGCTACCCCCTGAGCGGTATTGCTTATACCGCTGATTGCTACGCTAACAATGCTGGCGTAGCGGTAATTATCCATAAATTCTGTGGTCTTATAATCCTGGAGCGTGGCGATAAACAATTTTGCCTCAAGCCATTTCACCACGTTCGCCACGCGCGCTTCATATTCCGCTTTGATCTGCGCGCTAAAGGTGGTGTAACAATCCACAAACTTCTGTCGCTTCTGCGTATTCAGTCTGGCTTCATATTTTTTCCAGCTGTTCTTGCGCCATTCGGCATCAATACCAGGGTAGGTTGCTTTCCACGCCTCAACTTTCTGTTTCAGCGCGGCAAACTGCCCTTTACGCACGGTCACATCTTTCATGTTGAAACGCATCATCTCTGATTGATACATGTCAGTCGGCACTTTCTCTAGCTGCCACTGCTCGACTTCATCACATTCACTCAGCAATTGGTTTTGCATCTCAGGACGTTCGGCAAAATTACTACGAATGCCGGCGCGCTGTTCAATCATCTGCGTGGAGTCAATGCCACCTCGGGACAGCGCGGAACGTCTGTTACTTAAATCTGCACTGGCGGCATCGCTGAGTAATCCCTGTACGGTGGTGAGATCGGTATGGGTTTTCAGCTCAAACGCTTTCTCTTCGAAAAACTGCGTCTGACGTCCTGCCACATCCATACTCCAGCAGTTTAGTTCGTGGACGATGCCTACTGCATCCCATAATGGAAGCAGCAGCGGCGGACACGCTTTACCGTCTTTATTGAGGCTACGGCTTTGCATTTTTTCCGCAGTCACGGCACTTTTACTTCGACGAGTCAGTGCCCAGGAATAGAGTGTTGAGACACGCTCCAGTAAATTTTGATTAAAGCCGTAGTTATCGGCTCCGGCTCTGCTTTCCGCTTCTGACGGAGTGCTGATAGTATTGTCCAGCACAAACGAGCGAAAGTTCACTGATGGTAGAATGTTCTCAACCCCAACATCCTGATATTCAATCACACTCTGCAACGACTGCGCATTCGCTTGGGTAGCTCCAGCCTGCTGCGCTTGATTCATCCATTGTGCAGGCTGGATTTTTTGCATGCGTGCATCGCGGGCAGCACTCTCCTGCTTATAGCGATTAAGTGTGGTTTCACTCCAGGCATGCTGACTGAATGCCAACCATACATCGCCGCATTTTTCCGGCTCCGCAATGCAAAAAAATTCGACCATGGCGGCATCATGTTGCTTCGAAAAGCAAGAGGGCATGCTCTGCTCAACGGGCGCTTCAGCATGTGATTGCAGCCAAAGCGAACCGTCATCGGCGATGCTATAACATTGCCAGTAATTGCTGCCCTGCGGCCCTTGCGCATAGAACAGATAGAGGAAGCCGCGTCGCATTGCCCTGAGTGCATAGTGGTCGCCATGATCCAGCGGCACGCCGGTTACAGGTGCGCTTTGTGCCCATGCAGGCAATGTCGTGGAAATGGTTTTAGGAACGACGGCATAACGCACCGGCAAAATGGCCAGTCCGGTGGAATTACATTCGTTATTACAAGCCATGGTAGAGTCCTTTACGCTTCACGTTTATTTATTGAAGATTTGTGCTTGCGCCACGACGCGATGATCACTGCAACGGCACATGACCTTATCTTGATCCTGCACCAGTCGAGTGGAACTATTCATTATGCCGTCACAAGTCCCCGATATCGGGAAAGTGCCTTTGCAACTCAGGCAGCTCGCCATGTCTCCATGCTGCGCAACTTGTTTTCCCTGTTCGAAATAATTGGATGTCGCCGTGATAATGCTGCCATTGGTAGTGCGGTCACCCATGCAGGCCAATTTCTTTGTCATATTTACTCCTGCGTTGTCTTATTCACTCAGAGTGACGAAAGATTCTTGCCCACGGGCAGCAGAAATAACGCCCGGTGCACAGCCTTGTGGCAATTGCGCTGCTGCATTGAGGCTTGCTGCACCCTGGCGTTGAATGGTGGGGGTTTTCATTACGACGTTACTGGGCGCACCCATCTCTATCTGACCATCTTTAATGCGGATGAAAGCGCAGCCGCAGGTGAGTAATAGCTCGGTTTTCGCCGTCACCACCACTTTGTCGTCCTGGCTGGCAATCGTAAGCTGTTTCTGTGCAAGCAGGTCGAGTGCATCGCTTTGCGCCTGCACTTCAACTTTTCCTTTTGCCGCAAACATTTTGATGCCTAACCGATGGGCAAACAGACTCAACGTATCCCCTACCGCCAACTTAAACTTTTTGGCGATGCTGAAATCACCGTCCGCGCCAGAGGTGGCAATTAAATTTTCACCCGCTGAAAGCTGAAGGCTGCTGGGTGTCACCTGCGCAATCCCCTCCGGGGCTGACATGAGAAGCGTCCGTTGCTTTAGCTCTTTCAGTGATTCATTCATCAGTGCCGTTTGCTTTTCCAGATCAGCCAGCTCGGCTTTGGCGGCATCGGCTGCATGGCGCAATCCCTGTGTAACCTGTCTGGCGTTTTCCAGTTCGCTTAATGCCGCCTGCATATCCAGCGCCTGTCCCTGCGCCAGCTCCTGACCATCCGCACTAATAAACAGCCCTTTCCCCGCACGAATCGCGCCCCAGCTGTCACTGCGCAATTCAAAGCCTTCGCCACGCTGCGTGCGTTCACTATCCACCAAATGCCCGAGGTTCAGCTGACTCTTGCCGCCGTATTCGGTCGAGAGTTTGATGTGCTCTTTACCGCGCTCATCTTCCATGCGCAGCTTGTTGTTGGCTGGGGTGCGAATCACGTTGCGCTTATGGTTGGCGGCGCTGACGTGATCTTCATTGCGCGAGTCGTGCAGCGCATAAGCGATATAAGGACGATCGGGATTGCCCGCTTCGAAGGCGATCGCCACTTCGGTGCCCGCGATCAGCGGCATATGCCAACCGTAAGTATCGCCGCTGTACGGTTTTGCCAGACGCACCCACAAGCTTTCGTAACCGGTTTTCCACTGTGTCAGGTCGAAGTCAAACTTCACCTTGTAACGACCGCTCTCATCCAGATGCGCGTAGGTGTCATTTTCAGTCACGCTGGTAACGCGTGCCTGCAAGGTTCCAGCGATGGTAGGGCGTTTGAGCACTTGCGGGCGATAGCCCACGGTTTCGCTGTAGGGAATACCTTGCCAACTGAGCGTAAATGACGCGTCACGGCCGCCCTGAGCGCTAATCGCTGTGATCACCACGCCCGCGGTAAACAACGGTGGCACATCGCCGATGATTTCCAGCATCTGCCCCGGTTGCAGTGTAGCCGCGTTGCTGGCTCCACTCAGTTGATGCTGCGCGTTGAGCAAACGTTCGTGGCGCAAACGGGCATAGAAGGCGCCGGTTTCTGTTTCGGCGTCTTGCTGCGCGCCTTGCGTCAGGTAGTTATCGCTGTAGCGATAGACTTCGCCGTAAGCGGTGCTGTCGGCACCGGCATCACCATCGGTGAGCAGGCCGTTTTGCGCATCGCGATAGTTGTAATCTTTGACTTTGACCGCCTGGCTCACCACCTGATGGCTGCTGCTGAGCTTCCACACCGATTCGGTGGCGCCATCGTTCATGCCAGAGAGTGCACGCAGCGGCAATGACACATCAAACTGATAGAACTGCTGGTCGTCAGCGAAAATCACGATCTCTTGCTGCATGCGGCTGTCGGCTTCAAAGCGATACCAGATACCCACTTCAGACAGCAGACGCTCGATAAACGCCAGATCCGATTCTTGCCACTGCATCACCTGTTCGCGACGCGGATAAGTGCCACGCAGGCGGAATTCAAACTGCCAGCCTTCAAACTGGTGATTATCACGCAGGATCTGTTCAACGATCTCCGGCACCGACTGGTTCTGGAAAATCGCCGGACGGCTGGCATTGCCCAGCAGCGCCAGTCGTGGCTCCAGCGTGGCCTGATAGCGGGTCTCATCCAGCGATGAAGAGAGGCGCTGGAACTGAGTGATCACGCCATGCACGATGCGCGGTGATTCCATACTCGGCAGAGAAAAGCCCGCTAGTTGCATACCCGGCGCATTGAAACTGAAGCTGGCGTTTTTCAGCAGCATCTGTTGTGGCGTAATGCCGCTGTCAAGGCTGCTAAAAATGATTTCATAACCATACAGACGACTCAGCGCTTCATCCCCTTTAAAGGATTCCACATCCAGCGCCGCTGCACCGCCCTCCACCTTGAGGTCATAACGGTTCATCGAGCCACTTAAGGTCTGGCCGATTTTTGTCGCGATATCTGCCAGCGCCATTATGCGTTCTCCCCATGCTGTGCCGTCAGGCTCAGGGTGATGCCGGTTTCATCATCAAATCCCAGCGTCAGGTGCGTCGGCTTCTCCTGCTGCGCCAGTTGCAGCAGCAGCGTTTGCGACAGCACCGGTAAAATCTGTTGGTTCAGCAAGCTGTCGATGTTGCGCGCGCCGCTGTCCGGCAGCAGACAAGCGCTGACCAGCGTGTCATACAGGCTCTCTTCGATATGGCACTGCAGGCCGTAGTGACGTTGCAGCCGTTTGGCGACCTGCCCCAGTTTGATACTGACGATTTCACGCAGCGCCGCCGCATCGAGTGGGCGATAAATCACCGTCTGGAATCGCGCCAGCAGCGCAGGCTGGAAGTGATCGCGCAGGATCGGATGCAGCAGTTCATTAACGCTGCTGGCCGGAGCTTCGGGTTGCTGCTCCAGCAGTGCCATCAGCGCATCGCTGCCGAGATTGGAGGTCATTAAAATCACGGTGTTGCGGAAGTCGATTTCACGCCCTTCGCCATCGCGCATCACGCCACGATCGAACACCTGATAAAAGAGATTGAGGACATCGCGGTGCGCTTTTTCCACTTCATCCAGCAGAACCACGCTGTAAGGACGCTTGCGTACCGCTTCAGTGAGAATGCCCCCCTGGCCGTATCCTACGTAACCCGGAGGTGACCCTTTCAGCTGCGATACGGTGTGCGCTTCCTGATACTCCGAGAGGTTGATGGTGATCAGCGCACGTTCGCCACCAAACAACGTGTCGGCCAGCGCCAGCGCCGATTCGGTTTTACCCACGCCGCTTGGTCCCACCAGCAGGAATACCCCCAGCGGACCGTTTTCTGCCGTCAGGCCGGTTTTTGCAGCTCGCAGACGCTGAGCAATCGCGTGCAATCCGGCATCCTGGCCGATCACCCGTTTGCCTAGCTGCTGTTCCAGTTCAAGCAAGTTTGTCTGTTCATCTTTCAGCAAACTGCCCAGCGGTACGCCGGTCCAGTCGGCAATCACTTCTGCCACACTGCGCGCATCCACATCCAGCGACAGCAGTGGCGCGTTGCCCTGTAGCGTGCTGAGTTGTTGCTGCAAATCGCCTAAGGTTGCACCCTGCTCCGGCTTCTGGCGGGCCGTCAGTATCTGCTCTGCCAGCGCTTTTTCCTGCTGGAAGCGCAGTTCGAGTGCGGAACATTGTGTTTGCAGCGCGCGGCGTTGTTCCGCCAGTGTGGTCAGGCGCGTGGCATCACCTTGTGGATGGAGTGCCAGATCGTCCTCAATCGCCTGTTGTTCCATCGCCAGTGCGGCGAGCTGCGCCTGCAACTGCATCAGCGCTTCCGGCTGCGTGTCGAGGCTCATGCGCACACGCGCACTGGCGGTATCCAGCAGGTCCACCGCCTTATCCGGCAGTTGGCGGGCAGTAAGATAGCGGCGCGACAGCGTCACCGCTGCCTGAATCGCCGCATCCTGAATGTGTACGCCATGATGTTGCGCATAGCGAGATTTCAGGCCACGCAGCATCAGGGTGGCGTTAGCGTCGTCCGGCTCATCCACTTTGACCATCTGAAAACGACGCTCCAAAGCGGCATCGCGTTCGAAATACTGTTTGTACTCTGACCAGGTGGTGGCGGCGATGGTACGCAGTTCGCCTCGCGCCAGCGCAGGTTTCAGCAGGTTAGCGGCATCCGCGCCGCCCGCCTGGTTGCCCGCACCAATGATGGTGTGGGCTTCATCAATAAACAACAGCACCGGTTCAGGTGATTGCTGGACGGCATCAATCACGCTCTTCAGGCGCTGCTCAAACTCCCCTTTCACCCCCGCGCCTGCCTGCAAAATACCCAGGTCGAGGGTGCGCAGCGAGACCCGCTTCAGGCTTTCCGGCACGTTGCCCTCGGCAATGCGCAGCGCCAGTCCTTCTACCAACGCAGTTTTACCCACACCCGGCTCGCCGACCATAATTGGATTGTTTTTGCGGCGGCGAGAGAGGATATCGATCATCTGGCGGATTTCATTATCGCGGCCCAGAACCGGATCGATGTTGCCCGCGCGCGCCTGTGCGGTGAGGTCGTGGGTAAACTTGTTCAGTACCTGCTGCAGCGCTTCAGATAAGGTCTGTTTGCCGTTCAGCGCGGGTTGAGCACGGTCATCCGCCAGCACCCGGTCATTCTCTGCCAGCGCCTGCTGTTCGGGACGCTCTTCTGACTGGGCATCCAGCAGTGGACGCAGTCGCTGCAGTTGGGTAGCGCTCAAACTCAGCAGCGGCCAGGCCTGTTGCGCGTGCAGCCAGGCCGGTTGGGTGATCAACGCCTGCAACAGATGTGCAGAGCGAATCGATGCTGCATTCTCTTCCAGCGAGGCCACCAGCCAGGCGGATTGCAGCAAGCCACTGAGCGCGGAAGAGAGCTGAGGACGCTGAGTGAAGCTGTGCGGCAAGGTCTCAAGATGGCTGAGCAGCGATTGCCACAGCCCATCCAGATCCCATTCATAGCGGCGGGCTACGGTGACGATATCGCCTTCACCGCTTTCCAGCAGTTTCAACAGCCAGTGCTCCACGGTAATTTCCCGGTGTGCGCGGGTTTGGCAGAGCGCGGCGGCGGCGTCCAGCGCCCGGGCGCAAAAGGGGTTTAATCGGCGAAGTAAAGCAGGTGAAGAGATATCCATAATAGTCCCGTCCTATGGCAAAAAATCGGGGCATTCATCGTGTTGCGCCATGGCTACCGCACGACCGAGGATCGTTCGTTGGGGTAGAACAGCAAGTTTTGCGATGAATCCAGTCACTGACGCATTGATGTCAATGAGGTACGTAACAGCAGAACAGGCGCCCCACGCGGGGCGCACTGAGATTACTCACGCAGCGGCATTACGCCTGTGCGCGCTCATTCCAGGAATCGGAGTGAATGATGTTGCCGTCTTTGTAGGTCCAGATAACTTTTTCATAGCGCAGCTCAACCACTTCCAGGTGGTTGTGTTTCTCTTTGGCGGGATCTTTGATGTCGTGCATCAGCGGAGCCACTTTCACCACCTTCACGTTTTCCAGCTTGGTGTTGAAATACTCTTTTTCCTGACCGGCATCGTCGATTTTGTACCATTTGAATTCAGCTGATTTCAGGGTCTGGCCTGAAGTCACCGCCTTATAGAGATACGGGGTTGAAGAATCGACTTCTTTAGTAAACACTAACGGCGCGTGCACGCGGGTTCCGGTCAGCTTGCCAGTGTTGTTGTCCGTTGGGATGTACAGCGCATGGTCCAGTGCCACGACTTCGACGCTGCCTTCACGGTTCTGTACAGTAACGGAACCTTTGATATCAGCACCGCCGTCATCCTTCAGCCAAAGGTATGCTGGAATAGCCATGATTAACTCCTGTTGTTTATGGGTTTTTGTCACCTGATGGCGACGAGAGTGATAAGTCTGATTGCCGTGCAGCTGGCTGGCAGGCCGCTGCGTTCGGTACCAGACTGATCTCAACCCTGCGGTTAGCAGCCCGCCCCGCAGAGGTTGTATTGGTGGCGACCGGCCGCGTTGCACCATATCCCTGAATCGCAAAACAGGTTTCAGGGATATCGCTGGTGGCGATCATCCAGTCGCGCACGGCGGCCGCACGCGCCAGCGAAAGTTGCTGGTTAGCGCGCGTATCGCCGGTACTGTCGGTATGCCCGGTGACTAACACCATCCAACCGGGCTTCGCTTTAACATCCATCAGGGCATCCACCAGCACTTTGGTCGATCCCGTCTTCAATGTGGATTTTCCCACCTCGAACAGCGACATGCTGTCCAGACGCACCAGACGTGGCGCCTCTTTTACGGCAGGTTTAGCCGGGGGAACGTAGCCGCGAATCTCTGCCATAACCGGCGGATACAGCTGCTCTCCGGGATAGAGCCCCAGGGCTAAGTGCAGGGGTGCGCCATTACGCTGAAACTTCTCCAGCAGCCGTGCATCGGTCTGTAACTGGTTTAATGCCGGGACTTTTATCGCCGTATTGCTCATGGCAATTGCACGATAACGCGCGACGTCACTGGCGATGGCGCGTAGCAGACGATGGTTATTCCACGATGAGCACGCCAGCGCGGTCACGCTAAACAGCGTCACCAACGCCAGGGCATACACGGCGGCGCGTTGAGGGGGTGAGTAGCCACGACGCACTGGCAGTTGAGCCAGGAGAAAGTCGGGTAAGCGGCCATGGCTGGAAACCGTATCGGTTGCCAGCGCCCGCAGCGTGGTGCGTTGCTGCAACCACTGCTGCCACAGGTTACGCGGAACAGCTGCCACCTCGGGTTGCCAGCCGATCGCCATCGCGTGCAGATGCAGTGGCGCACTGGCTTGCTCAGTGCCGCTGAACTGCGGCAGAACCTGCTCACGCAGCCAGGCGATCTGGCTGCTTAGCATCACGCCCTGTGCCAGTCGTGTCGCTTTTTTACTGTCATCTGCATTCGCTACCCAGCGGCTAAGTGACGTACCCTGTTGCTGCTTATCCCACACGCGCACGCCCGGTTCTGCGGCCTCCACGCTAAACCACGGCGAAGTCGCGCCCTGTAGCAGACAAGCCAGCATCGCGGGTAGCGCATGGCCACTGTGTTGTGCACAGCGTTGTACCTGAAAACGAAATTCTCGCAGCTGTGCCGCCAGTACCGGATGGTCATGGTGCTGCTCGGGTTGCAGCACCAGCAGCGCGCTCAGTTGTGTGCTCCAGCCGGGACGTATCGCCAGCAGCATCTCGCTGTAGTGCGCCAGTTGATCCGGCTGAGGAATGAGGATGTAGCATCCCTGCGCGGTTTCACGCACCGGTTCGCCAGCAAACAGCGCCTCTGCGCCTTCGCCCACGGTGAGCACCATCGGCAGACGATAGTCTGCATCCGGCAGTGCAGCGACCAGTTGTTCTCCCAAAGGCGCATGACGCAATGCCTGAGCGGCACGACCTGTGCGCCACCAGGCAATGGCCGCGACCAGCCCGGCCGCCACCGCACCTGCCCAGGCCGCACTTCGGCTCACAGGCAGGAAAACCACGCAGATAATCAACGCAGCCAGGCAGCTCATCAGCCATAGCGTGCGTTTAAAGAGGATACTCAACGGCTGCTCCTTAGCCCTGTGATTCCTGTAACCAGTCACTCAATGACTGTTGAAGCTGGTAATGCAGGCCAAACCACACCACGGCAACGATGACCACCGCGCTTGCTGCCCAGAACCACAGCGAACGGCCACGCCACAGTCCGGTAGAACGGCGGCCAACGTGGACGAGGATCGGGGTCTCTTCTGCTACATCAAACGGCGGCACTCGCGCAGCAAGTTCGGCGATCAGCGCCTGACGCTCCTGCTGCGGCTGATTCCGATAGCGCCCCTGGAAGCCGAGCATTAGCACGCGATGGAAGCAGCTCAGCACCAGTGGGTTTGGCGCAGGCTGCGCCAGCACCTGCCGCATACGCTGATAGAGCAGCTCGCCACCTTGCAGCGTATTGAAGAAACGCGCCTGCAGTGGTGTCCGCATCCAAAAGGCATAGCCGTTGTCGTTTAGTGGGCGATTGAGCACCGTCTCATCCAGCAGCACGCATTGCGCGTAGGCAATGTGGTCGCTGTCTTCGCTGGCAATCCCCTGCCCGGCCAGACGCTGGCGCGTCTGTTCAACCAGTTCAACGCCGCGCTGATAGAGCGCTTCGCCCTCTTCCGCCACATCGCCGTTGCGCAGAGCAACCACCAGCAGCCAGCTGTCGCGCAGCAGTTCATCAATAGAGAGTGGTTGTTTCATGAGCGCAGCACCGCATAGAGTTCTAATTTAACGCCCGGCAGTACGCCCGGAACGTAAATGGCACAACTGCCGGCCGTGAGCATCGCGACCGCAGAGGGATGCGCCAAATCCAGCGCAAAGTATTGATTCTCCAGTCGCAGTGGAATCGCTGCTGGCACGTGGCTCAGCGGAATGAGCGGCACGCCGTTCAGTGCGCCATTGATGATGTTGTTCACTTCATCTGGCGTACCGATCTTGCACAGCGGCGGGAACTGGCTCTGCAGCTGATGCGCAGGCAAGTCGGAACGCACGGATAGGTAGAAATCAGCCTCTTCACGCAAGCGACTATCGGTCAACTGGGCGCGCCACTGATTCTCACGCACCAGCTCCAGCTCCACGGCCACCACGCGGGATGGCAGGCTCGCTTCCAGCAGCGTGCTGATCAGGGTAAACAGCGGGGGAAAGACTTCGGCTGGCCTGGCATGGTCATAACGCGGGATGGCATCCATGTCGTGCTCCAGCGAAAAGGTCAGCATGCTACCCGCCAGCTTGACCAGTTCGCGATAAACCAGTTCAGGATGGATCATCGGTGAGGCTTCAAAATCCACCAGTACCGGTTCGTAGGTGTTGAGGGCATTCAACAGCCAGAACAGGGAAACATCCGCCACGGCAAAATCAGCCATGCGCTGATTATTCTCGCGGCGCATGCCCATCAAGCGCATGCGTTTGGCACGCAATTGCGCGACGCGCAGACTCAGTTGATCCTGCAATAGCTCACTGCCACCAAACGCCAGCAGTGGCGGGATAAACGAGTTGTCGATCTGCCATCCGTTCTGACCATCACGCTGCAAACGCACCAGCGGACAGGTGAAGTATTCGTCATTGTTATCGATGTCAAAACGCAGCGAGAGCGCGTAACGCTCAACGGCAATCGACTCTTGCTCATTGCCGAACACATCCTGCACCGATACCCACTCCTGCTGGTAACGCAGCGGGCGCTCGGAAGCTTGCGTACCGGTCTGGCAGTTGCCGCCATTAGCGTGTTCCAGTGGCAGCGCCAGCAGCACCGTGACCTGATTGCAGTCCGCGGGAATCGCCCGCTGCAGATCCACCGCCGCAGGCAGCGAATCGGCACGATCGCTGTCAATCAGGGTGCCATCCTGCAAACGCACCGCCAGATGTTGTGCATTCAGGCGATTAACGCGCAGCGCCTCCCCATCGAAGCGCGCATTCAGCACGCCCCACGGGTGTGTCAGACTCAACTGTGCAATGCACTGTTTGGTGAGCGCTTCCCAGCGCGCCTGTTGCTGGAACTGATGCGGCGCAAGAAATGCGCCTTCAATCCACAGCGGGCGTGAAACCTTCATTGTTGCTCCCTGACTTACGCTTTCGCCTTCGGCATTTGAGAAACCAGCGACAAGTTGACATCCAATCCTTCAACCTGGAAATGCGGTACTGCGTACAGTTTGACGCGGAAGAAACCGGGGTTATCTTCGATGTCTTCCACCGTCACCCGGGCTTCACGCAGCGGATGCGAGGCCTGCAGATCGTCCGAGGGATCGGTCATCTCCGTGACCAGGGTGTTAATCCAGTTATTCAGCTCCAGCTCCAGCATGCGGCGATCTTTGGTGGTGCCGATGTTTTCCCGTTGCAGCAGCTTGAGATAGTGCGCGATGCGCGACAGCAGGAAAATGTATGGCAAACGCGCATTAATGCGGCTGTTAGCCGTGGCTTCATCGGTGTCATACAGCGCCGGTTTCTGCGCCGAGTTTGCCGAGAAGAAGCAGGCGTAATCGCGGTTTTTGTAATACGACAGCGGGATAAAGCCGAGATTAGCGAACTCAAATTCGCGCGTTTCCGGAATCATCACTTCGGAAGGGATCTTCACCTGATTGCCAGTGCCGAGATCGTAAAGGTGAATCGGCAAATCCGTCACCGCGCCGCCCGCTTGTGGACCGCGAATCTGTACGCACCAGCCGTTATTCACAAAGCTCTTCACCATGTTAGCGGCAAATGCAAAAGAGGCGTTGCTCCACAGGTAGCTGTCGTGATCCGGGCCTTTCACCTCTTCCACGTAGTTGAAACTGCGCACGGGCACGGTATCCGGGCCATAAGGGAGGCGCCCTAACACGCGTGGCAGGGTCAGACCGATGTAGCGCGCATCGTCGCTGTCACGGAATGACTTCCACTTGATGTATTCCGCGCGGTCAAAGTAGTTAGCGATATCTTTGATGCCCGCCACTTCTTCCATGGTCTCTTTGCCGAAGAACGCAGCACCCACCGACGCCACAAACGGCATATGCGCCGATGCCGCCACTTTGGAGATGTTACGCAACAACGCAATATCCTGCGGGCTACGATCAAACTCATAGTTGGCGATGGTAGAACCAATCGGCTCGCCGCCCGGCGTGTCGTATTCCTGGGTGTAGGTATGGTGATAGAAACCGCTCTGCACGATCTCTGGCGCGTCTTCAAAGTCCAGACGCAAGTCGTCTTTCGAGACATCCAGCACTTCAATCTTCACGTTCTGACGGAAGTCAGTACGGTCCACCAGGAATTTCAAACCGCGCCACGCAGATTCCACTTTCTGGAATTCCGGATGATGCATTACCGCATCCAGCTGGCGGCTAATTTGGTTATCCAGTTCGCTGATGTGATTATCGAGCAGCGTCTTATCCAGACGTTCTACTTTCTGCGATGACTGCTTGAGCAGATTGAGGAAGACGCTGACGGCGGCGGTCACGCGCTCATCGGCAGAGGTATCTGCCAGCGCATCGTTATCCTGGAATGCGTCAATGCCGTTCAGCTGGCTGACAGGGTTGAGGTTGATCTTCTCGAAAAGCGACTGATAGACGCCACCCTCCAGCGTTTCATGGCCTGGACTGGCGGTCGCCTGAATTTCTCGTTGTGACATAGTTAGCTCCTTGCTGATAACGGACGTTTACGCTTTCGGTGCCAGTGCGGCCAGCTCTGCGCGCAGCTCATCACTGAGTGCTTCGTCTTTGAGAATGTTTTCCAGCTCGCGGCGGAACGTGGCGTTATCCAACAGGTTGGATTTCAAATCGCGTAGCAGATTGCGCATCGAGAGCAGCGCACGCAGTTGAGGAATTTGGCGGGCAACCTGCTCGGGTTCAAAATCAGCCATCTCTTTAAAATCCAGCTTGACTGACGCTTCACTGCCATCAGCCGCCAGCGTATCGGCAACGGTGAGATTCACCTTCGGGTTGTACTCCGCCAGTACCTGGTTGAAGTTGTTTTTGTTAATCGAGATTTTTTCACGTTCTGAAACGGCGCGATCGTCCTGACCGTTGCTGTAATCCCCCACCACCATCAGCTTTAATGGCAATTCCACTTTTTTCTGCGCACCACCGGTGTGCAGATCCAGTTTGATATTGACGCGTGCTGCGGGTACTTCGTCCTGAAAGCTATTAGCCATGTGAATACCTAATTTTGTCTTTTGACCGAGCGCGTCCCTGACGGAATTAAGTCGCCATGTCATTGAAGAAAGAAAAAGTATCCGGCTCTACCGTTAGAGTGAGCAGGTAATGCTATGACCTAGCGGTGATAGCCGAAATCGTTGAGGGGTGAACTTTAACCAGATTGAAGGATGCTGTCTGTGGTCGGAGGAGGACGACCTGTTACAGAATGTGAAAAAAAATAAGTAACAGGTTCTCTTAATTAATTTGTCGTAGCGCCAACGATAACGAGAGATCCATTAGAAACGAAACGGCAAAAACACAAGAAATCATTTTTACATTTAGTAACATTCTAGCCAGTTATGGAAAAAACCCTTAAAAATGAGATCATTGTAATATTAGCCGATATATAATAACCAAGTGGAAGCAATTTAATATTAGAATAAACATTAGGATTTATCTGTATTCCATAACAAAAAAACGTTCTGAAGCACGCATTTAATGGCCCTGAGGTTAAAGTTTGCTAATCAAAATTTCACTTATGTTCTGCCGGCCTGATAGTTTCTTTAGTTACTAAAAATGATTTCCGTCCTTATTTGCGCGTGTGGCTACCTGTAAATAGAGCAATAGTTAAGATTAACTAAAGCGATCATGCTAAGCCAATTTCCAGTCTGATAATGTAAATAAACATGTAACTCCGCTAATTCTCGTCGTCGTGAAGGGAAGAAATGCAAAAAAAAACCCGCCGAAATTAATCGGCAGGCTTTTTTGCAGCAAAAGGAACGGGGATTAAGCTTTCATCAAGAACTTACGCAGTTCAGCGAAGTCTGCCGCCATGTTATGCGACAACAGTGGCAGCTCAGCGCGCTCTGCCAGCTCTTTTGGCAGCGGCAATTCCTGACCCAGAATCTCGTCCACGCTCTCTTTGAACTTGGCCGGATGCGCGGTGCCGAGGAACAGGCCGAACTCGCCTTCCTGCAGGTTGTCACGCAGCATACGATAGGCAATCGCCGCGTGCGGCTCAGAGATGTAGCCAATTTCCGCCAGCTCACGCATGGTGGCTTTGGTGGTCTCATCCGATACCGCGCCAGACACCAGATCGGTCAGGCGCCAGGTTTTACGACGGAACAGCTCTTCCACGCGCGGCCAGTTGTTCGGCTGGCTGACGTCCATGGCGTTCGACAGGGTTGCCACTGTCGCATTTGGCAGCCATTCGCCCTTATCAAGGAAGCGTGGCACGGTGTCGTTGGCGTTGGTGGCAGCGATAAAGCGCTTGATCGGCAAGCCGAGGGATTTCGCCAGCAGGCCAGCGGTCAGGTCGCCAAAATTACCGCTTGGCACCGACACCACCAGCTGATTACGCTGCTCTTGTGGCAACTGCGCCACCGCTTCGAAGTAATAGCAGATCTGTGCCAGCAGACGGCTGATGTTGATTGAGTTCGCTGAGTTCAGGCCAATCGCCTTCTTCAGCTCTTCATCATCAAACGCCTGCTTCACTAGCGCCTGGCAGGCATCGAAATCGCCTTCAACCGCGATGGTTTCAATGTTGCCGCCCAGCGTACAGAACAGTTTTTCCTGTAGCGGGCTGATTTTGCCCTGCGGATAGAGAATCACTACGCGCACGTTTTCCATGCCGTAGAACGCATGAGCCACGGCGGCGCCGGTGTCACCGGAGGTCGCGGTCAGAATGGTGATCTGCTCATCGGCACCTGATACATAAGAGAGCATCTGCGCCATGAAACGACCGCCGAAGTCTTTGAACGCCAGCGTTGGGCCATGGAACAGTTCAAGGCAGGCCACATCAGCACTGACTTTCGCCACTGGCGCCGGGAAGGCAAACGCGTTTTTCACGCGCTCAGCCAGCTGATGCGCGGCAATCTCATCGCCAATATAAGCAGAGAGAATTTTGCTGCTGCGGCTGACGAAATCCATCTCCAGCATCGCATCGATGTCGGTCAGTTCGAATTCCGGCAGTTCGAGCGGGAAGAACAGCCCTTGCTGCGAGCCGAGGCCCTGTTTAACGGCCTGAGCAAAACTAACCTGCTCGTTGTGATCCTTAAGGTTGTAGAGTTTCATGCGTTATCCCAAGTTACGTGCGCCAGCCGTATCAAGACGGCAGATATGGACGAAGCCTTCATCGTTCTGCAGATAGTGCTGGCTCAGCCAGTCTGCCATCCGCTGTGCCGTTGCCATCTCGTTGCAAACGGCGAAAAGTGTCGGGCCGGAGCCCGAAATACCGCAAGCCAGTGCGCCAATGTCGGCCGCCGCTTTACGCGCTTCGGCAAAACCAGGCAGCAGTTTGGTGCGATAGGGTTCGGCAATCACATCCTGCATAAGTTTAGCTGCCAGCAGCGGCTGGCGAGTATGACAGGCGTGAATAAAGCCGGATAACAGGCGGCCATGCTTGATGGCATCTTCTTTGCGGTACTGTGCAGGCAGAATCGCGCGCGCTTCAGCGGTCGAGACTTTGATGCCCGGATAAGCCATCACCCACAGCCAGTCGTCAAAGCACGGCACCTCCTGGCTGATGATCCCGTTCTCTTCAATCATCAACTGCACACCGCCGAGGAAGCAGGGTGCGACGTTATCAAAGTGTACACTGCCGGAAATACGCCCTTCCAGCTCGCCCATCAAGGCCAGCAGTTCGGTATCGCTCAACGGCTTGCCGCAGAACTCGTTCATCGCCATTAAACCAGCCACCACCGAACAGGCGCTGGAACCCAGACCTGAACCGATCGGCATGTTCTTTTCCAGCGTCATTGCCACCGGAACCTGTTTACCAATCGCCTGGCAGAAACGTTCCCAGCACTGATAAACGATGTTCTCTTGCGGATTGGTGGGCAGCTTGCTGACAAAGCGCCCGGTGTTCACCAGGCTGAAGCTGTCGGCCGCTTCAACTGATACGCAGTCACCCAACAGGGTGCCATCCACCGGCGAAACCGCCGCGCCCAGCACATCAAAGCCGACGCTGACGTTACCTATCGAGGCCGGTGCATAAATTTTTACCATCATCAAACTCCCAACTTCCACGACAGTGTACGCAGCAAGTCGGCAAATACGCCGGCCGCTGTGACATCATTCCCCGCGCCGTATCCACGCAGAACCAGCGGGATCGGCTGATAATAGCGGCTGTAAAACGCCAGCGCGTTCTCGCCGTTCTTCACTTTGTACAGCGGATCGTTACCGTCCACCGCATCGATTTTCACTTTGCAGACGCCGCCTTTTTCAATCGCGCCGACGAAGCGTAACACTTTACCTTCATCACGCGCTTTGGCAACGCGGGCGGCAAAGGCATCGTCCAGTTCCGGCAGGCGCGCCATAAACTGCTCAACGTCGGCGATGTCAGTGAGTTCAGCCGGTAGCAGCGGCTCGATCTCGATATCGCTCAGCTCCAGTTGATGGCCCGCTTCACGCGCCAGAATCAGCAGTTTGCGCGCCACATCGGTGCCTGAAAGATCGTCACGCGGATCCGGCTCGGTGAAGCCCATCTCACGCGCCATTTTGGTGGCTTCAGACAGTGAAACGCCTTCGTCCAGTTTCCCGAAGATAAAGGAGAGCGAACCGGAGAGGATACCGGAGAATTTGATCAGCTCGTCACCGGCATTCAGCAGATTTTGCAGGTTTTCGATCACTGGCAGACCAGCACCGACGTTGGTGTCATACAGGAACTTACGACGTGATTTGGCCGCGGCCGCACGCATCTGCTGATAGTAATTCCACGAAGAGGTGTTGGCCTTTTTGTTCGGCGTCACCACGTGGAAACCTTCAGCAAGGAAGTCAGCATACTGATCGGCAACCGCCTGGCTGGAGGTACAGTCCACAATCACCGGGTTCAGCAGGTGGTACTCTTTCACCAGACGCATCAGACGGCCCAGATTAAACGGCTCTTTGGCTTCGCTCAGCGCACCTTTCCAGTCGCTGAGATCGATGCCGTGCACATTGGTTAACAGCGCGCGAGAATTGGCGATACCGCACACGCGCAGGTCGATGTGCTTCTCTTTCAGCCACGCCTGCTGACGATGCAGCTGCTCCAGCAACGCTGCGCCGACACCGCCGACACCGACCACGAACACTTCGATCACCTGATCGGTGGCGAACAGCATCTGATGCACCACGCGCACGCCAGTGGTGACTTCATCATTGCTCACCACCACCGAGATGGAACGCTCAGAGGAACCCTGCGCAATCGCCACGATATTGATGTTGGCACGCGCCAGCGCTGAGAAGAATTTGGCGGAAATGCCGCGCAAGGTGCGCATGCCATCGCCGACCACAGAAATCACCGCCAGCTGCTCCAGCACATCGAGCGGATCCAGCAGGCCATCTTTTAATTCCAGATAGAACTCTTCTTCTAATACGCGGCGCGCACGCGCCTGCTCGCTCTGCGGTACACAGAAGCTGATGCTGTATTCAGAAGAGGATTGTGTGATCAGTACCACCGAGATACCGGTGCGTGACATCGCGGCAAACACGCGCGCCGCCATGCCGACCATACCTTTCATGCCAGGACCGGAGACGTTGAACATCGCCATGTTATTGAGGTTGGTGATGCCTTTCACCGGGTTCTCATCCAGCTCGCCTTCGCCACCGATTAAAGTGCCGGGCGCTTGCGGGTTGGCGGTGTTTTTTATCAGGCAAGGAATCTGGAACTGGGCGATCGGCGCGATGGTGCGTGGATGAAGCACTTTTGCACCGAAGTAAGAGAGCTCCATCGCTTCCTGGTAAGACATCGACTTCAGCAGTCGCGCATCCGGCACCTGGCGCGGATCGCAGGTATAAACACCGTCAACGTCAGTCCAGATTTCGCAGCAGTCCGCACGTAAGCAGGCTGCCAGCACTGCTGCCGAGTAGTCAGAGCCATTACGGCCCAGCACCACCAGTTCGCCCTTCTCGTTACCGGCGGTGAAACCGGCCATCAGGATCATGTGATCCGCTGGGATCTGGCTGGCGGCAATGCGGCGAGTAGATTCTGCGATATCGACCGTGGATTCGAGGTAGTGACCAACGGCCAGCAGTTTTTCCACCGGATCGATCACCGTGACTTTATGGCCGCGCGCCTGCAGCAGCGCTTCCATAATGGCGATAGAGAGCTTCTCACCACGGCAGATGATGGCAGCATTCACTGCATCCGGGCACTGTCCCAGCAGGCTGATACCGTGCAGCACCTGTTTCAACTGGGCAAACTCCAGCTCGATGCGGGTTTTCAGGCCATCATAATCGAAGCCCGGCTGAGCCTCCGCCAAGCCCTGCAGCAGATCGGCAAAAATACGTTCGGCATCGCTGATATTCGTCAGTGCGTCCTGGCCGCTGATGGTTTTCTCAATCATCGCCACCAGATGATTGGTGATTTTCGCTGGCGCAGAGAGCACGGTGGCAACCTGTCCCTGTTGCGCGTTGCTTTCCAGAATATCTGCCACGCGGAGAAAACGTTCCGCATTGGCTACTGAGGTTCCGCCGAATTTCAGCACTCGCATGATTGAAGCTCTCCTGAATTTTTGCCGAAAAAAAAGCCCGCACTGTTTAGGTGCGGGCTTTTTTCTTTGTTTTTCCTGTATGCGTCAGCCCGCACCGTTACCTGTGGTAATGGTGGTGGTAATAATAATTGTGGTGTTCAGGCTGAGATTACGCATTTAGATTTTTCTGTCTGTCTTTGTCTTGTCCGTCTGCCTTCCAGAATTAAAGCAAAGGGCACGTTAAGTCAACGAATTTGTCTTAGCCACGGTTTAGCCACTGCTGCGCAGAGTTCGGTTTCTGCGCACAAATCATATCGGGATCGTTCGACAGATCGCTCTGTTTCCCGATCTGTCACTATTAAAACCGATATTCACCGATTAATTATCTATAAGTTTTTTTTCTACGTCGTGCAGCAGGCGATGCAGCATGGCACTATCGCGCTGCTCAAGCAGGCCGATACGCTGATCGATCCAGTCCGCCATTTTGGCATCATCGCTGACATCCAGCTTCACCAGCAGTTGATGGAAGCGTTCGCGCAGCGCATGCAGCTGATGTTCGTTGGCCACTTCTTTCACTTCTGCCGCCACCTGATTCAGCGCCGATAGCTGATAGCAGTACACCATCACCGCCTGCCCCAGGTTGAGAGAAGGGTAATCATTGGCCATCGGAATGCCGGTCAGCAGATCGACCTGATCCAGCTCTTCATTGGTTAAGCCGCTGTCCTCACGTCCAAACACCAGCGCGATACGACTCAGCCACTGACGTTTCTCCTGCAGAATGGTTTCTACCTGTTCGGGCGTGGCGTAGTAGCGAAACTTCGCACGACTGCGTGCCGTGGTGGCGACCGAGAAATCGACATCGGCCAACGCCTCACTCAGCGTGGCGTAGGTTTTTACGTTATCAAGAATCTCCCCGGCACCGTGTGCAACGCGACGCGCAGCCGGGTCTTGCCAGGCGTCACTGGCGACAATGCGCAGTTCGCTAAAACCCATGGTTTTCATGGCACGAGCGGCTGCACCGATATTTTCCGGACGGGCGGGTGAGACAAGGATCAGGGGGAAATGCATGATTTTTCCATCGAACTGTTAACAACTCGCCCTATGTTGGCACGCAGTGGCAAAAATACCAACCACAGGGGCATGAGAAAATAAGATGTTAAGGATGTTAAAAGAGGATAAAAGTGATGGGGAGAAGATATTGTGGGATATAACTAAAATTTCCACGCTTAATTAATATAAATCTATTGTTTTTCATATTATTAAAATATTATTTCCTGCAGGTTTTAGTTTTACCGTTATGCAGCCAAAATGTAGCAAAAATGCTGCTTTTTGTGAGCTAAGCTGGCATTCCTGGAGAAGTTTTTCATAAAAGTGTTAACGTGCTACACTTGCATTTGATATAAGTCAACGAAGCGTTGTTTTTATGCTTATCGGTTGTTGTTGGTGCTGTTAGGTTGCTGTTAATACGGTTAGGATAAGCGCCATTCCGATACCCACGGGGCACGCAAATATTCATCCTGACTGGCTGAGCTAACACTGAAGTTGACATAGATGGATGGTGTATTCCGAAGATTATTTCGTACACCGGTTGCGTAAGGCACGCTGTTTAGATGAAACAGTAAACGCAGCCATCGTACGCCCTGTTTTCGATTTGTTGGCAAATTTTAGGTAGCGAAACATGCAGACCCCGCACATTCTTATCGTTGAAGACGAACTGGTCACGCGTAACACCCTCAAAAGTATTTTTGAGGCGGAAGGTTACGTGGTCTATGAAGCCACCGACGGCGCCGAGATGCATCAGGTATTGACGGAAAATGACGTCAACCTGGTGATCATGGATATCAACCTGCCAGGCAAAAACGGTTTGCTGCTGGCACGCGAATTGCGTGAACAAGCAAACGTTGCGCTGATGTTCCTGACGGGTCGTGATAACGAAGTGGATAAAATCCTCGGCCTGGAGATCGGCGCCGATGATTACATCACTAAACCGTTCAACCCACGTGAGCTGACGATTCGTGCGCGCAACCTGTTATCGCGCACCATGAATCTGGCAATGCCGAGTGAAGAACGTCGCGCGGTGGAAAGCTATCGCTTTAACGGCTGGGAACTGGATATCAACAGCCGCTCACTGATCAGCCCGAACGGCGAACAGTATAAGCTGCCGCGCAGTGAGTTCCGCGCGATGCTGCACTTCTGCGAAAACCCGGGCAAGATTCAAACCCGTGGCGATCTGCTGAAGAAGATGACCGGTCGCGAGCTGAAGCCGCATGACCGCACCGTGGATGTCACCATCCGCCGCATCCGTAAGCATTTCGAATCCACTCCGGACACGCCAGAAATCATCGCCACCATTCACGGTGAAGGTTACCGCTTCTGTGGTGAATTGCAGGATTAAGTTTGCTGCAGTAAAAGAAAAACGCCCATCAGGGCGTTTTTTTATGCCTTAATGCCACGGCATAATCGGCACCGCGCTCAGCGCATTCTTCGGCGAACCGTCCACCACTTTATCTGAGTAGCTCAGATAAACCAGCGCATGACGTTTTTGATCATAGAAGCGCACCACCTGCAGCTTCTTAAATACCAATGAAGTGCGCTTTTGGAACACCACTTCACCTTGCGCCTTGCCTTGTGCGATTTTATCGCTAAGCTCTACAGGCCCAACCTGCTGGCAGGAGATGGCCGCGTCGGAAGTATCTTCCGCCAGACCCAATCCGCCCTTGATCCCACCGGTTTTCGCCCGGCTGATATAACAGGTTACATTTTTTACGTCGGGGTCATCGAAGGCTTCCACCACGATCTTATGATCGGGGCCAAACATCTTGAACACCGTGTCTACCGAGCCAACTTCCTCGGCCTGGACACCCGCGCTGAACACACCTGTTACCAGCGTGATTATAAGAAAGCGAGCTATTGTCATTGAGTTACCATTGCCAATCGAATAGATGAGACTGTAATGTACTGTCAATTGAACCCGGAACCAAACCTAAACGGGTTGTAGCCCGCATTGATTTAGCACAGCCGATTGACAAACCGCCCCCACGCTTTTGTGCATTTCGTGCTATTATTCGACGACTTCATAGTTGCGCCACCAGAGAGTTATGAGGATGTTTTATGGACCAAGCCGGTATCATTCGCGATTTGCTTGTCTGGCTGGAGAGCCATCTGGATCAACCCCTTTCATTAGATAACGTCGCGTTGAAAGCGGGCTACTCCAAGTGGCACCTGCAGCGCATGTTCAAGGAAGTGACGAGCCACGCCATCGGCGCTTACATCCGCGCGCGTCGCCTGTCGAAAGCCGCTGTGGCACTGCGCCTGACCAGCCGCCCGATCCTCGACATCGCTTTACAATATCGCTTCGATTCACAGCAGACTTTCACCCGCGCGTTTAAAAAGCAGTTCAACCAAACGCCTGCCTGGTATCGTCGCTCATCGGAGTGGAACTCGTTCGGCATTCGTCCGCCGATTCGTCTCGACGATCACCACATGCCAGAGGCCACGTTTGTCACGCTGCCGGAAACGGTGCTGGTCGGGCAAACGCAGAGTTACACCTGTACGCTGGAGCAAATTTCCAGCTACCGTGACGAAATGCGTATCCACTTCTGGAAGCAGTTCCTGCTGGAAACCGATACCGTGCCGCCGGTGTTGTACGGTCTGCATCAGGTACGTGCCAGCCATGAAAAGGATGATGAGCAGGAGATTCTCTACACCACTGCGGTGCCTGCCGATCAACAGGCACTGAGCATGCAGTCGAATCAGAATGTGATTCTCGAAGCCGGGGATTACGTACAGTTCACCTATAACGGCGCCCGTAGCGCGCTGGGTGAGTTTATCCTGCTGCTGTACGGCACCTGCATGCCAACGCTGGGTCTGGTGCGTCGTCAGGGTCAGGATATCGAGCGCTTCTTTACCCACGGTGGTAAGAAACGCAGCGAGCCGCCAACGGAAATCCGTTGCGAATATCTGATTCCGATTCGCCCGCAGCAGAGTCGCTGATATGAAAATGCCGTCATAATGACGGCATTTTTGTTTTCGCAATGTAGAACTTGTAGCGGCACAATTCATTGTGCATCGTGTCGCAGCGTTGCCGCATTACATTCGCGCGTAAATCGCGCCGCTACGGCTGCGTATATCGATTAACGCTGTAACTCATCCAGCGCAGGCGCGTCCAGATGCGACACATCACCTGCCGTCTCGACTACCCAACCTGCTGCCAGCCACGCGCTCTGTTGATGATCCACGCGGGAGATAGAGCAGTTGCGCAGGCGCAAACGGCGCTCAGCGTGCGCCGGTAAACCGAGCAGCGTACTGACTAACACGCCCAGCGCCATACCGTGGCTGACAATCAATGGACGGCTGCCCGCTGGCAGTTCCAGCAGCGCATTCAGCGCTTCGTGCATACGCGTCGCCATCTCCAGCATCGATTCACCGCCGGGAATACGGCCGTCTTTGGTGCCATCCACCAGCGTTTTACGCCAGCTCTCCTCTTCCGGCGTTAAGCCATCAAGGGGACGCTGTTCCAGACAACCCATATTCAGCTCACGCAGGCGGGCATCGACGGTGACCGTACAGCCGCAGGCATCCGCGATAATCTCTGCGGTGCGGCGCGTACGGCCTAAATCGCTGGCGATCACATGGGTGATGCCCTGCGATTTCATCCGTTCACCCACTTGTTGGGCCTGTTGCTCACCTTTTTCCGTCAGCGGACTGTCGGATTGACCTTGAATGCGTCGGGCCGCATTCCATACCGTTTCGCCGTGACGAACAAGATAGACCTGTAGCATGCTTAATTTCCGTTATACTGCGACAAATTTGCCTTGAGGGTTCAAACAATTATGTACCACGTTGTCGCAGCCACCATCAACCCGGCAAAAATCCGCGCGATTGCTCAGGCGTTCAACGACGTCTTTGGTGAAGGATCCTGCCATATTGAAGGGGTCGAGGTCGAGAGCGGCGTTGCTGCTCAACCGTTAAGCGATGTCGAAACGCGAACTGGCGCACGTACCCGCGTGGCGAACGCCCGTCAGCAACGCCCTGAATCTGACTATTGGGTCGCGATTGAAGCCGGCATCGAGGGCGATTGTGCCTTTGCATGGATGGTGATTGAAAACGCCCAGCAACGCGGCGAATCGCGCTCCGCCAGCTTCACCTTGCCGCCGATTGTCATGGAGGGCTTAGCCGCCGGACACGAACTCGGTCACGAAATGGCACGCTTAACCGGCGTTGATAATATCAAGCAGAAAGGCGGCGCTATCGGCGCGTTTACCAACGGTCTGTTGAGCCGCTCAAGCGTTTACCACCAGGCGCTGATACTGGCACTCTGCCCGTTCACCCATCCGCTGTATCAGCAGTAATTAATGGCGGCCTAAGCGCGCTTCCAGCCAGCGTTTCAGCTCAGGAGGCGCTTCTTTCAGACTGTTAGAGCCACGCGTGATGGTGGCGATACCGACGCCCAGCTCATTCTTCAGCTCGCGCTGGCTCATGTCGCCGTTCATCAGCTCTTCGATAATGCGCAGGCGTGTGCCAAACGCTTCACGTTCATCGGGCGTCATCATCAGTTGCAACAACGACAACGACACACCATCCGCGAAAGCGTTTTGCATTAAATCGATAAAACGCAGCCAGTTATCTTCAACAGGCTCAGCCGCATCCGGCTGGGAGGAAAGGGGTTGGCTCATGAAGGGCTTCCGTACTCATTGACGAGTACGGAAGCATAGCACAGCTAGTAACGGCGATTCCACTCACCATCGGCGAGAATCTTATCCGGCTTGCCCATGAAGTATCGGTAGTAAGCATCATACGCCAGCACGTTTTTCACGTAGCCGCGCGTTTCGGAGAACGGAATGGTTTCGATAAACGCCACCGCATCCAGTTTTCCGCCGCTGTTATTCAACCAGCTGCGCACCCTACCCGGCCCGGCATTGTAGGCCGCCGAGGAGAAGATGCGGTTCTGATCGAACTGCTGATAGACGTACTCCAGATACTGGGTGCCAATCTGGATATTGGTCTGCGGATCCAGCAGCTGGCTGCTGTTCACATAGCCGGGGATGTTGTACATCTTCACGGTATGGCTGGCCGTTGCTGGCATCACCTGCATCAAACCGCTGGCACCGACCGGTGAGCGCGCTTTCGGATTCCACGCGCTCTCCTGGCGGGAGATCGCCATGGCATAGCTCTGCGGAATGCCTTTGTCGCTGGTGTATTGCTGATACAGATTGCGCCACGCCAGCGGGAAGCGCTCTTTCAGGCTATCCCACATTTTGGCGGTAATGGTCGCCTGCACGCTGAGATCCCACCAATCCTGCTCATTGGCGTAACGCGCCAGCATCTGCTGCTGCGAATGGGTTTTGCTGGAGATCAGATTGGCCCATTCGCTGCGCGCCAGGTTATCCAGCCCCCAGTACATCAGCTCACGCACACGAGCCAGTTCTGGCCCCTGTACTACCGCGTTATCCGCAGCCGGAGCCTGATCGACCTGCAACGGATACTCCACGCCAAGGCGCTGCGCCGCCACCATCGGATAGAAGCCACGCGCCTGCATCAGCTTACGCAGAATCTCATCGGCTTCTTCTTTACGCCCCTGAGAGATCAGCAGATCGGCCTGCCAGTACTGCCACTCATCTTTCTCTTTGGCTTCAACCGGTAAACGCGCGATCCAGGTGTTCAGTCCACGACGATCGTTCTGACTCAGCGCCAGACGCACGCGACGCTCCACCAGCGCGGTGGATTCACTGTTCATCACCACCGCATCACGCCAGCGCGCCTGCTCAGAGGTCAGATCCGCGCCCATCATGCGCCACACCACGGTTTCCTTCAGATCCTGCTCTTCCGCCTGGCTCATTTTCTGCGCCTGCACCAGCTGCGGGATCATCATGCGCGCATTATCCATGTCCTCACGCGCCACGCGGGCGAAGGCATAGCTGGTGGCCATGCGGGTAAAATCAGTCGGACCGAGGCTGCTGGCAAACGTGGTCACGGTCTGCGGATTCTGCTGCAGCGCAATCAGCGCGCTGGAGGTGGTTTGATAATCCGCCGGCAGCGTTTTGGCCAGATAATTCACCAGGCTATCGTTACCGGCTTTCATCGCCAGACGAATACGTTCGAGGATGGTGATTGGTGACATTTGCCCGGAGGCTTGCCACACCGAGAACAGCTGATCGCAGTCGTTCGGCAGCGCGGAACCGCGCAGCCAGATCGATTTCGCGCCATCAAAGGCCGCCTGCTGCTGACCGGTGGCCCACTTGGCGTAATACCAGTTACAACGCGCTTGCACCGGTTTCGGTTCATCCGGACTGAAGCTCAGCACGCCCTGCCAATCCTGACGATGTGCCAGCACATTGACGAAACGCGTGGAAAGCGAACGCGCCGGTGGCAGCGTTGGGTACTGCTGAATGAAATTCTTTACCGCTAGCGGCGTCTCTTGATCGAGATCCTGCGCCAGCAAACGGTATTGCAGATAAGGATAGAGCGGATAATCCTGCAGCGTTGGCATCAGCTGCGAGACCTGGTCCATCTGATTGTTATCCCAGGCTTGTTTGATTTGCGCATAGCGCTGTCGTTGTTGATCCAGCGAGTCGGCCCACACGCTGCCGGCCGTGCTGACCAGACAGATCCCTATCATCCAGTTACGCCACTTCTCCACTCTGCTCTCCTCTTCGCTGCGATCCAGCTCATGCCAGACTTAACTCATGCTAACCAGGCCAACGGTCTCTTGCCATGTTCTTCACAAAATTTACGCAGGCGCACCGTGATTGCACACCGTCTGCGCCGTGGCTGTGCAAATTATCATCACAAAATCTTATGTCATATCAATTAGCTACAACTATTCATTCACTTACAAAAATGGCACGCGCTTTGCTCTGTTGAATTCCATCTTGTATACCAGTTGGAATTCACTCATGGCAGCAACCTTCGGATACACGCTTCAGGATTGGCAGCACCGCTATCAGCAGGACCCGCAGTGCATCAGCGCACTATTGGCAGCACACCTCGACGCCATCGACCAGCAGGATAACGCCTGGCTGTATGTCGCTTCGCCCGCTCAATTGCAGGCGCAAATCGAACCCTTGCTGGCCAGCTACTTGCGCAATCCCGCTGCGCTGCCGCTGTTTGGCGTGCCGTTTGCGGTGAAAGACAACATTGATGTGGCAGGCTGGCCGACCAGCGCCGCCTGCCCGGCGTTCACTTACACCGCTGAAGCTGATGCCTTTGTCGTCGCGCAGTTAAAAGCGGCCGGTGCGGTGGTGATTGGCAAAACTAACCTCGACCAGTACGCGACGGGCTTAGTCGGCACGCGCTCGCCGTTTGGCGCAGTGAGCAACACCTTCAACCCGGAATATGTCAGCGGCGGTTCCAGTTCTGGTTCTGCTTCGGTGCTGGCGCGCGGCCTGGTGGGCTTCTCGCTAGGCACCGATACCGCCGGTTCCGGTCGCGTCCCGGCGGGTTTTAACAACATCGTCGGCCTCAAGCCCACCAAAGGCTGGTTCTCGGCCAGCGGTGTCGTGCCAGCATGCCGTCTGAATGACACCATCTCCGTGTTTGCGCTGACGGTGGAAGATGCCTTCGCCGTTGCCATCGCCGCAGGCGGTTACGATGCCGGAGATGCTTACTCGCGCAGCAACCCGCGCACTGCACCTGCCAGCTTTAAGGCTCAGCCTGATTTCGCCATTCCCGCCTCGCCAGAATTCTTTGGTGATAAGCAGGCGGAAGCCGCGTGGTTGAGTGCGCTGGAACAGCTGCAAGCGGGCGGTGCTACGCTGCATCCTATCGACTTCAGCGTGTTCCACCAACTGGCGGAACAACTCTATTACGGCCCGTGGGTCGCCGAGCGCACCGTGGCGGTCGGCGAAATGATCAACCGCCCGGAAGAGATGGATCCGGTGGTGTACGGCATTGTCAGCAGCGGCCTGAAATACACCGCCGTTGAAGCTTATCAGGCGGAATACCTGCGTGCCGAACTGACGCGTCAAATCCAGCAAACCCTGGCGCAGTTCGATGCGCTCGTGGTGCCGACTTCGCCAACCATTCACACACTGGAAGAGATGAAACAGGAGCCGGTGCGCTACAACTCGCAGTTCGGCACTTACACCAACTTCACCAATCTCGCTGACCTCAGTGCGCTGGCGCTGCCTGGTCCGTTCCGCGCCGATGGCCTGCCTGCGGGCATCACACTGATTGCGTCTGCGTGGCAGGATCGCGCGCTGGCAGGCTTCGGCATTCAGTGGCAACAGCAGATGGCGCTGACGTTAGGCGCGACCGGCAAAGCTCAGCCCGCTCAACACACCGCCTTCCCGGTTTCTGCCGATCACGTACGTGTGGCGGTGGTTGGTGCGCATCTCACCGGCATGCCGCTGAATTTCCAGCTCACCACCCGCGATGCGGTACTGGTGGAAGAGACGCAAACCGCCAGCAATTACCGCCTGTTTGCGCTGCTCGATGGCCCGATCAAAAAGCCCGGCCTGCTGCGCGGCGACAGCGGTGCGGCGATCACCGTGGAGCTGTGGGATGTCCCGCTGGCGCGCTTTGGTGAGTTCGTGGCCGAGATCCCGGCACCGCTCGGCATTGGCTCATTGACGCTGGCCGATGGTCGCGTGGTGAAAGGTTTTATTTGTGAACCGGCAGTGCTGTCGCAGGCGCTGGAAATCACCGAATTCGGCGGCTGGCGCAACTGGCTGGCCTCACAGGGGAGTAAATAACCATGTTCAGCACCGTCTTGATTGCTAATCGTGGCGAAATTGCCTGCCGCGCCATCCGCACCCTGAAGCGCCTCGGCGTGAAAAGCGTTGCGGTTTACTCCGATGCCGACCGTAACGCGCGCCATGTCAAAGAAGCCGATGTGGCGATTGCCCTCGGCGGCGACAAAGCCAGCGACAGCTATTTGCGCATCGATAAAATTCTGGCTGCTGCTAAAGAGACCGGCGCAGAAGCCATCTGGCCGGGCTACGGTTTCCTCTCCGAAAGCCTGCCGTTTGCTGCCGCCTGCGAAGAAGCCGGTATTGCGTTTGTAGGTCCGACCGCGCAGCAGATTGGCGAGTTTGGCCTGAAACACCGCGCGCGTGAACTGGCGGCCAGCGCAGGCGTGCCAATGACGCCTGGCACGCCGTTACTGAATTCGCTGGAAGAGGCGCTCAGCGCAGCCGAAAACATCGGTTATCCGGTGATGCTGAAAAGCACCGCGGGCGGCGGCGGCATTGGCTTAACCCGCTGTGATGACGCCGATGCGCTGCGCAACGCGTGGGAGAGCGTGCGTCGTCTCGGCGAACAATTCTTCAGTGATGCGGGCGTGTTCCTGGAGCGTTTTATCGACCGCGCACGCCACGTTGAAGTACAGATTTTTGGCGATGGCACCGGCAAGGTGATTGCCCTGGGTGAGCGAGACTGTTCACTCCAGCGTCGCAACCAGAAAGTGGTGGAAGAGACCCCGGCACCGAACCTGCCGCAGGCCACGCGTGAAGCGCTGCTCTCTTCTGCCGTGCGTCTGGGCGAGTTAGTGAGCTATCGCAGTGCCGGTACCGTGGAATATATCTACGACGCCGCACAGGATGCGTTCTACTTCCTCGAAGTGAACACCCGCCTGCAGGTAGAACATCCGGTGACGGAGTGCGTGACCGGACTCGATCTGGTTGAGTGCATGCTGCAAGTTGCCGCCGGTGATGCCATCGACTGGCCACGTCTGCAACAGGCACCGCAAGGTGCGTCGATCGAAGTGCGTATCTACGCCGAAGATCCGTTGAAAAACTTCCAGCCAAGTCCCGGCACGCTGACCGGCGTCCTTTTCCCGGAAGACGTACGCGTGGATGGCTGGATCGATACCGGCACCGAAGTCTCGGCATTTTACGATCCGATGATCGCCAAACTGATCGTGCACGCCGACACGCGTGACGCGGCACTGGCGAAAATGCAGCAGGCGCTGGATGCCACGCAGTTGCACGGCATCGCCACCAACCTCGACTATCTGCGCCAGATTGTGGCCACCGAAGCGTTCCACAGCGGCAAAGTGTGGACGCGTTTCCTCGACAGCTTTGCGCCGTCTGCCAGCGTGATTGAAGTGCTGCAACCCGGCACCTTCAGCAGCATTCAGGATTTCCCTGGCCGCCTCGGCTATTGGGATATCGGCGTGCCGCCTTCCGGCCCGATGGACGACTTCGCTTTCCGCCTCGCAAACCGCATTGTCGGCAACCACGACAGCGCCGCCGGGCTGGAATTTACTTTGCAAGGCCCGACACTGCGTTTCCACAGCGACGCAGTCATTGCCCTGACCGGGGCCGATTGTCCGGCAGAGCTTGATGGCGTGAGCCTCGACTACTGGCAGCCAGTCAACGTGAAATCCGGCCAGACGCTGACGTTAGGCCGCGCGCAAAGCGGTTGCCGCACCTATTTAGCGGTGCGCAACGGCTTCGATGTGCCGGAATATCTGGGCAGCCGTTCTACCTTCTCACTCGGCCAGTTTGGCGGTCATGCCGGACGCACCCTGCGCGTCGCCGATATGCTGCCGATCTCCCAGCCACTGCTGGCCGCCTGCACCACGCCCGCGCCAGTCAGCGAGCCGCAAGCACTGGACCACGCGCTGGTGCCGCATTACGGCACCGAGTGGCGCATCGGCGTGCTGTACGGCCCGCATGGCGCACCGGATTTCTTCACTCAGGCGGCTATTGACGAGTTCTTCGCCAGCGACTGGCAGGTGCACTACAACTCCAACCGTCTAGGCGTACGTTTAGTCGGACCAAAACCGACCTGGACGCGCGCCAACGGCGGCGAAGCCGGGCTGCACCCTTCCAACGTACACGACTGCGAATACGCGATCGGTGCAGTGAACTTCACCGGTGACTTCCCGGTGATCCTGACCCATGACGGCCCAAGCCTCGGCGGCTTCGTCTGCCCGGTGACCATCGCCAAAGCCGAACTGTGGAAAGTCGGCCAGGTGAAACCCGGCGACCGCATTCGCTTCCATCCGATCAGCGCCGACGAAGCGGTGGCGCTGGAGAAAGCCCAGGCGCACAGCGTGGAAACTCTGCGCAGTACTCATGCGCCAGCCTTCGAGGTGCCTTCGCTGGCCGCAAGTGATATTGGCTCCGCCACCTTGCTGGCCGCCTTACCGGCTACGGCTGCCACACCAGCAGCGGTTTACCGCCAGGCCGGGGATAAATATGTGCTGATTGAGTACGGCGACAACGTGCTGGATCTGGCACTGCGTCTGCGTGTGCACCTGCTGATGAATGCGCTGCGTGAACGTGCGGTGCCCGGCGTGGAAGAGCTATCGCCTGGCGTGCGTTCATTGCAGGTGCGCTATGACAGCCTGATCCTCAGCCAGAAACAGCTGATGAATCTGCTACTGGACTTAGAAGCCGGACTCGGCGATGTCAGCCAGCTGAAAGTGCCTTCGCGCATCGTCTGGATGCCGATGGCATTTGAAGACAGCGCCACCCTCGGTGCGGTTGAGCGTTATCAGGAAACCGTGCGCGCTACCGCGCCATGGCTGCCGAACAACGTTGATTTTATTCAGCGCATCAACGGTCTGGAGAGTCGTGAAGCGGTGCGCGACACGATTTTCGATGCCAGCTATTTGATCCTCGGCCTTGGTGATGTCTACCTCGGTGCGCCTTGCGCGGTACCGATCGACCCACGCCATCGCCTGCTCAGTTCCAAATACAGCCCGGCGCGTACCTTCACCGCGGAAGGCACGGTCGGTATTGGCGGCATGTACATGTGCATCTACGGCATGGATTCCCCAGGCGGCTATCAACTGGTGGGCCGCACGCTGCCAATCTGGAACAAATTCCTCAAGAACGATCAGTTCGCCGCAGATGAGCCGTGGCTGCTGCACTTCTTCGATCAAGTGCGCTTCTATCCGGTGACCGAAGACGAACTCACCCAGCTGCGTGATGACTTCCGCGAAGGTCGCGCCACGGTGCGTATCGAAGAGACGCTGTTTGATTTCGCCGCGCATCAGCAGTTCCTTGCTGAGCATGCGGAGTCGATTGCCGACTTCCGTCAGCGCCAGTCAACTGCCTTCGAACAGGAAGTAACGCTATGGGCGCAGGAAGAACAGAACGCGCCGCTGACCAGTGAAGAGACGCTGATCGCCCCTGAAGCCGATGATGATGCGCTGGCAGTGTGCGCCGATATGAACGGCAACATCTGGAAAGTGCTGGTGCAGCCGGGGGACGCAGTGGAAGCCGGTCAGACGCTGATCATCGTCGAAGCGATGAAAATGGAACTGGCGATTGTCGCGCCGCAGGCCGGCACGGTGAAACGCATTGCCTGCCAGGCAGGACGTCCGGTCAGTCCGGGCGACACCCTGTTGTGGCTGGAGTAAGGAGCACGCATGAATCAAAGCCCACGTAGCAAAGGCCGTCCGGAGGCGCTGGCGGAGAAGGTGTATCAGGCACTGAAACAGGACATTTTTGAGTTCCGTCTCATGCCCGGTGACCGTTTTAGCGAAAACGAAATCGCCGATCGGCTCGAAGTGAGTCGTACGCCGGTGCGTCAGGCGCTGTTCTGGCTGGAGCGCGAGGGCTTTGTCGAAGTGTGGTTCCGCAGCGGCTGGCAGGTGAAGCCGTTCGACTTCGAATACTTCGAAGAGCTATACGACTTCCGCACCGTGCTGGAGCGCGAAGCGGTGCGCCGTTTGTGCGCGCTGCCGCCGCTGGCCTGTGCGGAGATCCTGACCGAGCTGAAAAGCTTCTGGATGGATGCCCCGCGCCTGGAGGATGGCAAAGCGGTATCGGCGCACGACGAGGCCTTTCATATGGCGCTGGTGGCCGCCGCGGGCAATCAGGAGATGGCACGCATTCACGCCGAATTGACCGAAAAGATCCGCATTATCCGCCGTCTCGACTTTACGCGTGACGACCGGGTGGATGCGACATACCGCGAACACGCTCAGATTTTACGGGCGATTTTCCAGCAACACACCGAGGAGGCACAGCGCATTTTAACCGACCACATCGCCGTCAGTAAGGCAGAGGTCAGAAAGATCACATTGCATATGTTACAGCAGGCCCGGCTTCAACCCATTGAATAAAAACACTAACACATTTAGAGGGTTAACGATGAAAAGACGTTCGTTGCTAAAAGCTTTTGCGCTCTCCGCCACCGTGGCCAGTTTGGGCTTTACCTTTGGTGCCCATGCCGCTGATACCATCAAAGTCGGCATCATGTCGTCGCTTTCCGGCACCATGGCGATCTCTGAGACGCCGCTGAAAGACGTGGCCCTGATGACCATCGATGAGATCAATGCCAAAGGCGGCGTGCTGGGCAAGAAGCTGGAACCGGTAGTGGTCGATCCGGCGTCTAACTGGCCGCTGTTCGCGGAGAAAGCGCGTCAGCTGTTGACGCAAGACAAAGTCGCGGCGGTGTTCGGCTGCTGGACTTCGGTCTCACGTAAGTCAGTGCTGCCGGTGTTTGAAGAGCTAAACGGCCTGCTGTTCTATCCGGTGCAGTACGAAGGCGAAGAGATGTCGCCAAACGTGTTCTATACCGGTGCGGCACCCAACCAGCAGGCGATTCCGGCGGTGGAATACCTGATGAGCGAAGACGGCGGCAGCGCCAAACGCTTCTTCCTGCTGGGTACCGATTACGTCTACCCGCGCACCACCAACAAGATCCTGCGCGCCTTCCTGCACACCAAAGGCATCCAGGATAAAGACATCGAAGAGGTCTATACGCCGTTTGGTTACAGCGATTATCAGACCATCGTTTCTAACATTAAGAAGTTCTCTGCCGGTGGCAAAACCGCGGTGATCTCCACCATCAACGGTGACTCCAACGTGCCGTTCTACAAAGAGCTGGCCAACCAGGGCATCAAAGCCACGGATATTCCGGTGATCGCCTTCTCGGTCGGCGAGGAAGAACTGCGCGGGATTGATACCAAACCGCTGGTCGGTCAGTTAGCCGCGTGGAACTACTTCGAATCGGTGGATAACCCAACTAACGCGAAATTCGTGGCGGATTACCGTGCTTATGCCAAAGCGCACAACCTGCCGAACGCAGGCACTGTGGTCACCAATGACCCGATGGAAGCGACTTATGTCGGCATCCATATGTGGGCGCAGGCGGTAGAAAAAGCGGGTACCACCGATGTGGACAAAGTGCGTGCGGCAATGGCCGGACAGAGCTTTAAAGCGCCGGATGGCTTCACGCTGACCATGGATAACACCAACCACCACCTGCATAAGCCGGTGATGATTGGTGAAGTGGAAGAGAACGGCCAGTTCAACGTGGTGTGGCAGACCGATAAAACGGTGCGTGCCCAGCCGTGGAGCCCGTACATCGCCGGTAATGATAAGAAGCCGGATTATCCGGTGAAATCGACGAAGTAATAAGCAAAATGCGCGCTGATGCCCGATCTGGCTCTGTAATCGAGCCAGGGCAAAGGCATCAGCCGCCTGCGGATCTTCTCTGGCAAAGTATGGGAGAGGATGCCGGATGTGATTTACAGCGTTCTTTGCTGGATCGGTCCCCTCTCCCGCTTGCGGCAGAGGGTTAGGGTGAGGTCATCCACCGCGCCCAAGCCCAACGACATACAGGATCATCATCATGACAATCCGCCGTTATCTTTGCTGTCTGCTGCTGCTCCTGCCGTGGCTCGCCCGGGCAGGCGATGGCGCTGATTTCGCCGCCGCCAGCCGCACTAATCAGGCCAACCTGCTGCAACAGTGGGCGGCCGCACCGCAGGCCAGCCGCTTGCCGCTGCTGCAGGCACTGCGCAACGAAAGCATGGTCATCGACCAGAACAAACAGCCGTTCAGCAAGCAGGATGACAAACTCATCCCGCTGGACAGCGCACAACAGCCGACGGGTGACACCAAAAAGCTGTTTATGAACAACCGGCTGCGCGTGTTAATCGCCAGCGCCCTCGCCGCCCACCAGCTGGTGAGCGACGATCCCGCCATTCGTCTGCGCGCTGCACAACAACTGCAAAACGACGGTGCCGCCGATCAGCTGCCGCTGATTGAACAGCGTCTCGCGGTGGAAAAAGACATTCAGGTTCATGCCGTGCTCGCCATGGCGGCGGCAAACCTGCAAATCGCCAGTCCCGATGCCAGCGTGCGTCTCAAAGCCGTCACGCTGCTCGGTGAGTCCAGCGACCCGAATATGCAGGCCAGCCTTAATCGCTTAACTCAGGCCAGCAACGAACCCGATGCGCAGGTGCGCGCCGCTGCTGCCGCCAGCCTGCAACAGATAAAACATCGCCTGATGTGGGGCGATATTTTAGGTCAGGCATTTACCGGCCTGTCACTTGGCTCGATCCTGCTGCTGGCCGCGCTTGGCCTGGCCATCACTTACGGTCTGCTTGGCGTGATCAATATGGCGCACGGCGAGATGCTGATGCTCGGCGCTTACGCCACCTGGTTTGTACAAAACCTGTTCCAGCAGTTCGCACCGCAGTGGCTGGCCTGGTATCCGCTACTGGCGCTGCCCATTGCATTCCTGGTCACCGCCGGTATTGGCATGCTGCTGGAGCGCACCATCATTCGCCATTTATACGGCCGCCCACTGGAAACGCTGCTCGCCACCTGGGGCATCAGCCTGATGCTGATCCAATTGGTGCGAATGCTGTTTGGCGCACAGAACCTGGAAGTGGCTAACCCAGGCTGGCTCTCCGGCGGTTTGCAGGTCTTGCCTAATCTGGTGCTGCCGTACAACCGTATTGCGGTGATCCTGTTTGTGTTTGCCGTGCTCGGCCTCACCTGGCTGCTGCTCAACAAAACACGTTTGGGCCTCAGCGTACGTGCCGTGACGCAAAACCGCGCCATGGCTGATTGCTGCGGCGTGCCGACCGGGCGCATCGATATGCTGGCGTTTGGTCTGGGTTCTGGCATTGCCGGACTGGGCGGCGTGGCGCTGTCGCAGCTGGGCAACGTCGGGCCGGAACTCGGCCAGGGTTACATCATCGACTCCTTCCTGGTGGTGGTGCTGGGCGGCGTGGGCCAACTGGCGGGCACCGTGGTGGCGGCCTTTGGCCTGGGCATCCTCAACAAAGTGCTGGAACCGCAGATTGGTGCGGTACTGGGTAAAATCCTCATCCTCGTGCTGATCGTGCTGTTTATTCAAAAACGTCCACAGGGCCTGTTTGCCTTCAAAGGGAGGGTAATAGACTGATGAGCCAACCCATAACCTTAACGCTGGCACGTAAAGCGCCGCGCCTGAGCATTAGCCTCGGTATCGTGATCACCCTGCTGCTGCTGGTGTTGCCGTTCTGCGCCCTATTACCCGCCACGCATCCGCTGGCGATCTCCACTTACACGCTGACCTTGATCGGCAAAATCCTCTGCTATGCGATTGTCGCGGTGGCGCTGGATCTGGTGTGGGGCTACGCCGGATTGCTGTCGCTGGGACACGGTTTATTTTTCGCATTGGGTGGCTACGCGATGGGTATGTACCTGATGCGCCAGGCTTCCGGCGAGGGCTTACCGGCGTTTATGTCGTTCCTGTCATGGAACGAGCTGCCGTGGTTCTGGGCGGGTACGCAGCACTTTGCCTGGGCACTGTGCCTGATCATGCTGGTGCCGGGTTTGCTGGCGCTGGTGTTCGGCTACTTCGCCTTCCGCTCAAAAATCAAAGGCGTTTACTTCTCGATCATGACGCAGGCGCTGACCTACGCGGGCATGCTGCTGTTCTTCCGCAATGAAACCGGCTTTGGCGGTAACAACGGCTTTACCGGTTTCACCACTCTGCTCGGCTTTAACGTCACCGCCACCGGCACACGCATTGGGCTGTTCGTCGCCACTGTGCTGCTGCTGTTAATCAGCCTTGGCATTGGCTTCGCGCTGGCGCGCAGCAAGTTTGGCCGCGTGCTAACAGCGGTACGTGACGCGGAAAACCGCCTGATGTTCGTCGGTTACGACCCTAAAGGCTTCAAGCTGTTTGTCTGGACGCTGTCGGCGGTACTGTGTGGTCTGGCGGGCGCACTGTACGTGCCGCAGGTCGGGATTATTAACCCCAGCGAGATGTCGCCGACCAATTCGATAGAGGCGGCTATCTGGGTAGCACTCGGCGGGCGCGGCACCTTGATTGGTCCACTGCTCGGCGCGGCGATTGTTAATGGGGCCAAGAGCTGGTTCACCGTCGCCTTCCCCGAATACTGGCTGTTCTTCCTCGGCCTGATGTTTATCCTCGTCACGCTGTTCCTGCCGCGTGGTGTGATTGGCCTGCTGCGCCGGAGGCGTGATGACTGAGCAACTGTTTACCCAACCTCATCCGGCGGACCGCCATCGCGATCAGAGCGATCCGGTGCTACAGCTGGAAAAGATCAACGTCTCATTCGATGGCTTTCGTGCGCTTACCGATCTGTCGCTGAAGATCGGCGTCGGTGAACTGCGCTGTGTGATCGGCCCCAACGGCGCGGGCAAAACCACGCTGATGGACGTGATCACCGGCAAAACGCGTCCCGATAACGGGCAGGTGATCTATGACCAGGACACCGATCTCACCCGCATGTCGTCGGTGGAGATCACCCGGGCCGGCATTGGCCGCAAGTTCCAGAAACCCACGGTTTTTGAAGCGCTCACAGTATTCGAAAATCTGGAAATCGCGCTGAAAAACGATAAGTCGGTGTGGGCTAGTTTGCGTGCACGACTCAACGGCGAACAGCAGGATCGCATCGATGAGGTGCTAAAACTGCTGCGGCTGAGCGGTGAGCGCCAGCGCAAAGCGGGCTTGTTGTCGCACGGTCAGAAGCAGTTTCTTGAAATCGGCATGTTGTTAGTGCAGGACCCGCATCTGCTACTGCTCGACGAACCCGCGGCGGGTATGACCGACGCGGAAACCGAGTACACCGCCGAGCTGTTCCGCAGTCTGGCAGGCAAGCATTCGCTGATGGTGGTGGAACACGACATGGGTTTTGTCGAGACGATTGCCGATCATGTCACGGTACTGCATCAGGGCCAGGTGCTGGCAGAGGGATCGTTACGCGAAGTGCAGGCGAATGATCGGGTCATCGACGTTTATCTGGGGCGCTAAGATGCTGCAAGTATCCGAACTGAATCAATATTATGGCGGCAGCCATATTCTGCGCGGTCTTTCGTTTGAGACGAAACCGGGCGAAATTACCTGCCTGCTGGGCCGCAACGGCGTGGGTAAAACCACGCTGCTGAAATGCCTGATGGGGCTGATCCCGGCGAAATCCGGTGAGATTCGCTGGCAGGATAAGGTGATCAACAGCCGTAAGCCGCATCAGCGTGTGCAAGCGGGTATTGCTTATGTGCCGCAGGGCCGCGAAATTTTCCCGCGCCTGACGGTGGAGGAGAATCTGCTGATGGGGCTGGCGCGCTTCCCGGGGTCGCAGGCCAAATCCGTGCCAGAAGAGATTTACGAGTTGTTCCCGGTGCTACGCGAGATGAAAGCCCGACGCGGCGGCGATCTTTCCGGTGGGCAACAGCAGCAGCTGGCGATCGGTCGGGCGCTGGCATGCAAGCCGCAGCTGTTGATCCTGGATGAGCCAACCGAAGGGATCCAGCCATCAGTGATCAAAGAGATCGGCGCCGTGATCCGCCAGTTAGCCCAGCGCGGTGATATGGCGATCCTGCTGGTTGAGCAGTTTTACGATTTCGCCGCCGAGCTGGCCGATCAGTATCTGGTGATGTCGCGTGGAGAGATCGTGCAGCGCGGCGCGGGATCAAATATGGAAGCAGAAGGCGTGCGCGGATTAGTGGCGATTTAACTTTTAACTGTAGAGTGCACGAAAAGGGCGCCATTGATGGCGCCCTACGACTCAATACCTATCGGTGTAACGGCGCAGTTTGTTACGCGACGTTACTGAGCCGGTTTCGACTCCAACTGGAATACGCTGATATTCTCCACCAGCGAACCAACCTGCTGATTCAGCGCGCGTGCCGACTGAGCGGACTGCTGCGAAAGCGTGGCATTCTGCTGGGTGGCAGCATCCAGATGGGTCACCGCCAGGTTCACCTGCTCAATACCCACGCTCTGCTCCGCGCTAGCGGATGAGATGTTCTCCATCAACTCGCACAGCTGCTTCACGCTCTCGACGATCTCCTGCATCGACGATCCCGCGCCTTTCACCAGCGTGTTGCCCTGCGCAATCAAACTCACTGAACGATCGGTCAGACCACGAATATCACGCGCTGCGGAAGCGGAGCGCTGTGCCAGCGCGCGCACTTCCGACGCCACCACCGCAAAGCCACGCCCATCATTCCCAGCGCGTGCCGCTTCGACCGCCGCATTCAGTGCCAGAATATTGGTCTGGAACGCAATGCCATCAATCACCGTCACGATCTCGTTGATCTCACGCGAGAACTGGTGAATCTCGCCCATCGCCACCACCACTTTTTCCACCACCTCGCCGCCATCACCGGCGCGCTGACGGGTATCGCGCGCGATATCGCTGGCATGGCGTGCATTATCGGCATTGTTTTTCACCACTGACGTTAGCTGTTCCATTGAAGCGGCGGTCTCTTCCAATGCGCTGGCCTGCGCTTCATTGCGCGCCGACAGTTCGCGGCTGCCGTGCGCCACCTGATCGGTGGTGTCGGCAATCGCTTCGGTGCCGGAACGCACCCCCGTGACAATGCGCGTCAGGTTATGGTTCATATCACGCAGCGCCGCCATCAGCTGTGCCGTTTCGTCGCGTCCTGAAACCTCAATCTGGGTGCGCAGGTCACCCGCTGCCACAGTTTTCGCCACGTTAATCGCCTGCTTCAGTGGACGCGTAATACTCTGGATCAGCCAGGCGGTAATGCAGATACCCACCAGCAAAATACAGCCCATGGCGATCAGCAGCAGCGTGCGGGTTTTCTGGTAATGCGCGAGGTTATTCGCTTCGATCTCCTGATGCATCTGCTGTGCGCGCTTCAGCGTGGCGGCCACCAGATCGTCGATTTGCTGCGTCGGGGCGCGATCGATACCGGTGACCAGATGGTCAACGCGCGCCGCGCTGTTAATATCGCTGATGCTGTAGTTTTCCAGTGCCGCCAGATATTTGCTCTCCAGCCCGGCATGCACCGCACGCGCCTGTTCAACCGGCGCATCAGGTAAGCCCAGCGCCGTCTGAATCTGACTCAACTTGCTGAGCAGCGCCTGCGTTTGCTGGCTCTCTTTCAAAAACGCCTTTTTGTACTTATCGAAGGTCTCCTGCCCTTGGGTGCCGCGCAACAGGGTATTTTTCCACTCCTGTACCTGTATCTTGAACTGCACCTGCGCACTGCGCGCGGTGTCGATGCTGTCGGCAATCAGGACTTCACGTGCCATCACGTCCTGATTGTTTTCCAGCGCCTGCATATTGACTTGCAGTCCGTGCAGTCCCATCAACAATGTGGCGAGCAACAGCAGCGTGGCGAGAAAACCCAGCCGCTGGCCAATTTTAAACTGATTGAGCTTCATAAATCTGAACCCTGGTAAAAAGAGAGGAGAACCAATGTGACGAATGTCGCAGGGGTTATCGTCCAACAGGGCAGTTGGCTTTATAGGATTGGCAAGGATATTGCGTGACAGTTTCGTGAATAGCGAAGCGGTAAAAATTGAGGCGGCACAAGGGCCGCCAGTGATTACAGAATGCCGGTCTCGACGCTGAAATGTCGCTTCTCGCCGGGAGCCAGCCCAATCAGCGTGCCAGCGCGCTGCGCCGCGTTAAATCCCTCCGGCCGACAGGTGGAAGGCAGCACGTAAGCCGCCACCTGCTGATCGTGATTGTGCAGCAGCCAGCGCGTGGCGTGGGGGAACTGACGGCTATCGAAACGCGTCATCAAGGCATAGCCTTCCGGCGCATGCAGTTCGAACTGCACCTCATGGCCGTACTGCGGCAGATCGTCGGCAAAGAACACGATCTCCGGATCGCACATCTCCGGCTGATCCAACTGCTGCAATGCCTGCGGATCGCGCGCCAGCTGATCGGTATAGGCGGTCCACTGCGGCGTCGGTTTCACGTGCGCCGGGATCGAGGTGCGCAGCTTGAAAGCATCCTGAGGGATCGACTGCTTAAAGCGACCATTGGCCAGCCAGGCACTGTTCAGATGGCACATGTACTGCAGCGGCATCGGCGCGCCCGCCAAATTGGTGACGTTCATTTCGATTTGCAGACGCGGCGTGTTAGCGTGCAAACGCACCGCTGGAGAGGCCAGATAGTGATGGCCAAAGCCTTTCACATATTCGGTCTCCCCTTCCAGCGACACGCGATCCTGCTCCAGCACCATCCATGCGTTGTCCATGCGCGCACAGGCCATCTCACCGTGCAGTGGATGGTCATCATCCGGAGCCGGACAGCCGTTCGCCAGCAGGCCGGAATGGAAGGCAAAACAGCCATAAGTATCGATAATCGAACTGCCCAGCAGCGGCTGTTTAAAACTGTGCCCCATGGTGAGGGAATGACCATCGAAGGTCGCGTCCCACACCATTTGACCGTAAAACGGCAGCACGATCACCGTGCCGCGTTGGTTACGGATGCGTACCGCTTCCACACCCGCCGGATAGCGGAACAGCTCAACGTGGAAATAGTCATTGTGCAACAGCGTGCTCGGGGTTTCATGGAACTGCTCACGACGCAGCGGCAAACGGGTTTTCATGGCATCTCCTCAACCAGACGACCTGCCTGCATCGCCTGATTTTTATGGCGCAGTTCGCCCCAGAAATAGAAACCAACCCAGGCGAAGCACAGCAGCGACACACCAAAGGCCAGCTGCATCGACCCCAGATGATCGGAGGCGAAGCCCTGAATCGCCGGGATAAACGCCGCGCCGACAATCGACATGACGATAAACGCGCCTGCCACTTCGGTGTACTTGTTATCCACCGTGGCCAGCGTGCCCGCGTAAATCGTCGCCCAGCAGGGTCCAAACAGCACACTGACAAACACTGCCGCGTAGACAGCGGTAAAGTTTGGCACAAACATCACCCACGCGAGGGTGATCACGCCGAGTACCGAGTAGGCAATCAGCACTTTTTCCGCACGGAAGCGTGTCATCAGGAAGTTGGCGACAAACTTGCCGATGAAGAAGCAGATAAAGCTATAAATCATAAAGTTAGACGCGTGGCGTTCGTTTGTTGCACCCAGCGTCAGCGCCAGACGGATGGTGAAGGACCACACCGCCACCTGCATGCCGACATACAGGAACTGCGCCACGATGCCGCGTTTGAAGTGGCGATTACCGGCCAGATAGCGGAAGGTTTCGCCCAGCGACGGCAGTGACTTTTCACTCGACGCCGGTTTGCAGCGCGGATAACGGGTAAACAGGAACAGCAGCATCACCACCACTAACACCATCACCAGATATTTATACGGCTCCAGCGTGTGTTCCAGCATGCTCAGGCGGAAGGCATGTGCCTGCTCGGCATTCATGCCCGCCATCTGCGTATGCAGACTTTCGCCGTCCTGGAACACCAGATATTTACCCAACACAATGCCCATCAGCGCGCCAATCGGATAGAACGTCTGGCTGATGTTAAGACGCAGCGTGGCGTGATCGCGATGGCCTATCATCGAGCTATAGGTATTCGCAGCGGTTTCGAGAAAGCTTAAACCAATGGCGATGGCGAAGATCGCCGCGAGGAACATGGTGTAAGTCGCCATGTGCGAGGCGGGATAGAACAGCACGCAGCCGACGATATACAGCACCAGTCCCATCAAAATCGCCAGCTTGTAAGTGGCTTTGCGGATCACCAGTGAAGCCGGAATCGCAATCAGGAAGTAACCGCCGTAAAACGCACTCTGTACCAGCGCACTGGCAAAATCACTCAGTGCAAACACGCTTTTGAACTGAGTGATCAGGATGTCGTTTAAACTCGCCGCGCATCCCCATAACGGGAACAGGCACGAGAGCAAGATGAACTGGAACAGCGGGGTCTTATTCAGATAGCCGTCGGGTTGCTGAACAATGTTCGGTTGCATAGCTCGACCTCAGTTTACGTTGAGAAAACGCTGGAAGGTGTCCGCGTCCGGGTAGGAACGTTGCGTGCCGCGTCCAGTGACGCTGCAGGCAGCATAGGCCGAGGCTTGCGCCATCGCCGTGGGAATATCGCCGGTCTTCACCAGCGTGTGTGCAAAGCAGCCGATAAAGGCATCACCGGCACCGCTGGTGTCCACCGCCTTCACTGACGTTGGCGCGACCTGATGCAGCGTGTCGCCCGCCATCCACAGTGAACCGCGCGCCCCCAGGGTGATAATCAGGTTTTTGAGGCCGCGCTTGAGCAGCGTCTGGCCTGCACGGATCACTTCATCATCGGTGCCGACCGGTAGGCCGGTGAGGATCTCAAGTTCGGTTTCGTTAGGCATAAAAAAGTCACACTTGCAGGCGTAATCGATATCGAGATTCGCCACCGCCGGCGCCGGGTTGAGGATCACTTTGATATCGTACTGACGGGCAAAATCAATTGCGTAATAGACGGTTTCCAGCGGGATTTCGAGTTGCAGGATAATCAGTTGGCACGCTTTCAGCGCCTCGGCCGCCGCATCAATATCGGCAGGTTTGAGCTGCTGGTTGGCGCCTTTGATGATCAGAATGCGGTTCTGCGATTGATCATCAACGAAGATCGGTGCCACGCCGCTGGAAGTGCCCGGCGCGGTGGTGACAAATTGGGTATCGACGCCCTGCTGTTTCAGGTTCGCCACCGTGTTGGGCGCAAACAGATCGTCACCCACTTTGCTCACCATCATCACGCTACCGCCCATTTTCGCCGCGGCTACCGCCTGATTTGCGCCTTTGCCACCACAGCCGATGGCGAAATCAGGCGCTTCCAGCGTTTCGCCCGCTTTCGGCATCTGATTGGTGTAGGTAATGAGGTCCACCATATTTGACCCAATAACCGCGATATCCATTGTTTACTCCCCGGTGAATTTTTAGCATTTAAATGTTATTTAAATCACACTATCAGGTATACAAAGTGATCGATGTGACAAAATTCACATCCTGAGCAGCGTATGAAAACGATTTATCTGACAAAAAGGCCAGCACCAATGTTATTATTTTAACAAAACAACATCAGCGCTGTTGACGCTTTCAGCGCGGTGTGGGAAGTTTGCGGGGCGATTTTATTACAGGTAAGATTGAAAAATTGCCGGCTGGATAAGTCGCAAATCATTAAAATATGAGAGATTTACCACGATTTTTCGGTAGCGTTTCTGTCGCGCCGACGGGTAAAACCTTTCACCCTCAGGATAGCCATTACACAGAGATGCTCATGGAAACCCGGCGCGACGAACGCATTCACAAGCTGGCGCAAGCACTGAAGCGCACCGATAAGCTGCACCTGAAAGATGCGGCGCAACTGTTGGGCGTCTCAGAGATGACTATTCGTCGCGATCTGACCGAGCCAGCTTCGACGGTGGTCCTGCTCGGGGGCTACATCGTCAGCGATCCGAAAAGCCATGCCGGGCACTATTTCGTCTCCGATCAGCACGGGCAAAATGCCGCACGCAAACAGCGGCTGGCACAGGCGGCAGCCAGTTTGATCAGCGAAAACGACACAGTGTTTTTTGACTGTGGCACAACGCTGCCTTACATCGTGGATGCGATTCCGGACACGCTGGCATTTACCGCGATTTGCTGCGCCATGAACACCTTCCTCGCATTGAAAGAGAAACCGGCCTGCAATGTGATCCTGAGTGGCGGCGAGTTTCATGCTGATAACGCGCTGTTCACCCCGATTGGCGCGCACTCGATCCTCGACGATCTCTGCCCGACGCTGGCGTTTATCTCGGCGGCCGGTATCGATCTGGAACAAGGGGCGACCTGTTATAACCTCAATGAGTTAGCGATGAAGCATCATGCGATGCTGCGCGCCCGCACGCGCGTGTTAGTGGCAGACAGCAGCAAATTTGGCAAAGTGCTGCCCGCCCGCATTGGAGAGCTACGGCGCTTTGATTTACTGGTGAGTGACAGCGCGCCAGAGCCGGCGCTGAAGAACTGGCTGGCACAGCAGAACATCCCGCTGCGCCTGCCTTAAGATCATGCCTTGCGGTCGATCACCGCGTCGCCGTCGCGCAGACGGCGCAGGTTATCGCAGATCCCTTTGATATTGCCGGCCAGCGAAATATCCGTCACGCCACCAATGTGCGGCGTGGCGATCACGTTATAGCGAAACACCGGATCTTGCGGATCGGGTGGCTCCTGCCAGAACACATCCAGCCCGGCGCCCGCCAGCTTTTTGCTTTCCAGCGCCGCCAGAAAAGCGTGCTTCTCAATCAATCCACCGCGTCCGAGGTTAATCAGGAAGCTGTCTTGCTTCATCTGCGCCAGCGCATTGGCGTCGATGATGTTATGCGTTTCAGCATTGTCCGGCAGGCTCAGCACCACAAAATCGGCCTGCTGCAACAGCTCCGGCAGCTGCGCCATGGTTCCCAGCCAGTCGAGCTGATGCTCACGTGCAAAGGCTTCATCGGCTTCACGTTTTACGCCGATCATCCGCATGCCAAAGGGCGCCAGGCGCTTCGCCAGGGCTTTGCCAATCCCGCCCAATCCCACCAGTCCGACGGTTTTTCCCATTAATCCGAGGCCGATCGGCTGACCGAGCTTGTGCTGTGCCAGACAATCGGCAATCTCGTGCTGGCGCCGCGCCAGGCCAATCATCATCCAGATACCCAATTCCGCCACCGAATCGGCGTTGCCGGAATGATCGGAGGGGACGTTCGCCACCATAATGCCAGCCCTTTTGGCCGCTTCGAGATCGACCCCTTCCAGCCCGACACCCGCCTGCTGTACCAGCTTCAGGCGGTCGGCCGTAGCGATCAGTCGGGCATCCACCCGGCACATACCGGGAATCAGCGCGTCAAATCCCGCCAGGCTTTCAGCGGCGTGTCCTGCCGAGGCCACAAATTCCATATCGGGTAACGTCTGACGAATGGCCGGAATTAATCCGCCCCAGGCATGTTCATCCGCAGCAATCAGCACTCTCATCGAACCCCTCCGTTTTCCAGGCAAAAAAATCAGCATAGCGACTGTTGAGTGAGAATCAATCAGTTATCCCCTGTTACAGCCCACTCCAGAAGATTCAACGCCATGCGGCTGTGATTGCCAGGGGAAAACGGCTAAACTTCAGCATCTGAGGTTCCCCCATTCACAGACCAGAGGCTCATTACAACGTGGCTCAATTCGTCTATAGCATGCATCGCGTCGGCAAAGTGGTTCCGCCGAAGCGTCACATTCTGAAGAACATCTCCCTTAGCTTCTTCCCTGGCGCCAAAATCGGCGTACTCGGTCTGAACGGCTCAGGTAAATCTACTCTGCTGCGCATCATGGCGGGCATTGATACTGATATCGAAGGGGAAGCACGCCCACAGCCGGGCATTAAAGTCGGCTATCTGCCACAGGAACCGAAACTGAACCCAGAGCACACCGTGCGTGAGTCTGTGGAAGAAGCGGTATTTGAAGTGGTTGGCGCGCTGAAGCGTCTCGACGAAGTGTACGCACTGTATGCCGATCCGGATGCCGATTTCGACAAGCTGGCCGCCGAGCAGGGCCGTCTGGAAGAAGTGATCCAGGCCCACGACGGTCACAACCTCGATACCCAGCTGAACCGTGCTGCCGATGCCATGCGTCTGCCAGACTGGGATGCAAAAATCGAGACCCTGTCCGGTGGTGAACGCCGCCGCGTTGCGCTGTGCCGTCTGCTGCTGGAAAAGCCAGACATGCTGCTGCTCGACGAACCAACCAACCACCTGGATGCAGAATCCGTGGCCTGGCTGGAACGCTTCCTGCACGACTTCGAAGGTACTGTAGTGGCGATCACGCACGACCGTTACTTCCTCGATAACGTTGCCGGTTGGATTCTGGAGCTGGACCGCGGTGAAGGTATTCCGTGGGAAGGTAACTACTCTTCCTGGCTGGAGCAGAAAGATCAGCGTCTGGCGCAGGAAGCTTCTTCTGAAGCGGCGCGTCGTAAGTCGATTGAGAAAGAGCTGGAGTGGGTACGTCAGGGCGCGAAAGGCCGTCAGTCTAAGGGCAAAGCCCGTCTGGCGCGTTTCGAAGAGCTGAATAGCACCGAATACCAGAAGCGTAACGAAACCAACGAATTGTTCATTCCACCAGGTGCGCGTCTCGGCGACAAAGTGCTGGAAGTGACCAACCTGAGCAAATCATATGGCGATCGTGTGCTGATCGACGATCTGACTTTCTCGGTACCGAAGGGCGCGATTGTTGGCATCATCGGTCCGAACGGCGCGGGTAAATCGACTCTGTTCCGCATGATGTCAGGTCAGGAACAGCCGGATTCCGGCACCATCGAGCTGGGCGAAACCGTCAAGCTGGCGTCTGTGGATCAGTTCCGTGACGCGATGGACAATTCGAAAACCGTGTTCGAAGAAGTCTCTGGCGGTCAGGACATTATGCGCGTCGGCAACGTTGAGATGCCAAGCCGTGCGTATGTTGGTCGCTTCAACTTCAAAGGCACCGATCAGGGCAAACGCGTTGGCGAGCTGTCCGGTGGTGAGCGTGGTCGTCTACACCTCGCGAAACTGCTGCAGGTTGGCGGCAACCTGTTGCTGCTTGATGAACCAACCAACGACCTGGACATCGAAACCCTGCGCGCGCTGGAAAACGCCCTGCTGGAGTTCCCAGGCTGTGCCATGGTGATCTCGCATGACCGTTGGTTCCTTGACCGTATCGCCACCCACATCATCGATTATCAGGATGAAGGTAAGGTGGAGTTCTTCGAAGGTAACTTTACCGAGTACGAAGAGTACAAGAAACGCACCCTCGGCGCTGACGCGCTGGAGCCGAAGCGTATCAAGTACAAGCGTATGGCGAAGTAATTGTCATGACGTGAAAAAGGCGCCGATCGGCCTGAGGGATCCCCAGAAACATCATCAATACACCATGATGATGTTTCGATAG
>NZ_JACVUP010000009.1 GCF_016625195.1 Erwinia sp. S63
TCTTCATGACGAAGTGCAACGATTACGCCATAAATATTAAGTAAAGCTGGAACTTCTGTGTTTATCCTTCCACGCCGAAATAATGGACTCAACGTTAAGTGCTATGTCATCGGTTGAATCTAATTCAAGATCGTAAATTTTATCTAAATGGATATGATGAAAATCTTTTAATGCACTTCCCAACGGTCTGTCACCCCGTGCTATTTCTCTCTCTTTGAGTATGTCAGGGTGACAGTGGATGCCTATAAACAAAAAATTATGGCCTCTCAGCATTTCTTTTAAATGCTGCAACCATTCATCTTTGTCCAGAATATGCTCAATAATAAGATTGTTACCGGCATCAGCGTATGCCTTAAGTGAAGCGTGGAATCCCGCAAAAAACTTATCACGTTCATTAGCCCAGTCGAAATCTCCGTTTCGAAAGCGTTCCGTAGGTAGTACCCCACTATCCCGTAAATGGTCAATTGAGATATGCCAGAACACGATCCCCACCCTTGCTTGCAGTTGTATGGCAATCGATGTCTTGCCACTACTTGATGCACCATGAAGGAAAATAATATGGGACATGTATCACCACCGATTCGATTGCACATGAAAATCTTTTGATTTGAGTTTAATTAAAAGGTGTGACAGTTGTACTCCCCTCTCGGGAGGGGAAGTCGGAGACTAAAGTAAACATTCCTAATGTCCGTTAATCGCTCAGGCTGTGTGAAAACTGTTTTGGTCGCTTAAACTGTCAAAAACAGGGTTCAACACTGCGCTCATACGTAAAATTTGGCTCAGCTAACCAGTCGAACGATTCCAGATTTTGCGTAGATGCGCGCACATCAGTTTTGGTTCAGGTTTTTCACACAGCCTGCGCTCAAAGCTGCCCGTTAATTTCTATCGACGGCAGCTCCGTGCTGGGAGCAGACGTCGCTTAAAAAAGTCTAAGTTGATCAAAGGGGAGCAGATTACCTGCGCTCAAAGTTGCCCTTGCACTTCAAACATGGCCGTTCCGAGTTGAATTCAGTAAGATCAACAGGTTCAAGCAACGCTACTCTTAATGAAAGAGGGACGTTGCAGGCAATAATGTGTGTGCAGTGAACGATTGAACCACTAAGCTTGACAATATGGCTCCCATGCTTTTTTATACCCGCCACGGGACCATCAGGCTTCTATGCATCTATACAGACATCATGCATGATGACTAAATTATCGACTGCATGATCGTCTGGGAATGAAAAAGAATGCAAAAAAGGGACTTTACATGAATAAGTTAGCGATGCTAGCGCTCGTTTTTTCATCATTTTCTTTTGCGGGTGAATGTGTTTATCCGGATGAAACAGTTTGTAAAGCTGCCGAGCAAGGTAATGTGCTCGCTCAGGGAAAGCTCGGATATTTCTACCAGTACGGCTGGGGGGTAGAACCGGATGACGCTGAGGCTGCAAAATGGTACTCAAAAGCAGCGTTACAGGGCGATGCAATTTCACAGTCCGCTTTGGCAGGATTATACCAGAAAGGAAGTGGAGTAAAGCAGGATTACACTGAAGCGGCTAAATGGTACTTAAAGGCAGCGGAACAGGGTGAATCATCATCTCAGTACTATCTCGGAAGACTTTACGAGGATGGAACTGGCGTAAAACAGAATTACGCAGAGGCTGCTAAGTGGTACTTAAAGGCTGCTGCGCAGGATCACACGACTGCTCAGGTGCGACTGGGACTACTTTACGAAGAAGGCTCAGGAGTCGGGAAGGATCTCTCAAAAGCAAAAGAATATTATGGCAAGGCCTGCAATAAGGGGATTCGTATTACCTGTGACGCATATGAGGAACTAAGAGATAAAGGAGTTAGGTAACAGATACGACTGACCTGCACCACTTTGCTTAACATGCTACGAGCAAAGCTGTCCCTCCATCAGCCGCGAGAATAACCGCTGTATTTCACCGAAAAATACACTCTCGTGAGGGACGTTCCGTTCATAAATAACAATAATGACAAATTTTAAGTACGTTTTATGACTTTCTCTCGCAATATGACATTCATCATAAAAACCACTCAAACTGTGTCTTTCCCTGTAATCATAATCACCCATGGTGATAATTACTATTTTAACTGACCGTGAGGTGTTACTCATCGTCAAAATTTAATCGTTGTAAAGCATGCCTGCATTCGCATGTAAGTTTGAACTATGAATCTATTTGATGTTAACATCCCTATCACTTCATTTAAAAACTAAGGGAAGAGTTAATGGAATTGAAATACTTCGTTTATCTGGCTGCTGTTATCGCCTTTGGCATATGGTTTACTTTTATACATAATCGATTAATTGTGGTTAGCTGCGCCTTATTTTTTCTGGCTTTGCTTTCATCTTTTGCAGCAAGTTTACTTCACATCAGCCTTTGGATAATAATACCAGTTTATTCTGTGCTGTGGCTTGCAGGCGTTTGCTCGTTCAAATATAACGCCAACCACACTGCGAAAATATTTTTGCTAATGTTGTTTATGTGTGCGACGTCATTAATTGCCTTCATCTTTTCTTGACTTGCCCACTGAAGTTAAATTGGGCTGACTTTATTATTACGCCCTACCTTTTTATTATATCTTAATGACAAGCCCTATTGGATAAAAAATAATTGTGAAAATCACATCTCGCATTTATGGATTTTCGCTCCTCGTTAGTTTGGGACATTTAGCTAGCGCCTATAGCTGTATGCAGTTAGTTCTACTTTTCGATTAGTCTAAATTCTTAATTTAATTTTTCTAGAGTGGGGCGTTAGCCCCCCACTCATCATTAAAAACGTTTTCTACGCAGGCTGAAGCCTTTCAGATCAAAGGAGAACTGTCGTTTACCCTCTTTAAAAAAAGGCACTTCCACAGTCAGCTTGAGCTGCTCCCCCTTTGATTCACACAGAGCGCTGTATGCAATATCCTCAGATCGCACATGGCTGACCTTCAAACTCACATGAACGTTATCGATGTCCACAGACATCAACTTTTTTGCCAGTAAGTCTTTCAACCGCCTCTATTGCGTCTGGATCCTCATGCTAGTCCATACAACTTAAACAATCTCCGCCACAGTCTAAATTAAATATGTCTGGTGTTTTACTCATTGGCTGATTACAGGTCTGGCAATTGTTTTCTTTCACTGGAAGTGGCATCCGTTTTTTAATTTTCATTTCTATGTCATCAGACATATAAATCTTATGTCCGCATCACGCCCTGAGACATTCGACAAGCTTTTATGGCTTGCTTAAGACTGCTGTGTGCCAGGAGCGGACGTTGCTAACTTTATGTTAAGTTGATGCATAGGGATCCAGTCAAAAACTATGAAGAGGTTCATATGTCATCACAATCTATACAATTAGTAAGAGCCATTGCTGATATCGCTATCGCACTCGAATTTACCGACGAGAACCTCATTAATCCTGATGTAGCCATTGAGATGCAGGAAAGCATTTCAGGAACTCTTCAGTCCCTTGATGAAGTTAATCGAAAAGAAATAGCGGATATCTTTGAAAGTATATCGACTCATTACAATGGAGAGATTGAAAAATACGTTAGGTCTCTTCCTATTAATTATGGCATCAAGTCAGGTGATAAATAATTATTGCGAGGTCCGCTCTTGCTCATAGCTGTCCTAAGGATTACCCAAGACAACTGCTTGCAAGAAGTTGATATTAATTGGTGAAGACGTTAGGAGTACGGGAATTGACAATGTCGGAAAAAGAACTTTATCCGTGTATCTGTTGTGGTAATAATACTATCGGGGAACCAGACCGTTACGAAATATGTTCGTTCTGTCATTGGGAAGATGATCCTGTTCAGTCCAATGATCCTGATTTTGGAGGCGGAGCTAATAGGCTTAGTCTAATAGAAGCTAGATCTTTTATTTTCAAGAGTAGAGCTAAAACCTCCTGATTTTCTAATCACATAAAATAAATTTGCGACTTTCTGAGAGAAATCTCAACCACTTAAGAAAGCTTACAACGTCCGTTGATCGCTCATAGCTGACCTTAGATCTCACATGAACGTTATCGATGTCCGCAGACATCAACTTTTTCGCCAGTCAGTCTCTCAACCGCCTCTATTGCGTCTGGATCACCATGCCAGGCCATGCAACTTAAACAATCTCCGCCACAGTCTAAATTCAATGTGTCTGGTGTTTTGCTCATTGGCTGATTACAGGTCTGGCAATTGTTTTCTTTCACTTGAAGTGGCATCCGATTTTGATTTTCATTTCGATGTTACATGACATATCACTCTTATGTCGGCAGTTCGCTCACAGCGGCCACCCAGCACTGATAAGCCATCACTCAACAAACTGGCAAAAACGCAAAAGATAGCCATCCGGATCCTGAACGAGAAACTCTCTCTGGCAAGCCGTGGTTGCTCCAATCTGATAGGTGTTTTCCCGCAGATCCCGATACAGCGGCACGCCATATTTCCTCACCCGCGCCAGCACACAGGCAATATCATCCACCTCAATCTGGAAATTCACGCCGCGCCCAAGCGGTTTGACGAGTTCTGCAGTATTCCAGCCTTCGGCGTGAAACTGCTCAAGCATCAACTGTGCTTCACCGAGGTTGATATAGGCAAATTCGGGATCGCTTCGTCTGACCATAATCTGAAATCCCAATACATTAGTGTAAAAATGCAGTGAGGCAGTGAAGTCCGTCACGGTCAGTTCGGGCACCATCCGGTTCCAGTAGGGCTCATGCTGAACTGTCATTGCTTAAGTCCTTTCAAATAACACAATCAAAACTGATGCCGCGCAACCTGTTCGCTCATGCCGCGATAAACGATAAATGAGAGTATTAAGAGCATCACGTTAACCCGCTCAAACATCTCTTCAACCCCATATCCCCATCGCTCTGCCAACCAAAACAGCAGCCGAATAAAGCGCTATCGCCACGATACTGATACAAGTTCCGCATGAAATCGCCCGCGCTGAATTTCCGGTGCCCAGGTAATGCGTCTCCAGCACGATAATATTGGCTGCCGGGGGAAGCAGGCAGAGGAGATACAGCGTTGCCGGATTTTGTGTAATAAGTGGCGCGTTAAATTGATTGGCTATCAGCAACAACAACGAAACCAGCACAGCGAAAACTATTGAGCGAGTGATAAACGGACGCAGTTCGAGTCGAAAATCGCGCATCGATATTGTTGTCTTTGAAAGCCAAATCCCTAAAACGGCCATGCCAAGAAAACTCATCATAAATTTGGCAATTTGATACAGGCTATCAAAGTAAAGAGCAACCGAATCACTCAGCGAAATCAATGCTGCGCCTATCATCAGAGCGATGACGGGCGGGGTGCGCATCAACGTGATTGGATTAAATTTCTCGCCGGAGAGCATGCCTGCGCCCAGCGAGTTTCCGACAATTGAGCTGCCGACATAGGCGGCAATAATAATGGTCGCAGCATCATTGCCGAATAACACGCTAGCAACGGGCAGGCCCAGCCAGCCGATATTAAGATAGCTGAAGCACAGGTTTTTAATGGGATCAGGGAAAACATAGCGGCCTGCCAGCAATAGCAACATCATGCATATCGCGGTGGCGACAATAATGGTGCTCATGCTGTGGAAGCGGGTCGATATATTAAAAATGACCACGATGGGAATAGCGATGCGCGTCAATATCAATGACGCAGCCGTTTTGCAATCCCAAGCGGTTTTGCCCAGCAACCATCCGGCAAACAGATAGATAAGCGGAAAGAAAATCGTCACGAAACGTCCCTGATTAGCGTGTCGACCACTCCCTGAAGTAGGGAGTGGTTAAAAATACACGCTAACAGAGGTCGTTCAATAAGTGCAACGATGCAACGCGAGTTTATGCGGTGGTATTGATGTTGCGGCCAACTGCCGGATTGGCAGGCAGTTGCGGAATCGAATCAAGAATTCCGGCTGCCATCGACTGCTGATTATCCAGGGTCTTTTTCAGTACCAGGGTGCTCACCTTACTGCTGAGGTCCATATTATCCAGACCGATAGCCAGTGAAGTAATCTGTGATACATCCATCTTGCTCTCCTTTAAAACGACTAATGGGGGGCGGAAACGGCTTTGAGTAAGCCTGATACGTCTATCGGCATCCAAGGTCAAAGCTTCACTGCTATCTTCGGACATCCCCGACGCCAACCGGCTTAATCAGATTATTCGCTGGCAGGGCGGCTACTTCGCCTGCGGCTGCCAAGTGCCCACATCCTGCGCATCAATCGCCTTCGGCAGCAGCTTCGCTTGATAAAATGCATCTGCAATCTTTTGCTGCTCAGCCAAATCGCTCTTGTTCACTGGCTCGATCTGATAGCTGCGTTGCTGGTTCGCTTGTTCCACCGTGGCGAGCGGCAAATTACCCCACAGCGGAGAGAGAATCTTTGCTGCATCCGTTGGATGTGCTTTCAGCCATTGAGCTTCCTGGTCCAGCGTCTTATACACAATGCCCAGCACCTCAGGATGCTTCTGCGCATAAGGCGTCGACACCAGATAGTAGCGCTGATAACTCGCGAGACCTTTGCCGCTCACCAGCACGCGCGTGTGCTGCTCCACTTTCGAACTGGTGACAAAGGGTTCCCATGTTACCCAGGCATCAACGCTGCCGTGTTCCAGCGCGGCACGCCCATCGGCAGGTGTCAGCCACGCGGGCGTGACATCGCTGAATTTCAGCCCCGCCTTTTGCAATGCGGCGATCAGCAGATAATGGCTGCCTGCCGCTTTGGTAACGGCAATCTTTTTACCTTTTAAATCCTGCAGCGATTTGATGCTGGAGTTTGCGGGCACCAGAATGGCCTGAGCTTCAGGCGAGGGCGTTTCGCGCGCGTAGTAAGTGAGGTCGGCGCCTGCCGCCTGCGCGAATACCGGCACGGTATCGGCCACGTCAGCAGAGAGGTCAACGTTGTTGAGGTTCAGTGCCTCCAGCAGCGGTAAGCCGCTGGTGAACTCGTGCCATGTCACCTTAATGCCGCGATCGGCGAGCGCCTTATCCAGATCGCCACGCTGCTTTATCAACGTCAGCAAGGTGGAAGATTTTTGATAGCCGATGCGAAGTGTCTCTTCGGCGTTAGCGCTGGCAAGCAGTGAGGAGAAAAGCAGTGAAGCGAGTATTGTCTTTGTAATGTTGCGCATGTGAGTCCCTGAAGGTGTTATCAATTTTCAAAATGATAAAGCCGCTCACGAGGCAATCAAAACCGCAAGTTCGCATAAGCTCTGCACATTTACAGCTATTAAAGTTGCGCGGTAATCGCCCGCAAATGCGCCCGTAATACGCTATGCAGCGCCCGAATCGCAGGAGAAAACTGTTTACGATGCGGGCAGATTAAATGCAGCGGCGTGCTTTCGCCGGGGATCTCAGGCAGCACTCGTTCCAGGCGGCGCTGCTGAATGTCTTCACAGACATCAATCCAGGATTTATACGCGATGCCCATGCCATCAATAGCCCAACGACGCGCCACTTCGGCGTCATCACATAGCAGGCGACTTTTCACCGTGATTTGTCGGCGCATACCTTCCTGCGGGAACGTCCACTTGTCATAGACGTGGCCGCCCATCACAAACGGCAGGCAGTGATGCTGGGCCAAATCCTCCAGCTTCTGCGGGCGTCCATGTTGGTCGAGATAAGCTGGCGATGCCACCATGATGCGGCGATTGTCCTCGGCCAGCGGCAATGCCACGCAACTGCTGTCTTCGAGTTTGCCGTAGCGAATGGCGATATCTACCGGATCGCGGAACACATCGCTGATTTGATCGGACAACGATAACCGAACCGATAAGGCCGGATGTTCACAGCAGAAAGCGGTGATCATCGGCAAGAGAATATTACGGCCAATATCGGAAGGCATCGCGATTTTAAGCTCACCGCTCAGTGCGTCTTCGTGACTTTGCAGGCTATCGGCGCCCGCTTGCATTAGGGCCAGCATCTCCTGCGCGTAGGGCAGATACTTTTCACCCTCGGCGGTCAAGCGCAGGCTACGTGTGGATCGCGCAAACAGGCGACGATCCAGTTCCCGCTCCAGACGCTGAATCGCGGCGCTTACTTGGCCGGGCAGTAAATTCACTTCGCGGGCCGCGCGCGAAAAGCTGCCCAGTGCCGCCGACCGCACAAACAGCGTGACATCTTCCAGTCGGATCATTTTCTTACTCATCGTCAAAACAGGCAGGGATTTTCACTCTAAGAGTGAAAGTGTTGCTGTGCAATCGGCATTTTTCCTCAGCGCGCAGGCCGCTATGCTGAATCCAACTTACCTAACACCCTGATGAATTGAGGAACGGCTTGATGAAAGCGATTGTTTATAGCCAAAACGGTTTACTGATTTCTGATGAAAATGCGCTGTACGAACTGGATGTCGCCCAACCGCAGCCGGGCGCGCGTGACCTGCTGGTAAAGATCCACGCCATTGCCGTAAACCCGGTGGATACCAAAGTGCGTAACGGTGCGCCCACCGATAAACCGCGCATTCTCGGTTGGGATGCGGTCGGCGTGGTGGAAGCGGTGGGTGAGGCGGTCACGCTGTTCCAGCCGGGCGATGAGGTGTTCTACGCAGGCGATATCACCCGCGCGGGCAGTTATGCCGAATATGGGTTGGTGGATGAACGCATTGCCGGCCATAAACCCCGTACGCTGAATGATGCCGATGCCGCCGCGTTGCCGCTGACATCACTCACCGCATGGGAACTGCTGTTTGATCGTCTGGAAGTGCAGGCGGATGACAATGCCGCATTGCTGATTATTGGAGCAGGCGGCGGTGTGGGTTCGATCCTGACGCAGCTGGCGCGCAAGCTGACCAACCTCACGGTAATTGGCACCGCATCGCGCCCTGAAACCGCGGATTGGGTGCGTTCTCTGGGTGCACATCATGTGGTTAATCACCATCAGCCACTCGGCGAACAGCTGGCGGCCATTGGCCATCCTCAGGTGCGCTATGTGGCTTCATTGACGCACACCGACAGCTATTACAGCCAGCTGGTGGATGTGCTGGCCCCGCAAGGCAAACTGGCGCTGATCGATGATCCTGAAACGCTGGACGTGGTGCCGCTGAAGCGCAAAGCCATCTCGCTGCACTGGGAGCTGATGTTCACCCGCTCACTGTTCCAGACCCGTGATATGCAGCGTCAGCACGATATTTTAGAGCGCGTGAGTCAGCTGATTGATGACCAGACGCTGCAAACTACGGCAGGCGAACATCACGGCACTATTAATGCGGCGAATCTACGCAAAGCCCATGCGCTGATCGAAAGCGGTCGCGCCCGCGGCAAGATCGTGCTCAGCGGCTTTTAACCCTTTGAAACACAATTCGTTAACCGCTGCGTCAACGCGGCGGTTAAGGTAACGGCACTTTTAAAATAATCGATTCAGGAGATTGCCATGACACTTAATGACGCAGTGGCTCGTCGCCACACTGTAAAAGCCTTCGCCAGTGGTAAAAGCTTGCCGCAGGAAGAGATCGAAACATTGCTGAACGTACTGCGTAACAGCCCGTCATCCGTCAACTCTCAGCCATGGCATTTTGTGGTGGCTTCCACGCCAGAAGGTCGTGAGCAGATCGCGCAATCCACTACCGGCGCCTTTGTTTATAACGGCCCGAAAGTACTGAATGCTTCCCATGTGATTGCGCTGTGCATGCGCACCGATCTGGACGACGCGCATCTGCAAAACGTGCTGGCGCAGGAAGAGCAGGATGGGCGTTTTGCCAAACCAGAAGGCAAAGCCGGTCAGGATAAGAGCCGTCGTGGCTATGTCGATATGCACCGTTATGAGCAGCGTGACATCCCACAGTGGATGGAGAAACAGGTTTACCTGGCGCTCGGTGGTCTGCTGCTAGGTGCCGCGATGTTAGGGATTGATGCGACGCCGATGGAAGGTTTTGATCAGCGTGCGCTGGATCAGGCGTTGGGCCTGCGTGAGAAAGGCTTTACCAGCGTGGTACTGGTGTCGCTGGGCTATCGCAGCGACGAAGATTTCAACGCGGCATTGCCAAAATCACGTTTGCCGCGTGAAGAGATTTTCACCTTTATTTAAGCGGTTGCGGCGCAATTTTTGCGTGGTTTTAACCCCGCGCGATAAATCGCGCCGCGACACGTTTCATCGCGGAAACAGCAAACTAAACCGGTTCACCCCATTCTCACTGCTCACCGCACAGCTGCCGTGATGCAAGCGCATGATGCTACGCACAATCGATAATCCCAATCCGCTACTGCTTTGATGCCGTGATGCATCGGCGCGCCAAAAGCGATCAAACATGCGCGACTGCTGTTCAGCACTCAACGCCGCGCCTTGATTCTCCACCACCAATTCGATTCCCTGATCGCGCACCGCACTTAACACCCGAATGGTGGTATCCCGCTCGCCATAGCGCAAGGCATTCGCCATCAGATTCGCCAGTGCCCGTTGCAGCAGCTGTGGATCGGCGCGTAATTCTCCCTGCATGCGCATCTCCAACTGCATGGCGTGTTCTTCGGCCATGCCATCAAAATAGTCCTGTAATTTCTCGCCGAGCTGTGCCAAATCGATTATCTGCCAATCCATTGCCTGACTGGCGTCTTCCGCTTTGGCGAGGAACAGCATGTTATCGATCATCTTCGCCAGTCTCTCTAGCTCCTCATAATTGGAACCCAGCAGTGCCTGGTAATCACCCACGCTGCGCGGCTGGCTCAGCGCCACCTCAGTCTGACCGATTAAGGTGCCAATCGGCGTGCGCAGATCGTGCGCCATGTCCGCAGAGACCTGGCTGAGTTGCTGGTAGCCCTGTTCAAGACGACTGAGCATCTGGTTGAAAGCGGCGACCAGTGGCTGTAGCTCTGTCGGAGCATCGCTGAACTGGATACGGTGCGATAAACGCCGTACGTCTATGGCATCGGTTTCCGCTGCCAGCCGACGCAATGGCGATAAGCCGCGTCGCACCAGCCAGATGCTCAATAATGCAACCAGCAGGGCTGCCAGTGCAGTTGATACAATAATCTGGTCGCGATAGCTGTTCAGCGTTTGAGTACGGTCGCTCATCAGGCGGCCGGTGATGATCTCAATTTGCCCATTACCATCACGCGTCGGCGCTAAGGCGGCGGCGGAGATAAAAGGGGTGCCATCCTGCGCCTGCTGATGATGCACAGAGGCCAGACTGAGTGGCTGATCGGCGGGCACGGGCGTGATGTCGGGCATCGGTCGTGCGCCGGGATTGACCACAATCAGCGGCGGCTGACCTGGAAAGCGCAGCACCAGCAAAGACTCCGTGTTGCCCAGCATATTGGCAAACAGGCGCGGTTTTTGCTGGATCAGCGTGATGGCATCTTCATCGCGCAGCAGCGTACGAATCTGATCAATGCGCGTCAGTAAAGCCGCGTCATCACGCACGCCAATCTGCTTCGCCAGGGACTGATACAGCGCAAAGCCGCTCAGAGCAAAAATCACAATCACTGCGGTGCTGAGCAGTAGTGACAAGCGAGTGGCAAGCGAGAGTTTTTTCATGTTTCAGCTTCGCAGCGATATCCGACGCCGTGCACGGTATGAATCAGCGGCTGGGAGAAGGGGCCATCGATCTTCTGGCGCAGGCGTTTCACCGCCACGTCCACCACGTTGGTATCGCTATCGAAATTCATGTCCCATACGCGTGAGGCGATTACCGTGCGCGTCAGCACTTCACCGGGATGCAGCATAAACAGATGCAGCAGGTTGAATTCTTTGTTGGTGAGGTCGATACGTTGTCCCGCGCGCTCAACTCGACGCTTAAGGATATCGAGTTGCAGGTCGGCCAGGCTCAGCACATCGGGAAGTTTTTGCTGACCGCCGCGCCGCAACTGCGTGCGGACGCGTGCCAGCAGTTCTGCAAACGAGAAGGGCTTCACCAGATAATCATCCGCGCCCAGTTCCAGCCCTTTGATGCGATCTTCTAACGTGCCTTTAGCCGTGAGGAAAATCACCGGCGTCTGGATCTGTTTATCCAGCGCGGCCATGACTTCCCAGCCGCTCATGCCGGGCATCATCACGTCGAGTAAGATCAGATCGTAATGGTGCTCCTGCGCATAGAACAAACCATCTTGCCCATTCTCGGCCACATCCACGATAAATCCCGCTTCCGTCAATCCTTTGCGCATGTAATCGCGCGCTTTGGCTTCATCTTCAATCACCAAAATTTTCATGCGCATCTCCGGGCGGGATAAGTGGATTAGGGCTGAGCCTGCTGAGCGGCCTGTTCAATCAGTTTCGCCACCTCATCAGGATGAGATTCATACACCGAATGGCTGGCGCCCGCGACTTCAACCGTGTGGCTGTGCGCGCGTTTGGCGTACATCCGCTCCAGATCAGGGTTAATGATTTTGTCAGCTTTCGCCACCATGTACCAGCTAGGCTTGGTCTTCCACGCCGGGTCAGGAATGTTGGCGGTGAACACAGCGGCGTTGGTTGGCATCTGCGCATGCGCTTCAAAATCCGCCTGCGCAGCCGGTAAGTCGGCGGCGAAATCGCTGTGGTAATTTTCCGGCGCGATGGTCAGGTAGCCATCAGGAGATTTAGCAAACGGATGCGCGCTGTTCGGGAATTTTTTGCCGTTAATCGCTTCGGTTTCGCCGTTATCGAGTGCATGAGCGGCGATATACACCAGACCCACCACTTTATTGTCATTCCCGGCTTCGGTGATAATCGCGCCGCCATAGCTGTGGCCGACCAGAATCACCGGTCCGTTCTGCTGATCAATGATGCGGCGTGTCGCCGTGACATCTTCCGGGAAACCGGTCAGCGGCTCCTGCACCAGCGTCACTTTATAGCCATCGTGCGTCAGGCGGTCATACACCGGACGCCAGCCTGCACCACCCACAAATGCACCGTGTACTAACACGATATTCTTCACCGGCTGCGTTTTGGCGTGCGCCGCGCCGCCTGCCATCGCCAATAAAATGCCCGCCGCTAACGTCAGTTTTTTCAGTTTCATGTTTGTGCTCCAGATAAGGAAGGTTCGGGCACAGGATATGAAAACGGCGCTGACAGCAGGGTGAGCGAGTTATGACAAAAGAATGACAGGGGCTGTGCGCAGATCGATCGCAGGATTTCGTGAACGGCCTCGCAAATTGAAGCGATGCCGTCTTGATAAACAAATTGGCTTGTGTAATTTATTCCATAACTTCACAAATAATCGTGAAGAAGGAAAGTACATTACAACCAGCACTGAAGGATCCTTCCTCATGTCAGAATTAAAGTTTGCCACACGTTTGAACTCTTTCGCCTCTGGGGCGCACTTATACTGGCCAGATCTCCAGGGAAAACCTTCTGTATTACAGATGATTGCGCGCGCCGGTAAGGTGAATGGCCTGACGCATCTCGATCTTAACTATCCGCAGCACATGACCAGTGACATTCCCACCATGCGTCAGGCGATTGCTGATGCAGGCCTGGCGGTCAATGGCATGCAGATGCGCTGGGATGCTCCCCAATTCAAAATTGGCGCCTTTACTAACCCTGACGCCAAAATTCGTCGTGAAGCCATCGAACTGACCAAGCGCGGAATTGATGCGGGCCGTGAGTTTGGTTCGCGCCTGATGACTTTGTGGATGGGCCAGGACGGTTTCGATTATTGCTTCCAGGCCGACTATAAAAAGATGTGGGAAGACGCCGTCAGCGCGGTGCGTGAAGTAGCTGAATATGCGCCGGAAATCGACGTCAGCATTGAATACAAACCGAATGAACCGCGTGCTTATAGCATCTTCCCCAATGCCACCACCTGTTTGCTGGCCGTGGAAGAAGCCGGATGCGCCAACCTCGGCATCACGCTGGATTTCGCTCACGTGCTGTTTGCCAATGAGGTGCCTGCGTTTGCCGCAGCCATGGTGGCCCGTCGTTCACGCTTGTTAGGACTGGATCTGAATGATGGCTGGGGCAAACGCGATGATGGCTTGATGGCCGGTTCAGTGAATCCGCGCGCCACGCTGGAATTCCTGTGGCAGATGCAGCGCGATGGCTATCAGGGCGCTTATTACTTCGACACCTTCCCGGATGCCAGCGGCCTCGACCCGATCCGTGAAGCGGAAATCAATATTGTGACTGTGAAGCGTCTGCTGAAGTTGAGCGAAAAACTCAACAATAACCCAGCACTGGAAGAAGCGATTAGCCGTCAGGATGCGGTGGCCTCACAGCAGATTGTGAATGACATCATGCTTGCACAATAAGCAAGCGCGTAACTCTGCACCTCAAATAAAACGATAAAAAGGCTACCACCATGAAAAAGCTCTTACTCTCTGTACTGACCTCCGCACTGCTGTGTTCAAGCGTGCACGCTGCGACCCTGGCGCCGCTGAAATCTGACTCCGAGCCCGACCGCACAGACTGGACGCAACTGGAAAGCAAATATGGCCCGATGCCTAAGGTTGACAGCAAGCTGAAAATTGGCGGCGTGTCGAAAACGCTGACCAATGAGTACTGGCGTTCACTCGGCGAGGGCTATCAGAACGTCGCGAAGAAGTATGGTTTCACCGTCGCTTACCAGGCTGCTGCCAATGAAGATGATCAAATGGGCCAGTTGTCCATCGCTGAAACCCTGATTGCGCAAGGTTTTAATGGCTTGCTGGTGTCACCTCAGACCGATATCAACCTTGAGCCAGCACTGGAAAGCGCCAGCAGCAAAGGCATTCCCGTGGTGAACGTCAACGATGCGGTGGTGCCAAGTGCCCAGTACTACGTTGGTAACGTGCAGAAAGACAACGGTGTGCGCGTCGCCAAATGGTTTATTCAGCACTATCCGCAGGGCGGCAAAGTGGCGGTGATTGAAGGCCAGCCGGGCGTGTACGCTGCGGGTCAGCGCACTGCCGGTTTTAAAGAGACGCTGCAGGCGAATGGCAAATTCAACATTGTTGCCAGCGTGCCCGCTAACTGGAGTCGCGAGCAGGCCTTTAACGCCGCATCGACGATTCTGCAGCAGCATCCGGATCTGATTGGTTTCTATGCCAACAACGACACCATGGCGCTCGGCGTGGTGGAAGCGGTGCGTTCGCTGAATAAAGCGAAGCAGACCGCAGTATTTGGTACCGACGGTATTTCCGATGCCTATGCTTCTATTAAGCGCGGTGAACTGACCGGCACCGTCGATAGCTTCCCGATCCTGACCGGTGAAGTGGCGATGGAAGTGATGTTGCGTCTGGTGAACGGACAAAAACTGTCGCGCGTGATTGCCACGCCACAGGCGTTGATCACCAAAGAGAATGCCGATGCCTTCTCAACCAAAGACAACGACAAATTGCGCCAGTTGCTGGCACAGCAGTAATACAGGCGGAGAGCGTATGGAACAGTATCGCTTAATGATGCGCGGCATCAATAAAACCTACGGTAGCGCCATCGCGCTGCAGGATGTGGACTTTATGGTGCGGCCGGGCGAAGTGCACGCGCTGATCGGTGAGAATGGGGCTGGCAAATCCACGCTGCTGAACATTCTCTCTGGCGTGCGCCCGGCGGATAGCGGTGACATCCACGTTAACGGCGAGTCAGTGCAGATGAAAAATCCGCTCAGTGCGCGCCATGCGGGCATCGCGATGATTCATCAGGAGTTGCAGCATGTTCCTGAGCTCTCCGTCGCCCAGAATATGTTTCTGGGTCGCCCAATGACGACCCTCAACGGTTTGTTTGTCGATAAACGCGCTCAGCTGGCACGCGCCACGCATATCCTGAAGCAGCTTGATCCCAGCATTAATCCCGCTGAGCCGATCAAGAACCTCAAGGTATCGCAACAGCAGATCGTTGAGATTGCGCGCGCACTGCTGGATGAGGCAAAAATCATCGCCATGGATGAACCGACATCCAGCCTGACGCCGCGTGAGTTTGAGCGCCTGGCGGAGTTGATCGCAGATTTGAAATCCACAGGTGTTTCATTGATTTATGTGTCACACAAGATGAATGAAATCTTCCAGGTCTGCGATCGCGCCACCATCATGCGCGATGGACGTCAGGTTGGGGTGGTGAACATTTGCGATGAGACTGAAGAGAGCATCGTCGCGAAAATGGTAGGGCGAAAAATCGATAAGCAGGCGCATCAATCCTGGGCCACCGATCGTGAAGTGCTGCAGGTTGAGAATGTGACGCGCGGAACGGAGATAAAACCGGCCAGTTTCAGCGTCTGCGCCGGGGAAGTGCTGGGCGTGGCGGGTCTGGTCGGTGCAGGCCGCACAGAATTGCTCAAACTGATTGCCGGTATCGACAAACGTAGCACCGGTGAAGTACGCGTTAATGGTCAGTCAGTACGTAATCACAACGTCAGCGCGGCGATTCGTGCCGGTATTGGATTAGTGCCGGAAGACCGTAAGAAAGAGGGCATCATCAAAGCGCGAGCGGTGAAAGTGAACATGGCGCTGCCGTCGATGCGCAACTTCACGCTTGCGGGCGTTATTCGTAAAGTGAAACTGGACGCGGTGGCGCAGCAGGTGATGTCCGACTTGAAACTGCGTCCGCTGAATATCGAAAAACCGATCGGCACCCTGAGTGGCGGTAATCAGCAGAAAGTGATCATTGGCCGCTGGGTAGCTGCGGATGCCGAAGTGTTTTTATTTGATGAGCCAACCCGGGGAATTGATATCGGGGCCAAAGCTGAAATATATAACCTGATTGAAAAACTGGCCCAGCAAGGTAAAGCGATTGTCGTGGTGTCGTCAGAAATGACCGAAATATTACGCGTGTCCGATCGCGTTTTAGTGATGCGAGAGGGGAAAATTACGCGTGAATTAACTGGCGATGACATTACCGAAGAGAACATCGCACGCTTTGCTATTAACGACATTAAAGAAGCTGTATAGCACTCAATCTGCACTCTATATAGGCACAATTATGATGACGCAAACAAATACACAGCCAGCGACTGAGCCGTCGGCGAAATTTAAACTCAATCTGCGCGATGCCGGTACCTTAATCGGGCTGTTAATTATCGTGGTGACATTTTCATTCCTGTCTCCGGTATTTTTTACCGTGCCAAATCTGCTGAATATTTTACAGCAATCTTCCATCAATGCGCTGATCGCACTGGGGATGACGCTGGTGATTATTTCCGGCGGTATTGATTTATCAGTTGGACCGACCGCCGCACTCTCTGCGGTATTGGGCGCCACTCTGATGGTGTCAGGTGTGCCGGTTCCGGTGGCGATTCTGGCCACGCTGGGTATCGGTGCGTTGTGCGGCGTATTCAGCGGGATGCTGGTGGCCTATGCAGGACTGCAACCGTTTATCGTCACGTTGGGTGGGCTTTCGCTGTTCCGCGCCATCGCGCTGATCTATACCGGTGGTAATCCGGTGTTTGGCATCCCGATGGAGTTTCGCAGCATAATTAACAGCGATGTGTTCGGTATTCCAACCCCGATCATCATTGTTGCAGTGATTGCGCTGGTGCTGTGGCTGGTGATGAATAAAACCCCACTGGGCGAATATATTCTGGCGGTGGGCGGCAATGAGGAAGCGGCGCGCGTCGCGGGTGTACCGGTTAAACGCACCAAAGTGACGGTGTTCATTATCTCAGGCACCTTAGCGTCACTGGCATCGTTGATCCTGATTGGGCGACTAGGCGCAGCAGAACCCACTATCGGGAATTTGTGGGAGTTAGATGCGATTGCGGCAGCGGCGATTGGCGGTGCTTCACTGATGGGCGGAAAAGGCAGCATCGTCGGCACCATTATCGGCGCCATCATCCTCGGCGCATTACGTAATGGCTTGACTCTGCTGAATATTCAGGCCTTTTATCAATTGCTTGCCACTGGCCTAATCATTATCATAGCGATGTTGATTGACCGGGCGACAAGAGGCAGGTAATGAAGCAAGATCCGCGAGCCATTGGCGCTCAAATTCGTATGCGATTACCGCAGCTGACGCCGCTGGAGCGGCGTGTTGCCGAAGCCATCATCGCCAGAACCGACATCAGTGAACAGACTTCGCTGCAGGAAATTGCCGAAGAAAATAATGTCTCACAGGCGATGATTGTGAAAATTACTAAGAAGCTTAATTTTACTGGCTTCCGTCATTTTCGCACCGGACTGATTTATTATAATCAATCTGAAGTGGCTGGCTTGCATGCAGAAATTGAGCCGGAAGACTCGTCGGAACAATTACTGGCTAAAGTATTCAGAACCTCGATTCAGGCAATTGAAGAGTCATTATCGATTCTGGATATTTCTGAATTTAATCGTGCTGCCGATATTTTATTTAAAGCGCGCCATATCGATCTTTATGCGGTGGGCGGTTCAGCCACCGTGGCGCGAGATTTATCGCACAAGCTGCTGAAGATCGGGATCAAGTCCACGCCTTATGACGATGCGCATATTATGCTGATGTCTGCAGCGGTGTTATCCGATGATGATGTGGTGATCGCCATCAGTCATTCAGGAGCAACGCGAGCGGTGAACGATCCGATTAAACTGGCGGCACGAAATGGTGCAAAGATTATTGCTATTACCAATTATGCCGAGTCGCCTATTGCGCGCAATGCGCATGTGGTATTGACATCAACCTCTCAGGGATCGCATCTGCTTGGGGAAAATGCGGCGGCACGTATCGCGCAATTAAATATTCTCGATGCGCTGTTTGTGGCAATCGCCAAAAAAGATTTAAAGCTGGCGGAAAAGAATCTGATGAAAACCCAGCGTGCGGTTCAGGATCTGCGGGACTTTTAGTCATGAACAAAATTATTGTCGCCGGTAGCCTGCATTACGACATTATGCTGGCGGCCCACCATCGCCCGGAAAAGGGCGAAACCGTGATGGGCAGCGGCTGTAGCTATAAATTTGGCGGTAAAGGCGGCAACCAGGCAGTGGCGGCCGCACGTGCAGGTGGCGCGGTGCGTTTTATTGGCGCGGTGGGCGCCGATACGCAGGGCGAATTCCTGCTCACGGCGCTGCGAGATGCCGGCGTCAACACCGATGCGGTGGCGACTTTGCCGGATATGCCGTCAGGAATGAGTGTGGCGATCAGCGATGCGGAAGGCGATTACGGTGCCGTGGTGGTGTCCAATGCGAATCTGCATATCGATGTGACTACGCTGTCTGACTCACTATGGCAGGGTGCTGGCTTACTGGTGTTGCAAAACGAAGTGCCCGCCAGCGTGAACCTGCAACTGGCGCAGCAGGCCCGGCAGAAGGGGATTGCGGTCTGTATTAACGCCGCACCGGCGCGCGAGATTGAACCCGCGCTCGCCGCCTGCATTGATCTGCTAATCGTGAACGCAGTGGAAGCACGCGATATGTGCCAAATCGAAGTGAAGGATTTGGCCTCTGCAGAGCGAGCGGCACAAAAGCTGGCGGAAGATTTCGCGCAGGTGATTGTGACAGCGGGTGAGCACGGTCTGGCGGTGTGTCAGTCGGGTGAACCGGTGCAGAGTTTGCCCGCGATTCCGGTGAAGCTAATCAGCACTCACGGCGCAGGCGACTGTTTTGTCGGTGTACTGAGTCAGGCGCTGGTGTCCGGTTGCTTGCTGCCTGAGGCGGCGGACAAAGCGAATCAGGCTGCCGCAGAGCACGTTTCTCGTCCTGCCATCGCGTAACCACCCACCTCACATTTCCGGCATTAAGATTCTCTTACTGCCGGAGATAAAATCGCTTAACTCCTTATGTTTTATAAGAATTCCCTCTGCGTCAAATCCATTTTTTTAGTGGTGGTAATGTTTCCGCCATGTTATTAACTCTCCATGCCGTCGTGAATTTACCTGCCTGCTGGAGCTAACAATGAAAAAGAGTTTGTCCTTCGCGTTACTGCTGTCACTTGGCGCCTTCAGCACCCTGTCGTTTGCTGAGCAGACGTTGCGCTTTGGTGTCGATCCTACTTTCCCCCCGTTTGAATCTAAGGCCAGCGATGGCTCGCTCAAAGGATTTGATATCGATTTGGGTAACGCCATTTGCGCCCAGGCAAAAGTGAAGTGCCAGTGGGTGCAGATAGGCTTTGATGGCAGTATTCCGGCACTGCAGGCGAAGAAGTTTGATGCGATTCTGTCGGCGATGTCGATGACAGAGAAACGCCGTGAGCAGGTGGATTTCAGCAACATGCTGTATATCACCCCGAGTGCGCTGTTGACGCCGAAGAGCAGCACCCTGACCGAAGATATCAGCACGCTGCGTGGTAAGAACATCGGCGTGGCGCAGGGCACCATTCAGGAAACCTACGCCAAAGCGAAATGGGCGACGCAGGGCGTGAATATTGTGTCTTATCCGAATCAGATGGAGATCTATCCTGACCTGGTCGCGGGACGCCTGGATGGCACACTGGCAAATGCGGTGTCAGCGGATCAGGGTTTCCTGAACACCCCGGAAGGCAAAGATTACGTCATCAAAGCCACGCTGGTGGATAAAGAGCTGCTGGGCAACGGCGTGGGAATCGGTCTGCGCAAAGGGGATACCGTGCATCTGAAGCTGATCAATGATGCGCTGACCGAACTGCACAACAACGGAACTTACGATCAGTTAGCCAAGAAATATTTCAAGTTTAAGGTCTACCCATAAGCGCCATAATTTACAGGAAACAGCATGTCAGAATTGCCGCATTACCCGTCCCAACGTGCCCGTTTCCTCGCGGCAGTCGAGCGCCAACACGGCGCTCTGACTTCGTATCCGCATCCGCTGCCGGGCCCACAAGGTGAAACGCTTTACACCGATGTCGCCGTGATTGGCGATCCCGCAGCCAGCAAACTGATGCTGATCATCTCTGGCACGCACGGAGTGGAAGGCTATTATGGTTCGGACAGTCAGATTGAGTGGCTTAATCGCTTTAGTCTTACTGCCTTGCCCGATGACACCGCGATTGTGTTGCTGCACCTGTTGAATCCCTGGGGGGCGGCACATTTGCGGCGCGTCAACGAAGACAACATCGATCTCAACCGCAATTTCATCGACTTTACGCAGCCAGCACCCGCCAACCCTGATTACCCGTCATGGCACGGCATCTACCACGGCGAGCGGACACAAGCTGATGAGCTATTAGCTAAAACCCTTAACGGCGCAGGTTGGCTGGCGGTGAAACGGGTGGTGGAAGCCGGGCAATACCAATTCGCGGACGGCTTCTTCTACGGTGGGCAGCAACCGAGCTGGTCTTATCGCACCATGCAAACCATCATCACCGAGCATTTGTCGCAGGCAAAAACCATCCTGAGTTTCGATCTGCATACGGGAGCCGGAGCATGGGGCCATCCGATGTTGCTCTCGATTGCTGAGCAGCAGGTCGCTGCGCATCAGTGGGGAAAATCACTGTATGGCGAGTGGTTGACGTTACTGTTTACCGGTGCGGGTCGTGACAGTGTCACCGGAGTGACCGCGACCGCAACGGGTTATCTGTCACAGTTCCTGCTGGAATCACTGCCGCAGACGCACATCTTGCCACTGGTGGTGGAGTGCGGAACCTATCCCGGCGAAGAGATGCATCGTCGCGTGCGTGACGATCATTGGCTGCATCTGCAAGGTGAAGCGGCCAGTGAATCAGGGCGCGCCCTAAAGCATGAGCTGGTGGAAGGTTTCTGGCCAGCAGACCGCGACTGGCGCGATCTGGTGGCTTTTCGGACCCAGCAGATTTTTGTACGCGGCTGGCAGGGTTTGTTAAACGCCGATCATAACCGACCATAAAAGGTCATGCGCGCCGTTTCCGACAGGGCGATGCCGGGCTGCGTGTTGTACGCCAGCACTGCCAGCATGCGTGTGATGTCGCCTTCGGTTGGCGTCACACGATGCATTGAGTTGCGACCACGGAACAGCACTAAGTCACCCGCTTCAATCGCCAATGCATCAACCGGTTGGCGTTGATCCAATACCGCCGCCACGCCCTCAAAATTCATCTCTCCCGCATCGGCATCGCGTAAATCCTTCACATACTGGAATACGCCGCCCGCGCGGGGTTTCTGCACCAGCAGGGTGATGGCAAAGGAGGAGTTATCGAAGTGCCAGCCGAGTTCCTGTCCATCGGGCGCGTAATGCAGGTTGATGGATGAAAGCGGGTCGGCGTAAGGATAGAGCGCAGTTTCACCCAGCACGTCGCACAGAAAACTTTTAAACAGTTCGTCGTTATAAAGCTGGCGCAGCGGCGATTCGGCGGCAATCACGTCGTCGGTAATACAGCCTTTGGTACTGATCACATCGCGATTGCGCGGATGGTCAGCGTCGAACGCCTCGTCTTTTTTCATCAGATAGACGTTATGCTTGCTGAGGGTGTGATAGGCCAGATGGCGTTGTGCATCTCCTTCGGCAATGATGCTTTGCAGCGCGTCGGGTTGTAAAAACTGACGCAGAACCAGCGCGCCATGCTGGTTGAGCTGTTGACGGCATTCACGTCGCCAGTCGGCGTCGGCCAGTGGATGCAAATCGAAACGAATCAGTGCAGTCATAGCAGCAGTTCTCATTGTGACAGGTGTGTAATGACTGTAACTCACTGATATGTTAGTGCGTAACGATATAAATTTAATGCCCTGCTAAGGAAACCTTAATGCCCGCACAGTCACCGCGTTTACCGAAAATCAGCGTTATCCAGTCATTTAAGGTGGCGGCGGAGTTGGGCAGTCTGGCAAAGGCCGCCGCACAACTGGCGCTGACGCCTGCTGCGGTGAGCCAACAAATTCGCCAGCTAGAGGAACAGTTGGGCAGCGCGCTGTTTGTGCGTACGCAGAGTGGCGTAATGCTGACTGAAACCGGCAAAGAGTATCTGCGCTATGTGACGGAAGCCTTTGATATTCTGCATCTCGGGCAGCAAAACCTGCGTCATGTGGCGACGATGCCCAAGCTAACGCTCTATTCACTACCCGCGCTGGCCTCGAAGTGGCTGCTGCCCCACATTGCGCAGTGGCGCGTTCACTGTCCTGATATTGATTTATCGCTGCACGGCACTCATGCGCAGGTCGATTTCAATGCAACCCCAGCGGACTTTGTCATTTGCTTTGGTGAGGATCGCTATCCTCAGCTTGATAAGCAGCGGCTGTTTTTGGATGAAGTGGTGCCGGTGGCGAGTCCCGCGCTGCTCAAGCAATTTCCGCTGGAAAGCGCGTTGCAGCAGGCTCCGTTGATTCATCTCGACTGGGGTAACGAAGGGCGCTTTTTGCCCGACTGGCGCAGCTGGTATCAGGCGAAAGGGATGGCGGAACCTGCGCCACAACCCGCGTTAAGCTTCAATCTGACCTCTTTGGCGATAGATGCTGCTGTGGCAGGAGCGGGTTTGTTGTTGGGGCAGAAAAGACTGATTGCCGCTGAGCTGGCGCGAGGGGATTTGGTTATGGTTGATGCGTTAAGCTTGCCGTTAAGTAAACCCTATTTTCTTGCCTGGCCGCAGCGTTCGCGCAGCCAGCCGGGCAGCGAAGCGTTAATAAACTGGCTCGGACAGCTAGCAATTTAACAAACTGTTAACTGACTCAGCGTTGCACATTATGGATTGCACTATGCTTATCCGCTTTGTGCGACGGTTAGTAGACAGGGAGTTCGGTCAGTGACTTCAGATATGCATTTCTGGCTTACCACGTTGGTGATAGCCATAACCATTTTGCTATGGGCAAGCGCGCGATTGCCGGAATACCTTACCGCGCTGCTGTTTTTTGCCGCCGCCACGCTGCTGAACATCGCCCCGACCAGCACCATCTTCAGCGGATTTGCCTCTTCAGCCTTCTGGCTGGTATTGAGCGGTTTTGTGCTCGGCGCGGCGATTCGCAAAGTCGGGCTAGCACAACGCTGGGCCAACTATCTGGTGGTGCCACTCAGTCAGAGCTGGCCGCGCATGGTCGTTGGCACCCTGGTGCTGACCTATCTGCTGGCGCTGGTGATGCCTTCCAATATGGGGCGCATCGCACTGTTAATGCCGGTGGTGCTGGCGCTGGGTGAACGCGCCGGTATCAAAGCCGGGAGCCGTGGCAGTATTGGTCTGGCGCTGGCGGTGGGTTTTGGCACATTCCAGCTCTCCGCCAGCATCTTACCGGCTAATGTGCCCAATCTGGTGCTGAGCGGCGCTGCTGAAAACGCCTATCAAATCCATCTCCAGTGGCTGCCCTGGTGGCTGCTGCATATGCCGGTGGTGGGGATCGGCAAGGGAATGGTACTCGCAGCCGCTATTCTGTTTCTGTTCCGCGCGCAACCTCAGCCCGTGCGCCATCGCGATCAACTTGAGCCGCTCAGTCGCAGCGAGTGGCGGTTGATGGGGCTGTTAGCCATTACCTTGTTGCTTTGGATGACCGACAGCCTGCACGGCTTACCTGCTGCATGGGTCGGGCTGGCGGCGGCGTGTATTTGTCTGCTGCCGCGCATTGGCTTTCTCTCGGGCGATGATTTCGCCAGCGGGGTTAATTTCCGCACCTGTATCTATATCGCAGGTATTCTCGGCGTGGCCACGGTGGTGGTGGATTCGGGGCTGGGTCGTCTCATCGCTGATTTGCTGCTGAGCGTGTTGCCACTGCAGGATCATGCTTCGTTCGGTAATTTCGCGGTGTTAAACGCGCTGGTTTCACTGCTTAACTTTGTGCTGACCGCCAACGGCGTGCCCGCGATGGTGACACCGATTGCGCAAGAGCTGGCAAATGCATCCGGTTATTCACTGATGAGCGTCGTTATGATGCAGGTGTTTGCCTACGCGACACCGCTATTGCCTTATCAGGCCTCGCCGGTGGTGGTGGCGATGGGGCTGGGTAACGTGCCAGCCAAAGCAGGCCTGCAGCTGTGCGTGTTGGTGTTTATCTTCAGCGTGCTGTTGCTGTTACCACTGGATTATCTCTGGTTCAGGCTGCTAGGCTATGCCTGACTTTCCCTCACTGCCTTAGCACGCCGTTATGTCAGCCAATAATGATTGGGTCGATTTTCGTCGCGATGACGAAACCGGTATCGAAAGCGTCAACGCGCATTTTCGCGGACACGCCTACGATCCGCACGATCACGATGAATTATTGGTGGGCGTGACGCAGCAGGGCTTACAACGTTTCAACTGCCATCGTGCATTGCACACCAGCACGCCGGGCCGCTCCATTTTGATTGAGCCGGGCGCGGTGCATGACGGCCACGCGCCTAACGAAGAGGGTTTCACCTACACCATGCTTTATCTGCCGCAGCGCTGGGTGGCTGAGATGATGCAGAGACGCGGTCTGGGCGATGTCTCCAACATCGAAGGTGCGTTTCGCCACACGTTAAATGATGATGCGCTGTTGGCCAGTGCCATCCAGCAGGCGTGGTTTTCAGTGCATCACAGTGAAGGGCGACTGGCACGCGATCAGAGCCTCGATCATCTGATGACGATGCTTTCCCGCCATCTTGAAACCAAACCCAATGCGCAATCAGGTTCAGCGATGCAGCACATGCAGCTTTTACGCGACTATCTGCACGATTTTATGGCGCAGGATGTGGGGCTGGATGAACTGTCCCGTCTGGCGGGCATCGATCGTTTTAAGCTGACGCGCCAGTTTAAGCAGGCGTTCGGCCAATCGCCGCATGCTTACCTGGTTCGTTTAAGGTTGCGCAGTGCACGCGCGCTACTGGCGCAGGGTATCGAGCCAGTCCAGGTCGCGGCTCAGGTCGGTTTCGCCGATCAGAGTCATCTCGGCCGTTGGTTCCAGCGGGCCTACCGTATGACCCCGGCCTCTTATCAACGACAGTGCACAAACGTTCTATCCTCCTCCCTGGCTGCTCATAGATGATGAGGTTTTCGAACTCACCGGAGAGTAGTTGCAGATGTTTGATACCAAAATCGCCCTGATTGTTCGTGATGATTTAGCCACCTGGCAGCGCCTGAATGTGGTGGCCTTTCTCGCCACCGGCATTGCCTCTGCCGCACCTGATATGATGGGCGAACCCTATGTGGATGCGAAAGGGCGACAATACGGCAATATGGCGGGCCAGCCGATGCTGGTGTTTGCGGGCGATGTGGCGGGATTACAGCGGGCGCATCGCCAGGGTGTGGAGCGGGAATTGACGGTGATCCCGTATGTGGAGGCAATGTTTTCCACCGGACATGATGCCGCTAACCGCGAAGTGTTTATGGCCGAAGATGCCGACAACCTGAATCTGGTCGGCATCGCGATTCGTGGGCCAAAGAAAGCGGTGGATAAGGCGATTAAAGGGTTGTCACTGCACGGATAAAAGCGATCGCCACCTGTGGCGACCGCTTTTATTTCTTTAGCGACTGCGCAGCTCGATGATTTCAGCCGCGCGCAACAACAAATCTTCCCGTCCACGCAGCGCCAGCAACTCGACGCCAATCGGCAACCCGTCTTGACTGAGGCCTGCGGGAATCGAAATGGCTGGCGCACCAGTCACCGCTGAAACCAGCGCATTGCTGCCTTCCTGCATCTCGCCGTGTTTGACTGGCGCACGGCGCACCACCGGGTATGCCAGCAGGTTAATGTTGTGCTGGTCGAACATCGCCACCAACTGCTGGTATAGATCATGCTGGCGCTGCTGCACCCGTGCATAACCTTCGCTGGTCGTGCCAGGATGTTGCGCGCGGGTCTTAAACACGGTTTCGAGCTGAGGATGATACAGCCCGGACGCAGCGATATCCGGCAGGGTATGGAACTGCGCCTGCGGCTTATCGGCTAAATACTTCGCCAGCGCTTCAGCAAATTCATAGCCGATGATATTCGCCTCTGCCGCCAGCGCCTCCAGCTCTGGCCAACCCAGGATGGATGGTGCGAACCCGGCCACGGCAGCCTGCACCGCCTGGTTAATCTCATCTTCATCAGCGGCAAATCCCTCCTGCCAGATGCCAACCCGTAATGCTTCTCCCTCCGTAGCAAACGTCTTGCCGCTAAGCACTTCGCTGGCGATGCGCAGATCGGTCGCGCTGCGTGTCAGCGGGCCGGGGATATCCTGAGTGGGTGACAGCGGCACAATTCCGGATGTGCTAAGTGCACCTCGCGTCATGCGTAAGCCGAACAGGCCATTAAACGCCGCGGGTATACGCACCGAACCTGCTGTGTCACTGCCAATGGCGAGCGGCACATAACCGGCGGCAACGGCAACGGCAGAGCCGCTGCTCGATCCGCCCGGTGAACGTCCTTCCCGCCAGGCATTGTGGGTGAAGCCCGTCAGCGACGAGGCGCCGGTAATGCCCGCCGCCAGTTCATGCATCGCGGTTTTACCGATAAGAACCGCGCCCTGGTGGCGCAACGTGGTGATCAGCGGGGCATCGGTTTGGGCGATGACGTCACGCAACATCACCGAACCCGCGCTGGTGGGCCAGCCTCGTACTTCAATATTGTCTTTGATCAGCACCGGGATGCCGTCCAGCTGACCCAACGCCTCACCACGTTGACGGCGTGTATCACTCAGTTCTGCTGCCGCACGCGCTTCATCCGCAAACAGCCAGGTGATGGCGTTGTAGCGCGGCTGATCTGCCTCGGCAATGCGCTGCAGCGCGAAGTCGACCAATTGGCGTGCCGTGACATCGCCGCCTTGCAGCGCCAGGCGTAAGTCGCTCAGCGACGCGGTGAGATAATTAGCGTATTGCATCCGGTCAATCCTCAAGTGGACTCCATTGCCCATCAGGCGCAACACGGCCCAAAGAGCTGCTATGAAAATGGGAACTGAACCAGATTGCCTGATGTTGCTGGCACCAGTCTATAACGCGTTGACGTGATGCCGTGGCGAGCCGGAGATCTTCACAGAACAGCGAGTTCCAGTGCGGGTGCTGAAATTGCACCGGATGGTGCATCACATCGCCCGGGAAAATCGCATATTCACCCTGGCTTTCCAGCACAATCGAGGCGTGATCGATGCTGTGACCCGGCGTGGAAATATAGCGCAGCACGCCGGCGAACAGCGGGGAATCCTGTACATCGATGGTCTGCAACTGGCCGCGTTCGATCAGCGGCAGAATACTGTCGCGATACAGTTCCTGACTGGCGGGATCGTCCTGGCAGTGCTGCAATTCTACCGCCGAGCAGACATAACGCGCGTTGGGGAACAATGGCTGCCATTTACCGTCCACCCAGTGCGTATTCCAGCCAACATGATCGGTATGGATATGCGTCATCAATACCAATGTCACTTCAGCAGGATCCACGCCCGCCTGTGCCAGATTGTCGGCGTAAGGCGTATTCAACTGGTGGAATAACGGTTTGTTATCGCGGTTGCGCCCATTGCCGGTTGCGGTATCAATCAGGATGGTGTGCTCGGCGGTGCGCACCAGCCAACTGTGAATCGAGACCTCCGCAGGTTGTTCGGCAAAGGCGTCACTCATTTCGGTGCGATGTGCTTTAAACAGCGCACCAAATGGAAAAGAGGCGCGCTGTTCAGTGATTTTTTCAACCCGGCACTCGCCTACCTGAATGTTCATGCTGTGCTCCACTTGATAGAGGACGCGTTCAACAGCGTCCGTGACAGTAAGTTGAAAGTCACTATACTGAGGCGCATAACATTATTTAAATCGATTAAAATCATGAGCAGCATCAATGAAAATGATTTCTCACGTATCGATCTCAATCTGCTGATTGTGTTGATGGTGATGTACGAGGTGCGCAGCGTGACGCAGGCCGCCAATCGCCTTTACCTCGGCCAGCCAGCGGTGAGTGCCGCTCTGAAGAGGCTGCGTGAGATGTTCGATGATGCGCTGTTTATCCGCACGTCATACGGTATGACACCGACGCCGCGTGCCGAGCAATTAGTGCAGCAGTTCGCACCACTGATGCAGGGGCTGCATCGGGTGATCTTCACACCCGATGCATTTGATCCCCAGCGTGATAACCGCAGTTTTCGCATCGGCATGAGCGACTGGCTGGAGCAGTGGCTGATGGCTGATTTGTTATTCGAGTTGGCAAGCCACGCACCGGGTATCGATATTCATGTGGTGGCTGCCGATCCCTGGCAGGCGATTCCGTTGATGGAGCAGCAGCAGGCGGATGTGGTAATCACCGTCGGAAATGAAGCCAGTCGTGACTTAACCCGCGAAAAAGTCGGCCCGGCGGGCTTTCGCACCTTGTGGAGCCAGCAGCAAATTGCGCTGAAAACACTGACGCTGGCGCAGTTTGTGCGTCATCAGCATGCGCTGGTGTCTTATCGCGGCGCCAGCGAAAGTGCTCTTGACCACTCCTTGCAGCGTCTGGGCCAATCCAGACGTGTTCGTTATGTCACGCCGCACTTTTCCAGCTTACCGCTGCTGCTGCAGCAGATGCCGCTGTTCGCCACGGTGCCGCAAGGGCTGGCTCCTGCATGGTGCCAACGCTATGGCTTGAATGCTGCGCCCGTGCCGGTTGAAATGCCGGATTATGAACTGTCTTTGTTGTGGCACAACGCGCAGCAAGACGATCCGGCAAACCGCTGGCTGCGCGAGACATTACGCAGTCTGCTGCAGCGGAAGATGTAGTTTGGGCTTCAGGCTTCAGGCTTCAGACTTCAGACTTCAGGCTCCGGGCTGCAGCGTCCGGCGCATCCCTTTGACTTCACCACGGCACGATGCGGCCAAGGTAATCGAGATAATGCAGCCCGCTGCGACCTGCGTAGGTCTCCATGGTGTTAAGCAGATTAGGGATACTCTCGTCGATGGTCAGGCGCGCTTCCGGCCCGCCCATATCGGTCTGTACCCAGCCCGGCGCCATCAACAGCAGTGTGCGCGAATCCTGATGACGTGCGGCAAAGCTGCGCATAAACATATTCAGCGCTGCTTTGCTGCCACGATACACCTCGTAGTTGCCGTTAGTATTGTTGGTGAGACTGCCCTGACCGGAAGACATCACTGCAATCGTGCCGCTGGCGCTGACCCGATCTTTAAAGGTCTCGATCACACGCAACGGGCTGAGCGCGTTGGTGACCATGACACGGGTGAACTCCTCAGTTGAAACGTCGGCAATGGTTTCCCGATCGTCATTTTTCACCCCGGCATTGACGAATAGCATGTCAAACTCCGTGCCCGCCAGGCGTTGATGCAGGGCGCTAACCTGCTCGGGGTCCGTAATATCCACCGTTTCTACCGTCAGCTGTTGCGGATAGCGCGCAGCCAGCTGCGACAGTTTATCGGTAGAATGGGCTCGCCCGGTCGCCACAACCTGATAGCCTCGCTGTAGCATGGTTTCTGCCAGTGCGAATCCCAACCCGCGTGACGCACCAATCAATAATGTTTTCATCCTGTGTTCCTCAGTGGAGTCGATGAGAAAAGTCTAGCGCGGAGCGAGGGGAGGCGGAACACGCAGCCTATGCAGTGGTAACATGCACCAAACGCCTTGTTATGTCGCCCGACATCCAGCAGGATAATGACCATGAACACCACCGATCTGAATTTACTCACGGCGCTCGATGCGCTGCTCACTACCGGTAGCGTGGTGGGTGCCGCTCGCAAACTCAACCTGAGCGAATCAGCGATGAGCCGTACGCTGGGCCGTCTGCGCAATGTGACTGGCGATGCGTTATTGGTGCGGGCTGGTCGGCAGATGGTGCTAACCCCCTATGCTGAAGCGATGCGCGAACGGACTCACCGCACGCTGCAAGAAGCGCACGCGGTGCTCAGCCCGGATGCTGAAATCCTCGATTTGGCCGAGCTGGATCGCTGTTTTACGCTGCGTACCAATGAAGGTTTTATCGAAGCGTTTGGCAGTGCGTTGATTGTAGCGGTGAGCGCACAGGCGCCCAATGTCGAGCTGATCTTCGTGGCGAAACCGGAAAAAAGTGACCGTGAACTGCGCGAGGGCAGCATTGATTTAGAGATTGGCGTGCTCGGCAATATGGGGCCAGAAATCCGCTTGCAGGCGCTGTTTCGCGATCGTTTTGTCGGCGTGGTGCGCGCGGGCCATCCTTTGACACAGCAGATGGACATCACCCAATTAGCCCGATTTGGCCATATTGTGGCGTCTCGTCGCGCAGAGCGGGGTGGACCGATCCACGACGCCATTGAGCAAGCCGGATTGCAGCGCAAGGTTGTCGCTGTGGTGCCGGCTTTCTCTGCTGCTGTGGCGCTGGTGGTGAATTCGGATTGGGTGGCGCTGGTGCCGCATTCGCTGGTTGCGCATCACCCATTGATCGCTCACAGCCAGGCGTTAGCGATGGTAGCACTACCGTTTGCGACGCCGGAAATGACAGTGTCACAAATGTGGCATCCACGACTGGAGAATGATGCCGCGCATCGTTGGCTGCGCGGCGTGGTGAAACAGGTTTGCGCTATTGAGCGTAACTCACCGGCGTAATGGCGGTAGGATCAAGTTGCTGACCGAATTCCGCTAACGTGGATGCCATCGGACACAGCGTGCCCACCTCGGTGACCCGACAATCAGGCGCTCGCCACTCTTCACGCAGCAGCGGATGCGCTTGATTGACGGACTGTAGATGACGCAAATCGTCGAGGCTTTGTGCCTGGAAGTAAACGTGCAGCCATCGCTCGCCACTCTGCTTATCGCGCCAGCGTTCAAACACCAGGCTGCTGCCGGGCGGAATGTTCCCGCGCGTGTAGCCCGGTAAAGTCCAGGTGAAGCCCATCAGGGTGCGTACCATCGCGATGTTAGTGTCATGCGCGACAAACAGCAGCCAGCGGGCATCCGGCACGGTATCTGAAACAGGGCTGACACTCTGTTTAACACCCTGAATCATCTCATTTAACAGAATAGAGCCACGCTTTTTCGCGGTGTACAGCACGTCGTTGCTGAGATCGTAATTGGCGGTTAACAGTGGCAGCACGGCGGTGATTTGCGCGGAGTGTGTAATGTTGCCCCACGCCAGTTGATCCGCCGGCAGGTTTTCATTCCAGCCCAGGCGCAACGTCTCCACCATGCTGGCCAGAACGCTCAGTCCCTGAACATATGTTTGACCGCCTTTGCTCTGTTTTATCTGCCACGGCTTGTCGAAGAAGGTGCAATCGGTGCTAGGCTGACACACCGCATTTTTCAAAGCCTGAACCGCCGGTTGTAACGCCTGCTGGCGCGCGGCCAGATCGCCGGTGGCAGCGGTCACGGCGGCAAGTTGCTGTGTGGGATCGGTATTGGTGGCTGGGAACGCTTCGGTCTGGAACAGGGGGTCATCCTCACCCGCCACGCGATGAACCGTGACGCCACAGCCGGGAAATGCGCCGTCCACCAGCGCCTGTGCGGTGGCGCGGGTGCGTTGCAATGGGCTGGCGCGAACATACACCTCCCGCGCCTGTGGACAGCCTGAGGTCAGCAATCCGAGCTGGCGATAATGATCGCCTTCCCAGCGGCCCTTGTTCACTACTGCAGCGTAGCCGTGCCCGGTCAACTCGCCATCGTGCGTGGTCCAGGTTGTCCACGGGCGCTGGGTCGCCGCTTCAATCTCTTTACGGTTGCCGGGCGTGGGCGGGCGAATACCATGTCGGCTCAGTTCCACTACCTTTTCCAGCTGATACTGGGCTTCTGCGTGTGCGGCGCTTAACCACAACGTACCGGCAATCAACAGGCCTGCGACATACTGTTTTCGAAGCGTATGCATATTCAAAAACCTCTGGATACTTAACCTTATCCAGGAGGGAAGAGGTCTAAGAATTTTTGGTCGTGATAGGAAAACGAAGTCCCTCGAACAAAGAATGATTTTAAATTTGAACTGAAGAGATGCATATCGGTTTAATCTAAAACGTAATCCGACTGTTTTTCATACGGCCATTTCGGTGACAGCCATTGATTTCTTACAGCTCTTCACGCTGAGCATTAATGCCAAATTTCTGAAACTAACCCTTTAACGCTGATGTCAGATAAGAATTCACCGTCGTTTAAATAAAAACACTTTCGATTTGTCATTTAAAATTATTGTCATGGAATAGGGACATATTGCTTTGAAGTGTTTCGACACATCAGTATTCCCTGCTAATTTTTGGCATTCATTACGATTGCGCAGATGGAGCAGCACTTGCCGCTGGCTTCTGCCGTGACGATTGATTTTAAACCTCAGGGATTAGCCCTGATTGCCGGATAATTTAAGGACAGATAATGAGTGACACCGTAAATGAAGCACTGCTGGCACGTTTGATTTTGGCAGAGAAAGTGGCACGCGCAGGGGGCGAGAAGGCGCTGGAGTATTTCCATCATCGCGACACGCTGGTGGTCGAGACCAAATATGATCTGCAGGATGTGGTGTCGCGCGCTGACCGTGAAGTCGAGCAGATGATCGATCAGCAGATTCGCGCCCAGTTTGCCGACGACGGTTTCCTGGGGGAAGAGTACGGATTGCAGGAAGGCACATCGGGATACACCTGGGTAGTGGATCCGATTGATGGCACCAGCCCGTTTTTGAACGGCATGCCTAACTGGTGTGTCTCGGTGGCGGTGCTGCACGACGGTGTGCCAGTGATCGGGGTGATCTATGCGCCAACTTATCAGGAGTGCTATGTGGCGGCACTGGGGCAAGGCGCAACCTTGAATGGGCGTCGTTTACAGGTTGATCCAACTCGCACGCTGCAAAACCATGTCACTGGCTTTGGCGCTAACAGCCACGTTAGCCCTGTTGAAGTTGGCAATATTCTGGCCTCATTGCTGGAGGCCGGGGGCAACTTTATCCGTATCGGCTCTGGCGCACTGATGCTGGCGTGGGTAGCCGCTGGCCGCGTAGTGGGCTATTACGAACCTTATATGCACGCATGGGATTGTCTGGCGGGCTACTGCCTGGTGAAAGAGGCGGGCGGCTGGTATCACCCGTTCAATACCGAAGGCGAACGTTTGCTGAAAGGCGCTCAGGTGCTGGCGGTGGCGCCTGGCGCAGAAGCTGATTTGAAACGGATTGCGGGAATTTAAGCCTTATCCTCGCTGCCGGAAGCCGTTGCAGCAGCGACTTCCGGCAATCGTTTTTCAAAATCGGCAAGGATGCGAATCAGCCTTCACACCCCAGCAGCATTGCAATTCGACTCTGGCGATGCTGTTATAACCCATCGCCATATTTACCGGGTTATCGTGTGTCGCTCTCCTCATCAGAATGGTTTAGCCGTAATGGCATTGAATGTTCGCGCGTGAACGCCACTGGCAGCCGCTTTCCGCGTCATCTGCATGACGAATATGTAATTTGCGCTAATCTCAGCGGGCGCGAAGAGATTTGGCTCGATGGCAAAGTTTCTGACGTGTTTGCCGGGCAGGTAACGATTTATAATCCCAGCGCGATTCAGTCCTCCTTATTCAGCAATGACCCGGTGAGTTTTATCAGTATCCACTTGCCGCAGGCGATCTTATCCGAAATGTTTGCCACCACCGTTGCGCCCGCTTTGCGCGAAGGGGTGTTCCATGACGCGCGGTTGTTTCAGGCGATCACTGAATTCGACCAGGCCGCGCGCGCAGGAGATGAGTTACTGCTGGAACAACAGCTGCTGTGGCTGTGTGGTGAACTGCTCGACGATAAAGAGAGTGCCGAGCAGGGGGAAGTGCAGATTATCGAACAGGTAAAGCAGTTTCTTGGTGAACACTTGCACGAGAAGCCGCAACTGGATGCGCTGGCGCAACGGGCCGGGATGAGTAAATATTATCTGGTGCGTCGTTTCACCCAGCTCACCGGGTTGCCACCGTTGCAATATCACATGCAATTGCGGCTACAGCAGGCGCGGGAACTGTTGCGCCGCCGGGTACATCCGCAGGAGGCCGCGCTGCAACTGGGTTTTTACGATCAGAGCCACTTCATTAATGCCTTTCGCAAAGTGATGGGCACCACGCCACACCATTACGCGCAGCAGATTGCTTCAGCCCAGAACAAACTCCCGATAGCCTGACACCATCACATAGGCGGCGAAATAGCAGAAGATCAGCGCCGAGGCGAGATAGGAGTATTTCAACAGGCGCTGCCCCAACAGCTTGCCGCCCATGCTGCCCACCAGGCACAACACGCAGGTCCAGACCACTCCCGCGATAAAGAACCCACCGAGGAAAGAAGAGGTGGCATTGACGCTGCCGTGCCCCATGCGAGCAATCAGTGCACCGCCCACGCTGGCAAACCACAAAATCGCCGTGGGAGATGACATCGCCAGCACCACGCCACGGCTGAATTCGCGCAGTAACGAACGATAAGGCTGTTGCTCCGCTGGGGGTAACGCCGCGTCTTTACGCAGTGCAGCGATCAACATTTTACCTGCGAACCACAGCAGTAATAATCCACCGCCAATCCACAACACCCAGCGTACCGCCGTAAACTGCAACACCACCGCCATGCCAGCCAGCGCCAGCAGCGCATAAATCAGGTCGCCAATGCAGGTGCCAATCCCTAACCAAAAGCCGTGAAAATAGCCGCGCTGCATCGCGAGGGTAATCATGGCGATATTGGCCAGCCCAATATCAAGACACAGCGATAAACTCAGCAGAAAACCATTTGAAAACTGCAGCATAGCAACAAGCCTGTCCTTATTTTTTCTGTGAGCGGCATTAAACCACGGCACGAATCACACTGTATTGGAAAGAATTGCGCCACAGCGTCCGGAGCACCACGGCATGCGCTACAGGATGAATCGTCTCAGCGTCTGGTTTTCTCGCCGTCGCAATTATGTTTATATGCATCCATCTGCCATCAACGACCAAACGCCATGAATCTTCGGGAAAAAATTGTCGGCCAGTTCAGTGAGCTGTCACCAGAACTGCAGCGAGCGGCTGAGTTCTCTCTGCAAAATGCCAATCAGCTGGTGGTGCAATCGATGCGTGCGTTTGCCGTTGAAGCCGGTGTCAAACCCGCCACACTGCTGCGACTGGCGCAACGTTTGGGCTACAACGGTTGGGGCGAACTGAAAGATGCCTTTATTGATGACATTGGTCTGCGCAATGATACATACGTATCTAAGGCCGAGAAACTGATCGCCAAAGGAACACAGCCGCAGCTGTATGATGAAGTGTTTAGCGCGCATCAGGCCAATCTGGCCTTTACGCAAAACGAAAATCAGGCGGAAATGGAACAAGCTGTGACCCTGCTCGATGCGGCTGATAACGTGTATATCTGCGGCTTTCGCGCCAGTTTTCCCATCGCCTGGTCACTGTTTTATGTTTACCGACTCTTCAATCGCCAGGTCTCGTTGATTGATGGCCTCGCCAGTAATATCGAAGTATTTACCCGCGAACTCACCGCGCAGGATTGTGTGCTGCTGACCAGCTTTGCGCCTTATTCCCGTGAGTCACTGGATGTGCTGCACGCCGCGCAGCAGGCAGGGGCAAAGATTATCGCGATTACCGATTCACCGGTTTCCCCGCTGGCGCAGGCCGCCGACTGCACCCTGTTATTCTCTATCGACAGTCCGTCGTTCTTCCCCTCAGTGGTCTCTGGCATGGGGCTGGCAGAGTGTTTGCTGGCAATGCTGGTGGCACGCCATGGCCGTGAGGCCGTGAGTAAAATCGAAAATGCTGAACGCTATCTGATTGAATCAGGTGCTTATGTGGTGCCTGGCAAATCCTGAGAAATGATTCGTTTGTATCTGTCATAAGAAAATAGAATGCATGTGAATCATTATTGCATTGACGTGATCCAAATGAATCCTGCAAGATGCGCTTAATCACCGCAGCGTATTCAGGAGCAGGACCCAGTATGAGCCACATTATTCACCGCAGTTTGCGCAGCACGCCCGCCGTGGCTGCTCGCGCCGAAGGGGCGTACATCTTCGATACACAAGGAAAGCAGTATCTTGACGCCTGCGGTGGTGCCGCTGTTTCCTGTTTGGGGCATGCACATCCTGATGTGTTGGCCGCGATGCATCGCCAAATCGACCAACTGGCTTACGCTCATACCAGCTTCTTTACCAGTGACACCGTTGAACAACTTGCCGAACACCTGACGCGCACTGCGCCTGGCGATCTCAACTACGCCTATTTCGTTTCCGGCGGTTCGGAAGCCGTGGAAACCGCGCTGAAATTAGCGCGTCAGTATTTCGTCGAAATCGGCCAGCCGTCACGCACCAAATTTATTGCGCGTAAGCAGAGCTATCATGGCAATACGCTGGGTGCGCTGGCCGTTGGCGGCAATGAGTGGCGTCGGCGCCAGTTTGCGCCATTGCTGATTGACGTGATTCGCGTCTCAGCCTGTAACGAATATCGCGATCGTCGCGCTGATGAGACGCAGCAGCAATACACCACGCGCCTGCTTAACGAGCTGGAACAGGCGATTGTTGATGCCGGTCCAGAAACCATCATTGGCTTCTGCGCGGAGACCGTGGTGGGTGCCACCACCGGCGCCACGCCGCCGACGCCGGGTTATCTGAAAGGCGTACGTGCGCTGTGCGACAAATACGGCATCCTGTATATCGCCGATGAAGTGATGTGCGGCATGGGGCGCACCGGCACGCTGCACGCGTTTGAACAAGATGACGTGGTGCCGGATCTGGTCACCATCGCCAAAGGGTTGGGCGGCGGTTATCAGCCGATTGGTGCGGTGCTGGCCAGCGAAAAGATCGTCTCAGCACTCCAGTCGGGCAGTGGTCTGTTCCAGCACGGTCATACTTACATTTGCCACGCTACGGCGGCTTCAGCGGCACTGGCGGTCCAGCAGGTGATTGAACGCGACAACCTGCTCGATGCGGTGAAGCAGCAGGGCACGTATCTGCAAAATGCTTTGCGTGAAGTGCTGGGCGCATTGCAGCATGTGGGCGACACACGTGGGCGCGGCTTATTTGCCGGCGTGGAACTGGTGCGCGATAAAGAGAGTAAAACCCCGTTCGATCCCGCCCTGAAATTGCATGCCGGGATCAAAGCTAACTGTATGTCACGCGGCCTGATGGTGTATCCGATGGGCGGAACCATCGACGGGCAGTATGGCGACCACATCCTGATTGCTCCGCCATTTATTATTACGCCGAGCCAGCTCGATTTTGTGGTCGATACGCTGGCGACTGTGATTCGTGAAGAGACCGGTAAATTATGATTAATCGTTTGCCGCCGCTGGCGGAGCACGAGTGGGACGACCAGCAACGTCCACTGGCAGAAGAGATCATTAACGGGCCACGTGGTGCGCTGCTTCCACCCTTTGAACCACTGCTGCGCAGCCCTGAGCTGATGGCACACGCGCAGCGCATGGGAGAGTACCTGCGCTATCGCAGCGCGCTCGGTCAGCGTTTATCGGAGCTGGCGATTCTCATGACGGCGCGTCATTGGTCGCAGCCGGTGGAGTGGGCGATTCATGCCCCGATAGCACGTGAGAAGGGTATCTCTGCCGCCGCCGTGCAGGCCATTAATGAGAAGCGCCTGCCGGATGACTTACAGCCGGATGAGTGGGTGATTTACCACTTTTGCCAGCAACTGCATCAACAGCAAAAAGTCACTGACGCCACCTGGCAGCAAGCCATCGATTTATGGGGTGAAAAGGGCGTAGTGGATCTGATTGGTATCAACGGTTATTACAGCTTCCTCTCGATGATCATGAACGGCGCACAGACGCCGGTACCCGAAACACGGGATGATATCATCCCGGCATAAGCCGTCGTTTTCATCAGGGCGTGATCGGATGCGCCCTGAATATCAAATGGATTTATCTTCTTACTCCCGCCGAAATATTTCGCTGGGTGACATTCATCGCACATTATTTCACTGACGCTGAGGGTTATTATGTCTGCATTATTCTCTAAATTAAAAGTTACGTTAGCATTGGTTGCTTGTTCAGCCAGTTTTGTTGCAGCAGCGCAAGATAAATTAACCGTCGGTGTGGATACCGCATTTGTCCCGTTCGAATTTAAACAAGGTGATAAATACGTCGGCTTTGATATCGATTTATGGGATGCCATTGCGAAGAAAATGCACGTTAGCTACGAATTACGCCCGATGGATTTTGGTGGGTTAATTCCGGGCTTGCAATCGCGTAATCTGGATGTGGCGATGGCGGGCATTACCATTACGGATGCGCGTAAACAAGTTGTAGATTTCAGTGAAGGATATTATGACGCCGATTTATTGATGGCGGTTAAAAGCAGTGATAATTCCATCACTAAATTTAGCGATTTATCGGGTAAGAAAGTAGGCCTCAAGCAAGGCACCGCCGCTGCCAGCTTTATGAAAAGCAAATATAAAGCGGACTACGTTGAGTTCCCTAATATCGATAACGCCTATCTTGACCTGCAAGCCGGTAATCTGGACGCTGTGGTGCATGACTCACCGAACGTGCTCTATTACGTAAAAACGGCAGGCGATGGCAAAGTGAAATCCACCGGTGAAACCGACAGCATTCTGCCACAGCAGTATGGCTTTGCGATACAGAAGAACAGCAGCTTAACGCCTAAGGTGAATGCTGCGTTGCAGGCACTGCGCGCTGATGGCACTTACAGCAAGATCTACGTGAAGTGGTTTGCCAAACAGCCTAAATAATCCCGCCAGGCCGGTGCACACCAGCCTCGTTTCGCTTTTACGGGTTGAAAGATGAATTTCGAAAGTAAATATATTTGGGAGTCCCTCCCGCTGCTGTTAAAGGGATTACAGTTAACGCTGATTATTTCGCTATCAGGCTTAGTGGGTGGTTTTATTATTGGTTTGCTGGCGGGCACCTGTCGTGCATTAGGCGGTAGAATATCAAAAACACTTTCGCTGGTGTTTGTTGAATTAATCCGTGGTACGCCAATTATGGTGCAGGTGATGTTTATCTATTTTGCATTGCCAATGGTGTTACCGATTCGTATCGACCCGGTGACCGCTGCAATCGTAACCATTGTGATTAACTCTGGTGCCTATATTGCAGAGATTACGCGCGGTGCGATCCTCTCCATTAATAAAGGTTTCAAAGAAGCCAGTCTGGCAATGGGATTATCACAGCGCAGTACCGTATTACACGTTATTATGCCGCTGGCGCTGCGTCGTATGATCCCCGCTTTAGGCAATCAGTGGATTATTAGTATCAAAGACACGTCGCTGTTTATTGTGATTGGCGTAGCGGAATTAACTCGCCAGGGGCAAGAGATTATTGCCGGTAACTTCCGCGCATTGGAAGTCTGGACAGCGGTGGCGATGATTTATCTGCTGGTGACGTTATGCCTGAGTTTCCTGCTGAAGCAACTGGAGAAAAGGATTCATATTTTATGAGCATGGTTGAATTTAGCGCGGTGTCGAAGCGTTTCGGCACCACTCAGGTACTGCACGACATCAATTTAAAGATTGAAAGCGGTGAAGTGGTGGTGATTATTGGGCCATCGGGATCGGGTAAATCGACGCTGCTACGCTGCATCAATAAACTCGAAGAGATCTCTTCCGGTACACTGCTGGTGGCAGGCATGCATATCACCGATCCGCACGCCAATGAGTGCGATATTCGCCGCGAGGCGGGCATGGTATTTCAGCAATTCCATTTGTTCCCGCACCTCACCGCGTTGGAAAACGTGATGTTTGGTCCGATTCGCGTGCGCAAGCAGAGCAAAGCCGCGGCACGTGAACAGGCGATGGCACTGTTGGATCGTGTGGGTTTGCGTGAGCGCGCCAATCACTATCCGTCTGAACTCTCAGGCGGTCAGCAGCAGCGAGTGGCGATTGCACGTGCGTTAGCGGTTAAGCCGAAGATGATGCTGTTTGATGAGCCAACCTCAGCTCTCGACCCAGAATTGCGCCACGAAGTTTTGAAAGTGATGCAATCACTGGCTGAAGAGGGCATGACGATGGTGATTGTGACGCATGAAATCGGCTTTGCCCGAGATGTGGCCTCACGTCTGATCTTTATTGATGGCGGCACCATTGCCGAAGATGGTTCACCTGATATGCTGCTTACCGCGAGCAGCAACCCGCGTCTGAAAGAATTCTTGCAACACGTATCCTGACCAGAAGTGAACGATAACAATATGAAAAAACTCGTAATCCGTGGTTCCGCCTTCGAAATTGGCCAGCAACTGGGTGAATTCGGCCGTGATGCCTGGCACCAAAAGCTGACGCTTACCGCCCTTTGGCAGACGGTGACGGCCATGAAAGACACCGACCAAACGGTGGCCATGCGCGCGCTGGTCCAGGCGCACTATCCGCTGATTTGGCAAGAGCTGGAAGGGCTGGCTGAGGGTTTGCAGGCACCGATTGATGAGGTGTTTGCCTGGAACTGCCGTGGCGATCTGGTGCGTTCAACCTCGGATGGATGTACCACCGTCGCGGGTCAAAGTGCTGATGGCGTGTTAACGATTGCGCACAACGAAGATGGTTTTCCTCAATTACGCAATGACTGTGCCATCGTCAGCATCAGCCCAGAACACGGCCTGGCCTTTACCAGCTTTGCTTATCCGGGTTCGATTTGCGGTCATACGATTGCCGTCAATGAGAAGGGCGTGGTGAATACGGTGAATAATATTCGTGCGCTGTATCGCCCTGAAGGCATGCCACGCCAGGTTCTGGCCCGCGCCGCGCTAAATGCGGCTACGCTGGACGAGGCCATCGCGATTCTGACCGCATCACCGCGCGCCGGATCGTTCCACCATACGCTGGGACAGATGGGCGATAGCCGTCTGTTTAGCGTGGAAGCCACGGGTTCGGGTTGCTCCGTAACGCAACTGACCGGAGTGTTCGCCCATGCCAATCACCTGATTCATCCGCAACTTGATGACGTTGAACAGGTCGTTACCGCCAGCTCCGGCTCACGGCAGCAGCGGTTAATTGAGTGGCTGGAGACGCAAACACAGCTGGATGGCGATGCAGCAAAAGCGATTCTCTTTGACCAGCATGATGCCGTGCTGCCCATTTATCGCCTTTCGCCGAACGATCCGGATGAAGAGAACACCCTGGCGACAGCGGTATTTACGCTGCATGCCAAACAGGTGGACTGGCAGATATTTACCTTGAATCGTGATGAGCCAGAATTTAAAGGCACGATTTCCTAAAAACTAATCTGCTATATTGTGAACCCGGTCACCCTGGCCGGGCGCTATTCAAATTAATCCCACTATAGTCGTTAAACATTCCGATTATGGTGGGGTACGAAAATGAATAGAAATAAAAAAGCCGCATTCAGCGGTTTAGCATCAAACATAACCATGGCATTATCCTTAGCTGTTTTTTCACTGGCGGGGAGCGCTATGGCAAATGCCGCGGAACATCATCAAATCGCTTTAGTGGGTACCTGGACGTCGATTCCAGATGCCCCATTAGAGCAGAAACCGGATCATCCTAACGAAGGTTTATATCGCCTCAAGGTGAATGCGGATGGCACTTTAACGCCACTTGATGTAATCAAAATGAAAAGCCCATCATGGATTGTAAAATCCCACGATGGCCGCTTTGCCTATACCACCAATGAAGAAAACGCTGGGGCCGTTACCGCACTGTCCATTGATAAAAGCGGTCAGGTGAAAGTGCTAAATGCGGTGGATAGCCATGGGCAACAGCCGACGCACGCCACCATCAGCCCGGACGGTAAGTTCCTGTTTGTCGCTAACTACTCGGTGGCGAAAGGCGGCGCGGGCGTCTCGGTGTTCCCGATTCATCATGACGGTAAACTGGGTGAGCAGGTGCAGCACTTTGCTTTCGACCACGGCACGGGCGCGGTGAAAGGGCGTCAGGATGGCGGTCATGCGCATTCGACCACCTTTACCCACGACGGTAAATATCTGTACGCTGCCGATCTCGGCGGTGACAAGCTCCATGCGTATCGTTATTACGCCAATAAGGCTGAGCCTCTGGAAGCGGATACCGCGCATGACGTGACCTTTACCGCCGGTTCTGGCCCGCGTCATATGGTGTTCTCACCAGATGGCAAACATGCCTACGTCACCACCGAAATGGCCGGTGAGATCGCGGTATTTACAGTGAAAGACGATCACCTGGATCGCAGCAATACCGTGAAGCTGAACACTGAAAATAACAGTGCTGAATACCGTAGCGGCGGCGGAATTATTCTCAGTCCGAACGGTAAATATGTGATTGCAGCGAATCGTGGTTCAGATAATAAGCTGTTGGTGTTTAAAATTGAGGCGGATGGCCAGTTAGGCAAGCCGATCAGTTATAAAGCCAACGGCATTGAACCTCGGGCGTTCTCATTTGATGGCAGTGGAAAATATCTCTATGTGACTAACGTGTTCACCAACAATATTTCCCTGTTCCATTTCGATGAAAAGAGCGGTGAGCTGAAAGCGGCGGGCGATGCAGCAAAAGTATCCACGCCCACGGATATAAAGTTCTTTAATTAAGCCATTCAGTGGGCGCACCCAGATGCGCCCACTTCACCACGCTATTTTACCTGCGACATTTCCAGCAGCGCCTCTTCCATTGATGCACCAAACATTTGTCCGTGGGAAAGTCCCGGATAAAGTTGATAGCGCGCAGCCGCGCCGTTCTCCGCCATAACTTTGAGCGTAGTGCGCACAGCGCGCAATACTTCAGGTTCCACCGTGTTGCTGTCGCTGCGGCGGTCGCCATTGCCTTCCATTAGAGTGATCTGCTTATTTCCCTCTCTACGGGTCTGCATCTCACTCAACAGAGAGTTGAAGCCCTGGCCGACCGACGGGCTGGCAGCGAAATAGCGCGTAAACAGCTGAGAGGAGAGATAGCTGTCGAGCACAAACAATCCGCCGTAGGAGTGCCCCCACAGCGCGCGTTGTTGTTGATTAATATGCAAACCTTTACTCGCTGCGGGGACGATACGCTGCTCAAGCAAAGTGCGGAATGCGATGCTGCCGCCGCCCTTGCGACCGCGGCTAAAGGTGTATCCTGCCTCGCCATGCTCTTTATCCGGCGGGGTGTAATCGAAAGTCCGCGCGTTCACATCAAACGGTAAAGTGGTTTGATACCCAACAACCACCAGAACTGGTGGGTTGCCTGCCGAGAGTTTTTGCAGCAAGGGATCGGTCAGTCTGTCCATCACCGCGTTGCCATCCAGCATCGTGATCATCGGGTAGCCAGATGGCGGTGGCGCTTTATTTGGCACCGCAGTCCAAACTTTGTAATGCCGCTGGCCATCAGCCGAGTCATATTCACTGATGGAGAAGTGGTAATAAGCGGAGCCTTTGTCGGCGATATTCGGGCCGAGCGGCGTCATATTGGGGCGTGCAAACGCGCTGGTAGTGATACTGCTGAGTAATAGCAACAAGATGCTCATTGGTCGGTTAAGCGACGAAAATCTATAGTGCATTGCAATCCTGATACGTTGGTTGATCACTGGGCATCATGGCGCAGTGTAAAACAGAGCGGTCACCTGCTTAGGTGACCGTAGGTTTAAATCAGAAATGCATCCCCAATTCCATATAGTAGGTGCGTCCTGATTCGTTGTAAGTGTTCGCGCCCGCGCCCCAAAGGTAGGCGCCGGTGGTGGCATTGCCGGTGCTCTGCGCGTTACCCTCACGGAAGTGGCGTTTATCAAACAGGTTATCGATACCGGCGGTGACATCCAGATACTTCGTGACGTTATAAGTCGCACTCATGCCCACCAAAGCGTAGGGCGCCACCTGACGGGTTTCGCTGCCCGATGTCGCTTCCCCTTTGTAGTTCAGCTTCTTCGGTTTCTGCCGACCATACCAGGTTAACGTTCCCTGAACCGAGAGATCGTTGGTGGCCTGCCAGTCCAGCGTTGAGTTAATGGTGTACTTCGGAATGATCGACAGATAATCGCCGGTGGTTTTATTCTCGTTATCAATGATGTAGGTGAAGTTATTATTCATTTTCACCGAGTCAGTGATCGGGAAGTTCAGCGTGCCCTCGAGCCCCTGAACCACCGCCTTAGGCACGTTTTCCCACTTGTACACATCCGACGTGCCGTTGTTATAAACCGGGCTGTAGCCACCTTCGATTTTGTCGTGATAGTCATTGCGATACCAGGTCAATCCGGCCTGAATATCGTCATGGTGATACTCAATACCAATCTCTTTGTTGACGCTGGTTTCAGCTTTTAAATCACTATTACCCTGCAAATAGCAGTAACCGGAACTGGCATAGCACCCCTGGCCTTTACTGAACAGCAGATAGTTGGGGTTGGTTTGATAGAGATTCGGGGCTTTCCAGGCGCGTGCGATACCCAACTTCAGCGTGAAGTCGTCACCCAGATCCTGCGAGAGATTGAGCGCCGGACTCCAGTTACTGCCGCTGATGCTTTGATGATTGAAGCGGATGCCCGGCGTCAGGCGAGTGGAATCAGTCAGCTCGATGTTATCTTCGGCATAGACGCCATAAATATCGGCAGAGCTATACAGGCTGCGTCCATCGCTGGTGATGCCGTTGACCGTGCCTCCGGCCGTGGTCGTTTCGGTATTTGACGCCGGATCTTTCATCGCCTGATGATTGAATTCCGCCCCGAGGGTCAATGTCTGATTCACCCATGCTTCCAGCGGGATATTCACCTCAGAATGCAGATTGGTGTCATACAGCGAGATAGTGGAGAAACCTTCATTCGATGGGCTGAAAATCCCGGCTATGCCGCCCGACAGGCCTTCATTGAGTCGCGTATTACGCGTTTTTTCAAACTGCACGTAGTTATTGGTGGTGACACCGTTATCCCACGCACCGGTGTATTTCAAACTCAATGTCTGGCGATAGAGCACATTGGTCTCTTTGCCGTAATACTTCTGCACCAGCGCGTTGGTATTGGTGTTCTGCGTATCCCCGGCATACAGATTGCCCTGACGACTAAAGCCAGCATCGAGTTCCAATGCCTGGCGCGGCATAAACTCCCAGCGTAGGGCAGAGTGGATATCTTTGTTAATCGAACCCTCACGGCCCGAAGGATAACTGCCGGCATAGGAACCAATACGCGGTGTGGTATGGCTCTCGTTAATGTCCTGCGCGTCAGCCTGGGTTTTACTCCAGTTGCCGGACAGGCGCAGGGTGAGATTATCGGCCAGTGCGCCGCTCAGACTGGCGTTATAGCGCTTTGTGGCGCCTTCATCTTTGTGTTCCGGCGCATTGAAGTAGGTATTGAAATTGCCATGCCACTCGTCAGTGGTGGGCTTGGTGATAATATTCACCACACCCCCCATCGCACCATTCCCGTAGAGTGCCGCAGCCGGGCCGCGAATCACTTCAATGCGGTCGATCATCTCGGGTGGCACCCAGTTGGTATCACCGCGCGTGTCACGCTCATCGCTCCAGCCATAGCGTACTGAATTGCGACTGCTGACCGGCATGCCATCGATCAGAATCAAGGTGTTTTCCGGGCCCATGCCACGAATGTCTATTTGACGGTTATTGCCGCGCTGGCCGCTATTGGAATTCCCGGTGAGATTGACGCCGGGCTGAGTGCGAATAATCTCGGCCACATCGCGCTGGATAGGGTGTTTCTTAATGGCTTCGCTATCGATGGTGGAGACGCCCGGCGCCTGAAGAGTTTGTTCTCTGGCTGTCACCACCAGGGTGTTTTCAACACTGCTTTTCTTATCGGAAATTGCCAGTGGTTTCTGCTGAGGGTTTTCTGCGGTTTGGCTGTCTCTTGTCGTGTTGTCATCGGCCTGAACAGCTGGAATCTGTAATGCTGCTGCAATAACGACACTGAGCAGCGAGCGAGCATAGAAATGCTTTGCCATGATATTCAACCACTTCCTTGTAAGAGTAAAAAAGAGAAAATACCTTAGTGAGAATGATTCTTAATTTCAATGATGAGTTTGACTTTTGGTGGCATGTTTCGGGAAAGGCGTTTTTAACAGGATGTTTACTAACGCAGAGAGGATTTTACCTGAGCAGATTCTATAAACAGGGCGGCACAAAGCCGCCATTGTACTTACAGCGCCCGACGCTTAGCCCGCTGTGAAAACAGCAGCCATACACCAATGGACGTTACAATCAGCACCCAGCCCATCTGACTGATGATTGCTTCCATCACGCCATCCAGCGCAGGGGAGATCAGCGTGTTGAGTTGTAACACCGTCGACACTTCATAACAGCCAATCGCGAAGGCCACCACAATTGAGAGTGATGAAATGGCGAGGGTGTAGTTGAGGCTGCGCAACGGATCGAATTGCGACCAGCGATACAGTTTCAACATCATGACGCCATCGGTGGTATCGATCAGCATCATGCCCGCAGTGAATAAAAGCGGCATCAACATGATGTGCAGCATCGCTTCGCCACCCGCTGCATGGTTGGCAGACATGCCGAAAATCGCCACTTCGGTTGCGGTATCAAAGCCAATGCCGAACAGGAAACCAATCAGGAATAGATGATGGCTTTTGCTCACCATGCGAAACAGTGGTGCGCACAGCCGGGTGAGAACGCCGTGGTGATGGCTCTCCTGCGGGACCGGCGTAGCAACGCCACGCAGCAACTGCTGACGTTGGCGAAAACATTGCCACAAAGTGCGGGAGTTAGCCCAGGCGAGCAGCAGCAGAAAAGCACCGGAGATCAGTGTGCTAATCATGCCGCCAATCTCTTTCACGCCGGGAAACATCTGCTGCAAAGGTTGCGTGGTCAGGGCGAATATCAGGCAGGCGATCAGCACCACCGAAGCGTGGCCGAGTGAGAACCACATACCGGCAGTAAACGGGCTCTTGCCCTCATTGCTCAGCTTGCGCGTGGCATTATCAATAGCGGCGATATGATCGGCGTCGACGGCGTGGCGCAAACCAAACAGATAGGCCAACAGCGCAACGCTGAGCGCGGCCGGTGAATGCTTAAACGTCACCAACGCTGTACCGATGACCAGAAAATTAAACAACATGGCGCCACCAATCACCGCAGCGCCTTTTTGCTTATGACTCAGCACCTTCATAAAGACTCCTGAGAATTACCCGACGGCGGCAAAGACGCGCAGCGGCTGGATCAACGGCTGCGCGGCGTGATGGTCGTGGTCGTGATGATGATGGTGGTGATGATGATGGTGGTGATGGTCATGATCATGCGGGTGGTCGGGCGGACAGCTGGCGGCAGCGAGATCCACCGGGCTGCCGTGTGGCGTGTTAAGGAACGCCTGGCGCCACTGCTCTTCACGAATCAGCAATTCGGACATCGGAATTAAATGTTGTTGTGACAGGATCTTTTCCAGGCAGCTCAGCCATTGGCGATAGTAGGCGGTATGAGCGCTTTCATCGCTGCGCTGCGGGAAGTCGCGGATCTCCTGGGCAAATTGTTCCACCCATTGTGGCCAGCTAAAATAGCCGCGTTGTGACAGGGCCACCGCGATGACAAATGCATCGGCTTCCCAGGGTTGTGCAAAGGTGGGATCGGCTTCGTTCACCTGAGCAATAATCGCGTTTAACTCATCCATGCGCAGCATCCTCACTTTTGCCCTGAATATAGTCGGACCAGACGCTCAGGTGGACGCTGAAATTATCGCTATTCTCTCCCCACAACTCGGCGGCACTGAATTTCACCAGGTACACGTACTGCGGTTTCTCCTGTTGCTCTGCGACCAGCGCATCGGGGAATACGCAGGCGCCGTAGTTGGCAACAATCACGCCCTTTTTCCCACGCGCATAGCGCGGCAGGCGTGTATGACTCAGCGGATTTAAATTATGCGTGATAATACTATCACCCGGTTGATATTGCGGTGCGACCTCAATATCACGATGGTAATTGGGCGGTGTAGTAATTAAATCCAGGTAGCCCTGCGGCGAATAAGTATTCATATTGTATCCTCAGGCGGAGAGTTCGGTGAGACGCTGCTGCAACTCTTGTTCAGTGAATACGCCGGTTTTACACATCAACTGCTCAATGGCAAATAACCAGTGCTCGTAATAACTGGATTGCAGATATTCCATTACGGACATTTTTTCGATTTCATAACGGAAATCATCCAGCACGATCTTTCCGCTCATAAAGAACACCAGCGTGGTGGCGAAAATATCTTTTTCCCATTGGCTGTGAAAATGAGGCTCATCGGCTTCAATCTCGATCGGACCTAAACTCTGCATGCCGCCACAATCGTGGATATTATTCATGGTGTTTCTCCGCTTAAAGCGTGCGTGTGCCAATCATGGAATCGCGCGTGACCAATGCGGCCAGTTCGCTCTCACTCTTGCTTTCACTGTCAGCAGGGGGCTGTGGCAGCACGAAGTAACGGATTTCGGCATTGCTGTCCCACACGCGAATCTCCTTATTGGCCGGGATTGCAGTGCCAAATTCAGCTAATACGCCACGGGGATCGATCACCACACGTGAGCGATAAGGTGTCGATTTAAACCAGATGGGCGGCAAGCCCAGCACCGGCCACGGATAGCAGGAGCAAAGCGTGCACACCACCACGTTGTGCACGCTGTCGGTATTCTCCAGCACGTGCAGGGTGGCGGCCTCAAAGCCGGAGAAGCCAAGTTCATTCACTGCCTCGCGGCCATTCTCGAGCAGGCGCGCTTTGAAGGCGGGATCGCACCAGGCTTTCGCCACCACCTGCGCACCATTGCGGGGTCCGACTTTGGTTTCGAAATAATCCACGATGGTGTCAGTAACCTCCTGACTCAGAAAGCCCTTTTCTGACAACAGGGATTGGATAGCACGAATCTTTAACGCGGCATCCGAAGGTAATACCGAAGGGTCCGACATAATGGCTCCTCAAAAGATTTTTACTGATGAGATGAATGAGTGTGTGAGTGACGTTAACGCTTCTGGTAATTACATCTTTGTTGATGCTGCCATTCGCTGTGTTTGAGCGGACAGCGTAGTGTTAAAAGATTTAATTGCACCGTGCTGGTGCTGATTGCTTTAATTAAGTGCAGTAAAGTGAGGTGGCTGAAATTAATTAAGGTTGGGCGGGATTAAATGCATTAATACTTCTCGTTGACGTCGCTTCTGCTGGCAGGGAATAAGATTAATTTAAGCGGCCGGGCAGGTTTTGGCCCACTTATTGCTAATCTAAATAATGTGCCCCAATGTTGTGGCCCTTTTCTCGCATTAATGCAGACAGCGCTGTCTGTGTATCCGCTTATCTCTTCCGGTTCCCGGAATACTTCATCTTTATTTATTCCAATAACTTCATTGCGAGGGTGCTATGGCTATTAGTCGTCGTTCTTTTATTCAGGGATCTGCCGTATCAGCATTGGGTCTGGCTGCAGGGGTTGCACCGAAATTCACCTTAGCCGCTGACAGCAAAGACGCCATCAAAGTGGCGAGCATTCTCGACCTGTCAGGCGGGCTGGATATTTATGGTAAGCCGATGTCCAACGCCATCAATTTAGCTGCAGATGAGATCAACGCAGCAGGGGGATTATTGGGCCGACCGCTGCAAATCATCAATTACGACGCGCAATCCAATATGCAGCTTTATGCCCAATACGCCCAGCAGGCCGCGCTGAAAGACAAAGTGGCGGTGGTGCACGGCGGCATCACGTCTGCGTCGCGCGAGGTGATTCGTCCGGTATTGGATCGTTTCCGCTCACTCTATTTCTATCCTGCGCAGTACGAAGGTGGCGTCTGCGATCGCAACTACTTCTCTTCAGGCTCAACGCCCGCACAAACAGTGGAGAAGCTGGTGCCGTACGCCATGAAGAAGTGGGGCAAGAAAGTCTATGTGCTGGCGGCGGATTACAACTACGGCCAGATTGTTTCGTCATGGGTGAAGAAGTCGGTGCGTGACAACGGCGGTGAAGTGATGACGGTGGAGTTCTTCCCGCTGGATGTCACGGACTTCGGTGCCGCCATTTCAAAAATCCAGAGCGCTAAACCCGACATGGTGTGGTCAGCGCTGGTGGGCGGGGCGCATATCTCCTTCTATCGCCAATGGCATGCGGCAGGCATGAGCGGCAAGATCCCGATCGCCTCTACCGTATTCGGCGGCGGCAACGAACACATCATCCTGTCGCCGGAAGAGAGCAACGGCATTCTGGTGGCGGCGAACTACATGCAAGAGATCCCGTCTGCCGAGAACAAAGCCTTTGTCGATAAATTCCATGCACGTTACGGCGACATGTACATCAGCGATCTGGCGATGGGCGCTTATCAGGGGATGTTGATTTGGGCCGAAGGAGTGCGCAAGGCGGGCGACATCGACCGCATGAAAGTGATCGAAGCGCTGGAGTCGGGCGTCACACTGACCTCGCCAAGCGGTCAGCTGAGTGTCGATCCCACCACGCATCACTGTTCGCTGGACGTGCACATTGCCGAGGTCGAGAACCATCAGATGAAAATTCTGGAAACCTTCACCAACCAGGCACCGGTTGATACCGCCATGGTGTGCGACCTGAAGAAAAATCCACGTGATACCAAACAGTATCAGATTGAGCTGTAACGGGAGGCACTAATGGATCTGTCGATTATCTATGGCATCGAAGTGCTGAATGCCATCGCGGTGCTGGTGATCATGAGTCTGGGGCTGGCAGTGGTGTTTGGCATGATGAAAATCGTCAATATGGCGCACGGCGAATTTATGATGCTGGGCGGTTACAGCGCCATTATGGCCACGAACCACTTTGGCGTGCCGATCTGGATCTCCATGCTGGTGGTTGCGCCGATTTGTGTTGGCGTGTTTGGCATGGTGATTGAACGCGTCATTATTCGTCATCTGTATGGCCGGATGATCGACACCATGCTGGCCACCTGGGGACTGAGTCTGGCGTTAATCGGCGCCGCGACCATGCTGTTTGGCAACACCACGCTCGGCATCAGTTCGCCGCTGCCCAGTGTGAATGTGGGCAGTTACAGCACCAGCGGCTACTCGCTGTTTATGATTGTGTTTGCGCTGTGTCTGGTGGCGGGATTGTGGCTGTTGCTGCGCTTCACCACATTGGGATTGTGCGCGCGTGCCACCATGCAGAATGCGCGCATGGCAGCGGCGTTGGGCAGTAATCCCGGTAAAATCTACAGCCTGACCTTCGGTCTGGGAGCCGCGCTCTCCGGATTGGGTGGCGCGCTGCTGGCACCGATCACTGGCGTGATACCGACCATCGGCGTCAGCTTTATTGCCAAAGCCTTTATCACGGTAATCGGCGGGGGCAGCGCCATCATCGCCGGCACGCTGACCTCTTCCACGCTGTTTGGCACCATTTCGCAACTGGTGACCTATCTCTCCACGCCGGTGTTTGGTGCGGTGGCGCTGCTATTGAGTGCCATTGTCCTGCTGCGTCTGCTGCCGCAGGGCATCACTGGGCGCTTCTTCAGGAGATCGCTGTAATGAAACTGTTTTCGGAAAAAGTGCGCATTGTGCTCAGTGCGCTGATGCTGATCCTGCTGGCGTTTTGGCTCTCTGGCGCAATTGAGCTGTACACCTTGCTCTCTATTACGGTGTTTTTAGTGATGGGATTGTTGTCACTCAGCCTGGCGTTTATCTGGGGCTACGGCGGCATCCTCTGTTTTGGTCAGGCGGCGTTTTTCGGTCTCGGTGCCTACACCTACGCCATCTGCGCCATAAATTGGGGTGACTCCACATGGGCGGTGGTGATGGCGGTACTGCTGCCAACGCTTTTCTCGCTGCTGCTGGGTTACGTGATCTTCTACGGTGGCGTCAGTGATGTGTATCTCGGCGCAATTACGCTGGCGGTGAGTCTGGTGTTGTTTAACTGGGTGAACTCCACTTCGGGCAGTGAATACCACATCGGCGAGGCGCTGCTGGGCGGCTTTAACGGCATCCCGTCGGTGCCTACGTTAAACATGCCGTTCCAGCCGGACGCGATTTTGTCGCCTGAAGCGATCTTTATGGTCACCGCCGGTGCGTTGGCGCTCTGCTATGCGTTGCTAAAATTCGTTCTGCTCAGCCGCTTTGGCAAAACGGTAGTGGCGATTCGGGAAAACGAACAGCGCGCAGGGCTGCTTGGCTACAACGTGCCCGCTCATAAACTGGTGACCTTTGCCATTGGCGCGGCGATTGCCGGATTAGCCGGTTGTCTTTATGTCAACTGGGGGGCGTTTGTCAGTCCTGGCGTGTTCAGCATCAGCCAGTCGGCGCAAATCATCATCTGGGTGATTGTCGGCGGTCGCGGTACGTTAATCGGCCCGGTGATCAGTTGTGTGCTGTTGCAGTGGATGGTGACGCGGCTGGGCGCGCAGCAAACGGTGGATGTCAATCTGGTGCTCGGCGTAATTCTGGCGGTGTTTGTGCTGCTGATCCCCGGAGGCATCCTGCCGACCGTACAACGGCTGTGGCGACGCAAGCGCCCGAACACGCTCCCTGCAACCCGCACATCGGTGAGTGAGGTAAAACCATGACGGCAACAGTCCTGTTGGAAACCCGCAAAATGGGCGTCAGTTTTGGTGGTGTGCATGCGGTGAAGGAGGTGGATTTCACCCTGCATGAAGGGGAGCTTCGCTGCCTGATTGGCCCGAACGGTGCAGGGAAGAGCACCTTTTTCAAAATGCTCAGCGGTCAGGTGACGCCGACGCGCGGTGAATGCCGCTACCGCAATCAAGTGATCTCCGGCAAACGGCCCTGGGATATCGCCCGGTTGGGTATCGGCATCAAAACTCAGGTTCCGAGCGTCTTTGAAGGGTTGAGCGTCCGGGATAATCTCTGGCAGGCGGCGGCCAATAAGCTGGCGAAAGCGGCTCTGCCCGCTGCGATTGATCAGGTATTGCACGATATCGGACTGGAAGATCATCAGGATGCTGTGCTCTCTGAACTGGCGCACGGGCAGCGACAGTGGGTGGAGTTAGGGATGATCCTGATTTCACGTCCGCAACTGGTGTTGCTGGATGAACCCGCCGCAGGCATGACGCATCAGGAAGTGCGCAAAACCGCCCAGCTGATTAAAGCCATCAATCAACAGAGCACCGTGGTGGTGGTGGAGCACGATATGGAGTTCATCAGCATGATCGCGCAGCAAGTCACGGTGTTTAATCAGGGCGCGGTGCTGGCGGAGGGAACTTTCCGCGAGGTGACGCAGAATCCTCTGGTGAAAGAGGCGTATCTCGGCAATCTGGAGATTAAACATGCTTGAAATAAAAGAGATGGTCTCGGGCTACAACAAAATTCCGGTCCTGCACCTGTCCGAGCTGTTTGTCGGGGCGAAATCCTTCACCGGTGTGCTAGGGCGTAACGGCATGGGAAAAACCACGCTACTACGCACCATTATGGGAGAGCTGCCAGCGTGGCAGGGAACTATCGCGCTGAACGGCATTGATATCACCCGCTATCAGGCCCACCAGCGGGCGGCGGCCGGCATCGGTTTTGTGCCGCAAGGGCGGCAAATCTTCCCATTGCTGACGGTGGAAGAGAACCTGCGCATGGGCTGCGTGAAGCACTTTTCGCGCGCGGGTCAGATCATTGAGCAGATGCTGGAGATTTTCCCGCGCCTGAAACGTTTACTGGCTCAACCGGGCGGGGCGCTCTCGGGCGGCGAGCAGCAGCTGCTGGCGTTGGCGCGCTGTCTCTGCGGGCAGCCACAACTGGTATTACTGGATGAGCCGACCGAAGGCATCCAACCCAATATCTGCGAGGAGATCATTGAGACGTTGCAGCGGTTACGCCATGAAATGGATATCTCGATCATTCTGGTGGAGCAGGATATCGAGTTTCTGTATGCGCTGTCGGATCGGATTCATGTGATCGAAAAAGGGCAGATAGTGCAGCAGATTGATCCGCGTACCCAGCCGAGTGCTAGTGTGGCGGAGCAGTTTTTAGGGTTTCACGCCTAAATCGGTCAAGCGGGACGGGGTGCATGCCCTGTCTCGCCTGACACAGCACCCGGCAGCAGCAACACAGCATCGATTGCCTGACTCCTCTAACGTGATGCTTCGAACTTCAGATTGCACACGGGTGAAACATGAATGAGCCATCTTTGCTGAAAACGCTTGCGGGTGTGCGGTTGCATATTTTCCATCCTGATTCGCAAAGCGTGCGGGCTTTTTGCGCCTCACTGACGCAAATCGGTTGTCACGCACAACACAGCTGGCCGCCTGTCGCCGAACGTCCGGCTGACGCGCAACTGCTGTTGGTGGCGATTGAAAATCACCACGAGGCGGTATTAACGCCGCTGTTTCGTTCATTGCAACAGCATCACACACCGGTGATTGCCCTGGCGAACTGCCACGATGCGCGCTTGTTCCCGCTGTTAATGAAACTGCAACCCGCGGCCATCGCCGAGCGAGAACTTAATCCCTTTGCCTTGATTGTGCAGATCATTGGCACCTGGCAATCCGCCCAGCAGAATGCCCAGTTGCGGGGTGAGCTGCAGGCTCGCCAACAGCGTAAACTGAGGAATGAGCGACTGGCGCAGGCTAAAGGCGTGTTGATGCAGACTTTCGGGCTGGATGAGTCGGGGGCATATCGCTTTATGCGTACCGAAGCGATGAACACGCGCAGCAGCCTGGAATTTACTGCTGAGCGTGTGATCAGTCAGTTGCAGAAAGGGTAGAACGGAACGCCGTTACGCCTCGGTTTGCCTCAGCAGACTGCTCGGGGTGTACCCAAAGGCTTTGCGGAAAGCGAGACTGAAATGCGACATATCGCTAAAGCCGTGATCCAGCGCCACCTGCGTGATGTTGCGCGCTTTACCTTCGGCCAGCGCTTTGCGACACGCCAGCAGGCGCTCCTGCCAGACAAAATTCATCGGCGTGGTGCCGTGTGCAGCAAACACGCGGCTGATGGTGCGCGGTGAAACATGGTGGGCATTAGCGATTTGCGCCATGGTGAGATCCGCTTCCTGCAGATTTTGCCGCAAATAACTCACCACCCGCGAGTAAAGATCCGGTTTTAGTGCGTCATCGCCTTTCTGCAAATTGACACTCACCGAGATCATATTGATCAGCGTATTGGCGAACTGTTCCGCGAGAAAGGTGTTTTCACTCTCCGCGTTAAAGACAAACGCCTCTTCCAGTAGTTGCTTGAGTGAGGTCATTCCGGGACGACTAAGATCCAGCGTTTTCCCTGCGAGCCGGGCAATCGCTGGCGCCTCTTTTTCAATCATCTGGCGCGGCAAATGCACAATGTTGATGGCCACGTTATCCATGGCGAAATCAAAGGGCGTTGCGGCATCGTAAATCACCACATCCCCTGCGCTCACCCGTGACTGGTTATCGTTTTGCCGCAATGTCCCGATGCCGGAACGAACGTAGCCGAGATAAAAATCATGATTAGGATGGCGGCGAATGCACTCGGTGGTGCGTTGCCACACCAGCGCGGTTTGGGACACATGGTGTGCGATATCGACATGGCCCAGCATGGAATAACCAAAGCTGCCGGAAAAAGTACCGGCATTAACCTGACGCGCTTCGGCATTAATCAAGCGTGAACAGACGGCATCGCGCCAGGCATCAAAGCGGTGGCGATTATCTAAGTGATCCGTGGTGAACGTTTCTTTCATGGCAACATCCCCTAAACCTGGCGAAAAGGGTGAAATCACAACAAACCAAGCAAGTTTCAGGCCATATCGACGTGAAAAGGCCGCACCCATCATGCAGTGCGGCCAGAATAAGCAGCTTTAGAGAGCAGGATGTTTTTTATGCCATTCAGTGGCTTGCTGATAAGCCCAGGCGCCCTGAATCATTGCGGTTTCATCGAAATGGGCGGCGACTAACTGGAAACCAATGGGTGCACCAGCGGAAGTCATGCCACATGGCAGGGTGATGGTCGGATGTCCGCTCGCGTCAAATGCACTGGTATAGCGCAATACGCCGTTAAACAGTGCCTGATCGGTACCAAAACGGGTCATGGTGTCCCAGGTTAATCCGGCATAAGCGGTGGCCGGAGCCAGAATCAAATCCACTTTGCTGAACAGGGCTGAGATATCGCCACGCAGTGCCGCACGGCTCAGCAGCAGGCGTTGATACTCCAGTGCGGTGACCTGATGGCCAAGATCCAGCAGGCCTGACAACCCCGGACCGTATTGGTCTTTCTGCGCGGGGTAGGTCTCTTCGTGCGCTAAGGCGGTTTCCACTGCACAGAGCGCACTCCACTCGGCGGCGGCTTTTTCCGTGTCTGGCACGGTGATATCCACGAAGGTGGCACCCAGCGATGTCAGGGTAGCTATTGCCGATTCCAGCGCGGCACGGGTTTCCGCATCCACCTTTTCCAACGCCCAGCCCGCATCCAGTCCGATGCGCATTTTACTGACACCGCGCGTCATCAACGCCAGGTAGTCCGGCACCGGCTCGCTGCTGGAAGTCGGATCTTTATCATCGCGCCCGGCAATGGCTTGCAGCATCGCAGCGGCATCGCCTGCGGATCGTGCCATCGGTCCAATGTGATCAAGCGAAGCCGCCAGCTCACAGGCACCGTGGCGAGTGACGCGACCCCAGGTGGGTTTGATGCCGGTCAACCCGTTGGCGTTGGAAGGAAAACGAATAGAACCACCGGTATCCGTTCCGATCGAGCCAAAGCACAGGCCAGCGGCAGTTGCCACGCCAGAACCGCTGGAGGAGACACCGGTCCAGAGCGCGCTGCCCCAGGGGTTATTAGGGCGGGTGATTTCCGGATGGTGATCGGCAAAGGCGCTTTCAGTTTGCGTCAGCTTGCCGAGGATCACCGCACCGGCAGCGCGGAAACGATCAACCACCGTGGAGTCTTCCGCCGGATAGTGATCCTTATGGATGATCATGCCGTGGCTGGTGGGCGCATCTTTGGTCCAGATCAGATCTTTTAACGCGATCGGCACGCCGTGCAGCGGGCCACGCAGCTTGCCTGCTGCGATTTCCTGATCCGCCTCTGCCGCCTGTTTTAACGCACTGTCGCGCATCACGTAGAAGTAGCTGTGCAGGTCGCTATCCAGTGTGTCGATACGTGTTAACAACGATTCGGTGACTGCTACCGAGGTGATATCGCCAGACTGAATCAGGCGTCCAATTTCCAGCAAGCTTTTGTAATGCAGGTTGTTCATCGCGACCTTACCTCAGTTGAAAAGAGATGCTACCCGTGCGGTAGACAATGTGTTGATCAACAACGTAAATCAGACGCGCGGGTTCGGCTGTGTTTAAGCAGACAGATGCTGTGCCAGAAGTGCCAGCGGCCTATCAGGAGCTGACGTTAACCGGAGGGGAACGTTAAAGCATGGCGATATGATGCCGATAACCTTCAGGAATAGTTCACAAGAAGGATTATTTTGATGCTAAATGGGATTGGCAACAGCGTCTTACGCAACCTGATTTCTGCGGGTTCAAGCGTAAATATCACGGCAAACAGCAAGGCAGCACAAAGCCACTTACAGGCTGAAGCGTCCACTAAAGTGACATTCAGTGAAGCAAGCGAGGCCATCGCGGCTATCTATAAAATTGTGCCAGCACAGGTTCAGACCAGCGGCACGGTCAGTAGCAATTTACAGGCGCAACTCAACGCGGCGGCCCAATCGGGTGGCGTTGGCATGAACGGTATCGGCAGCAGTTTGCTTAAGGGTCTGATGCAAAATGGTGACAATGTCACGCTAAGCGTGCCCGCAACCTCAGCAGCCAACGGCACCAGCAACAGTCAGAGTGCGGTGGCGCTCACCGTGACCACGCAATCGGGGATTGAGGTGAGTCTGCAAATGACACGCCAGCAGGGCGGACTGGTGGTGGAGCTGAATTCCAGTGGGGGTAAACTCAACAGTGATGAAGCCGCTGCCATTAGCCAGCTCTCCGACGGTTTGCAAAAAGCGCTGGACGGTTTGGACGCAGGGACAACGCAGATAGATATCAGCGACCTGATGAAGTTTGATAGCTCGCAGTTGAAAAGCGTCGATTTGAAGACCGATCTGCGTAATGGCGACAACGTGACGCAGTCCCTCAACCTTCACGCAGATGATAAAGAGCGCTGGCTCGGTTTTCACAACGGGGATGTCAGTATCAAGCTTGATACGGATGTGTCAAAGCTGACTCAGGCAGGTAGCGCCGAACAGCAGACCGCCGCACTCGATCAGTGGTCTGCCAAATTTGATCAGGCCGCAACGCGTGGGCACGGCGATCGCGACATGCTGAATCTCTTCAAAGCCAGCTTCCGGGCGCTGAATACCACGCAAGGACAGGCAAGCCACAGCGTGAATACCCAGCGAGTGATCTCCATTGATGCTAATGCCGCTAAAAACGGTGCCATTAGTGGATTGGCCGATTTTTCCGCCATCTATCAGCAGACGCCGCGTTCTGATAATCCTTATAAACCGGAGGAGCAGGACACTTTCTCTTTAGACGTCGCGCAGCAAACCCGCTCGCAGCAGCACACTGATACCCAGGATTTGACACAGGATACGCTGTTCAAACTCAAAGCCAGTTTCCACACCGCACTGGATTCTGACGGGGCAGCGAAACTGACGGCACTCAAGTCATCTCAAAATTACCGCTATCATCTGATTGACGATGAAGAGCTTAGCCAGACCGTGGTTTCGCAGAACAAAAAAGGTGAGCTGACAGCACAGACTACGCAGCAACTCACTCAGCATGAAACGGTGAAAAGCTATCAGCAAGCCAAGCTTATCGATAGCGTGGAGATCCCGCACAGCGAGAAAAATGTCTCTTCACAGAATTACGCCCGCGCACTGTTTGAGTCAGAGAATTAAACACGATGCCCAGTACCATCATCTCGCTACTGGGCATTTTATTTTATTAATGCGTTTTTTAACCATCATTAGTGTTAATTGCTATTAAGATTTTCCCCGGCATTTATTTGCAGCACGATTGCCGTTCTCCTCGTATTCCTTATTATCCCAGGGCTTGATGATCGTATATCTGATTAGTGGCAACGGATTGCCAGATATAGCATAACTCGCGCTATTTACTTGTTTTATCCCCCCTGATTAATATCCCGTTCAATTCTTTATACATTCCATGGCCTGCGGCTCACTAAAGAGCGGGCTTGTTATTCACTGCGCGGTAAAAGTGAAATAAAACATGACGCAAAACAGTGATTCCCTAACGCCACGCGTTACGGTGATAACCACAGATGCAGAGGCCATCGCCGCCGCACAACATCTGGCAGAACAGGCGCTGAGCGGTGCGGTGGAACGCGACCAGCAGCGTATTTATCCGCGTGAACTGCTCAATCAATTTACGCAACTGGGGCTCGGCAGTATTAGCGTGCCGCGTGAATATGGCGGTGGCGGATTGTCGTTCCAGACCGTGGCAGAAGTCTTTCGGGTGATCTCAGCCAGCGATCCTTCTCTGGGACAAATTCCGCAAAATCATTTTGGTTTAATTCAATTCATTCTTGGCGAAGGCAGCGCGGTACAGCAGCAGTTTTTACTTAACGCAGTGGTGCAGGGTAAACGTCTGGGTAATGGCGGGCCGGAAAAAAATACCCAACACACGCGAGATGTGCAGGCCCGATTGGTGACAACGTCACAGGGTTTGCAACTGACGGGCGAAAAGTTCTACTCCACTGGCGCACTGTTTGCGGACATCCTTGCCACTACCGCCATTCATGGTGAGCAGCCAATAATGGCGTTCATTCCACTGCCCGCTGTGGGGGTGGAGATTATTGATGACTGGTCAGGCATCGGACAGCGCACCACCGCCAGCGGCACGGTGAAACTGCAGCAGGTTACGGTGGAGGCGGCGCTAACCATGCCATTACCTACAGCCGATAAACCCACGCTGCGCGGTGCGGTGTCTCAGCTAATTCAGGCTGCCATTGATGCCGGGATCGCGCAGGGTGCGCTGGATGAGGCGCTGGCCTTTGTGCGCAGCAGTTCCCGTCCATGGGTCGATGCGGGAGTCAGTCGTAATGCCGATGATCCCTATATTCTCGCTGATGTCGGGCGCATCAGCACCGAGCTGAGTGCAGCCAATGCTCTGTTGGCTCGCGCCGCCCGCGTGATTGACAGCATTGATCAGCAGTCTCTCACTGCTGAAAACTGCGCGCGCGCCTCGATTGCGGTAGCTGAAGCCAAAGTGCTCACCACCGAGATTGCGCTGCGCGCCAGCGAGAAACTGCTGGAATGGGGCGGCAGTCGCGCCACGCTGCTGCGTCATGGCCTCGATCGTCACTGGCGTAATGCGCGCACCCATACGCTGCACGATCCCGTTCGCTGGAAGCATCACGCCATCGGAAACTATTACCTCAACGACGTGCTGCCTGCGCGTCATGCCTGGATTTAAGGAGTTACCATGACGCAGGTTTCCCCTAAACAGCGTGCGCAGCGTATCAGCAGTGCAGCACAGGCGCTGGATGTAGCGCAGCAATTGGCAACACGCTTTCGCAGCGGTGCGGCGCAGCGCGATCACCAGCGCGAGCTGCCGCATGCAGAACTGCAGTGCTATTTTGAGTCGGGTCTCGGTGCCATCACCGTGCCGCGCGAACATGGCGGCATCGCCATTTCCACCGCCGAACTGGCTGAGATCTTCGTGATTCTCAGTGCAGCAGATGGCTCAATCGGCCAGGTGCCACAAAATCATTTTTATGCGCTGGAAGTGTTGCGTGTTAACGGCAGTGAAGCGCAGCAACAGCGGCTTTACGCCGAAGTATCAGCCGGGGTGCATCTGGGCAATGCCTTAGCCGAGTTCAGTTCGCCCGCCGCACATCAACGATCCACCGCTATCACGCAGCACGCCGAAGGTTTACGCCTAAATGGCGATAAGTTTTATGCCACAGGTGCGCTGTTCGCCGATCGCATTCCCACTCTAGCGCTGGCCGATGACGGTAAAGAGCAGTTGGTGTTTGTGCCGCGCCAGCAATCTGGCGTAACGGTGATTGATGACTGGAGCGGCTTCGGCCAGCGCACCACCGGTAGCGGCAGCGTGCAGTTCCGCGAGGTGGCGATTGCCGCAGAAGATGTGGTGCCATTTCAGACCGCGTTTGAAAGACCGACCACCGTTGGCCCGTTCGCGCAGATTATGCATGCCGCAGTGGATCAGGGTATCGCGCGTGAGGCGTTTAACGACCTGCTGAGCTTTGTGCGCGAACGTGCGCGGCCGTGGCCGGACAGCGGCGTGACAAAGGCCAGCGAGGATCCGTTCACGCTGGATCGTATTGGCCGACTGGCGGCCCGACTGAGCGCCGGTGATGCCTTGCTGGCTGTGGCTGGAGAGGCGGTAGACGCCGCGCAGCGTGAAGCCACGGCGGAGAACGTTGCGCGTGCCTCGATAGAAGTGGCGAAAGCGCGCGCCTGGACCACCGAAGTCTCGCTGGAAGCCGGTAATCTGCTGTTTGAGCTGGGCGGATCGCGCGCCAGCCTGCGAGAGCACCATTTCGATCGCCACTGGCGCAATGCGCGTACCCACACGCTACATGATCCCGTGCGATGGAAATATCCGGCGATTGGCAACTATCTGCTCAATGATGTGCTGCCGCCACGCCGGGGGACAATATGAGCCAGAAACAGATTCTGCTCAACGCGTTCAATATGAATTGTGTCGGGCATATCCACCATGGGATGTGGACGCATCCAGATGATCGTTCGGTAGATTTTAATTCTCTGACGTACTGGCTGGATCTGGCGCGGCTGCTGGAGCGTGGCCTGTTCGATGGTCTGTTTATTGCTGACATTCTCGGTGTTTACGATGTGTATCAGCAGGGCATCGGCTTGACCGCCAGTGAATCGATCCAGTTGCCGGTTAACGATCCTTTGATGCTGATCTCCGGCATGGCAAGCGTAACGCAGCATCTCGGTTTTGGTGTCACCGCTAACCTCAGCTATGAAGCGCCGTATCCGTTTGCCCGCCGTTTCTCGACGCTCGATCACCTCACTCAGGGACGCATTGGCTGGAATATTGTCACCGGCTATCTCGACAGCGCAGCACGTGCCATGGGCCAGAGGCAGTTACAGGATCATGACCGCCGCTATGATCAGGCCGATGAGTTTCTCGATGTGGCTTATCAACTGTGGGAGGGCAGCTGGCAGGATGATGCGTTGCAAGCGGACAAGGCCAAACGGCTGTACGCCGATGCCAGCAGGATCCATGCAATCAACCATCAAGGCGAGTTCTATCAGGTGCAGGGTTATCACCTTAGCAGCCCCTCACCACAACGTACTCCACTGCTGTTTCAGGCGGGTTCATCGACACGCGGCGTGCAGTTTGCCGCACGCCATGCGGAGTGCTCGTTTGTCAATGCGGCCTCACCGGCGGTGATGCGCGAGCAGTCCACACGTTTGCGCCAGGCGGCGGTGGCAGCAGGGCGCCAGGCTGACGATCTGCGCATTTTTATGGGTGTCAGTGTGATTGTTGCTTCCACTGAACGCGAAGCGCAGGAAAAGCATCGCAGCTACCTCGAGTATGCCAGTCCGGAAGCGGGCATCGCGCACTTCTCCAGTTCGATTGGCCTGGATCTGGCGGCGTTTGGCCTCGATGAACCTATCCAAAGTGGCGACACGCGCGCCATTGAATCGGTGAGTAAGGCTTTCAGCGGCTGGACACGCCGTCGCTTGCTGGAGCAGCACGCCATGGGCAGCCGCTATCCGCTGATTGTCGGCAACCCCTCACAGGTGGCGGATGCGTTGATTGAATGGATCGATGAAGGTGGCATCGATGGTTTTAACCTGACGCGCATCCTGAATCCGCAAAGCTACCGCGATTTTATCGATCTGGTGGTGCCGGAGTTGCAACAGCGCGGCCGCTATAAAACCGCCTATCAGCCTGGCAGCTTGCGGCAAAAATTATTCCAGCAGCAGGACCGTTTGCCCGATCGCCACCCGGCGGCGCGCTGGCGGCCCGCTAAAAACATTCGTTAATTTAACCTCAGGGATTTGATATGAAGATTGCACAGATACTGGCGCTCAGTGCCTCGATTTTGACCTTCGGCGCGTTTGCCGCCAATGATTATAGCGGACCGCTGAAAGTGGGTACGACAGCCGCCTTCGCGCCGCCGCTGGAAACCGCCGTGGCTGAAGCCAAAAAGCAAGGGCTTGACGTGCAACTGGTGGAGTTCACCGACTGGACGGCACCCAATGTCAGCGTGGAGAACGGCGACATTGATGTGAACCTGTTCCAGCATAAACCGTTCCTTGAAAACGCCAATCAGCAGGGCGGTTTCCACCTGGTGCCCTATGCGCCGGCCATCATCAATAACATCGGTCTTTACTCGAAAAAGCACACGGCCATTGATCAGATCCCGGACGGCGGTACGGTGGCGATTGCCAACGATCCCATCAATGGCGCACGCGGGCTGCTGCTGTTGCAGAAAGCGAAATTGATCACCCTCAAGCCGGGTGCAGGCCTCAAATCCACCGTGGATGATATCGCCAGCAATCCGAAGCATCTGAAGATCATCGAAGTCGAAGCCGTTCAGCTGTCGCGTTCGCTGGATGAAGTCGACCTTGCGCAGGGTTATCCACATTATCTGCGTTTGTCGAAAACCATCGATCCGAACAATGCGCTGCTGTTTGATGGCCTCGAACATCCTGAGTATGTGATTCAGTTCGTGGTGCGCGAAGGCCATCAGGACGATCCGCGCCTGAAAAAGTTTGTCGATATCTACCAGCACTCCCCAGTAGTACGCGCCAAACTGGATGATTTCTACGGCAAGTTGTATCAGCCGGGCTGGAGCCAGTAAGGATGGTGAGCCTGACGATTCCCGGCGAACGAGATGCGCTGCTGACGTCCACCGTGGATGCGCCTGGCAAGGTGCACGTGCAGATTCGTGCGCTGAGCAAACGCTATGCCGGACAGGCGCAGGAGGCGCTGAAAGAGATCGATTTGCAGGTTAAGCGCGGTGAGATCTTTGGCATTATCGGCCGCAGTGGCGCGGGAAAATCCACGCTGATCCGCTGCCTCAATCGTCTGGAAAAGCCCACCCAGGGAACGGTGGTGATTGATGGCATCGACCTCAGCAGTTTAACTGACCGCGAACTGGTGGCGTGGCGTCGTCGTACCGGGATGATCTTCCAGCACTTTAATCTGCTGTCGGCAAAAACGGTGTGGGAAAACATTGAGTTGCCGTTGAAAGTGGCGGGCGTACCCGCGCAACAACGACGGCAGAAGGTGGATGAACTGCTGGCGCTGGTGGGGCTGGAGGAGCGCCAAAACGCATGGCCTGCACAACTTTCTGGCGGACAGAAACAGCGTGTCGGCATTGCGCGCGCGCTGGTGCACGACCCAGAGCTGTTGCTGTGTGACGAAGCAACCTCGGCACTCGATCCCGAAACCACGCGTTCGATTCTGGCGCTGTTGAAGAAAATTAATCAGCAGCGGCATATCACCATTGTGCTGATCACTCATGAAATGGATGTGGTGCACGATCTCTGTCACCAGGTGGCGGTGATCGATCAGGGTGAGATCATTGAGCGCGGCCCGGTGTGGCAGGTCTACAGCGATCCGCAGCAGGAGACCACACGGCAGTTGCTCAATCCGCAGTTTTCGGCGCTGCCCGAAGCGCTTCAGCCGCTGCTGACGCCGACGCGCCAGCAGCCCGATTCACGCTTATTGGTGCGATTGCGCTATAGCGGGCAAGGCGCACAGCCTGACTTAGCGGCGATCAGTGCACGCGTGCCGGGTGCGTTAACGCTGATTTATAGCGCGGTTGAGTGGGTTGAGCGTAAGCCCACCGGGCAACTGCTGTTGCTGCTGGATGCCCATCATGATGCGGCGCAGGTATATGACTTGCTGACAGACTCAGCGGATCAACTGGAGGTAACGGGTTATGTCACTGAGTCTTGATCGTTTATGGACTGGGCTGCTGGATACGCTGCTGATGGTCGGCGTGTCATCACTTTTGGCGCTGGCGATTGGCTTGCCGATGGCGGTGATTTTGGTGGTGACAGGACGCGGCGACCTGTTTCCCAGCCCGCTGTTGAATCGGGTGCTGGGTTGGGTGGTGAATCTGTTCCGTTCGATCCCGTTTTTAATCCTGATGGTGGCTTTGATCCCGTTTACCCGCTGGATTGTGGGCACCACTTATGGCGTGTGGGCGGCAGTGGTGCCCTTGACCTTAGCGGCGACGCCTTTTTTTGCGCGCATCGCCGAAGTGAGTCTGCGTGAGGTGGACAAAGGATTGACCGAAGCGGCGCAGGCGATGGGATTTCATCGCTGGCATATTGTCTGGCATGTGCTGTTGCCGGAAGCGCGTCCCGGCATTGTGAGCGGCTTTACCATCACGCTGGTGACGATGATCAATGCCTCAGCTATGGCCGGTGCGATTGGTGCCGGCGGATTGGGCGATCTCGCCTATCGCTACGGCTATCAGCGCTTTGATATGCAGGTGATGCTGACGGTGATCGTGGTGCTGGTGGCGTTGGTAACGGTGCTGCAATTTTTTGGTGACCGGCTGTCGCGGCGGTTAAATCACCGCTGAGTTGTGGAAGAGGGGCAGTAAATTGCGTCTCGGCAAGATATTTCCACAACTGTTGCGACACTATGAATGCACACCGTCATCGCGCTGCTGCATACGTGCATGTAGTTATGATTTGTATACCTTTTTAGTAGGGTGGGCCTTCCGCCCGCCCACCTCAGCGAATCTGTAGCTCTGCCAGCGCGGTCAATAGCGCATCGACCTTCGGCAACAGCTGCTTGCGGCGCGGCCATATCAGCGTCAGAGCCAATCCATCGGGCTGTTGCTCCGGCAAGATGATCTCCAGTTCACCGCGCGCCAGTGGCTCGCGCACCAGCCAGGATGGCATCTGCGCCACGCCTAATCCGCCACACAGCGCCTGGACTTGCGCATCCACGTCACCCAGCGCCATCCGGTGTGGCACATTGCGCCAGTGCGGATGCCCATCGGCGGTGGTAAACAGCCATGGCTTGCTGCTGCCATCCACACGTTCATACATAATCGCCTGATGCTGCAGCAACTCGCTTTCGTTACGAGGGCGACCCGCGCGGGCTAAATACTCCGGCGCCGCGCAAAACACCATGCGCTCGCGCCCCATCTGTCTGCAGCCGAGCGAAGCGGGTACATCCGGCGATCCGCCAATGCGCACCGCGACATCGATCCCCTCATCAAACAGATCGATAAAACGATCCGAGAAGGTGAGATTGAGTTCCAGCTCGGGATGTTGCTGACAAAACGGAATCAGCACCGGCATGACGCCAAGGCGGCCATAGGTATTCGGCACCGCCACGCGCAATCGCCCCGAGGGAATAGTGCGCTGCGCCGCCAGCACCGCTTCGGCTTCGGCCAGCTCCTCCATGATGCGCAGGCAGGTTTGGTAGTAGGCGTTGCCCGCATCGGTGAGCTTCAGACTGCGCGTGGTGCGTTCCAGCAAACGTGAACCAAGACGAGTCTCCAGCCGTGTGACGCTTTTACTGACTGCGGAACCGGTCAGGTGCAAACGTTCCGCCGCCGCTGCGAAACTGCCGCTCTCGACGCTGGCTACAAAGGGAACAATGTCTTTCAGGCGCTGATCGTGCATCTATTCATGAATCCAGGTTGTGAATGATGTGAATTAATGCCAGAGATAGGAATTAAATTCTCTATTAGGCTAATGATTACTGAAACCGAGGAGAATTGAAATGCAAAAGCAGGCGTTAATTGTTGGCATCAGCGGCGTCATTGGACGTGCGCTGGCGGAAAAACTGCAAAGTGAAGGATGGCAGGTCACAGGATTATCCCGTGGACGCGGCGCGATCCCCGAAGGTTGCCGCAGTCTGACCGCAGATCTCACCGATGCTGATGCGGTCAGCACTGCACTGTCACAAGAGAAGCCTGATGCGGTGTTCTTTAGCGTATGGGCGCGTCAGGAGAACGAAAAAGAGAACATTCGCGTGAACGGCGGCATGGTGCGCAATGTGATTGAAGCGCTGGGTGAGCGCCTCAAGGGTGCGCACGTGGCGCTGGTGACGGGGCTGAAACACTACCTGGGCCCGTTTGAGGCGTATGGTAAAGGCGAAGTCCCGGTAACGCCGTTCCGTGAAGAGCAGGGACGCCAGCCGGTCGACAACTTCTACTATGCGCAGGAAGATGAAATCTTTGCCGGGGCCGGAAAATATGGCTATCGCTGGAGCGTGCATCGCCCGCACACCATCATCGGTTATGCGCTGGGCAATGCTATGAACATGGGTCAGACGCTGGCGGTGTATGCCACGCTGTGTCGTGATAAAGGCTGGCCATTTATCTTCCCCGGCTCGCCGGAACAGTGGAACGGTATTGCTGATGTGACTGATGCCGGTTTGCTGGCCGAGCAATTATTGTGGGCAGCGACAGCGGATGAAGCAGCCAATCAGGACTTCAACGCGGTCAACGGCGATGTATTCCGCTGGAACTGGCTGTGGCCACGACTGGCCGCTTACTTTAACGTTGAAGCCGCCGCGTATCCTGCACAGATGATGCCTCTGGAAGGGCGCATGCAACAGGCCGCAGACGCATGGCGTGAAATTGCCGCGCGGGAACAGCTGCAAGAGGCGGACATTAATAAGCTGGCTTCGTGGTGGCACACCGATGCGGACCTTGGCCGTCCAATGGAAGCGTTCACCGACATGAGCAAAAGCCGCAAAGCGGGATTCACCGGCTATCGTTCCACGCTGGATTCGTTTACTGCGCTATTTGAACGGCTGAAAGCGGAGAAGGTGATTCCGCAATAGTCTCCATGCTGCATGGGATTAAGGGGGGGCCAGTCCTCCCTTACTGCACATCCTTAATAAATTCGCCAATCAAATTATATGAATGGAACAGGCAATCAAGATGATAGCAATCGCTGAGTAATTTGAAGTTGAGCAGTGAATTGCCATAATTGCGAGCAAATGCCGCCATCGCTTGCGGGTCGAATAGTTCATCGAACTCTGCCGCTAACAACAATGTGGGAAGGGGCAATGCATTTAACTGTTTGTCTGGCGAGCGAGGTGTTAGAGCATTGGCCATATTGACGCTGTAACGATCAACCATCTGCCCGGCAACATTGCCGATATTTTTAGGAAAATTCAGCTGCACAGCTGGGTAGTTTCCGCAAAACTTTCCTTGAGAGAACGCATTCAATATAAACGGCCATTGCCTGACTTGGGCAAAAGGCGTATCGCTTTTCTTACGATGAATACCTCGCGCAAAAGGCCCTAATTCTGGTGCCAATAAAATTAATTGGTTTATCTGATGTTCTGGCTTATAGCGAGTAAAGTAATTTATCAACATACCCGCGCCGCTTGAATGGCCTAGCAGTTGATATTTGGCGTGAGGATAATGTTGTTTCAATTCTGTGATAATTCGATCAACATCTTGCCAGAGCCTGATGGGATGAGATAGATGGCCCTTTTCGCCGACTGATTCGCCGTGGCCACGCATATCCACTAAACAGACAGATAGATTACTTAGGGTAACCAATTGACAGGCAAGAATGCCGTATCCGGCATCCATACTGACTCCGCCGCCGTGATAGACAATCACAATATTCTCGGGTTGAAAAACGCCTCGATAAAACCGATAGCGTAATCCATCAACGTAATGCGTTGATACCTTATCTGCTGCGGGTAAAACACTATCATAATCAGTTGCTTTTAAACTGAAACCCTCAAAATCAATCACTCAAACGCTTCCTTGTGGTCACTCATCTTCCCGTTCCCGTATTTTACGCATTACAGGGCGGACGTCGTTACTCATAAATTCCATGGTGGTGAGGAACACAATGCGTTGCTTATCAAAATTTTTTCGATAAAACATGAAACGCAGGCCGGGGGCAAGGACCAGTAACTCGACGCCTGATTCCATAAGTTCTTCAATATTCGATTCAGTAGTGTCACTGGTAAATTGCCAGTTCAATGGGGTTTTATCAATTTCCTTTTGCACAGCGTGGATATATTCACCCTCGCGAAAGTGAGTGAATAAGCCGCCGCCTCCGCCAAATCCCGGCGCTCTCATTAATGTTGGGCTGGGCATAGAGATAAATATGATTTTCTTCATCTGCGATTATTCCTTAATCTCGATGGCGGATTAGGGTGTTCAAGGCTTTTTACGCACCTTTTACAGAAAATTGGCGCTATCTTGTTGATATGCAGGGATGATAACATGAGAATGATTATCAACAACAGGAGGTTGTTATGTTCAGGGTTATTCTCATCTTAATCACTCTCGCATTGTTGGGTTGCAGCACTAGCTCCCCACCTGCTAACCAAAATGCAGTTGAGATGCCTAAAGCGCTCAGGATAGATCGACCGATGTATCCATATTACGCATTTAAAAATCACATCGAAGGGCATGTTAAATTTGTTTTTGACGTTGATGCGGAGGGAAAGGTGAGTGAAATGCGTATCAGCGAATCAACGCCGGATGGTCTTTTTAATGACACTGTCATTCGAGCGGTAAATCAATGGCGGTTCGAAAAGGGGCATCCAACAAAGAATTTGCCTATGAATGTAGTTATGCGCATTAATCGTAATCTGGAATAATCCATAACCATTCATTTAAAATTAGATTCTTAAATTGGGTAAGCAGCCATGTCACAATGGCTGTTTACGCGTGGACAAAGATGATTCAGGCTAATTATTTACTCTTTCATAGTGGTGATGATCACTCATCAGCGTGATGTTTTGATGCACCACCAAGGTTTCATACATGCGGGTTGCCAGACCAAAACCTTGCATGATCTCTTGTACCACAACCCCTTCAACCTGCAGCGCGGCAGCATCTTGCCAGAATGACTTTACGCTGAGCCCATCAAAATTTTCAACGCGAATCAGTTCCAACGTAGCAATAACGCGATGGCGTAAATCGTTCTCAATTAATGCTGGACCAGCATCGACGACTGCTGAAAAAGGTGTTTTGCGATCATAGATAATCCAGTAAGTAGAACTACCCATTTCAAACTCATCAATAATCTCAAAACGTCGTTGTAATGTATTGGGGCTGTATGACATTGGCATTATGGCCATATTTGAATCCCCCTTGTTAAGCACTGGCATGTGTATTCCTTCACTTGATTGCCTCTCTCCATTAATTAACTTAACACATGAAAGGATAGGGATGAGGTAGATTTAATGAGAGCCAGACTCCTGTTTTCTATTTTAATAGGGAGAATGACATCCTTTTATCACCTCAACCCAATCTTACCCAGCGGCGACCAAGCAGCACTGTCAGAACAATAATCACCGCAATGGCGGCCAGATGCATCACGAAATCCATGGGATGCAGATGCACCGGATGGCAAAACGCCAGCATGGTGACGGCCATGCAGGATATGCCCAGTCCGGCCATCGCCAGGCTGCGTACCGGATGGAGTGCACGTGTCTTGCGTAAACTGGCAATCATCAGCACCATCATCGGTGTGCTCACCACTAACAGGAAGGTAAAACAGCGCGTGCTGTCATTATCATGTGCCTCCACTACGGCGTGCGGGATACTGCTCAGGCTCAATCCCAACCACAATAAACCCAGCGGCAGCAGCACTTTCCAACTGACACTGCGGCGGCCAGGGATGCTCATATTGAACGCATTACGAATCGCGAACAAACCGAGAACAAACGCCAGCGCCAACTGGATGAGCGCGCGCATCGCACCGGGTTGTGACCAATCGGTTAACGTACGCTGGACCAGAAAACTGGCGACGATGCCGCAGGGCAGTGCCAATAGCAGCCACACTAAGACACGCCAATAAGTCGGCCGCGTTGGTTGAACGGGCTGCATGTCGCGGCTGAGTTTTTCGATTAACAGGTCATGGTTATTCATGATGTGCTCCAAAGCGACGCAGATTGCTCAGCGCGCGATGCAGCAGCGACTTCACCGCTGCCACACTTAAATTGTTATGTTCTGCCGCTTCCGTCAGGCTCATTTCGCGCAAGTGAACATGTTCGACAATCTCGCGCTGGCGCGAGGGAAGCTGGCGCAGATAGCCAGCCAGTTCCTCTTGTGTATCCAGCGATGGTGCCTCTGGCGCAATGGCAGCTTCAGTTAGCGTTTCTTCATGGACTTCCCATTGCTGATGGCGTCCGCGTCGCCGCAGGGCATCCACGGCGCGAGCGGAGATGATGGCCATCAGCCAGGGTAAGAACGGGTAGGCAGGATCATAGGTGTGACGCACCCGATGCACCGTTAACAGCACATCCTGAATCACATCTTCCACTAATGCCTGGTCGGTGAGTTGTTGGCGTATTTGCCCGCGTATCACCGGCACTAATGCTTTGAGCAGTCGGGTGTAGGCGAGCTGATCGCCCGCCTGCGCCTGTTCCATTAGCGCGGGCCAACTTTCGCGCGCGCTATCACTTGCTTGCATAATCCGCCTTGAAACAATTACGCCTTGGTGCTGGCCGCTTGCAGCGCATTCACCACAATGCTCGGTGTCAGCACTTGCGGTAGCACTTTTGGCGGCCCGCCATCGGCGGGGTAAACCAGATACATCGGGAGTCCGCCCTGACCAAACTCGCTCATGGCGTCATCGACATCGGGATTAAACTTGGTGGAGTCCGCCACCATATACACCGTACCGGTTTTTGCCAACGCGTCTTTCACTGCCTGCGTCGAAAGGGAGGTTTTTTCATTCACCTGACAGGTAATACACCATGAGGCGGTGAAATCGACAAAGATGGCTTTACCGTGTCCACGTTGAGAGGCGACGGCTTGCGGTGTCCACTTCTCTTTAGTGAGTTGGCTGGCTACCTGATCACCTGCCAGCGCTGCGCCCGGTTGAATTAACTGTGGTAGTGGGGCCAGCACGGCGATAACCAACACGGCGGTCACGGCGAACAGCACTTTATGGCCTTTACCGGCAAAGCGGCGATGTTGCGCCATCCCATATAGCCAGCCCGCGAATGCCACCACCACAGAGGCTGCTAACAGTGTAGCCAATGCCGCGCTGCCTGCTTGTTGCGCGAGCACCCACACCAGCCAGGCATAAGCGCCAAACATTGGGAAGGCTAAACCGCGCTTCAGTACATCCATCCATGCGCCTGGACGAGGCAAGAATCTCGCCAGCTGAGGGAAAAGAGAAATCAGTGTGAAAGGCGCTGCGAAACCGAGTGCCAGGGCGAAGAAGATCACCAGCGCCACAGCAGGGGGTTGCACCAGGGCATAGCCGATCGCACTAGCCATAAACGGTGCCGCACAAGGGGTGGCAACCAAAATCGCCAACACGCCAGTGAGTGCAGAACGTAAGAAGGCGCCGCGATTGATTTCAACGGATCCAACACGTTGTACCGACAGGCCCACTTCAAATACGCCGAGCAGATTAAGCGCTGCGGCGAGGATCACCAGTGACAGCAGTGCAATCACCAGGGGGGGACTGTAACTGGAATCCCCAGCCTACAGCAGCACCGCCTGCACGCGCGGCCAGCAAAATACCCGCCAGCGCCATCATGGTAACGATCACGCCCAGTAAAAAGCCTAGACCTTCACGACGCGCGTTGGCGGCATTGTCAGTGTGGCGCAACAGGCCGAGCGCTTTCAGGGAGATGACCGGAAAGACGCAGGGCATTAAGTTCAGAATGATGCCGCCAATAAAGGCGGCCAGCATGGCGGTTAACATCGCTGGCCTCTTTGCTTAGTTAGTTTGCGGATGTGCAGCGTCGTACTGCTTCACGGCGGCGAGGGCTTTCTCGATGTGCGTATCTGGGTTTCTATCAGTGTAACTCAGCAGGATGTCGCCATTAGGCGCAATCACATAAGAGGTACGATCGGAAAGGGTTTTGCCTTTCATCTGCATGGTGGTTTGATACTGAGCGGCCACTTTAGCACCTGGGTCGGCGGCAACAGCGAATTTGTCACGGCACTCCAGTTTAGAGAAATCGCTCACCTGATCGGTATTGCCTGCAGTCACACCAATAACTGTGGCGTGCATTTTGGTGAAGTTGTCAGTGGCTTCGGCGAAGTCATGCGCTTCAATCGTACAGCCCGCACTGAATGCGGCCGGGAAGAAGTAAAGCACCACTGGCCCTTTTTGCAGCGCTTTTTGCAGCGAGAAGGTCAATGGTTTGCCGGCTAATGCACCTTGCAGTTCAAAATTTGGTGCTTTTGCGCCAACCGGCAGCGCGGCGCTGGCGTTAAAAGCGGTGGCAGAGAGGCCCAATGCGGCGGTGATGCTCAGAGTACAAACGAGGGTTTTAAACGATTTCATTATCTGCTCCTGCGATGTAAGGGAGGTCCGGTTTTAGTGACTCAATACATCAGTTCGCTGGAGGGGGCGGAAAGGTTTCGGTGCCAGTAAAAAAAAGTTAAATTAGCGACGCAATGTAACTCATGGAAAAAGAGGCTAAGAGAGATGAAGCGGAATTATTTCAGTAAAATCATTTTGTTAATTGGGTTGTCTTGCTCGGCAACTGCGCTGGCGGCACCTGTCATTGATAGCGATGTGGCTTCCCTGATCAATCAACGCCTGTCCTATATGAAGGATGTGGCCGGTTATAAAGCTGCCAATCATCTTGCGATTGAAGATCTGCCGCAAGAAGAAAAAGTGCTGGCCAGTGCTGTGCAGCAAGCCGAAAAGCTGGGCTTAGCGGGCGAGTCTGTGAAACCCTTTGTGCAGGCTCAGATGGATGCAGCAAAAGCGATTCAATATCGCTATCGCGCAGATTGGCTGTCCACACCTGAACAAGGTTGGCAGCCTTTGCCGCTGGATCAGGTCAGAAGCAAAATTAATGTGCTGAGCGCCAGCATTCTGAGCGGTATCCGTGCGCAGTTAGCCCAGGGAAAACCTTTCATCGATAAAGCCGCCTTTCTGCACACGCTTGATCAAGCGAATCTGGAACAGGGTGATAAGACGCGGCTGTGGGAAGCCCTGCAGAAAATTAGTCTGAAGAAGTAACGGTTATTCATCAGAGGCGTAATAAGATTACGCCTCCCTAATATGTCGTTTACCTTTAAGACTGCAATATTATCCAAGATATCCCCACCTCGGGATAAAATTCAGATGACCCACGATCCACTCCGCCACCTTTTCCTTATAACCCCAACTGAACTCCCTATGTCCTGCTCAAGAATCCCCTCTGCTATAACTGCTGCGAGTTGATAACGCGTAGGAAAAGTTTTTCATGGATATTCGTAAAATTAAAAAACTGATCGAACTGGTTGAAGAGTCCGGCATCTCCGAGCTGGAAATCTCTGAAGGCGAAGAGTCAGTTCGTATCAGCCGTTCACCTGCTAATGCCGGCTACCCGATGATGCAACAGGCTTACGCTGCGCCAGTGATGCAGCAGACTGCGCTGGCGACCGCCGTTGCGCCGGTCGCTGCTGCGCCTGCAGAAGCGGCTAAGCCAGAAATCACTGGCCACATCGTGCGTTCTCCGATGGTCGGAACTTTCTATCGCACCCCGAGCCCGGACGCAAAAGCCTTTATTGAAGTCGGCCAGAAAGTAAACGCCGGCGACACCCTGTGCATCGTTGAAGCGATGAAAATGATGAACCAGATCGAAGCCGATAAATCCGGCGTTGTGAAGGCGATCCTGGTGGAAAGCGGCCAACCGGTTGAATTTGACGAGCCGCTGGTCGTCATCGAATAACGAGGCGAAGCATGCTGGATAAAATTGTCATTGCTAACCGCGGTGAGATCGCTCTGCGAATTCTCCGCGCGTGTAAAGAATTAGGCATCAAGACCGTTGCGGTTCATTCCACTGCTGACCGCGATCTGAAGCACGTGCTGCTGGCGGACGAAACCGTCTGCATCGGCCCGGCGCAGTCGGTCAAAAGCTACCTGAACATCCCGGCCCTGATCTCTGCCGCCGAAATTACCGGCGCCGTGGCGATCCACCCGGGCTACGGCTTCCTCTCTGAGAACGCCGATTTTGCCGAGCAGGTTGAGCGCTCTGGTTTTATCTTCATCGGCCCGAAAGCCGACACCATCCGCCTGATGGGCGACAAAGTGTCTGCGATCACCGCCATGAAGAAAACCGGCGTACCGACCGTGCCAGGTTCTGATGGCTCGCTGACCGAAGACATGGATAAAAACCGTGCCATCGCCAAGCGCATCGGTTATCCGGTGATCATCAAAGCCTCCGGCGGCGGCGGCGGTCGTGGTATGCGCGTGGTGCGCAATGAAAAGGATCTTGAGCAGTCCATCGGCATGACGAAAGCGGAAGCCAAAGCGGCTTTCAACAACGACATGGTCTACATGGAGAAATTCCTCGAGAACCCGCGTCACATCGAGATTCAGGTGATGGCCGACGGCCAGGGCAACGCCATCTATCTGGCTGAACGTGACTGCTCGATGCAGCGTCGTCACCAGAAAGTGGTTGAAGAAGCACCAGCACCGGGCATCACGCCAGAACTGCGTCGCTTTATCGGCGAGCGCTGCGCGAAAGCCTGTATCGATATCGGCTACCGCGGTGCGGGTACTTTCGAATTCCTGTACGAAAACGGTGAGTTCTACTTCATCGAGATGAACACCCGTATTCAGGTGGAGCATCCGGTGACCGAGATGATCACCGGCGTGGATCTGATCAAAGAGCAGCTGCGTATTGCTGCCGGTCAGCCGCTGTCGATCAAACAGGAAGACGTGATTGTTCGCGGTCATGCGGTAGAGTGCCGTATCAACGCCGAAGATCCGAACACCTTCCTGCCGAGCCCGGGCAAGATCACCCGTTTCCACGCGCCAGGCGGTTTTGGCGTGCGCTGGGAATCGCACATCTATGCCGGTTACAGCGTACCGCCGTACTACGATTCCATGATCGGCAAGCTGATCACCTACGGTGACACCCGTGAAGTGGCGATCGCGCGCATGAAAAATGCGCTGGCGGAACTGATCATCGACGGCATCAAGACCAACGTCGAGCTGCAGATGAAAATCATGTCCGACGAACATTTCCAGCAGGGTGGCACCAACATCCACTATCTGGAGAAAAAACTCGGCCTGCACGGCTGAACCAATCCTCTCGCCGCCATTTTGCCGTGGGCGGCGTTTTCCTATCCTGACAGTAAAATCTGGAGGTCAGTTTGTCTGAACTTTCCTATGTGACGGGTGAGCGTCACTCAGCCTGGTCAACCTATCTGACGCAGGTCGAACGCGTGTTGCCTCTACTGGGCGATTTGAGTCGCTGGGCCGATACCTTGACGCATCCCAAACGGGCATTAATCGTTGATATTCCATTGGAAATGGATGATGGCACAGTGCGTCATTTTGAGGGCTATCGCGTGCAGCACAACTTGTCGCGCGGACCGGGCAAGGGCGGTGTGCGTTTTCATCCTGATGTGACGTTGCAGGAGGTGATGGCGCTCTCCGCGTGGATGACGGTGAAGTGCGCTGCGCTCAACCTGCCGTTTGGCGGAGCGAAGGGTGGCGTACGCGTCGATCCCACCACCTTGTCTCATAAAGAGTTGGAGCGTTTAACGCGGCGCTATACCAGCGAAATCGGTAATATGATTGGCCCACAGCAGGATATTCCTGCGCCTGACGTCGGCACTAATGCGCAGGTGATGGCGTGGATGATGGATACCTGGTCGATGAACGTTGGCGCGACCACCACCGGTGTCGTCACCGGCAAACCGGTGCATTTGGGCGGCTCGCTGGGACGGGTTAAAGCTACGGGTCGAGGCGTGTTTGTCACCGGCTGCCGTGCGGCAGAGAAACTGGGGATTGACGTCGCGAGCAGCCGCGTAGCGGTGCAGGGCTTTGGCAATGTTGGCAGCGTCAGCGCCGAGCTATTCCATGCATTGGGGGCGAAAGTGGTGGCGGTTCAGGACCACAAAGCCACACTTTATCTGCACAGTGGACTCGATATCCCGGCGTTACAGGCGTGGCAACAGGTTCACGGCAGCATCGCGGGCTTCCCCGGCGCTGATCACATCGCGGATGAACACTTCTGGACACAACCTTACGACATTCTGGTGCCAGCCGCGCTGGAGGGACAGATCACGGCTGAACGCGCCAACCAGCTTCAGTGTCGCCTGATCATTGAGGGCGCAAACGGCCCGACGTTGCCGGAAGCCGATGATATCTTGCAGCAACGCGGCATTGCTGTGGTGCCAGATGTGATTGCGAATGCGGGCGGTGTGACGGTGAGTTACTTTGAATGGGTGCAGGACTTCTCCAGCTTCTTCTGGAGCGAAGAGGAGATCAATCAACGGCTGGACAGTATTATGCAGCACGCGATTGAAGCCGTGTGGCAGAAAGCCGATGCGCTCAACGTGACGCTGCGAACGGCAGCTTACGCCGTTGCCTGCGAGCGAATTCTGCTGGCAAGGAAGGATCGCGGGTTGTATCCGTAAACACATTAGTTTGAGAGAAGCCTCGCAAATGCGGGGTTTTTTATTGCGTGAAGTTTGTTCCGCACATTTAGGTGTGTATAATATTTTATACACAAATGGAGTGGTGTGGAGCACACAGAAATGGATGAAAAGGATTTAGACTGGCGTGGTACAACGCTGGAGGACATCAAAATGTTCCCCAATGAGGTGAAAAAGGACGTTGGATTTGAACTTCACAAAATTCAAAATGGGCATAATCCCACTCACTACAAGGCTGTGAATCGCTGGGGAGCAGGTGTTATTGAGGTCAAAATAAAAGGCAATGATGGCGAATATCGCGTCGTTTATGTGGCAAAATTTGTTGAAGCCATTTATGTCATACATGCCTTCCAAAAGAAAACACAACAAACCAGCCCCAAAGATGTGAATATAATCATCGAGCGTTATAAAGCAGTTATCGAAGAACGGAGAAAACTAACATGACCGATAAAATCGATACTCAGTCGCGGCATATCACCAAAGCGGGCAGCAATATTTTTGCTGACCTTGGATTCGAATCGGCTGAAGCGGACTCCCTTCTGACACAATCTCGTGAAGAAATTAACCGAGCCGACGAATTAAAGAAGCAGCTAATGACTGAAATTTCTGAATGGATGACGGCAAGTGGCCATAAGCAGATTGAAGCGGCAAAGATCCTGCACGTTTCCAGACCCCGAGTTTCAGATGTGGTTAATCTAAAAACAGAAAAATTTACCATTGATTCGTTAGTGGGTATGGTTGCGGCGATGGGCAAAAAGGTCCAATTGGTGATCGAGTAATTGCCCCGTGGCAAACTTAACTGCGAGTAGTCGAAAAAGGCCAGCATTGCTGGCCTTGCAAAATATTAGAACTGATACACCAGACCCAATGCTACCTGGTCATCATTCGGCAGACCGAGTTTGTTGTTATCGTCGAGCAGGTTGATCTTGTAGGCCACGAAGGTCTTCATGTTTTTATTGAAGTAGTAGGTTAATCCTGGCTCAAGGAATTTAAGTAGAGCTTCATTGCCCATGAGCCTTTAAGTAGGCTCATTATCAAGAAAACCGCAGGTGCCCATTAAAGCATCTGGGCATAGGCCTCAAGCTGATCGGCAACCATGCCCCAGCCGCTATGAAAGCCCATTTTTTCATGTTCGGCGCGCGCTTCAGCGTTGCGATGCCTGGCAATGGCAACATAGCGGGTCGCATGAGGATTGAGCGGTTCCAGTAGCAATATTGCGGTCATGAAAGGATGCTCAGCAGGTTTCCATCCCTCAGTATAGGTATCGGTAAAAACCAGCTTCCGACCAGGTATCAGCTCCAGAAATACCCCTTCGTTGCGCATTTCATTCCCCTCCACCTCAAAAACCGTATTGAACCGACCACCAGGATGCAGATCGATATCGCAACTGACTAACTTATGAGGCATAGGCACAAAAAAGTGTTTGAGATGTTCTGGTGTGGTCCAGCAGCGCCAAATCACATCGGCGGGTACTTGCAGGGTACGCTCAAGCTGTAAATCGGTATCGGCATCTAAAATCATCATATTTTCCTGCTCGCAGAATGTCATTTCAACAGTGTAGTTGCGAGGCAGAAAACGGGTTAGCTGACCGGGCGGATCCCCTGGCAGAACAGGCTAAGTGTGTGCTGTACAATCAGCTCCGTATCAGACTCCGGCTCATTGGCGAAGCGTGTGAAGGGCACTAGTATCATGCTCAGGATGGAGGTCATCAGCAAATCGGGATTCAACGCTGCATTCAATAAACCCTGCTGTTGCCAGCGAACAATCAACGCCCTGACTTTGTCACGCCCCGCATGACCATAACGTTCTTTGATGTGTTGACCTAAGCCGTGCGAACCGCTGGTGACTTCTTGCATCCATAATGGGGCGAACCAGTCGTTGTTCAGAACGATATCAGCGATTTCACAGATGAATCCACTGAGTGTGGTGACAGGGTCACTTATCTCCCCATCAAAATGCGCTTCCAGCCGCTGGCGTAACGGTAAAAAGCGCTCCTCAACCACCACATCTAACAACGATTCGCGCGACTGAAAGTAATAGTTAAGCATCGCCGGACTCACGCCAGCCTTACGAGCGATTGCATTCAGCGAGGTTTCAGCGATGCCGCTTTCGGCATAAAGTGCCAGCGTGATATCCAATAAATGCTCGCGCTGTTGTGCAGAGATGGCACCGCCACGCGGACGCCCAGGACGGCGGGGTTTGGCAATGGTTGCCTTATCATCAGCAGGGACTTTTTGTGCGGTCATCTTTACGCGCTCACTTGTTTCATGTCAGACTTCGATCAATATTAATTGTGTATTTAATTAATTTCAATTGGTGTCTGTTATGAAACCTGAAACATTAGCGCCGCGATCGGGCTGCGGGGAAGAGAGTCCACCTTCCGTCCGCTTGCTGATGGGCGCACTAATGCTGGTGATGCTGCTCTCTGCACTCGACCAGACCATCGTCTCAACCGCGTTGCCCACCATTGTGGGTGAATTGGGCGGGCTGGATCGCCTGTCGTGGATCGTGACGGCCTATATGCTGGCGTCCACCATCGTTGTGCCGCTGTACGGCAAATTTGGTGACCTGTTTGGCCGTAAAACGGTGCTGCAGATCTCCGTTGTCCTGTTCCTGATTGGCTCAGCTTTGTGCGGACTGGCACAAAATATGGAGCAACTGATCTTTACTCGCGCCCTGCAAGGTCTGGGCGGCGGGGGGCTGATGGTGGTCAGCATGGCAGCGGTGGCGGATGTCATCCCGCCGGCCGATCGCGGCAAATACCAGGGGTTGTTTGGCGGGGTATTTGGTTTGGCGACGGTGGTTGGCCCGTTACTCGGCGGCTTTATCGTGCAGCACGCCTCCTGGCGATGGATTTTCTATATCAATTTGCCACTGGGCCTGTTCGCGCTACTGATTATCAACGCAGTATTTAAAGCGGATAGCAAACGTAAACCGCACGAGATCGATTATCCCGGTGCCGTATGTCTCAGCCTGGCGCTGGTGGGGATTACGCTTTTCACCAGCGAAGGTGGCACGCTGCGTGCGTGGGGCGATCCCGTGCTGTGGTGCATTTTGGCATTTGGTTTGGTGGGCGTAATTGGCTTTATTTATGAGGAGCGTCGCGCGTGGGAACCGATTATTCCGCTGGGCTTGTTCCGTAATCGCAGCTTTTCCCTTTCCAGTTTGATGGCCTTTATCGTCGGGATGTCGCTATTTGGTAGTGTGACTTTCCTGCCGCTCTATTTGCAGGTGGTAAAAGGCTCAACCCCGACCGAAGCTGGGTTGCAGTTGCTGCCGCTGATGGGTGGACTGCTGGTGACATCGATTATCAGCGGACGCATCATCAGTCGTACCGGTCGCTATCGACTGTTCCCGATTGGCGGAACACTGCTGGCAACCGTCGGGATGGCTCTTATGACGACGCTCACCCTGCAATCTGCGCTGTGGCAGATTTATCTCTACGCCTGCGTGCTCGGAATGGGCATGGGGATGGTGATGCAGGTGCTGGTGCTGGCGGTGCAGAACAGTGTGACGCCAGACCGCATTGGCGTCGCCACATCCTCCGTCACGTTGTTCCGTTCGGTGGGCGGTTCAATTGGTGTGGCGTTGTTTGGTGCGATGTTTAGCCACGTATTGAAATCGGGTTTGACTGAGCTGGTCGAAAAGGGCGATAAATTACCCGCAACGCTAGATCCTAACGCCGTGCACCATTTGCCTTATGATGTGCAGCAAGCTTATTTGCAGGTATTTAGCGAAGCGGTGCATGCGGCTTTTCAAATGGCAGCGGTGGTGATGGCAGTGGCATTTATTCTGTCGTTGTTCCTGCCGGAGTCGCCATTACGCAGTAAAGCCAAACAATAAACAGTTACCCGTGTTCCACCATCGGCTGGTTGATACCGATTGTGGGATGAAATAGCAGCAGAGTCGGGCGAATAAATAACCTTGAAAGCGAAGATTGGCGAAAGAATAGTTAATTTTTATCTCAAATACATGATGTTACCTTTGCGTAAACTTAGGTAAAAAAGAAGAGGATTAAAAGAATTCAGCGGCGAGCTATTTATTTTTGCAACTTTTTTGCGGTATAAATCTCTAACCACTGTCTCCCTCAGCGAAAACGTCTTCTCATGATCAACTCTGCGGCCAGCAAAATCTTCGCCTGCCTGTTTTTTATTACCCTGGCAGGTTGCTCTTCCAAAACTTCTCATGCCCCTGCGGAAGAGAGCGTCGATGCTTCAACCGATGGTGGTAAGCAACCCGATTTGATTCCGGTGATCGCGGCATTACACGATCAGATGCACTCATGGGAAGGCACCAAATACCAGTGGGGTGGCACGCAATTAAACGGGGTGGATTGCTCCGGCTTTGTCTGGCGCACCTTAAAAGATCGTTTCAATATTCCGATGGATCGTGTCACGACGCGTGAGTTAATTGCCATGGGGCAGCCAGTTGATAAGGCGCATTTGCAACCCGGTGATTTAGTGTTCTTTCGCATCAAACGCGAGTTACACGTGGGCTTTTATGACACCGATCATCAATTTCTCCACGCTTCGGTTAGCCAGGGCGTGATGCGCTCATCGCTGAATAATCCGTACTGGAAATCAGTATATTTGGAAGCGCGGCGGTTACCGCGTGAACAGAATTCGCAGATTAGTTTTAACTATAAAAATAAAGCCTGATGCAGAAAGAATCCCCGGCCTCAAGCCGGGGATTTTTATATCAGAACTGATATGACACGCTAACCGAGAAGTTACGCGGTTCACCGTAGACATAGTTGTTCATATAGGTGTAGTACTCGCGGTCGAATAAGTTATCGACGTTAGCCTGCACGGCAACTTGTTTGGTGACCTGATAACGCGCAAACAGATTCGCCAGTGGATAGCTGCCCTGATAGACGCGCTGCGTACCACCATCGGGCGAGCTGACATCCTCAAACACGCGGTTTTGCCAGTTAATACCGCCACCGATGGTCAGGTCAGGCAACATCGGTACGTTGTATCGGGTAAACAGCTTGAACTGGGTTTGCGGTTGATCAGGGTTAAAACGACCATCCGAATCACGCGCCACATAGCGCGTTGCGCCGAAGGTTAATTGCAGGTTGTCGGTAAGCGCACCGTTCAGTTCAAACTCGGCGCCTTTGCTGCGTGCGCCCTTAGTGGCGGTGTAGGCCTGCTCACTACTGTTATTAACGTAGACGCTATCCTCTGCTGTCCCGACATTTTCTTGCTGAATGCGGAATACCGCAAAGGTCGCGGTCAGACGACCGTCATACCAGGCCGATTTTAACCCCGTTTCGTAGCTTTTTCCGGTAACCGGAGAAAGGTAGTGGCCTGAGCTATTGCGATAGGTTTGAGGCTGGAAAATTGACGTATAGCTGGCATACGCAGACCAGGTATCATTGATGTCATACACCAGACCAGCATACGGCGTGGTGTTGTGCTGGGTCATATCGCCGCTGCTACCGTTAGTGCTCCATTCGGTGTAGCGAGCACCAATAATCAATGACAGCGGATCGGCCAATGAAATACGCGCGGCGGTATAAGCAGACTTCTGGCGAATGACATCATTGGCATTCAGATACCAACCTTGCCATTGCGGCTCAGCAAGATTGCCGTTCCAGTTGTTGTTAAATGGCCCCATATCAGCGGCGGTAATATCATATTCATTCAGGTCAGTGACGCCATCCTGGCTGTAGGTCTGGTTGTGCTGGCGGCTGTAACTCAAACCTGCCATAAGCTGGTGCTGACGGCCGAGTAACTCGAACGGGCCGCTGGCGTAACCATCAACGGAGGTCAGTTCACGTTTACCGCGGTCCAGGCTGCCGTAGCCAGTGACGTCTTCGCCGGTACTCTCGTCAGGGAATGCGCTATACAGGTTAAGCAACTTATCGCTAAAGGTATTTTTGGCATGGGTACCATTCACATGGAAGCTCCAGCCGTTATCGAAGTTATGCACCAGATCGGCGTAAACCTTCTGTATCTCAGTGTGATAGTAAGTCCAATCGGCGGCAGAGTTCAGGCTGCGGTTATAATGCGTAAGAGAACCGTTGCTGTAGAAATCCGGTAAGCCACCCCAGGTAGGATCGCGCGTATCGGCCTTTTCGTAGTCATAACCTAATGAAAGGGTAGTGTTAGTGGTGATATCCGCATCGACCACGCCATAAAGGAACTTCTTATTTTTATGATAGCGATCGAGCCAACTGTCCTGATCCTGATAACCCGTTACCACGCGCCCGCGTAGCGAACCTTCACTGTTCAACGGCCCGGCGATATCAGCGACATAACGTTGTTTGTTCCAACTGCCATAGCTGGCGCTGACCGAGCCAGTAAAATCTTTACTGTCGGCGTGTTTACGCACCATATTGACCGAAGCGGAAGGGCTGCCAGCCCCAGTCATCAGGCCCGTCGCGCCGCGTACCACTTCAATACGATCATAAATGGCGGTATCAGATGCCGCGTCACCGTAGTTCCAGTTATCACCCGTAGAAGTGGGAATACCATCAAAGGTGAAGTTAGTGATTTTGAAGCCGCGGGAATAGTATTCAGAACGTTCAGAATCCACCAAATTGCTGGTGATACCAGTGGTGTTATTTAACACGTCGGTGACAGTCTGCAGCTGCTGATCCTGCATACGCTGTTGCGTCACCACGCTCACTGATTGCGGCACATCGCGCGGGGTGAGCAGCAGCTTGGTGCCTGCTCGCGTAGTTTTCACCGCATAGTCCTGCTTTTCTGTGTCATCGCTGCTGTCGCTGCTGGTGGCATTGACCACCAGATCCTGCTGAGTCGTATCGGCAGCCTGCGCCAAAGTGGGGTTGAGAAGGGCGTGTACTGCCATCGCCAACAATGAAACGCTAAACGTTTTGCGGATGCCTGATTCCCTGCCGTTCGAAGACATAATAGTTTCCGTGATAAATGATTGTTATACGAAGCTATTACGCTTCGGTTGTTATGCTGGCGCTCATCTACCCCCACCCAAAAGGGCAGAGTAAATGAAGGTTCGATCTAATTACGAACGCCAATGATAATCATTTGCTTTATAGAATCTCGCAAGGATTCAATTTGAAGTGTAATAATGTGTAAACACGAATTAATTCAGTCATCTGGAGGGATTTATAACCTGTTAGTTGCTGGTGTTTTCACTTTTATTCGGCAATATTTGGCAGGTTTTTAATATCAGGTAGCGTCAAAGCAGGCGGCGAATTGAGTAAGCCGGGTGGAATTAGCACATAAATCTACGTGAATATTTGCTTACGCTAAGTTAATGCGTATGATTCTCATTCTTCTTATGTTTTCCGCCCACCTTAATGTGGTCGGAGCCGTTGATCCATTGATGGAGTTCAGCATGAAATCGTTGTTTAGCCCGCGTAAAGCCACTGTCGCCATGGCGATCGCCGCAGCCTTTAGCCTGACAGCTTGCCAGGCACCAGCCAAAAAAGCCGAAGCGCCAGCCGCTGAAACCGTAAAACCGGTTGATACCGCAGTGATGAAACGCGACCTGGGCGATGGTCTGTATGAAATGGCCTACTCACCGGCGTCTAAAGCCCTGTTTGTGGCCAGCGCGCAGGCATTCAAAGATGTGAACGGCGGCGTAATCTATCGTCTCGATCCAGCAACCTTAGCCACTAAAGGTGAAACTCACACCGATCTGAAAAACTTCGGCACCGCTATTGATGAGCAGGGTAGCGTGTTCTACACCACCAACTCCCTGGATGGCGCCATCTCTAAAGTTGACGCGCAGAGCGGCAAAGTGCTGCAGCGCTTAGTGTTCCCGGGCAAAATCAGCAAAGAAGGTTACCCGGCTGGTGCGCGCGAAGTGCTGTGGCATGGTAATGAGCTGTATGTCGGTCGTGTGGCCGATCCAGGTTACATCTCCGTGGTGGATACCAAGACCTTCAAGCTGAAGACTGAGATTAAGAACGCTGGCAAATGGGTAACGGGCATTATTTATTCACCGGTGACTGAGCGCATTTATGCGGCCAACGGTTCTGGCGAAATCCTGGTGATCAATCCGCGCACCCACAAAATCGAGAAGCGCTGGACTGCAGGTGACGGTAAAGAGTACCTGTTCCTGAACATGGCAGAAGATCCCGCTACCGGCCGCCTGTTTGTCACCGACGACTCTAAAGGCAAAGCCACGTTGGTGTTTGATGAGCGTACCGGTAAAGTGATCAAGCGTATCGAAGGCGATTCTCTGGGCATTAAATTCGACGCTAAGCGCAATGAAATCTTCATCAGCCAGCGCGAATCGAAAAAAGTGCTGCAGCTGGATGCCACCACTTACGCAGTGAAGAACAGCTGGTCATTCGAACAGAATCCAAACAGCCTGCTGATTGGACCGGATAACAATACTCTGTACGTGACCCTGAAGGCGGAATTCAATAAAGATTCGTCGACTAAAGGCACCGACGGTATTGCCCGTATTACTCTGAAATAAGTTTGCGGTGTTAAAAGATGCCCTCGAAAGAGGGCATTTTGCTTTAGAGGAATGAAAAATTAACGATTGATTTGCCCGGTCAGCCAGAATTTTTTATAGCGCGCAGGCGGAATGCCGACAAGATTATGAAAGATGCGATGGAAGTTGTTGACGTTATCATAGCCCACGGCGTTGGCGATTTCGGTGACACCCAGATTGGTGCTTAGTAATAAATTCTGTGCTTCGCCAATCCGACGGCGGGTTTGATATTGCTTAGGTGAATATCCGGAGTAGTCTTTGAAAACATGAGCCAGATAAAATTGATTCATATTTAGAGCAGCAGTGATAGAACTTAGCGCAATATCTTCTTTGTAATGATTATCAATATAATCTTTGATGCGCTGTCCTAATAACGTGTTGTTGGTCTCATGCTCTTGTTTGTTCTCCATCCAAAGGTTGCGGCATAGTAATAAGAGAACGCTGAGCAGATTATCGCCTATCTCAGCACTGTAAAGCCTTTTGCTGTTAACGTGGGTCCACATCTGATCAAACAACTGGCAAATCTCATCATAAAACTCGCCAGCAGGCATCACCGCAGGTTGTGCACGGGTGGTGAGAACGTTTACAGGCAAGCCATCGACCTTTAATTGTTCGACGCCGCAGCTGAAAATCAATAAATCTTCTGTCGCCTCAGGGCTTTCATCGTGCAGCACGTTGGCGTTGAAAAGGAGGATGTCGCCTTTCTTAACGTTATAGCCGCGCCCATCAATGTTATAGATGCCACTCCCCGAGCGAATAAACATCACTTCGAAGCGGTCATCATGTTTATGCATGACGCGTGGAATGGCTTCTTCCTGACCTTCTGCTCTGCACATAAATGCCAGGCGAGGACGTAAACTGTTGTCGAAGCCACGGGCGGAGGGATGTTCGTTCAGGCAAAAGGTAATCATGATGGCTCCTGTTGGTATACGGCTATTCTTACATGAGTTCATATCCTCGTAATCATCAAAATTGTTTTTTATAAAATAGATAAATCATTGATATTAAATGTCTTTCATGGTGTCCTGGGATGTTAAAAATATCGATTTATTGTTTTTTAAGCATAGCGGCGAAAGCAAAGTTGATCTCCATCACACTTTTAATTTTGATCAGGCATTGTTCTTTTAGAAAAGTACAATGCTGTTGTTAAGAGGTGAAAGGGTGCTCATAACGTTCCTAAGGATAATTTAGAGCGTATGGAGTAAATGTCATCAAAATTGCTTTTGCTGCAGAGGGATAAAAATTGAAAGTCCTCTTTGGTTAATCGAAAAACTCACCTGATACGGCCCTGTGATTGTGTTACGGATGATGAGTGTTTATTCAGGCGACATCTGTTCAAATTGTGATATTTACGCTATCTCCATTCTTGCTATGTCAAAACACATTATCGTCAGTGTGAGTTACATCACCTGTATTTGTTGTTTTTAGTTTAAATGTTTGACCTGGCGCACGCTGTGAAATCATACAATCTGACACCGCTGGTTTTTAAAATTCACCTTGTTATAACGTTGTTGCAACGATAAGGGAACTGACCGCGTATTCAACGTTGTCAGGAATAATAAAATCATTTCGTGCATTAAATAAATGTTCTACCTCAAGCTGTGTAAATTTTATCAGCTATTACTGACCAATATTACGGCTTGCTACGGTGTTACCTTACAACCAGATGGAACAGCTATGTATAATAAAACTCACCTGCAAAATCCTCAGCGCATGCGGTTAATCACTATCGTATCAACGATAGGTGGTTTGTGCTTCGGTTACGATACCGGCGTTATTTCCGGTGCGCTGATTTTCATGAAATATGACCTGAATCTGACGCCAACTCAGGAAGGTTTTATTACCTCATTCCTGCTATTCGGTGCGGCATTAGGATCATTGTGCGGCGGATATTTATCGGATAAACAGGGGAGGCGTAAAAACCTGCTATGGGTTGCCGCTATCTTTATGTTTGGCGCTTTAGGCACTGCATTTGCCTGGGATGTGCCCTCAATGATTGTGGCGCGATTTATACTGGGCCTAGCGGTGGGCTGTGCCTCCGTCACGGTACCTATTTATATTTCCGAATTAGCCCAAGCCAACCAGCGTGAAAGATTAGTCACGGTAAACGAATTAATGATTGTGACCGGTCAATTCCTGGCGTACTCCGTCAATGCCGCAATTGTGAATCTGTATCCGGAGATGCAGCACAACTGGCGCATTATGCTGGCCATCCCCGCACTGCCCGGCGCAATGCTGTGGATTGGTATGCTGATGATGCCTGAATCACCGCGTTTCTTTATTCGTCGAGGTGAAACCGACAAAGCCGTGAAGGTGCTAAAAACATTGCGCCTTCCAGAGGAAGTAGACCGCGAGGTGAAAGAGATTCAGCAGATCGTTAAGGCTGATCAGCTGAAGTTTAATCTCTTCGCTGAGCTAAAAAATCGCTGGGTGATTCAACTGGTTTTGATTGGTTTGATGATCGTGCTGGCAACGCGTGTGACGGGGGTCAATACCATCATGTACTACGCGCCAACCGTCCTGAAAGCAACTGGGCTCGGTGATGCGGCTGCGGTAACTGGCGCGGTGGCTAATGGCATCATATCCGTTTTGGCGACGCTACTGGGGATGGCGCTGATTGGTAAACATTCACGTCGCAGAATGTTCTTCACCGGTCAGGCGGGTGTGACCGTCAGTCTGGTGTTGATTGGCCTGGCGTTTAAATTGTTCTTTCACACCGAAACCGTCAACGGTGTCGATACGTTGCATGCCAATTTCGCCAACGCTCCCTACGTTATTCTCGGTTTAATGCTGGTGTTCCTGGTATTTATGCAGGGCTGGATTGCCCCCGTATTCTGGCTAATGTTGGCAGAGATTTATCCTTTAAGAATGCGCGGCGTCGGTATGGGATTTGCGGTATTTGGGCTGTGGATCTTCGATTTTATTATTCAATCTATTTTCCCTTACTTACTGAGCCACTACGGCGGCGGCATGACCTTCGGCTTCTTCGGTGTCACCAACGTTGTCATGTTAATCCTGCTGGTGAAATATCTGCCGGAAACGCGTGGCCTGAGCTTAGAACAAATTGAAAAGAAATTTCGTTTTTAACCTGAGGATTAATAAATGACAGTCAAAATTGGCTTAATTGGTCTGGGCATGATCGGCCGGGACCATCTGAAACGCTTCCACCATGTTATTTCTGGCGCGCAAGTCACTGCAGTTTGCGATATTAACCACGCTGCGGCAGATGCGGTTGCCAGTGAATACGGTGCCACCGCCTTTTATGATGCAGAGGAGATGATTCATTCCGAATTAGTCGATGCAGTGTTTATCTGCTCGATTGGACCGGTACACAAAGCACAAATATTGGCGGCCTTTAACGCGGGCAAACCGGTATTTTGTGAAAAGCCGCTGACGCCCACGGCCGATGAATCCAAAGAAATTATCGATGCAGAAGTAAAGGCGGGTAAACGTCTATTGCAACTGGGCTTTATGCGCCGTTTTGATCCCGGTTATCAGGCGCTGAAGCAGTCGATTGAAGGGGGCGAGTTGGGTGACATTATGTTGATTCACTGCGCTCACCGTAATCCCTCCGTGCCAGAGAGTTACACGCTGGAGATGGCGGTCAATGACTCAGCGACGCATGAAATCGACATCATCCGTTATCTGCTGAATGAGAACATCACTTCAGTACGCGTGGATAGACCGCGCAAGAAAACCAGCCGCGCACTGCCGCACTTGCAGGATCCCTTAATCGTGATCTTCGAGACCGAATCTGGCGTGCGCATTGACGACGAGTTGTTTGTGAACTGCCACTACGGCTATGACATCCGCTGTGAAGTGATTGGTGAGAATGCCATTGTGGCCCTGACAGAACAGCAGTTTATCAGCACGCGTTCGCTCAACGGTAATGCGCATCACATCGCGCAATCCTGCATGGAACGTTTTGCGACCGCTTACGATCGTGAAGTGCAGCACTTCGTTGATAGCGTGCGTGACAAACGCGAAATGAGCGGTCCTTCCTCCTGGGATGGTTACGTGGTGGCGCTGGTGTGTGATGCCGGACTGGCCTCACTGCAAGATGGCGAAAAACATCAGGTGGTGATCCCAGAACAACCAGCGCTTTATCGTTAATAGCCGGACGTCTCGCGATACGTGAGGAGTTAAATATGTTGAAACTGACGGATGATGCGCTGCATTTGCAATGTCGGGCAGCCAATAAAAATCAAGCGATTGAAATAGCCGCAAATGCATTAGAAAAGGCGGGCTACGTTAAACCCGGTTTTCTTAACGGTATGTTGGCACGCGAGAAGAACGTTTCCACCTATATCGGTGCAGGCATTGCCTTTCCACACTGTGCGAAAGAGAACCTTGATCTGGTAATAAAAACCGGTGTTCAGGTTTTCCAGTTTCCCCATGGCGTGAGCTGGGGAGGGGGCAAAGTGGTCTTTGTCGTGGTCGCGGTCGCAGCAACTGAAAATGAACATATTTCGGTGCTGGCGAATATTGCCGATCTGTTAGGCGATGAAGTGAAAACCACCTTATTAGCCAACGCAAAAACCAAACAAGAATTTATCGAACAGTTCGAGAAAGCGTAATTAACGCTCCAGATAAAAGGATTAAATAATGAAACTTGCATTATGTACTGACGTTCTGGCGGATTTACCCTTCGCGGCGATGCTGGATAAAGTCAAAAGTTATGGCATCAACGGCGTGGAAATGACTGCAGGTGGATGGTCTCCGTGTCCACATGTGAAAACGGAAGCACTATTGTCATCACCAGAAAAGCTGGAAAAGTTTAAACAAGAGTTGGCGGAACGTGAGATGCGCATCGTCGCGCTTAACTGTTCAGGCAACCCGTTAGCGCCAGGTGAACTAGGTGAGACGCACACTAAAAGCAGTTATCGTGCGGTAGAACTGGCGGGCAAGCTGGGCGTGAAAAAGATTGTGATGATGAGTGGATTGCCGGGGGGAGGGCCAGAGGATCGTGTGCCGAACTGGATCACCTCGACTATCTCATGGCCGGATTATATGCCAGGGGTGATCGACTATCAGTGGAACGAAGTGGCGATTCCATGGTGGAAGAAGTTCGTCCAGCACGCTAAACAGCATGGCGTTGAGCAGATCGCCATCGAAGAGTTCCCGAGCCAGTTGGTCTATAACCCGTCCACGCTGCTGCGCTTGCGTCACGAAGTGGATGACATGATCGGCATGAACCTCGATCCTTCGCACCTGATTGCGATGGGCGCCGATCCGATTGCTGCGGCACGTAAGCTGGAAGGCGCAGTGTTCCACGTACACGGCAAAGATGCCCGTATTGAGCGCGGGCTGGCAGATATCGATGGGTTGATGGAGTATCAGCCGGTGACTCACACCAAAACGCGCACCTGGAACTATGTCGCGGTGGGGTGCGGGCAAGATCTGAAATGGTGGAAAGAGTTCTTCTCTGTGCTGCGCATGACGGGCTACAACGGTGATGTGTCGCTGGAGATGGAAGATCTCACCATGAGCGTGGAGGCTGGTCTGCAGACTTCCATTGATGCGCTGAACGCAACGCTGAGCCAGTAAGTTTTTATCAAATCAAGGCCGCTGTCTCATAGAGATGGCGGTTTTTTTTAAGTTCGCTCTTACACTCCAACCCTGCCTCAATCGCTATTTGTTAAAGATTTACTGCGACTTACATCACTCAAAATGATTACATCACCATTTTCTCTGCCCAATCCCACTCATTTTTGATTCGAAAACATCATTACGTATGGATTTTGTTTAGGATCTATTTATTATATTAAAAACCCGTGCGTTTCTAAGGTATCTGATTAACGTTGCGTTGCGTGATTGTTAATCGGCGGGTGTTTTACGTTATATCAATCAATTAGATATTTTTTTCCTCCGCTAGCGGGGGATTTTGAGCGTGTCACTAACCAGGGATACACCATGAGTACTTCGCAAGACCTGCCACTCGGTGAGGTCCAGTTGTCACGTCGGAGAGTGTTACTTTCCGGCGTCGTGATCGTGGCTGGCGGCCTGATCACCTCGGCGCTTCCGCGCCTGGCGTTTGCAGACTCGTCAAAAAATTTCATTCCTTTCATGCAGATATCTCGTCTTCTGGTCAACCATAAGTTAGATGATGCGGTGGGGCAGCGCATGCTTGCGTTGTTAGAACTTGAACAGCCCGACTTGATGGCAAATCTCAATCATCTGCTGGCAATTGCCAAAGCTAATAAGGCGCAGATCGTTGAAGATTTCTTCCCGGCGATTCCGCAAGGCGAATTGCAGGCGTTGGCACACAAGATCATCTTTGGCTGGTACACCGGCTGCCTCGAACCCAAGCGTTCGGCAAAAGCGTTCGCTTACGAGCAGGCGCTCACCTGGCAGACCACGTTAGACACCATCACGATCCCGTCTTACGGCATTAGTGGGCCTAACAACTGGCAGCGTGCTAACACACCGGTTCTTCCCGTACCGCAATTCTGACCACTAAAAGAAGACAAAACATGGCAGCTCCTTCTCAGTCACCTGTGGTGATCGTTGGCACCGGCGTGGTCGGTGTGGTGATCGCTGAGCAACTGCTTGATGCCGGTATTCCGGTGTTGATGCTGGAAGCCGGTCCGCGCGTATCGCGTGCCGAAATCGTAGAAAATTATCGCAACCTGCCGCTGGCAGCCAAAGGCAACCCGATTGAGTGCTACCCGTCACGGGATTGGGCTCCGCACCCGGAGCCAGCAGGCGCGGGTAAGGGCTATCTGCAATTAAGCGGTGAAGATTCTTATGCGCAAAGCTACGTGCGCTATGCCGGTGGTTCGACCTGGCACTGGGCCGGTACTTGCTGGCGCTTAACCCCAGCGGATATGCAGCTGCATTCGCGTTATGGCGTGGGGCGTGACTGGGCGTTTGATTACGCAACGCTGGAACCTTATTACGCGCGCGCAGAATACAAACTAGGCATTTGCGGACCAGACGATCCGGCTCTGCAATGGCCACCGCTGCGATCCAAGCCTTATCCAATGCCAGCGTTGCCGTTTGGTCCAGGTGAAGCCCGCTTTACCGAAGTGGTACGCGAAAAACTGGGGTTGCACAACATTCCTACCGCACAGGCGCGCAACAGCGGCATGTCCTATGACGATCGTCCAGCCTGCTGTGCCAATAACAACTGCGTGCCGGTGTGTCCGGTCGGTGCCAAGTACGACGGTGCGACCGCGCTGTCACGCCTCGAAGCCAAAGGCGCCACCATCCTCGATAACGCGGTGGTGTGGCGTATTGAAACCAACGCCAGCAATCGCATCGAAGCGGTGCATTATTACGACCAGCACAAGCAAACGCATCGCGTCAGCGGCAAGTTGTTCATCATCGCCTGTAACGGACTGGAGACGCCGAAACTGCTGCTGATGTCAGCTGACTCGCGCAATCCAAACGGCATTGCCAATAGCTCCGATCAGGTTGGTCGCAACATGATGGACCATCCACAAATCACCATGACCGTGACGCTGGATGAGCCGTATTGGGCGGGCGTGGGACCGGTGGTGAACAGCGGTATTATGGAAACCTCGCAGGGAGATTTCCGTTCTGAGCACGCTGGCGCTTACTTCCGCTTCAACAACTTTGCGCGTAACCGCTTCGTAACGTTCGGTGCGCTGGAGAAAGGGCTGGTGGGCAAAGCATTGGATGAAGAGATCCGCCGCATGACTGCCTGCACCGCTGATATCGTGCTGGCGCATGAGATTCTGCCGGATGCCAATAACCGCCTGACACTCAGTGATAAGAAGGATTGGCTCGGACTGCCAAAACCTGCCATTCATTACGATGTCGGTGACTATGTGCGCCGCTCCTACCAGAACTACTCCAAGCCAATTGCCGACAAGATTGCCGAAGCGATGGGGGCGATCGATAAGAAGTTCTCGAAACAATATAACCAGAGCAAGCACATCATGGGCGGCACCATTATGGGTAACGATCCGGCCAACTCGGTGGTGGATAACGAGTGCCGTGCCCACGATCATCGCAACCTGTTCCTGCCGGGCGGTGGCGCCATGGCGAGTACCGCGTGTGGCAACAGCACCTTAACCATGGTGGCGCTGGCATTCAAAGCGGCGGATGCCATCGTTAAACAGGCTCAGGAGGCGTAATCATGTTGAAACTAAAACAGATCGCGCTGGTTCTGGCACTGGCGAGCGGTGCAGCGCAGGCGGCGGACGATGCGCTGGTGAAGAAGGGCGAGTATCTGGCGGTGGCCTCGGATTGTACTGCCTGTCATACCGCTGAACACGGTAAACCCTTCGCCGGTGGCAAAGCGATTGAATCACCGGTGGGTGAAATCATCGCCACTAACATTACGCCGTCGAAGGTCGCAGGCATTGGCAACTACAGTGAGCAGCAATTTGCTGATGCGCTGCGTAAAGGTGTGCGTGCCGATGGCGCCAATCTTTATCCGGCGATGCCTTACACCGCGTATGCCACCTTAACGGATGAGGATGTGCACGCGCTGTACGCCTACTTCATGTCTGGCGTGCAGCCGGTGGATAACACCACGGAAGAGACCCAGCTGCCGTTCCCGTTGAATCTGCGTTTTTCGATGATGTTCTGGAACGCGCTGTTCCTGAAAGCGCCGGGATACACAGCGGACACAACAAAGTCTGACAGCTGGAATCGCGGACGCTATTTGGTGGATGGCGCAGCGCACTGTAGCACTTGCCACACGCCACGCGGGTTCCTGATGCAGGAGAAAGAGGGTGATGCCTTCACTGGTGCGCAGGTCGGCCCATGGTTCGCGCCGAATATCACCGCCAACGCGGTGAGTGGTATTGGCCAGTGGTCGCAACAGGACCTGATTACCTACCTGAAAACTGGCCGTCTGGCAGGAAAAGCGCAGGCCGCTGGCAGCATGGCGGAGGCGATTACCCACAGCTTCCAGCACTTGTCGGATGCCGATCTGGCCGCCATTGCCGAATACATGGGCAGCGTGACGGATAAAGATGCACCTGCAAGCGGCGCTTCCCGCTTCGAACAGGGGAAAGCAGCTGAAAATCTGGTGGCGTTCCGGGGTGATGCATTTAACGCGCCCACCAGCGATGAAGGTGCTCGCCTGTTCTCAGGCAATTGCGCGTCGTGTCACGGCAGCAGCGGCCAGGGAACCAAAGACGCGTTTTATCCGAGCCTATTCCATAATAGTGCTACAGCAGAGCGTAATCCGTCGAACCTGATTGCCACCATTCTTTACGGCGTCCAGCGTCATACCGCCGAAGGTGATGTGTTTATGCCGCCGTTTGGTTCGCAGCCGAATGCACTGAATCAGCTTGATGATCAGCAAGTTGCCACGCTGTCGAACTGGATCTTGCATCACTACGGCAATGTTGAAGCGACCGTCTCACCTGATCAGGTGGCGGAGATCCGCCGTGGTGGACCGTCATCACCACTGGTGATGCTGGCGCAGGTCGGGGTGGGCGTCGGTGCCTTGGTGGTGATTGCACTGCTGGTGTGGTGGCTGATGCGCCGCAGACATAAAAAATAGATTTGATTTTATTCTGTCGCCTGTGATGGCAGGCGACGTTTTTACTGGAAGACACTATGAAGCACTACTCACGCCGCCGCGTGTTGAAGATGGTCGGGCTGGTGACGATTGCCAGCGCCGCAGGCCAGCTTTTGCCGTTGCCGCGCCTTAACGCAGCCCAGTCACCGACCAATGTGGCTGGGCTGGATGATTTTATGCAGATTTCACACCTGCTGACGCAACAAGAATCCCTGAACGCCACCGTTGGGCGTGCGCTGCTTTTGGCCCTGAGTCAAACGCAGAAAGGTTTTCTCCCTGCGCTGGCACAGTTGAAGGCGCTACTGCAAAACCAGCCAGAACTGCTGCAGCAAGATCACCTGGCGTTTGCCTCGGATGCGGATAGCGAAAAGTTATCCAAAGCGATACTCGGTGGTTGGTACAACGGTATGGTCGGCAAGGGCAATCACGCGCTGTATGTCACCTACGTGAACACGCTCGCCAATCTGCTGGTGGATGACAAATTAGTGCCGCCGAGTTTCTCCTACGGCAAATGTGGTAGCTGGGCGCAACAGCCCTGATTTAGAAGAGTAATGTCGTTATGAAAAATAATAATTCCGCTGATGTGGTTGTGATCGGCGCGGGCGTTAACGGCTCGCTGCTGGCGACCCGTCTGGCAAAAGCAGGCAAATCAGTACTGTTACTGGAGTCCGGCCCGAAAGTAGCACGCGATCAGCTGGTTGAGCGTTTCCGTGCGTCGGCGTTCAAATCTGACTTTATGTCGCCGTATCCGTTCTCACCCAAGGCACCGCATCCGCGCTATACGCCGGAACCGAATGAGTACCTGCATCAGGCCGGACCGCATCCGTTTGCTGCGCAGTACATTCGCATGTTTGGTGGCACCAGCTGGCACTGGGCAGCCCAGTTATGGCGCTTTGTTCCCAACGACTTCCGTCAGCACAGCCAGTATGGCGTCGGCAAAGATTGGCCAATTGGCTATGACGACCTGGAAGAGTACTACTATCAGGCGGAAGTGATCGCGGGTGTAGGCGGATCGCCGGACAATGGTTCGCCGCGCAGCAAACCTTATCCGATGGAGCGCGTACCGGCGTCCTGGTTGCAGCAACGCGTGACCGCACGCCTGGCACCCGACTTCACCGTGCTCGATGACAGCACGGGTCGCAACAGCCACAGTTACGATGGCCGTCCGGCCTGCTGCGGTAATAACAACTGTATGCCGCTTTGCCCAATCGACGCCCAGTATCACGGCGGGATTGCCGCACAGCAGGCTGAAAACAGCGGCGTGAAAGTGATCACCGAAGCGGTGGTGTATCAACTCGAGCACGATGCCAAAGGCAATATCGTGGCGGCCAATTACTATGACTGGAACAAAGTCAGCCATCGTGTCACGGCTGAAACCTTTGTACTGGCCGCCAACGCGATTGAAACCCCAAAACTGCTGCTGATGTCTGTCAGCGATAAATTCCCGAACGGTATCGCCAACGCGCACGATAATGTGGGTCGCAACCTGTGCGATCATCCGGCGATTGGCGTGACCTTTGACGTCGATGAAGAGATTTGGCCTGGCCGGGGCCCGGTGAGTCCTTGCTCGATTGGTCAGTTCCGTGATGGAGATTTCCGCAGCGAACATTCACCGTTCCGTATCGATATCTCTAACGCCTCACAGGTTGCCTCAGTGACTAAAGAAGCGCTGGCGGAAGGGCTGTTTGGCAAGAAGTTGCAGGATGCGATTCGCTTCCGCGCCGCGCGTCGCCTCAGCATCAAAAATGCGCTGGAGCAGTTACCCGATCCTAACAACCGCGTGACCTTGAGCAGCAACAAAGATGAGCTGGGTTTACCGACGCCATCGCTGTATTGGGATGTGAACGATTACGTCATCAAAGGCACCGAGAAAACCCGTGAATGCTATGACGCAATTGCGACCAAACTCGGCGCAACCAACATCAAGCACAGCAAGAGCGGTAAGTTTTCCAACCGCCAGCACATCACCGGCACGCTCTCAATGGGGCTTGATCCGGCGACCAGCGTCACCGATGCCTGGGGACGCGCGCACGACCATCAAAACCTGTTTATGGTCGGCACCGGTGTGATGCCAACCGTCGGCACCTGTAACGTGACGCTTACTGCCATGGCACTGGCTTTGCGCACCGCAGACAAAATCCTGCAGGAGACGCAACATGGCTAAGCACTGGAAAGCCCTGCTTGCCGCAGGCAGTTTGGCGTTAGCGGTTTCACAGGCGCAGGCCGAGGATCAGCAGCTTATTAAACGTGGCGAGTATCTGGCGGTTGCCGGTGACTGCGGCGCGTGCCACACCGAAGCGGGCAAAGCGCCGTTCAGCGGTGGTCACGCCATTGCCAGTCCGTTAGGCACTATCTTCAGCACCAATATCACGCCATCGAAAACTGCGGGAATCGGTAATTACACCGAACAGCAGTTTGCGGATGCGTTGCGTAAGGGCGAGCGTGGTGATGGCAGTCAGCTCTATCCGGCAATGCCTTACACGGCTTACGCGAAGCTGACCGATGAAGATGTCGCTGCTTTGTACGCCTACTTTATGCATGGCGTGCAGCCGGTGGACGTGCAGCCAGAGAAAACTGCGCTGCCATTCCCGTTCAATCTGCGTTTCAGCATGGCGGCATGGAACCTGTTGTTCCTCGACAGCAAACCGTTCCAGCCAGATGCCAAACAGTCGGATGAGTGGAATCGCGGCGCCTATCTGGTACAGGGGTTAACCCACTGCAGCACCTGCCACACGCCGCGTAATTTCCTAATGGCGGAGCAGCAGGATAAGAACCTGCAGGGTGCTTCACTGGGTACCTGGTTTGCGCCCGATATCACGGCGGCGGCGTTGCAGGGCAAACCACACTGGACGCGTGACATGCTGACGCAGTATCTGGCGACAGGCCATGCCAGCAACGGCGCCACGGCGGGTGGACCGATGCTCGAAGCCATTGATAAAAGCTTCTCGCGCATGACGCCAGAAGATCGTCAGGCTATTGCAACGTACCTGCTGCCGCAGGATAGTGCTGCGGCTGAGCCAGCATCGTCGAATCACTGGACGCCAGTGCGGGGCGACGACACGCCACAGGCTGCGGTCAGCGAAGGTGAGCAGATCTATCGCAACAACTGCGCCTCCTGTCATAACCTGACGGGTGAAGGGCTGAACGGTCTGCCAGCGTTGCAGAATCATCCGGTGCTCAACAAGCCTAACGCCGATAACGTGGCGATGGCGGTATTGGATGGCGTATGGCCAGAACACGATCAGGGGATGATTGGCTTTGCCGGTGAGTTGAATGACCATCAGGTGGCTGCCGTCACTAACTATGTGATGCAGGGTATCGGTCACAGCAAGGTGCAAATCACTGAGGAGCGAGTGAAATCATTGCGCGCAGGTGGTGACGCGTCACCGTTGATGCTGGTGTCGCGGATTGGCATGGTTGCTGCGGGTATCATTGTGGTGTTCGGGCTGATTTGGTTCGGTTTTAAAAGAAGGGCCAAACGCTAACGGCTTTGTCCTATGACAAATAGCCAGCTGTTGTTAAGATGCGTTTTTACGTTATCTAACAGGAGCTGGCTATGTTTACTGGTCTTAGTGCGTTCCCACTGACCCCCGTCAATGCTGCAGGCATCGACGAACAATCCTTTCTAAAGATTCTGGCGCGATTGACTGCCGCTAAGGTCGACTCGCTGGGCGTGCTGGGTTCAACCGGCAGCTATGCCTACTTCTCCCGAGAGCAACGCAAGCGCGTGGCGACACTTGCGGTCCAGCATGCAGACGGCATTCCAGTGATGGTCAGCATTGGCGCGATCAGTACTGATGAAGTGTTGCGGCTGGCTGATGATGCGCAGCAGGCAGGCGTAAGGGCTCTGCTATTGCCGGCGGTTTCGTACCAAAAGCTCACCGAAGAAGAAGTGTTTAATTTTTTTGTTGAGGTCGATCATCACGTCTCAGTGCCCATCTGTGTGTATGACAATCCTGGCACGACGCACACGCAGTTTTCCGATGCGCTATACGCACGGATAGCCGCGCTTTCCAACATAGCTTCGATCAAAATCCCCGGTGTTCCTGATGAAATATCGGCGGCTACGCAGCGGGTGAGTGCATTACGTGCGCAACTGCCTGAACATATTAGTATCGGCGTCAGCGGCGATGCCTCAGCGGGTAACGGTCTGATGGCAGGATGTGAGGTTTGGTATTCCGTGTGTGGTGGCTTGTTCCCCAACACGGCATTAGCGCTCACCCGAGCCGCTCAGGCAGGGGATTTCACATCAGTCGCCCAGCAGTCCCAACGGTTGGCCCCGCTTTGGGCGCTGTTTCGTCAACATGGTGGCAGCATCCGAGTGATGGCGGCTGCGGCGACTCAGCTGGGCCTGGCGGACGAGAATAATTTGCCACGCCCACTCCGGGCATTATCCAGCGAAGATCAGCGGGAAGTGCGACAAGTGATTGAATCTTTAAATCTGTCTTAAGAGAATTAACTATTAGTGCGATCATAATGATCGCACTAATAGTTAAGATGGATATAGTTTACTTGGTTATTATCACTTCCATCGAAGGCACACAGCCTTCTCATCAAACAAACCAAGGAATATGACCATGAAAACTATCAAAGCAATGTCAATCGCCGCTGTTGCCGCTCTTTCACTGATGTCTGCTGCCAGCTTTGCTCAAACAGTATCTGCCACTTCACTGACTCTGGACGGTGCGGAAGCGAAAATCGCTGCTCAGGCACATCAGCAGAACGCACAATACAAAATCATTGAAGCCAGCGATGGCAATGTCGTGCACATGACCGCTGAGCTGTACAAATAATTATCGGATGGTTGCACAGGGAAGTGCCGGAGCAGGCCGCCTTACGGGGCGGCCTTTTTCGTTGAGAGGCGTCATGCAATGGAGACAGCATCATGAAACAGAATCATGACCAGATTGATCAGCAAGCCAGTGCATTTGTTGAAGCGCTGCGCACGCAGCGTCATGCACACATGCCGGTGATGCGTTTCCATCAGTGGCCGCAGTTTATCTCGACCGTGCGCATATTGCTTGCGAACAATAATTAGCGCGATCATCATTGCCGCACTAATAGTTAATATAGAAACGATAACTAGAGTTATCATTATTCCATCGAAGGCACACAGCCTTCATCAACAACCCAAAGGAATATGACCATGAAAACCATTAAAACACTGACCATCGCTGCTGCTGCCGCTCTTTCACTGATGTCTGCTGCCAGCTTTGCACAGAGCATTTCCGTAGAGTCTTCAACTCTTGACGGTGCAGAAGCAAAAGTTGCCGCAGTGGCACAAGAGCAGGGCGCACAGTACAAAATCACTGAAGCAAACACCAACAACCGTGTGCACATGACTGCAGAGCTGTATAAATAAGTTCAGTTTCCGCTTCAGCGTTAAGGCCGCCTTCGGGCGGCTTTGCTGTTTCTTAAACTCTGCAAACACTTCGAATCCTCTCTACTTCAGCGACCTACAGCCAGCCAGAATCGCCCATTTACCTTAAATTAGCATTGGTAAGATTTCCCTGACGCAGATTTGGCAATAATGACTATTTACCCTTATTGCATACCCATATTGTATATCTCTAAACGACATCAATTGGAGGCCAAATGAGAGGCAAATTCAGTATCTCTGTAGAGAAAGACAACTATAAATATTTGGTTGAATCCGGCGTTAACGTTTCTGCAGTAGCGGATGCGGCTTGCACCAAAGAAGCTAAGCGCAGTGAAGGGGAACGTTGGAAGGAAGAAAATCGTGAGGACATTGAAGAACTTGCCGCTTTTAAACAGAAGTTCGGCTCGTTCGCTGATGAGAGCAGGAAGTGGTAACTCTGCAATTTGATGTTTAAGAATGAAAACGAACCGGCCATTACCTGCTTGTTGTCGATGGGGAGAGTAACATCCTTGATACACCGGGATTTAGAATGGCCATCCCGCTTGTTGATGCCTCTTTACTCTCTGAAAAAGTGAGTAAAGAGCTCCTTCCAATTGTTCAACTCAATGGCACTGCCTATCGGCTAAAAACTGACGATGTCGTTAGCGTTTCAAAAAGTGTATTTGGCGATAAAGTCGGAAGCCTTGCAACTTACGAAACTGAAATTAAAAACGCTATCAACATTTTGTTTTGGGGTGTGTAAACCACTCTCAAATCTAACCCGCCCTGGCGGGTTTTATCTTTTTAGCGCGCCACCAGCGTTTCAATTTCTGCTTTCGCCTGCATCAGCGCGGCCAGTAGTTGGGGAAATTGCTCATCGAAGCGCATTGCCGGCACGGCTAACGCCAATGCATAGCGTTCACCCGGCCCGGTGTGCAGTGCAACACTCACACCACAAACGCCGCGCGCATGCTCCTCACGATCAATCGCATAACCTTGCTGGCGAATTGACGCAATCGCTTTCAGCAAAGGCTGACGATCTTTCAATGTTTGCACAGTGCGCACTTCGTTCAGCTGCGGCATTAACGTCGTCAAAAGCTCTTCAGGCTGTTCAGCCAATAGGGCTTTGCCATGTGCGGCGCAGTGGGAAGGAAAGGCGGTGCTGATGGGCGAAACCACGCGCAGCTCCTGATCCGAAGCATATTGGCTGACCAGTACCGTATGGCTGCCACGCCAGACACACAAGTCCACCGTTTCGCGGGTGCGACGGCCAAGCGTCTCCATCGCCGGTTGCGCCAGCGCAATAATATCGGTGTGCGCTGAGGCGGCAAGTCTGGTTAGTGCTGGCCCCAGTTTTATTCCCGCGCTGTCCTGGATCAGCAACTGCTGCGCAATCAGAGAGGTCACCAATCGATGAACCGTGGTTCGCGGTAACGCAGTCGATTTCGCCAGTTCGGACATTGATAATCCAGCGGGGCGATTTTCCAGTGCGCGCAAAAGGGTGGCGGCACGTGCAATCACCTGTGATCCGTTAGCTTCAGTATCTGCGACCATTATTCATCCGTTTCATCGATTTACCCACGTGCCACTCTACCACGTAACCCGCTAGCGATTGACATCACGCGCGATTACCCTAACACTCATGTCCGATATGTGGATAATAAACCCATTATGCGGATAGGTGTATTCATGACTGTATTAAAGCCTGCAGCGGCAATGACGTTATTGGCGGTGAGTTGCCTGACCATCATGGTGGGCTGCGTTATCGTACCGGGATTGAGTGAGATTGCTGCGCAATTAGAAGTCTCACATCTGGCTAACTGGTTGGTAACGCTGCCAGCATTGGGCGTAGTACTGGCAGGGCCTTTTGCCGGCCGAGCGATAGACCGTTATGGCGCTTACCCCATGCTTCTTGTGGGTCTTTTTTGTTACGGCGGATTGGGCGTGGCGGGTGCCTGGTTACCCGGCGCACCCCTGCAGATCATTGATCGTGTCCTGTTAGGCTGTTTTACCGCCGTAGTGATGTCGGCTGGAACCAGTTTAATTGCCAGTTTTTATCAGGCTGAAGCACGACTTAAAATGATGGCGCGTCAGGGCATGGCTATCGAACTTGGTGGAGTGGTGTTTTTATTTATTGGCGGGATTCTGGCTTCCTTGAGTTGGCGCTATCCCTATGCACTCTATCTTTTCTCCTGGTTGCTGCTCGCATTGGTGGTCATTTTGATTCCGCGTCCGCAACAGCAAATCGCCACTGAAACCAGGGATGAAGGCGCAACCAACAGCGATCGGACACTGCGTCCGGTATTGATGGCGGCCATCTGCTCCATGATGTGTTTCTTTACCGCCATCATCATGCTGCCACAACGCTTTGCCGCGTTGGGCGTTAATGCCGCTCATATCGGGTATTTTCTGTCATTCGTTTCGCTGGTGGCCGTGCTGGCTGCAGCGTTGATGCCGCATGTGGCACTGCAATTTGGTCCTTATCCAACGCTGATCATGGCGTTCGTTTGTTATATGTTGGCGCACCTGGAGTTTGCTGCTGCACCGGACATGCTGCTGTGCCTGCCGGGCGGCATTCTTTTAGGCATGGGATTTGGCCTGTCAGTGCCTCTGGTCAACCATATGACGGTTGAAACCAGCCAACCGCATGAGCGTGGACGTCAACTGGCGCGTTTATCGATGGCAATCTTTGCCGGGCAATTTCTCGCGGCCTTTATGGCGTATATTCCCGGCCAGGTGGCGATGACCTTTATTGCCGCAGCAATACTGGCCGTGATGAATATTGTTGCTTTGCGTAAGTTCGCCGTGGTGAGGGATTAATCTGTCCGAAAAGGGTCGATGCATGTCCTCATTCATCTACGGCTTACCGTTAATATAGTGCGCAATCTCAATCATTCAGGATGCGCATGAAAACCATCATCAGTAAAAACTTTACTCCAGCCAAAGCCTGGGATGCCGTTGATATTGCCAATTTCGACGGTACCAGCGTCAGACTGCATTGGACTGATAAACCTTATCGCTGGCACATCAACGACGGCGAAGAGGTCTTTGTGGTGTTGGATGGTGCAGTAGAAATGCATTACCGCGAGCAGGGCGAAGTACAGAAAGTGATGTTGAATGTCGGTGATATTTTCTTTGCCAGTGTGGGAACAGAGCATGTTGCCCATCCGCAGGGTGCCGCTCGGGTGCTGGTGGTTGAGAAAGAGGATTCGGTATGAAACCACACTAACCGTAATCGGTAACGATTTGATCCGTTAGGCGTAACAGGAAATGAGTGAGCAATCAGGCACAAGCTCGTACGAAAAGTAACCACGGCAGTGCAGCTGGCGTGGTTGGCGGTGGGAGGTGATTTATCCACAGGTTAGCGCGCGGTCTTTTCACCTGAAATGTGGATAACATCCTGATCATTATGACAGTCGATGTGACAGTAACGCTGTGCATGATTAGTTGGATCATCATGATCGCACTAATAGTTAATATGATAATGGTAACGTAGGGTATTATTATTTTCATCGAAGGCACACAGCCTTCACTCACAACCCGAAGGAATATGACCATGAAAACCATTAAAACACTGACTATCGCTGCTGCCGCTGCTCTTTCACTGATGTCTGCTGCAAGCTTTGCACAGAGCATTTCAGTAGAGTCTTCAACTCTGGATGGTGCAGAAGCAAAAGTTGCCGCTGTTGCTCAGCAGCAGGGCGCACAGTACAAAATCACTGAAGCAAACACCAACAACCGTGTACATATGACTGCAGAACTGTACAAATAAGTTCGATATTAGCTTCAGCGTTAAGGCCGCCTCCGGGCGGCTTTGCTGTTTTTATTACCTGAGCAAGACGTCTTAGCTGATTGCGCTGACGAAACGCTGGGTTATTTGCTGAGGCCGGGTAATCGCGCCGCCGACCACCACCGCATGTGCACCCAGTTTTAGGCACTGCGCCGCCATCTCAGGTGTTTCCACATTGCCTTCTGCTATCACTGGCGCTTTCACTGCGGCTAGAACTGCACGCAGGAAGTGGAAATCATTTGCCGCCAGGTACGCTCCGCGCGTTTCCGCTGTATAGCCATGCAGCGTAGTCCCCACGCAGTCAAACCCCAGTTCATCAGCCTGCAACGCTTCATCGACTGTCGCGATATCGGCCATCAGCAATAGTTGCGGATAACGTTGCCGAATCGCCGCCACCAGTTGCGGTAACTGCAGTTCGCCCGGTCGCGGATGTTGTGTGGCATCCAGCGCGATCATCGCTGGATTCGCTTCCATCAATTCATCCACTTCTTTTAAGGTCGCAGTGATATACACATCGCTCCCCGGATAATCACGTTTGATGATAGCGATGATCGGCAAATCGACGGTTTGCATAATCTGCTGTACATCGACCAGACTATTGGCGCGGATCGCTGCCGCGCCGCCTTGCATCGCGGCGAGTGCCATGCACGACATAATGTAAGGGCTGTGCAGAGGTTCATCTTCCAGTGCCTGACAGGACACCACCAATTTTCCCTGAATCTGCTCCAGCATGTTTGCTTTCATAGCGCGAGTAACTCCTCTACTTCATTTTTGATGATGGTGACGTGCGGGCCGTAAATCACCTGTACGCCTTTGCCTCGTTGGATCACCGCGCGGGCGCCCGTGGCTTTCAATGCGGCTTCATTAAGTTTAGAACTGTCGTTCAGCGTGATACGTAAACGCGTGGCGCAGCAGTCGAGCTCGGCAATATTGTCTTTGCCACCCAGCGCTTCGATCACCTGCAAAGGGCGTTCGCCTGCGGCAATCGGCAGCGTATCGATGCTGATATCTTCACGGCCTGGCGTTTTAAAATTGAAACGAGCAATCAGCAGGCGGAAGGTGAAGTAATAGAGCAGGAACCACGGCACACCGACCAACGGCACATACATCCAGTGCGTTTTCGCTTCGCCCTGCAAAACACCAAACAGAATGAAATCGATTAATCCGCCGGAGAAGGTTTGCCCAATGGTGATGTGCAAAATGTGGGCGATCATAAAGGCCAGGCCATCGAACAGCGCGTGGATCACATACAACACCGGTGCCACAAACAGGAACGAGAACTCAATCGGTTCGGTGATCCCAGTCAGGAATGAGGTGAGGGCGGCGGATAACAACAATCCAGCCACACGTTTGCGGTTCTCGGGCTTGGCGGTGTGATACATCGCCATACAGGCACCAAGCAGTCCGAACATCATGGTGATAAAACGGCCCGACATAAAACGCGCGGTACCCAGGTAAAACTGCTGGGTGTTGGGATCGGCCAACTGGGCAAAGAAGATGCGCTGAGTGCCTTCAACCAGATGACCATTCACCATCTCACTGCCGCCTAATGCGGTGGTCCAGAACGGCAGGTAGAAGATGTGATGCAGGCCGAAGGGGCCGAGCATGCGGAGCACAAAGCCATAGATAAAGGTGCCCAAATACCCCGTGGCATCAACCAATCCGCCCATGCCAAAAATCAGTTTCTGGAAATGCGGCCATACGAGGGTCATTGCAGCGCCAACAATAATCGCTACAAACGAGCTAATAATCGGGACGAAACGCGAGCCACCGAAAAAGCCAAGGAATTGCGGCAGGGCGATTTTGTTATAGCGATTGTGCAGCAGAGCCGTGACCAGCCCAATTACCACGCCACCGAACACGCCCGTTTCCAGCGTTTGAATGCCGAGCGCCATGCCTTGACCCACGGCACTGAGATTACTGCTGGCCAGCACGCTGGTTAGCGTCAAGAGGGCATTGATGGTGGCATTCATCACCAGATAGGCGAGCAGAGATGCCAGTCCAGCCGTGCCCTTGTCGCTTTTCGCGAGACCTACCGCCACGCCCACTGCAAACAGCACCGCGAGGTTGGCGAAGACCACCGAACCTGCGCTGGCCATGATGGTGAACACGCCTTGTAGCCAGGCGATATCCAGAAACGGATAGGCTTTAACAGTGTTGGGATTGGATAACGCGCCGCCAATGCCCAACAGCAAGCCGGCGGCAGGCAATACCGCGATCGGCAACATAAAGGATTTTCCAAAACGTTGCGCTTTTTCAAACCAGCCTCCTGAAGAGGCTCCACTGAACATTGACATAAATTTTTATCCCCGAAGTGTTGTTGTGGTAAAAATTATTATCACAATCTACTTCATCGGATGAAAATTACTACCATTAGTGTGATAGCTTTCACTTATAATGAATTCTGCTAGCACAAAGCAGGGCCTTTACGCACACTAAGCGCCATCAATATTGGTTAATGGAGAGGTGTCATGACGGACAATGGAAATATATTGCTGCATCTGAAGCAGGGCTTGCCGGGCTACAGTCCTGCGCTGCAAAAGCTGGGCGACTTCATCCTGACCGAACCGCAGAGAGTGCTGTATCTCACCATTACCGAATTGGCGAAAGAGACGGACACCAGCGAAGCCAGCGTGACGCGCTTGTGCCGCAACCTGAGTTGCAAAGGCTACACCGAATTTAAGATGGCGCTGGCGCTGGATGTGCAGCAGAGTCAGCCCGCGCTGGCAGCAACGGGCGATCCGGTTGATGCGCTGGTGGAAGAGTCGGTGCAGGCGCTGCGCGATACCGGAAAATTTATTGATCGCGAGGTCTTACAGCAGGCAGGTGCGGCGGTGCATCAGGCGCGTTCTATCCAAATCTATGGCGTGGCTGCCAGCGCGATAACCGGTGAATATTTGCATTATCGTCTACTACGGCTGGGCAAATCCGCGCAGCTGTTTGGTGATATGCATCGTGCGGCCATGAATGCTTCGACCCTGGGTGAAGGTGATTTGGTCATCGCGATCTCTGCTTCCGGTTCCACCAAAGATCTGATGCATGTGGTCAATGTGGCGAAGAAGCGCAAAGCTCAGGTGCTGATGTTAAGTAATACGCTGCGCAGCCCGATGGGCAATCTGGCGGATATGTTGCTGGTGGCGGCGCGACCGGAAGGTCCGCTTAATGCCGGAACGTTGAGTGGGAAGGTAGGGGCGATGTTGCTGGTTGAGGCGTTAATGGGGGAGCTGATGGCACATGATGCGCATTACGCCACTGCTAGTCAGCAAACGGCCAGTGCCACATTGCCGATGCTGATCTAACCGTAATGTAAGTCGCTCTCAATCCCAACATGACGGAAAAATCGGTGCGCAGCGATGCGCACCCGAGAAGATAAATTTACTCACTCGCCAGCGCGGCGACCGGATCCATACGTGCAGCTTTACGCGCGGGCAGATAGCCAAAAATCATGCCGATGATGGTAGAGCAGGCGAAGGCCGCGCCCGCGGATTCCCATGAGTAGATGGCAGTCAGTACGCCGCCTGCCATCAGGCTAATCAGCGGACCGATTACCAATGAAAGCGCCACGCCAAGCGAGCCGCCCACCAGACAAACCAGCACGGCTTCAATCATAAACTGCTGCATGATATCGCCGCGTCGCGCCCCCACGGCCATGCGCACGCCAATCTCATGCGTTCGCTCAGTCACCGACACCAGCATGATATTCATCACGCCGATACTGCCAATCATCAAGGCAATCGACGCCACCATTAAAATCAGCAAGGTCAAGGTGGCTGCCGCGCCTTCGATGGCTTTACGGTATTTATCGCGGTTAAACATCAGGAAGTCTTTGGTGCCATGACGCGCAGTCAATAATTGCGTCAGCGATTCCACCGCCGGGCCGCTGATCACATCATCTTTTAGCTTAATGCTAATGCTGGTTAGCGCCGTTTGCCCACTGATGCGGTACATCATGGTGCTCCACGGCAGCCACACGCTGAGACGATTGGGCGAAATACCGTTATCTTCATGCGCCACACCAATGACGCGCACCGGCACAGAACCTAAAACGATCATCTTGCCGATAGGGTTTTCATTGGCAGCGAACAGTTTATTGCGCGTATTGGTATCGATAATGATCTCTTGCCGGGCGTGGCGCTCATCACTGAAGTTGCTGCCTTCGGTCAGTTTGATGCCCTGAATCTCAAAGTAATCTTTGCCTACACCGGATACGGACGCTTTCGACGAGTTGGAGAGATAACGGATCGGCTGTGTCGAGAGCAGTTCCGGGCTGACTTTGTCGACAAATTGCTGTCGGGCGATGACATCGGCATCGGCCATCACCAGGGTGAGCACCGGATGCGCCTCATCTTCAGCAAAATCACTCCCGGCATACACCGACACCACATTGGTACCAAGTCCGGAGATGCTCTCCAGCGTTTTTTCACGCGCACCTTGTCCGAGCGCCACCACGGTGACGACGGCGGCGATACCGAAGATAATGCCGGTCATGGTCAGTGCGGTACGCAAGCGGTGGGTGTTCATGGCATTCAGCGCCATGCGCATAGATTCGCGCAGGCGATCAACAAATCCTCGCAGCTTGCTCTGGCTTTTGCGAGCCATCGGCTGATAGCGCGCTCGCGTCGTATTGTTTTTTGGCCCGCTGTCGGCAAAAATTTCGCCGTCCTGGATTTCGATGATGCGGTCAGCGTGCTGTGCCACTTTCATATCGTGCGTGACGATAATCACCGTGTGGCCATCACGATTCAGATCATGAAGGATGCTTAATACTTCCTCGCCCGAATGGGAATCCAGCGCGCCGGTGGGTTCATCGGCAAGAATAATTTCAGCGCCGTTGATGAGTGCGCGCGCAATGCTCACACGCTGCTGCTGGCCACCAGAGAGTTCGCCCGGTTTATGGTGTTCACGGCCTTTCAGTCCCAGTCGCTCCAGCAAATGAGCGGCCCGTTCCCGGCGCGACTGCCCCTGCAAATTGGCATAAATCGCCGGAATTTCGACGTTGCTTAATGCGGTGAGGTCCGGCATCAGGTGGTAGCGCTGAAAAATAAAACCAATATGTTCGCGACGGACTTTCGCCAGCGCATCCGGTGACAGTGACGCGGTATTCTGCCCGGCAATAAAATAGTGACCGCTGTCGGCGGCATCCAGGCAGCCGAGAATATTCAGCAATGTGGATTTGCCCGAGCCGGAAGGGCCAATGATCGCCACCATCTCACCACTGGCGATCTGCAAGTTAATGTCTTTCAGCACATGCAGAGATTCTGAACCGTTAACATAGCTGCGCTGAATGTTTTTCAGTTCGATCAGGCTCACATCACCACCTTGTCCGCGCCAATAGCCTGGGTCGCGAGAATCACTTTTTCACCGGCTTTTAATCCGCTGAGAACCTGAATATCGACGCTGTCTGAAATACCGGTGGTGATGACCCGTTTCTCGGGCTGATTCTGCTGATCGGCGACTTCCACGTAGGTTTTACCATCGGGATCTTTTTTAGTCGCTTGCACCGGAATCAGCAGGGCATTTTTTGCCGTGTCACGCAGTAAATTCACCTGCGCGGTCATGGAGATGCGCAGAGTGTTATCAGGGTTAGGCACATCCAGCAGGGCGTTGTAATAAATCGCGGCGTTGGTGCTACTGGAAGGCGTGCTCTCGTTGTTGCCCATTAAGGCGTCATCTTTCATCACCGATTCCGGGGCCAGTTCGATACTGCGCAGCGTGGCATAGTAGCGTTTGTCGGGATTGGCAAAGGTGGTAAACCAGGCCTGCTGGCCGGGTTGGATCTTAGTGATGTCCGCTTCGGAAACCTGCACTTTAATGGTCATGATGCCCAGTTGCGCCAGTTTGGCGATGGTCGGTGCACTTTGCGCGGCGTTGACCGTCTGGCCCTGTTTGGTGACGATGGCGATCACCGTGCCGTCCATCGGTGCCATGATGCGGGTATAACTGAGATCGAGCTGTTTCTTGTCCACCTCAATCTGCGCCTGAATCACGCGCGCTTTTTGCGCCGTTAACTCTGCCCGCGCGGTGCTCCACGCTTCAGCCGCTTCGTCATAATCCTGACGCGACACCAGATTGGCTTTAATCATTTGCTGCAGGCGTTTGAACTGCGCATCCTGCCTGACCAACGTTGCTTCACGTGTCTCCAGATCGGCTTGCGCGACGCTCAGTGCAGCCTGCGCGTTGCGTAAATCACTGCGCTGTGGCTGATCGTCAATTTCAGCGATCAGCTCGCCCTTACTGACGTTATCACCGGCTTTGATATACAGCTTTTTTACCTGACCTGAAACCTGCGCACCGACATTGACGCGCTCGATAGCGTCCATCTTGCCGGTCGCGGCGATGACGTTTTCGATGTCGCCTTGACGCACCACGGCAGTGACCAGTGGATTCGTTTTTGGTCGTGAACTGCTGTAGGCCCAGACCAGAATAATGATCGCCAAAATAGCGATCGCGACCAAAAGCCGCTTTTTAGAGGTATTCAACATAAGCATCCCTTTAATGAAGCGAGAATAGTAATCACTAAATGCAACAAACAGGAGAAAATTCGTCAGGATTCCTGCATTAAGTTGGGTGCGTTGAGAAAAAAATGAAAATTTTTCGAATAGAAATCGTCGTTGAGTTGTTTACCCCTAAACCACTCACTCTTTGGGAAATGCTATGTCCGCTCCGGCCCGCCAAAACTCACGTCAACGCTATGACACTTTCAGCATGACGCTGCACTGGATCACTGCGTTTAGCGTCATTTTTCTGTTTGCCTCGGCGCACATTTGGGAACAACTGGAAAAGGGCACACCACTGCGCAAGGGATTACAGGCGTGGCATATCTCTTTTGGCATTTTGTTGGCATTGGTCATGATTGTGCGTCCGTTGTGGCGTGTTTATAGCCAGCGTCAAACACATCTGGCTGTGGCGCCAGCTGAAAGCAGCACGCCGATGCGCATCATCGCGCATGCCGTTCATGGCTTGTTGTACCTGTTGTTATTCACTCAGGTTGTATTGGGTTTTCTGTTTCGTTGGTCGCAACAGGAACCGTTTAATTTCTTTGGCCTGTTCGATATTCCAACCTTTATTCATGTCGATACCGCACTGCGTCACACGCTGGCGGGATTACACAATAACGTTGCCTGGGCGCTGATTAGCCTGGCAGGCGCGCATGCGCTGGCGGCGTTACTCCATCACTACGTTCTGCGTGACAACGTGCTGCGCCGTATGCTGCCGTTGCGCGATTCGATGCCCCTCCGCGAGGATAAATGAATGATGAAGATGATGAATCAGGTTCGCTGGTTTGCCGTGCCGGTATTGCTGATGGCGTTACATGCACCTGCGGCACTCGCCATGGGTGATGACGACAGCGACAAGAAAACCCCGGACTGTCCGAAAGGGCAGGTTTATGACAGCAAAACCAAATCTTGTGTGCCGGAAAAAACCAGCATGCTGAGTGATGAGGACAAGACCAACTACGCCTACCATCTGGCGAAAAAAGGTGAGTATCAAGCTGCGCTGACGTTACTGGATACGTTGCACAATCAGAACACTAAAGAGGCATGGAATTATCGCGGCTACGCCACACGTAAACTGGGCCGCACCGACGAAGGGATGCGTTATTATCAGAAATCGATCGCACTGGACCCCAAATATACCAAAGTGCGTGAATATTTAGGTGAAGCCTGGATGATCAAAGGCCGTCCCGATCTTGCTAAAGAGCAGCTCACTATTATCAAATCGCTGTGCGGGGTGAATTGTGAAGAGTATCAGGATTTGAACGCGGCGATTAATGGTCATCCGGAGTCCTGATGACGGCGGTTGACGGAGGACGTAAACATCACTAGCACTGAAGTCCGTCAACATCTGGCGGCACATCTGACACGTATGTGGCGTTACGCGATGGTGCTTTCGCGCAACAAAGAAGTGGCCGAAGAACTGGTGCAATCCACCTGTGTGCGGGCGCTGGAACGCAGCGCCCAATACACGCCAGGTACTCGCATCGATCGCTGGCTGTTTACCTTACTGCACTCGGTGTGGATTAATGAACTGCGCGCGCAGCGGGTCCGCATGGGGCAGGGATTCGTGGTGAGTGATGAACTGCTCGCTCCCGACCATCAGCAACACAATGAACAGCGCATGCAGTACGCCAAAGTGATGCAGCGTGTCGGGCAGTTGCCGGAGGCGCAGCGCAACGCGGTATTTTTAGTTTATGTCGAGGGCTTCACCTATCAGGAAGCCGCCGACACGCTGGCCGTACCGATTGGAACCATCATGAGCCGCCTCGCTGCGGCACGCACTACTTTAGCCAGCGCAGTGACGGCGCGGCCTGCGGGACAGGAGAAACGCTTGTGAATGCACCACGATTTACCTCGCCCTATGCCGATGAAGCTATCGTTGCCTGGCTGGATGGTGAAATGCGCGCGGAGGATGCGCAGGCGTTTGAAACCGAATTAAAGCGCAGTGAAACCTTATCAGCACGGACGGCCGAGTTGATGAAAAGCAACCAGCCTTTCGCAGACGCATTCGCGCCGATGCTGGATGATGCGCCACGGGAGCGGATGGAGTCACGGTTGGCGTATCTGCTCGAAAACACGCCATCCGCGCAGGCAAAAGCTGTTGTTCAGGTCAGCCGCCGTGCGTTGATCGCCGCCTCAGTGAGTTTTCTGCTGGTGGGCAGTGGGATTGGGTTTTGGGCGCGACCGCGATCTGTGGCAACCACTGAGCAGGGCGAAAGCGCGCACATTCGGGAACTTGAAGCGCAATACATGTCGCTCTATAGCCCAGAAACGCTGGCCGATGTCGACAGCTCTCCACAAGTGCTGGCACGCTCATTACAACGTACCGCGCATGACCTCGATCTGCATTTAACGGCAGAGCAATTGACGCTACCTGAAGCGAGTTTGAAAAGCGTGCGTATGCTGCGCTATGACGATTCACTGATCACCCAAATCGCCTGGAATCACAGCAGTTACGGTCCGATGGCACTGTGTATTTCGCGGGAAGAGCATGCTCAGCAGAGTGCATTGGCGCAGGAAAAGCGGCACGGCATGAATCTGGTGTGGTGGCATCGCAGCGGATACCAGTACGTGTTGATTGGGCGCAATCCGGCGGATCAGTTAAAGCGAGCGGCGCAGGTGTTGAACGCCGCTCTGGTGTAGATGTACAAGGCAACCTCTAAACCGCCCCCGATTATGCCCCTACGACACTGCATCAAAACAGCGTAGGGGCTTTTTTTATCGGCAGATCGCTTACGAGAGCCCTAGCAGCTGTTTCAACTGCGCAATCTCATCGCGCCATTGTGTCTGCAACGTCGGTTTTTGATGCTTAGGCTTTCGCATCATATCTTCATCCAGCTTGCTCTCTAAATCGCACAAGGCGAACAGTAGTGCCTCCTCATCGTTATGCGATTCGGCCGCCACGGGCTGAACGCTGACAACAGGCTTTTCTAGCGGTTGTTCGGCCCCCATCAATTCAATCACTTGTGCAAAGTCATGCCATTCGCTCAGTTGCTGGTCCTGTATCAGCCAAAAGCGATTGCAGCTGCTGGCAATCAAATTGCGATCGTGCGACACCAGCAATACCGCGCCCTCAAACTGATTGAGCGCTTCCGCCAGCTCTTCTTTGCCGACCATATCCAGATGGTTGGTGGGCTCATCCAGTAGCAGGATCGAGTAGCGCGCTAATGTCAGCCCGACAAACAGCAGGCGTGAGCGTTCACCGCCACTCAACGAGCCAACCAATTGCTGATGACGCAGATAGGGGAACCCCGCACCGATCAGAGCCATCTTTCGCTGGTCGTCACTTAATGGTGCGAAATGCGCTAGTGCCTCATTGAGGCTCTCTTCATCCTGTAATTGTGAGAGGCTTTGATCGTAATAGCCGAGCCTTGCGCGCGGGTGAAACAGCGTGGTGGTCTCACATTGGTACTCCAGCCAGAGTTGACGCAGTAGCGATGATTTCCCGCTGCCGTTGCGACCCACGATAGCGATGCGGTCGCCGCTTTTGACCTGAAGGTTGGGTAATGTAAATAACGCAGGAGCGTTGTCAGCAGGTCGGATGCTCATCTCAGGCAGGGCCAGAACGCGATCGGCATCCAACGCTTCCCCCTGCAGTTTGAGTCGCCACAGGCTGCCGTCGGTCAACGTGGTTTGCGCCTCCTTCAACCAGTTGGCACGCTTTTCCATCTGTTGCGCTTTACGTGACAACCCTTCGTTGTCGTAGGTGCGTCCCCAAATCGCCAGTCGTTTGGCGCTCTTTTCAACGCGATCAATCTCATTCTGTTCTGCCAGGAAACGTTGTGCATCGGTTTCATCCTGCTGTGCCAGCGCTTGCCGTGCTGCAGAACAGGGCAGACGGAAGAATTGCAGAGTTTGATCGCGCAGTATCCAGCTACAGTTGGTGACCTGATCCAGCAAGGTACTGTCATGTGACACCAGCACAAAGCTGCCTTTCCAACTTATCAGGAACTGCTCGAGCCAGAGTAACGTTGGAAGATCCAGATGGTTACTGGGTTCATCCAGTAACAGCAGATCAGGCTGAAGGATCAGCGCACGCGCCAGCAGTAACCGCATATGTTGACCGCCACTCAACGTGGCTGCCGTTTGGGTATGCTGTTCAGCATCGAACCCCAGCGAAGAGAGTAATGCTTCTGCACGCCATGCATCACTGATCTGTTGCTGCTCTGGCAGACGCGCAATCACGCCTGCAAGCAGCGTGGCTTGCTGGAGTTGAGAGGGAAGATGCTGTTCAATTCGCGCCAGAAGACAGTGATTGGCTAAGGTAACGCTGCCCTGGCTGCTCTCAAGCTCACCGCTCAGGATCTTCAGGAGGGTGCTTTTACCTGTTCCGTTATCACCCAACAGGCCGATACGGTCGCCTTTTTTCAGGCTAAAGTGGATGTCGTGAAATAGTGTGCCGAAGGCGTTATCAAAGCCGACTGCGTGTGCGGATAGTAATGTGCTCATGTGCTTACTCATAAGTTGCAGGCGTGCGAACGCCCGACGTCAAAAACTGCTGACGACAACCCGGTAAGCCGGAGGAAGGAATGAGATGTAGTTAACTTCGCTCAGGCGGATTATCGCAGCACGAATGCAGAGATAGCTGAGCGCGGCCAATTACTATAAAAATGTGAGTAAATAAACAATTCACACGATGGCATAGTAATCCTCCTTATTTATCAGTAGTGAGTAGGGTGGGTTGATGATAGTCATCTGGGCTGGCATTATCCACAGAATATTCGCGATGTTGTGAAGCCACAACCTGTATACGGGCCTGACGTCACGTAATCTCATTAATTACTCACATTTAAGGATTCACGGATGAACAATACAACTTTACCCCTCGTACTCATTCCAGGTTTCATGCTCGATGAAACACTTTGGGATGATTTTGTTCGCGCCTATCCGGATGACAGAACCTGTATCAGAGCCAGCTTGAGTCGCGGCGAGAGCATCACCGAATATGCCTGCAATATCGTGGCCACCTTGCCGCCGCGCTTTATATTGGTCGGTTTCTCTCTGGGAGGCTATGTAGCCCGAGCCATTGCTGAAGCCTTTCCCGAGCGCACTGCAGGTATGGTTTTGGTTGCCACTTCACTCCGTGAAGATCCGCCTGAACAACGTGAATTATTGGATCAGGCATCACAAACCGCCTTAATGGGGGATTTTAATGGCTTTAGCCAGGCGGTGCTGAAGCCATCGCTACATCCCTCTCGACAGAATGATGATCAACTAATTGATAAAATTCGTGTTATGGGGAAACGTCTCGGTGCAAATGTTTTTCGAACACAAGCCATGCTTGATCGCAAAGCTGTCACGCAGCAACCGGTAAGTTGCCCAATATTGGTCATTGCATCTGAAGGGGATGGCCTGCGCGGTCTTGAAGAATCCCGAGAGATTATCACTTTATTGGGGGGCGATATGGAAATTATCGGTGACAGTGGCCATATGCTACCCCTTGAGCAACCTCTTAGACTGACCTCTGTCATCGCTGCATGGCTTGAAAAGTCAGCACTTTAAATTAAAGAGTTCAGTGCTCATCTAAAGCTCCATTGAATGGTGATGACAAATACCGAGGGGATTATAATCCCCGATTCAATGCCGAAATAGGGTGTGAAATTATATTGAAAGCCATGATAAATATAGGGTGAGAATCCTATTCCGGTGGCTTTTTTGAAATCATGGTAGGAACCGTGATCGCCACAATCCTTAAAGGCATCGAAAAAAAACTCACCGGTGTAGCCGTAGATACCTTTAAAGGTCCAGCCATCATCCCAGGTTTTCCAGTCTTTTCTCACCCCTAAAGCAAGGCAACGATCGTCAAAGCTGTTTTTCATGGTGCCTAGCAGTACGCTATAGGTTGAGTCTTCGGACAGCTTCCTCTCAATAGAGAAGAAGTTATTTTCAAAGTTTTCAGTATATTGCCCATGATTGTCCGTCAGGTGATAAACATAGGATCCTGTATTGATTGAATAAAGGTTAACCTCGCTCGCGGAACAGTAGAGCGAAATCAGCGCGGATAAAACCATTACCCCCCATAATAATGTGAAATTTATTCTGGGGTATCCTTCTGTTATTTCATTCATTTTTCCCTCACCACTTACAATGAGATAATGAAAAAAAAGTTAACAGCGGCCCGATATGTTGAATCAAGTTATTGATAGCTAAATAAGAGTGGCTGGATCTTTATGGTTGTTAAATAAAGTACGGCTCTCACGGATGGAAATTTGGACGATGACGTATTTTAGCAGGTTTTTTGAGAGGACAAGAATGCAGGGGCAGTGTGGTTTATGCATCTAAGGTCATATGCTTAATATTCAAAGAATTAAATTAATCATTCATCAGCCGTTATCAAGGGATTTTGTCACGTTTGTCGAACATGGATTAAGCAATGAGGTGCTACAAGAAAGCAAGTGTTTGGCAATGCGCTAATTCACGGTTGTCCACACCAACGCTGCAGCATAACCAGTATCTAAGCCTGATTATGCTGTATAAAGCAGGGATGAAAGATAATAATCACCTCATCCCTATGTGCACTCTTAACCCTGATCCACCCAAATGAGCTTATCAACATCAAACCCAAGTCTTTGAGCGACAGCCAGATACTGCTTTTTCACCTGATTCGGAATCTTAGGTTCTCGCGACAGAATCCATAAATAGCTGCGATTTGGACCACTCACCAACGCATATTGATAATCATCATCCAATGCAATCACGTTATAGCCGCCATAGAATGGGCCAAAGAAGGAGACTTTAAGCGCAGCGGTATCCGATTTACCGGTGAAGTAGGCTTTACCCTCGCTCTCACTCCACTCTTTTTTTACCGGATCATATCCACGATTCAGCACGGTTATGCCGCCATCATTGCGTGGAGAGTAAGTGGCGGTGACATGATCTTTACCACATTCAAAGCGGTGATCCAGACGGGCGATTTCGTACCATTTGCCTAAATAGCGGTTGGCATCAAAAGGGCTGATGGGCGTGACACCTTTCGGTGGCGTTGGGGATTTACAGGCCACGAGCGTTAACGATAACGCGGCGAGTGCGGCGATTGGCCATAATTTCATTACTGCTCCTTAATCGATCCTGATCCGTATTAAAGGACATCTCAGCATGATTATAGGCAATAAATATCGAGGCGGCCCTCAGGCCACCTGATGTAGGGCGTTATTTCTTCTCTTTATCTTCTTCAGCCGGAATCAGCGGCTCATCAATCGCAATTGAGGTACCTGACTTCAGCAACTGAATATCAAGAATCACATAGGTCATGGTGGTGATAAACAATGAAATTACGCTGCCAATCACGCCGCTGGTGGTGAAGGTGAAGTAGTTGTACATCACCACCCAGGTCACACAAATAAACAGTGCGAGTGCAACGTTGATAGCGGATTGTGAATAGTTGGTGGTACGAGCCCCCATCTCATTGATTTGTTTATAGAGGTTAGTGCCAGCGTATTTTTCCAGCACAAAAATGCCCTGATCCCAACTGCGCAGACGACGTGCGCTACTGCGGGTGAAGAACAGAAATAACAACGAGACAAACAGACCGGAAAAGGCAATCAGCACAGGGACCGCTTCCAACGCATACACCAAACTCTTGTGGCTGGGTGCTTGTGCGGTGAGATCCAGCGTCAGCGACGCGCCCAAAACGGCATAGAGGAAAATAAACAGCGCTAAAAACACCGCATTGCGTTTCCAGTCGAGTTCCGCTTCATGATTTTTCTGCAGGCGAGCGATGTCGAGGGCTTGTTGCAAGCGAATATCGTTGGATTGGGTATCCACTTGCTCAATTTCTTCACCAAGCAAACGGTGAATAAACGGCTGATCGGCCGGTTCAATGGTAATGCGCATAACGATCCTGATGGCGTATCTATCGAGGTGCACAGTGTAACGCAATTTCAGCCGTAGTCAGGAATCTGCGAGACAACACGCAGTTTCACTACTGCTGCCGCTCTCAAATTGAACATTATTTGTACACTTAAGGGTGCGGTCAATGTCGGCCGTGTACAGCACGACGGAGGAATAGCCTATGTCGTACGTAGATGGTTTTGTCGTTGCGGTTCCTGAAGTCAATAAAGAAGATTACCGTGCCATGGCGGCTAAAGCCGCACCGCTGTTTAAGGAATTTGGCGCCACCCGCATCGTGGAGTGCTGGGCAGATGACGTGCCCGAAGGCAAGCTCACGGATTTTTACATGTCGGTGAAAGCGGAAGAGGGAGAAACGGTGGTGTTCAGCTGGATTGAATATCCCTCACGCGAAGCGCGTGATGCGGCCAATCAGAAAATGATGTCCGATCCGCGAATGAAAGAGATGGGCGAAAATATGCCTTTTGATGGCAAAAGAATGATTTATGGTGGTTTCTCGATTCTACTCGAAGAATGATAAGCAGGGCGCGTTGGCGCCCCTCTCATTTCTATTCGTTCAGGCATGCGAAGGGTCACGGCCACTGCTGAGACTGGATGACGGTTCGGTAACCATCGTGATCTTCATACGTTTTTCCATTTTGATCCCAGTAAGGGTTGAACGAACTAACCTGCTTAAATCCCGCAGATATCATTTGCTGGCAGGTTTGCTGCCATTCAACACGCTTGGGTAAATACAGCACCAACAGATCTTCCGCTGATGGAGAAGGGATAACCGGATGCGAAGTGCATTGTGTGAACTCGAGATGCCAGGAGACGCCCGCTTTTCCCAGCATAACCCCATTAAAGCCTTGATGATCTTCAAAGGCGCCAATCACATCCAGTCCTAATCCTGACTGGTAAAGTTCACGGCTGCGTTCCAGCTGTGAAACCGGTCGTGCCACGCGTAGGGTAAGTGTTGCCACAAGTTGAACTCCATGACGATTATGTTTAGTCCTGCAACTCATACTGTAGCGGGCACAAAAAAGTGATGGCGCAATGTGTGCTCATTGCGAATTAAGCTGGCTTAATTGTCATGTTGTAGCGTTATTTTTCTTAAATCTTATCTGGGGGGAGAGCATGATGAGCTATGTCAGTGAGATGAGAGCCTTAGTTGGACATCGGATGTTGTTACTTGCGGGAGCGAACGTCATCGTCCTTGATGAGAAACAACGTATATTACTTCAACAGCGATTAGACGGAAGCTGGGGACTGCCCGGTGGGCTTATGGAACTGGGTGAAAGCCTTGAACAAACCGCTGTGCGTGAAGTGAAAGAAGAGACGAATATTGATATCGATGAACTTCATTTTTTGAAAGTCTTTTCTGGCAAAGAATTTACTTTTACGCTTAATAATAACGATGAAATCAATGTTGTCACCGCCCTTTACTGGTCAAAAAAATGGCATGGTAGTTTAATAAATGATAAAAGTGAGGGGTTGTCATTGGAATTCTTCACCACTGATAATATGAGCGAAGAGTATCAGCTCTACCTTCGTTACTTTGTCTCAAAATAAATAGTCATCAGATTGGATTACGTGGCCATACTCAGTACAACAAACGCCACTTCAACAAGGAGTTAACATGCTGGATATCATCCATTTTCCCCTGTTCCTCGTTTCGGTATTCCTATTGTGTATCACGCCGGGACCGGACCTGGCCTATGTGGTCGGGCAAAGCGTGGCCAACGGGCGTCAAAGCGGCGTGATATCTGCCAGTGGTGTGGCGCTCGGCAGCTGTACACATGCGTTAGCTAGCGCAATAGGCTTAACAGCATTAATTACCGCCTCGCCGATGTTATTTACTGTGATTAAATACATCGGAGCTGCTTATCTTATTTATTTGGGTAGCAAGATGGTATGGGAAACGTTTATTGCCAAACCACAGGCTAATGTCGAGAAAATTGAGGTTCCGCGTACCAATACGCGTAATCTTTTAGTACGAGGTTTTATTACGTCCATTACTAATCCCAAAGTGCTGCTGTTTTTCATATCTTTCTTCCCGCAATTCGTGGTGGTCGATGGTGACTATCATGCGAGTTCATTCCTGCTGCTGGGACTGACCTATGCGGTGATTGGGTTGATGACTGATGTGACGTTTGCCCTGCTGGCGGGCGGTGCTGCGAGTGCGGTATCGCGCAATGTTACGCTGCAAAAGCTGTTAGATCGTATCGTCGGTGTGACCTTCATTGGCCTCGGGATTCGCCTGGCCATGACCCGTCGCTAAAAAGCAGAATGGGCAGCAAGTCTGATGATTGGCGATAGCGGCTTATTCGGGTAACGTGAGGTGTCTTACGTTACCTACAAAATAATGACCGCACGCTAAGTTGCAGGAGAGCCCGTTCATGGCAGTTAATCCCAATATCATCGGTATCATCAGCGATGAATTCACCAACCCTAATACCGTCACGCTGCTGAATGAAATGACGCGCCAGTTAAACGCGCGTGGTTTAGTGACGCTGTTGCTGAATGTCGATTCGCCCGAAAACTATCAACGTATGTTGCAGAATGCTGCATCATTGCCGCTGGCGGGGTTAGTGTTTCTGACTTCCCAGTTTGATGATGAATTGCATATCGCAGCTAACATTTTACCTGGCGTGGCGACAGTGCATCTAAGCCAAAGTCGCGAGGCTAATGCTAAGGTCGTTGTGGCTGATGGTTTTGATGCGGGTGCCGAGATGGGGTTATTGTTACTGTCTCAAGGACATCAACGCTTTGGCTTTATGCACAGCCAGCAGCAGGCCGATCCCGCGCGTCAAATGGCAGGTCTGGTTTCCAGCCTTGAGGCGGAACACAAAACGCTGAACGTTCAATTGACGGCAGGGGCTAACGATCGCGAATTGGCTTATCAGGCCATGATGGCCTATCTGAAGAAAACCCGTGCGGCGGAACGGATTAATGCGTTGTTCTGTGAGAGCGATGTGCTCGCCTTCGGCGCACTGCAGGCAGTGCGCGATTTTGGGCAGGGCGCTCACGTGGCGGTCGTCGGCTTTGACGATGTGGATGAAGCACGCGCTTCCACCTGGCATCTGACCAGTTGGGCACAGCGTCGTGATTTGCTGGTCAACGAAGCACTGAATCGCTTACTGGAAAATCGTGCTGATACCGGCAACGATTGGCAGCAAGGTGAGTTGCAGGTTCGCCACTCCCATCACGGAAAATATGTGCCGGGTGAAATGTCGCAGTGTGGTTGTGCGATTCGACACTAATTTTATTGGGTCGCCACGCAGGCGACCCGCTTAATCAATTGCCTAATCGCCCTATCAAACTGGCTGAGCCCAGCGTGTGGCCTTTCATTTTTGCGACTAACTCAGTGTGGGTCAATCCTGCAGGTAAGCTGTCTTTTGCAAGATCGGTTGCCACCATCACAAAGTTATAGTGGTGATAGCCCGCACCAGCGGGTGGGCAAGGGCCATAATAGCTTTGGGTGCCAGGTGTGTTGGTGCCATAGCTGAAATCTCCTCCCTTACTTAATTCACCCTGTTGGAATGCTTTGCGGGTAGCATCAATGTTGTATGCCAGCATATGTGTCACTCCCAAACCCTTAGCGCCAGCCGGATCGGTCAGCAGTAGCACATAACTTTGAGTGCCTGCAGGCGGATTGGACCAGTTGAGAGCGGGCGAGATGTTTTCGCCGCTGCAAGACAGGTTGTGCTTATCGTTGCCACCCAATACTTTCTTCATCACGCCGTTATCGGCAAAGTCTGCCGATTTCAGCGAGAACTCCGCCGCATGGGCTAACAGCGGCAGGCTGCTTAAGCAGAGTACGGTGATTAACTTCTTCATTAATGCTCCTCAACAAGGATGGGTGGTGCGCGAGACAGTCGATCCCACGCGAAAAAAATTAGCGCTGGGATTGAGTCGCTTGCTGACGCGTATTACGCGCCGAACAGAGCACGACGATGGCGGAAAACAGGGCAAATGCGGCGGCACACAGCAACATGCTGGCAAACCCATCGGCATAACTGGTGATGACGAGTTGCCCCAGCGAGACCTGATGAATGGCGTCATACATCGCCAGCGCATGGCTGAAGTCACCGGCGATAACCTGCGCACTAAACCCGGGCTTCAGAGCCAGGTGCGCCTGTTGCATCGCGGATTGCAAATGCCACTGAGTGCTGGCCGCCAGAATCGCGCCAAGGGTGGCGAATCCTAACAAAATGCCGGAAAAACGGGCTGTGGTGCTGATGCCGGATGCCATTCCCGCTTGTTGCGGAGGCACTGTTGCCATGATTGCTTTTTGGGTTTCACCATTGAGCAGCCCGCCGCCGCTGCCGAGTATTGCCATACCCGCCAGGCTCAGTAGAAGGTGGTGATGAGACACAGCGGTAGCGATTACCAGGTTGCCAAAGGAGACGGTAACCAAACCGAGAGCCAGCAAGGTGGCGGCATGCAGGCGTTTGCCGAGCCAGCGCGCGACAACGGGAAACAGCAGCATCGCCAAAGCGAAAGGTAGCATGCCTGCTCCCGCCATTAACGGTGTCATTCCTTCTATGTTCTGTAATAACAGGGGCAACAAAGAGGTCATGACCTGCGCCGTGGCAGCGTAGGCAAACATCGCCAATACCGCGCCATTAAAGGGTAACGAACGAAAAAGTTGCAGGTTCAGCATCGGACTGCTTTTGCTACGTTCGACGCGAATAAAAAGCGCAAACCACAGTGCGCCAAGACACAATCTGCCTACCACTTCGCGGCTCAACCAGCCGTGTTGAGGTGCCAGTATCAACGCCCAGGTTAGACAGAACATGCCAGCGATAAACAGCGCGATGCCAGGTAGATCGAGTGTTCCCGCGTTTTCATGCCTGGATTCATCAATGTGGCGCGTGACGGCCAGCATCAGCAGGGCACAAATGGGGATATTAACGAAAAATGTCCAGCGCCAGCCCAGCAAGGTGCTTATCACGCCCCCGGCCAACGGTGCCAGCACCATGGTTAATCCCATCACACCGCCCCAAATCGCCCAGGCACGGTTACGAGCATGGCTATCACGAAAGCTGTGCGCAATGAGTGCCAGCGCCGGCGCCAGCAGAAATGCAGAGCCAATCCCCTGAGCTGCTCGGGCTATATTGAGCGTCAAAACACTGGTCGCCATGCCACAAGCGAGTGAGGCCAGCGCGAAAAGCAGAATGCCACCGAGAAATATACGGCGGCGGCCAAATTTATCTGCCAACGATCCTGCGGGCAAAAGGAGGGAAGAAAAGCTCAGCACGTAAGCACCGATGACCCATTCCATGTCGGCGAAAGAAGCGTGTAAACCTTTGGCGATGGTGGGCAACATCACACCGACGATATTGGTGTCGATCACCGTTAATGCGCACCCAATTGAAGCGACGAGTAAAACACGATTCAGATGGCGATGATCGAGTGCAAGTGTGGCAGTGGACATCTCTTCTCCGGCGAACAAGGTAGTCAATGCACAACAGCTTGAATCCATCACGGTGACCAATCAATAAATGGTATTAAAGTTATTGTTAGGTAAAAACTAACAACATTTTTATTGCTGAAGTTCCTGCTTCAGGTAATGTTCGGTATGTTCATTAAGCAAAGTAACAAGGAGATGAAACGTGGAATTGCGGCACCTGCGTTATTTTCTGGAACTGGCAAAAACGCTGCATTATGGCGTAGCGGCAGAGAATCTAAATATTTCTACACCGACGTTATCAGTGCAGATTAATCAATTAGAGGAAGAATTAGGGGCGCCGTTATTTTACCGCACCCAGCGCAAGGTAGAACTGACGCAGATTGGAGAAATTTTCCAGCAGGAAGCGCGCGAAACTTTGCAACATGCGGAACAGGCCAAAGCCCGCGTGCGCAGTGCCGCGCGCGGTGAACGCGGCTATATCCGCGTGGGCTATGTTGCATCAGCGCTGTTGTCGGGCATTTTAACGCGATTATTAACGTGCTTTAGCGCCAGCGCGCCGGATATTTCAATCAATGCACGTGAATCTGTCATGGATACACTGGCCACTCAGGTCAGTGAACGCACCATCGATGTTGCCTTCGTGCGCGGTCCTGTGCCGTTGCCTGCCGATGTTGGATATATAGAAGTCGAACAGGATCATTTCGCGTTGGCGCTGCCAGATAATCACCCGCTGGTTGCGCAAGACCAACCCATCGAACCCGCGCAACTTAAAGGAGAGACTTTTATTTTGCCCGAGCAGGTTTCAGGCACGGTGACCTTTGCCCAGCGTGGTGGTTTTATTCTGAGCCGCAGTTGGTCGGCGGGCAGTTTAAATGAAGTGCTGGCGAATGTTGCATTAGGTAATGGTGTTGCAGTAATACCGGCTATTCTGGTGACCCAGCTGAGATTACCGGGTATCACTTATCGCGAAATACCCGGCGCCATTATTCCTTCATCGATCTGGTTCTTATATCGTAAACGTGAACGCACACCTGCAGTGAATAAACTGGTGCGCATGATTGAACGAAACGCCTGACTATTTGATTTGTAACGTCGCAACGCGATCTTTCAATGCGCGCTCAATTGCCTTGCGGTGATAGGGTGACATTTTGCGCCACTCCTGCGCCTCTCTACGCGTGCGTCCACAGGCACGACACCAGCCGTTTTTACCCTCAAATACACAGACATCAATACAAGGCGATTTCACTGACATACAAATAATTCCTTAATGGGAAAGGCCGCTTAAGCCGTGGAACATCATATAGACGCCCACGATGGCAATCAGGGCACTAGAGAAGTAGGGCGCTCGGCGCGCGATATCGGCGAAGCCTTTCCAGCGACGGGTGACATGGCGAACGCTCAGAGCAGCGCCAACGCCGACGGTAACCAGCGTGAGTGCCAGGCCGATGCTGAAGCACACCACCAGCACCGCACCCAGGCTGAACTGTTTTACCTGTAGGCAAAGAAGGAGAACCGTGATTGCTGCGGGGCAGGGAATCAGCCCTCCTGTCAGGCCGAAGAGAACAATCTGCAGGTTGCTGATTTCACGGCCGTCAAAGCGTCGGCGGATATCTTCTGCGTGCGCGCGCTCGTGTGCATCCTGGTATTCTTGAGAACCTTCAGCAAACCCGGCTAATTCGGGATGATGCTCATGCTCATGCTCATGATGCCCGTGTTCATGATAATGGTCGTTTATATGGTGATGCTCATGCTCATGACGCCCGTGCTCATGATGATGGCTGTGTTCATGTTGATGTTCATGCTCATGATGGCTGTGTTCATGTTGATGTTCATGATGCCCATGCTCATGATGATGCTGAGATCCGTGCTGGTGCCAGGATTGCGCCTCAGACCAGGTTCGCCAGAACATCCAGGCGGCTGTTGCAATGATAATGATGCCAGAAAACAGCTGCAGCCAAGGCTCGGCAGCTTCGGCGGTAAACTGCCGACTGATATACATCCCACCCATCGCAATCAACCATACGACCGCCGTATGTGACAAGGTTGCCGCGAGACCCAGCATCACCGCCTGGCGAACACTGCCTCGAATGGCGACAATGAATGCCGCCATCATCGTCTTAGAGTGACCCGGCTCCAGGCCATGCAAAGCGCCAAGCAAGATGGCGCTGGGGATAAACAGCAACGCGCTAGACGTGCCCTGGCTCAGCAGAGCAGCGAAATCATTCATGGTGTGCATCTCGTGTCGTGATAAGTTGAAAGCGGCATGGCGGTGCCGTAAAATCTAAAAATTCAAAGAAAATATACTATACCCCAGTATACATTAAGATCAACAGGAGCCGAGAATGGGCCATACACTCAAGCATCAGAAGAGCCTGCTCACACGTGTCAGGCGCATTAAAGGACAGGCCGCTTCATTAGAAAAAGCCCTGGAATCAGGCGAGGAGTGTCTCAAGGTCTTACAACAGGTGGCGGCGGTACGCGGGGCAGTTAATGGCCTTATGGCTGAACTGCTGGAAGGGCATATCAAAGAGCACCTGATGAATGAATCTGCTACCGAAGCAGAGCGCAGTCAGGATTTGGAAGAGATTGTTAGCGTTATTCGTTCGTATTTGAAGTAGGAGCGCATCATGCTGTGGTTAATCGTGAAATATGCCATCACGGCGGGCATGGTGGTGTTGATCTCTGAGGTGGCGAAACGTAGCGATCGTCTGGGAGGACTGATTGCGGCGCTGCCGCTGGTCACTGTGTTGGTGCTGATCTGGATGAAACTGGAAGGACAAAGCCAGGCCAGGATCGCCAGCCATGCCTGGTATACGTTTTGGTACGTGGTGCCGACCTTGCCAATGTTTGTCGCCTTCCCGTTTCTGTATCAGCGCTGGGGATTTTGGCCCACGCTGGTGGCGAGTTGTGTATTAACCATATTGCTGTTTTTGCTTTGGGCAACGCTGCTTAAGCGATTTGGCATCGAACTGATGTAGCTTCAAACTTCATCCCGCAGGCGAAAATGCGCGTTGATGCTTTCCCTGATCCAGCGATGTTCAGGGTAGCGATCAAGACGAGGATGGCAGCCTGCATAATTTCATGGCGTTAGTAGGGCATTTCTCCTCACATTGCGCCCGCTTTTTCTCTGCGGACGCACGTTATTGAGAGCAGGGCGCGGTGTTTACCGCGCCAGGTATTCAAAACTCAACGTCAGCCGTCGTCGCCAGTTGAACAAACGGGCCCGATAGCGTTTGGTTGTGATGCGCAATAATCTGGGAAGCGCTAATCTGCCCATTATCTGTCGTGCTGTGTGCATCGCTTATTAACGTGACGTGAAAGCCCAAATCTGCGGCCGCACGACAGGTAGTATCCACGCAATATTCTGTTTTCATGCCACAAATTACCAGCTCTTCAACACTGGCCAGTTGTAGCGACGCCAGCAGCGTGGTGCCGCGAAAGCAGTTGGGGTAGCGTTTCACAAATACGCCATCCAACTCGGCATCTATCGCCAACTGTGGAATAAGCTGTGTGAGTGGACTGCTCTCAGCAAGTGGTGATCCCTCTGGCCCGGTATGACGTGCGGCGAAAATCGGGGCTTTACTGTCGCGTGCTCGGGTAATCAAGGTGTTGATATTGGCGAGCAGAGCGTCTGCGGCAAATGGTGGTTGGGGCGCATAAAACAGACCGTGCTGCATATCGACAATCAATAACGCTTTTTTACCTGGGGATGGCATGCTGTGTCTCCTTTCACTGGGTTATGAACGGAGACAGTCCCCGTCCATTGGTTGACGGGGCGAGGATTCTGTACGCTACGTTTTCGCTACAGATGCACCCACGCCGCCGCCAAATGCGGTGGTGGTGGTGGTCACTGTGGTCAATGTGATGAACCAGGACATATTAGGCTCGCGACAGATTTGGGAAGAAGATTGACGTTACCACAACATGATAGAGAATCTCCTACGATTTTATCTTTTAATGAAAAAGGCGTTAAAGTAGGGGCAGTGTGTCCCTGAGGAGAACCTACGTTGGCAAAGCCTTTCCACGTATCACACGTTTTGCACTGTCCTATGGCGGGAACAGAGGCCATGGCGCTGCAGAGCGAGCATACCTTTCCGCGCCACTCCCACGATCACTTCGGGATCGGCGTCATCTCGCAAGGCGCACAGCGCTCATGGAGTCTGTTGGGCCAGGTAGAGGCAGGCCCAGGTGATGTCATTATTGTTAATCCCGGGGAAGTGCATGATGGTATGCCGTTGCAGGGCGCGCGAAGTTGGCAGATGGTCTATCTGGACCCCGAGCTGCTATGGCAGGAACTATGTATGGAGAGGAGTTGTGTTGATGTAGTGCTCAAGCCGTTAGTAAAAGATCACTCTTTGAGCCATCGACTCTTTCAGCTTTTTCATGCCATCCATCAAGCGAGAATTGAACCGGGTTTTTTGGAAGAAACGCTGTTGCAGTGCTTAATGTATCTTTGTCATCACCACCTTCTGACCTTAGCTTTCCCGCCTAACATCACACCTACAATACAACGGGCAAAGCAATATCTGGATGATGCCCCATCGCATCAGACGAGTCTAAGTGAATTGGCAATGCTGTGTGGGTTAAGCCGATTTCAACTGTTACGCGGTTTTGCGCGTGAAGTCGGCATGACGCCCCATGCCTATCTTATGCAGTTGCGCGTCCGCGAGGCAAGACGTTGGTTGGCAAAGGGAAACAATGTTGCTGATGCCGCTGTTATGAGTGGTTTTGCCGATCAAAGTCACCTTACGCGTGCGTTCTCGCGACAATTGGGTATTACGCCAGCCCGCTATCAAAAAGCCATTCTGCTGTAATCCTGTGCAATTTTGTTCAAGACGCTGGTTCTTCCAGAGCTGATACTCAGGCGACACTTTCGACTGAGGGATTCAAAATGCATGCTGGAATGGAGTTTATTGTCACTACGCTGGTGGTGGTGATGTCGCCAGGCCCAGGAGCGATGTTAACCATCGCCAGCGGCTTAAATCGAGGAATGCGCGCGAGTTTTATTACGGCTTTCGGTTGCACGCTGGGTATTGTGCCGCATCTTGTCGCTGCATTGCTGGGTTTAGCTGTTATTTTTCACACTAATGGCTATGCATTCAATGTGTTAAAACTGATTGGTGTTGGTTATTTGCTCTACATGGCATGGAAGGCGCTGCGTGAGCGGACGGCACTGAATCCGAGTGTAGAGAGTATGAATCCAACCTCGGCAGTGTTTATGATACGCAGTGCTATGTTGCTCAATCTGTTTAACCCCAAGTTGCCTCTGTTCTTTCTGGCTTTTTTACCACAATTTATCTCTTCTGATAGTTCGGCACCGACACAGGACATGTTGCTATTGAGTGCCATTTTCATGCTGCTGACGTTGTTGATCTTTATGTTGTATGGCGCTTTTGCCGCAATAGTGAGGCGCAGGGTGCTTGAAAAACCGTACGTGATGCGATGGATGAATCGAATATTTGCATTGAGCTTTGTTTGTTTGGGCATAAAACTACTCACCAGCTCGCGCTAATTCACTTTTTCAAGGAGAAATCACAATGGAATTTGACTCTATCGATGCAGTTCGAAAAGAAATTGATCAATTGGATCAACAACTGGTGGCATTAATTGCCCGGCGTGGGGAGTGTGTTAAGGCCGCGGCGGGATTTAAAAAAGACAGTACTGCGGTACGCGCTCCCGATCGTGTGCAACAGGTAATTGATAAGGTGAGAGGTCAGGCCAAAGCGCAGGGTTTACCTGAGGAAATTATTGAGCAGGTTTACCGTGCGATGATTACAGCCTTTATCGATTATGAGCTGCAACAACATAGTGAATTGAAAGCGTAGTGGAGCGCCAGACAAAGAAAGGCTGCGATGGGTTAGAATTGCAGCCTTAAGTTAAGAAAATCTCATTAACAGTAAGGGGCCTTGATGCCCCAATTTTAATGCTGTGTGTCTTTGCCCGTATTATCGCGATTGCGAAAAATGTGTGTGACATTATTGGTATCTTTGAGTGCCATGCTGTCCTGAGTGGATGATTGCATGTTGTTCATCACTTCTGCCATGGCGCGGCTTAATGCTTTTTGGCGGCCAGCATCGGGTTCAACGGACGCCATCAAACGAAGCTTATCGAGCAAAGCGCTGTTCGTCACCGGCCCCTTTTTTTTCAGCAGCTGCAGTACGGCATCGCCCATGACGATATCAGTTAATCGTTCATCTTTACTTCTGTTCATACAGGTTCTCTGGTTACCGCAACAGACCTGCGACAGGTAACAAAGTGGATTCAGTCTAACGTGAAATAACCTATGAGGCGGAAGCCACTTTGTCCGATGTCAGGTCGGCGCGCATGTTCTCAGGATCATCGCTCGGAGGTAAACATCAAGCCAATTAACTGCTGGTAGTGCAACTCTTCTTCCGGGCTGTTGGCTTGTTCCAATCGGCAAATCAGCTTGGTGCAGATCGTTTTGCGACTCAGTGAACGGCCTGAACGCAGTATTTCCCCAACGATTTTACCCAGGATTTCCTGCTGAGAAGGCAGGGAAGCCTCATTAAAATAACGCGTAATCGCATCCGACGTTGATAGCAGGTTTCTACCCTGACGCATGGTTCCATCCTCCAGGTTAACTAATGAGCACTAGGCCCACTAAAGTTATACAAAGAAAAGCCTGTTGTACAGGAATAAGGTTAACCATCAGGGGAGCTGTTTTTGCAAAAAGTGCTACTCTATTAATTACAAATGCTTATGTAAAACCCTTTTCTCAGAGCACTCAAAGTTGATGCCTGAGCCAATAATCATGGCAAAAGCAGGCCTAAAATAGCAAATAACACATAACATGCGCTAGCAGTGAGCCAGAGGAAAGAATAAAGCCTCATCCACATATGTAATTTCATCCCACCATCATCAAAAAAATCATAACCGGGATCATTTATATCAATATAATTTATTTTTTTTCTTTGACTCAGTTTTATAAAAAATCTGATGACGGGAAATGACCCAAAAAATCCAGTCATATAAAAGAAGGCACACGGTGCGGGTAATTTATATCTTTCTCGGTAAGAGGATACTAAATTGGTGTACTCCTCTCTTTTTACAATGTAAACAACTAGAGATAGGATCAGGAGGGCACAGCCTAGCGCCCCAAAAAACAATGAAGTATTTGCCAATAATTTATTAGTCATCATAATATTCTAATACTTTGTTGAGTATTGCCTCAGCTCCTGTGCTTCCGGCATATCCACCGGCAACAGAACCAACCACTGCGCATGCAACCCCACCAGCACCCGCTGTCACAATTCCTATAGCAGCACAACCAGCTAATGCGGCGGAACTACCCCATACGCCACCCAGCATGCCACCGCCTGTTGTAAGCGCAAATTTCGAATAGTCTTTAACCGCAATTTTCCCACATTCACCTTCCCGGCCTTTACTACAAGCATCTACCACATCATTCGTGGTGCCGGCAAAGGAAAATCCAATGCCAATAAAACCTCCCATTTTAAGGAATCTGGCGGCCTTAGCTGCATTGCCTATATAATAGGAATATCCGGGTATTGCGCCTATACCCACCGTGGACCATTCGTGGACTATTGAACGACTGGACAGGTTCAGCGCGCGTTTCATACTTTCATACTGCTGGAACCTAATGGTATATCGGGCCAGATTTTTAAGTAGGGGCTTATTTACCAGCTCTTTTAACTGATTTAGCAACTGATTTCGCTCGACAAAAAACTGCTGACCAATCAGTGTTCCCTGAGTGCGAAACTGATTCTGATAACTTTCTTCAATTTTCTTCAGGGTCTGCTCAATGGCGTTGAAGTATTTTTCACCTGCATCACCGGCGGTTCCAAAGATTTTATCTCCGACACTTGTCAACGCCGCAATAGTGCCGTAGTGCTTTTGCATAAAACCGGCTTCTTCGACATTCACACCAATTAGTGCGCTTTCTGTCTTTGATTTTGCCTTCTTTAGCGTTTTAAGCGCATGCATGGTCAGAGGGGCTGGAGTATCGGGATCAGCTACGATGAGTATCTGTCCCGGTCTCAACCAAGGGGTATCAGCATTTTGTTGCATAAACATATTAGCTGCCGGGCTGCGAATGTCCCTGAAAAGTTCTCTTGCCTGATAATCCAGCGAGCCAGGGCGCTTAACAATGCAATATCCGGGGGCCAGGTTACGAGCCATGAATCCTTTCTCCATCAATTGGTGCCACCAGCTGCAGGTAGCAAAAAAACTGTGATCAATATAAATAATTCTACTGTGTTACGCAAAAACTGTAGTCACTCTGCTAAAAGTGGTCACTACGCAGTTCTACCGATCTTCAAAATTCAGTTGCAAACGCTGTGACTAATTAAAGCGCCCTCTGCCTTACCAGCATTCAGGCGCTTAGACTCTTGACAGAAAAAAACTGATTTTGTAACAAGTGAATCGCCAGAAATGTTTCATTCGCTAGTCCAATCATTCATCTGGCATATCAGGTCGGGAGCCCCTTCTTAATCGAAGGGGCTTTTGTTTTGCTCCATTAGGTCAATGTGGAGAGATCCCGCCAATATTTTAATTACGATTACATTCCTGCAAAGGTCACTAATCACCATCTGTTGAACGTGTCAGCGTTTCCCACGCGTCGATCTCTGCACTCAACGCCGCAAGTTTATCCTTCACCAGCTTTAATGCATCGCTACCGAGCAGCAAATGTGCAGGCGGGGTATCGCTCTCAATGATAGCCAGCATCGCGCGCGCCGCTTTCTGAGGATCACCAAGCTGTTTGCCGCTTTTCGCTTCTCTTGCCTGACGGATAGGATCAAAGAGAGCGTTATAATCACTGATGCTGCGCGCACTTCGCACCATTGAGCGGCCTGCCCAGTCAGTACGGAATGAACCGGGGGCAACGGCCGTAACATGAATATTAAATGCGGCGAGTTCTTCGCTAAGAGTTTCTGAGATTCCTTCCAGCGCAAACTTACTCCCACAGTAATAACTAATGCCCGGCATGGTGATAAATCCGCCCATCGACGTAATGTTAAGAATATGCCCGCGACGCCGTTGGCGCATGAAGGGCAATACGGCTTTAATCATCGCCACGGCACCAAATACATTAACGTCAAACTGGCGTCGCATTTCCTCCAGTGAAGACTCCTCCATAATCCCTTCATGTCCGTAACCCGCGTTATTCACCAGCACATCAATTGGACCCTGATCAGCTTCAATGTCGGCTATAAGGTCATCAATAGCAGCGAAATGAGTGACATCGAGTTCAAACGCCAGCGCATTCTGCGGATGGAGTTGTTCAAATGCCAATTTAGCTTCTACATTTCGCACTGTCCCGATCACGCGATAACCTTTGGCTAAGGCCTCCAGCGCCAGCGCACGACCGAAACCGCTGCTTACACCAGTAATCAAAAGTGTTTTAGAGGTAGACATCGTTTTTCTCCCTACATGAATGATGCATGCATAATATTCTCTGGAGGTCAGCGCTATAAGGCCGTATCTTCTTCTTTTATTGCCTAATCTTATGAGAAAGAGGGATTAATGGTTGATTCAGATGTGCAACAGCGCACAGTAGAATTGCTCAAAACGCTCGCGCCCCATGAGGGGTACAATCTGACGGCACTCTCAGATGTGCGTATTTTGCGTTCAGATCGCCCATTAGCGCGCACGCCGGTGCTTTATGATCCCGGTATTGTGATTGTCTGTCAGGGCATTAAGCGTGGTTTCTTTGGCGATCATATCTACCTCTACGATGAGCAGCATTATCTGGCGGTTTCTGTACCGGTTCCCTTTACCATGGAAACCACTGCCAGCACAGAACACCCACTGTTGGCGATCTATATGCACCTTGATTTCAGTGTGGCAACAGCGTTGATGTTGGAATTAGAGCAGCAGCAGGTTCCTTTCGTGGCCAAAGCGGCGCAGAGCATGATGTCGAGCCCAATGGATCAAGCGCTGCGTGATTCAGTATTGCGCTTCCTGACCGCACTCAGCCATCCACTCGATGCACAGATTCTTGGACCAGCACTGGTACGTGAACTCTACTACCGCGTGTTGACGGGCGCACAAGGTCAGGCATTGCGTGCGGCGCTGACATTGCAGGGGCAATTCGGCAAGGTGGGGAAAGCGTTGCGGCATATCCATGCCTGCTATGCCCAGACGCTCAATCTGGCGCAGTTGGCGGGTGAAGCAGGCATGAGCGTGCCGACCTTCAGCGCGCATTTCAAAACCATCACCCAGCAGTCACCGATGCAATACGTGAAATCGGTGCGCTTGCATCAGGCGCGAATGCTGATGGTGCGTCAGGAGATGACTGCGGCGTCGGCGAGCCTTGCGGTGGGTTATGAAAGCGCATCCCAATTCAACCGGGAATTCAAACGTCTGTTCGGGCTGCCACCGGCAGAGGAGATCAAACGCATGCAGCGCAATTTCGCGGTGCCGCCTGCACAGCAGGCTTCTGCATTTGTCTCTTCGCATTAGGGCTCACGGTGCAAATTTGGCCGCTGGCTGGACCTGACTTTTCTGCCGTTCAAGCTGTATGCGTGTCCGCATCCTTACCCAACACTTTTGATAACCTATTTCGACCTGATCGGCACGTTGGAATAAATGCACTGGCAGTTTCTGCGGCATTTATTCCTACTCAAACCCCACCACGATGCTATATAAATGATAACGATTATCATCAATTGCCTTGTGCTGAGGTCAGGATGCAACCAACAGAACTCACCGCGGACTGCTGTATCGTCGGCGGCGGGCCCGCAGGATTAATGCTGGGTTATTTACTGGCGCGGGCAGGATTACACGTCGTGGTAATTGAAAAACACCCCGACTTTCTGCGCGATTTTCGTGGCGATACCATTCATCCCTCGACGCTGGAGATCATGCGCCATCTCGGTCTGCTGGATGAGCTACTGACCTTACCACATCAGAGAGCCGAAAAATTACAGGCAGAAGTGGCCGGGCAGGAGATCACAATGGCGGACTTCTCGCGCTTACCCGTGCAGTGCCGCTTTATTGCCTTCATGCCGCAATGGGATTTTCTCAATTTTCTTGCCAAAAAAGCCGCCGCTTTCCCGGGGTTCACGCTGCTTCAATCCACAGCTTTTGACGATTTAATTTATAAACACGATGCCATCGTGGGTGTGAAAACGTTACAGGGTAACGAATCCTTAACTATTCATACATCTCTGGTCATTGGCGCGGATGGCCGAAACTCAAAAGTGCGTGCCAAAGCCGGACTGCAAAGCAAAAGTTTTGGTTCATCACGAGATGTGCTGTGGTTCCGTCTCGACAAACAGCTTATCGATCCCGAATGGGGCATGGGCCATAAAGGGCCTAAGCAGAATTTTATTGTGATTGATCGCGGAGACTATTGGCAGTGCGGTTACACCATTCAAAAGGGGCAGTTCGAGGCGATGAAACTGGCTGGACTGGAAACCTTAAAACATGCCATGGCAGAAGTCGCACCGTTTAGCGCTGAGCGTATGGATGAACTCGACAGTTGGGACAAACTGAAACTGCTATCCATCCGCATTGACCGGTTGGATCAGTGGATGAAACCCGGCGTGTTGTGTATCGGTGATGCGGCCCATGCGATGTCACCTATAGGTGGGGTTGGCGTTAATCTGGCGATTCAGGATGCTGTAGCCGCAGCGAATTTCCTCACACAGCCGTTGAAAAAAGGACAAGTCACGTTGCGCGACCTGCAGAAAGTTCAGCAGCGCAGACAGTTTCCCACGGTCGCCACACAATTCCTGCAGATCAAAATGAGCAGCAATAAACCTAAGCGCACCACGCCGAGTAAAGTGCCGCAGATGATCAGCCGTTTTCCTTTCCTGAGGCACCTGTTTGGCCGCTTAATTGGATTGGGTTTTCGTACTGAACGCCCAAGATTTCTCAATTAGAAAATGTGGCTTTCTAATTTAGAAAGCCAGCTTCCATTTATTCCAGCGTATCCAACGTCAACAATAGATTCACAGCAGCAGACAGCGGTGGGTTGTCTGCTAACCCTTTTTATAGGATGTGAATATGCCAGTTGCTCTCTTTGCACTGACGGTTGGCGCGTTTGCCATATGCACTTCAGAATTTGTCATTGTTGGCATGCTGCTCAACATCAGTCATGACTTGTCTATCAGTGTCGCTTCAGCAGGGATGTTGGTCACAGCTTACGCCCTGGGCGTAGTGATCGGCGCGCCGTTGCTGACACCCCTAATGGTCCGATTTAAACGTAAAAATGCGTTGGTCATGTTGATGTTGTTATATGTAGCGGGGAATTTTGCCTGCGCCATCGCAACCAGTTATCAATATTTGCTGTTGGCTCGCGTGATTGCTGCGTTAGCACATGCGTCATTTTTTGGCCTGGGCGCGGTCGTTGCCACGCAACTGGTACCCAAAGAGAAGCAGGCCAGCGCTATCGCTGCAATGTTTCTTGGGGCAACGTTAGCCAACGTTTTCGGCACGCCTCTCGGCACCCTAATTGGGGATTACTTTGGTTGGCGCATTACTTTTGTCGGCTGCTCTGCACTAGGTGTATTGGGTGCCCTGGCTATCGCTTTTCTTGTGCCCGATATCAAAAGTGACCGGCCTAAACATCTGGCTACTGAGTTCCGCGTGCTGCTCCAACCCCAGGCGTTGAAAGCCATGCTGATCACAGTTATTGGGTTTGGGGGTATTTTCACAGCGTTAACCTATATCGGGCCGCTGCTGACTCAGGTAACGGGATTCCCTGAAAGTGCTGTGTCATGGCTTTTACTGCTGTTTGGCGTAGGAATGGTGTTGGGGAATCCATTAGGAGGACGTCTGACAGATTTTAGCTTGCGCCTGGGTATTTTGGTGACATTACTCATCCTCCTGGCAGTGTTGATTGCGTTGGGCATGTTTGCCGGTTTCAAAGCAGTGACTGTGCTATTGGTTTTTCTGTTTGGTGCGGCAATGTTCTCTGCAATCACACCCTTACAAGTCCAGGCGATGCATGCCACACAGGATGCGCCGGTTTTAGGTTCTTCATTTAATATCGCGGCATTTAATCTTGGCAATGCAGGCGGCGTGTGGCTCGGCAGTTTTGTATTGGATCAGGGTGTCAGGGTGGCACAACTTCCTTTGATTGCGGCGGCTGTTACGATGGTGGGACTCCTTATTGCCTACTTCACTCGTGCGGGTGTGGTAACAAAAAACACGAGCGAAGCACATTGACTTAGCAAAGCATTGATCGAAGGATCATCGACTGGAATTCAGGGAGAGGAGGTCAAAGATGGATCTACTTAAGAGCATGGCGGTTTTCATTGAAGTGGTGGATCAGGGCAGCATGACTGCCGCGGCAGTCAGGTTTGAACTGACACCACAAATGGTGGGGATGCATATCAAAGGGCTGGAGCAACAGTTTGGCACCCAATTTCTTCACCGCACCACGCGTCAACTGGTACTGACCGAGGCGGGTAAATTATTTTATCAACACTGCCAGCAAGTGTTGGGTTTAATCGATGAAACACGACAGGTGATCAATCAGTTGCACATTGAAGCCAAAGGATTATTGCGCCTCTCTGCTCCGGCCACTTTCGGTTCGCGGGTCATTGCGCCATCGCTGGGTGTTTTTCGTCAGCTGCATCCCGGTGTTGAGGTTGATCTTTTTCTCACCGATTCAGTGATGGATTTGCAAGCTGACGAAGTGGAGGTGGCGATTCGGATTGGTAGTTTGCAGGACTTATCGCTGGTGGCTCGTCCACTAGGACGTTATCGCATGGTGATTGCCGCTTCACCGGATTATTTGAATACGCAGGGGATGCCGCTGCACCCGGAAGAGTTGGCCAACCATCAATGTCTGGGCTTCAGGCTTAAACAGTCGCAACGGCATTGGCACTTTCAGCGAGGGGAGGAAAAGGTAAGCGTACGCATTGATGACTGCATCAGTATCAACAACGGTGAGGCATTAAGGCAGGCGGCATTGGCGGGAGCGGGCGTCATAATGCAGCCAGAAGTGTTGCTGCAGCAGGATTTCGCTCAGGGAACGCTGATACCACTGCTGACCGATTTCACCATCCCTAATCGACCAATTAATATGGTCTATCGGCAGGACCGCTTTGCCAGCGCGAAATTAAAGGCCATTATCGATTTTGGTCTGCAACACTGGATAGTTTAAAACTATCCAGATGCCGCGCTTGAGTTTTTTAAAATTCAGACGGAAATCCATCGAATCGCAATAGAACTTTCAGACTGTGACAGTAATGTTACGAATTATCCTTGCCCGGATAAATCTATTTGGTGAGACTGCCGCTGTGGTTTTTTGTTCAATCTATTTTCCCAGTTGAATAAATAAAAACCAGAACAGCATTGGCATATCACTTAAAGAGATGAAATAAATGAAAGCGAAAATTCTCGTATTAGCCATCGCGGCAGCTTGTGCAACGAGCGCGCAGGCGGCAGAAATCTATAATCACGATGGTAATAAATTAGATGTTTACGGACAGGCCGTTGCGCGTCATTACTTTAGCGACAATAAAAGCGTTGATGGTGATAACACCTATATACGTTTTGGTTTTAAAGGCGAAACCCAGATCACTGACTCGCTGACCGGCTATGGCCAGTGGGAATATAACGTACAGGCCAACAACTCAGAAGGCAGTGATGCGCAAAACGGGAATAAGACGCGCCTTGGTTTTGCTGGATTGAAATGGGGCCAATGGGGTTCGATTGATTACGGTCGTAACTACGGCGTGATCTATGATGTTGCTGCAATCACCGATACACCCGTTATCTTTGATGATGAAACCTTCAGTGCTTCAGACAACTTCCTGACCGGTCGTGGTAACGGCATGCTGACTTACCGCAATAAGGGTTTATTCGGCCAGGTAGATGGACTGAACTTTGCGTTGCAGTATCAGGGCGCTAACAGCGACAGCACCAACAATGGTTCACTGCGTCCCACCAACCGTGCGAACGGCGATGGCTACGGCATCTCTGCCAGCTATGACATCGGCTACGATATTTCGCTGCTCGCGGCATACGCGTCATCCAAACGTACCACTGCGCAGAACCAGATGCAGTTGGGTGAAGGTGATAAAGCTGATATCTGGGCAACAGGCGCGAAATTTGATGATGGCCATGTCTATCTGGCCGCGACCTATGCCGAAGCGCACAACCTGACGTCTGTGCGCAGTTTTGGTTACGCCAACAAGACCAGCAACATCGAGCTGGTGGCGAAGTACTTGTTTGACAGCGGCTTCGCGCCTGAAGTGGGTTATTTCCGCTCTAAAGCCAAAGACCTGCAGGTGACGGGCGATCAAGACCTGCTTAATTATTGGGACTTCTCTCTGGCCTATTACTTCAACAAAAATATGTCAGTTTATGCCGACTATAAACTTAACCGCATCGACAGTAACAATAACCTGGGTATCGCGTCTGATGACCAGTTTGGATTGGGTCTGACTTATCAGTTCTGATGGGTAAGAGTGAATAGAGCTCTAGCCATTTTAAGGGCTGCCTCAAAGCAGCCCAGGGGCGTGCCAGTTGAGGTACGCCCCTGAAATAGGGAGATGCCATTAAAACCTGCTTTACCCCGCTTGCAACGTCATGCAAAAGCTAATCCCGCCCAACGCGCTAGGCTCACAACGAACCTCGCCACCGTGTGCCAAAACGATGGCGCGCACCACGGAAAGCCCCAGCCCAGAAGCTCCGACATGTGAGGGTCTTTCACTGTCTGCACGGTAAAACGCATCGAAGATCTTTTCACGCTCTTCTGGCGCAATTCCAGGGCCCTCATCTTCCACGACGATCTCTACATTGCCCGCTTGTTCACGGCAGGAAACCACCACTTTACCTTGGGAGGAATAATCCAACGCGTTATGCAGCAGGGCCAGAATACCTTGTTTAATACGATGTGCATCAACGTAACAACTCACGTCTTCCAACTGCTGCACCAGCACTTTCCCTTTTTCAGCAAACTGCGGTGCTAAGGTGCTCAGCAGGGTGCGCATCTCTACTTTCAAGTCAACAAACTCGCGGAACAGGCGTAGCTGCCCGGTATCTGCAAGGCTGATTACGCGTAAATCCTCAATCATGTGAGTCAGGCTGTCGGTGTGTTTGATTAACCCAGCGATGCTGGTGCTATCGGGTTGGATGATGCCATCGTGAATACCCTGTAAATGGGAACGCAGCACCGTGACCGGGGTACGTAGCTCATGCGCAATCGCAGCATTCCACACCTTCATTTCCCGAGACATATGGTCAAGTTTTTCTGCCATCAAATTAAAATCACTCACCAGATGATCCATCTCGGTGATGCGATATTTACCTCTGCTGGCACGGGCTGACAGCTCGCCTTCTGCAATTTTTCGTGCGCTCTCGATAATGGAAGCGATGGGGGTGATCATGCCGCTGGTAAAGCGTAAGGACAGGCCGAGCGCCACGGTGATCGCCAAAAAAGTGGAAATCAGCGCGTTGAGATAGTCGCTGAAATTAAAGGTTTCAAACACTGCACCATTGGCAATCCACGAGTAGAGATAGCAAACGATAAACGAGATGATCATACCGATCACCGTGACCTTGGCCGACAGGAAAAACAGCCGATAGCGAATACTGTGTTTCTTCACTCTAATCTCCCAACCGATAGCCGAAGCCGCGGATGCTTTCCGGTACAAAGTTAATGCCTGATTTTTCGAGTTTTTTACGTAACTTGCTGATATGGCTGTCGACGGTGCGCTCACCGGCACCGCTTTCTGCCAGGCAGGCATCAAGAATTTCGCCCCGGCTAAATACCCGTTTGGGGTAGCGAATCAGATGCAGCAGAATGCGATACTCGGTGGAGGTCAGTTGGCTGGAGATATCGACTCGTTCCGGCCCGATCAGCACCTGGTGTGTCATCTGGTTGATATAGAAGTGTTTGGTTTCATAGATCTGCCTGATTTCATCTTTAACGTGATGACGTAAACGTCTCAGGATCACATGGATACGTGCAATCACTTCGCTGGGGTTAAAGGGCTTGACCACATAATCATCGGCACCGGTGCGCAGTGCATAGACTTTGTCGGCGTCCGCATCCAACGCGGTGAGCATCATCACGGGCGCGTCAGTAAAGTGGCGAATATCAGTCAGCACCGTCCAGCCATCTTTACGCGGCATTTTAATATCGAGGATGACAAAGTCGGGTTGATGCTCTTGTACGAAATTGACGGCTTTTACGCCATCATCGGCGTGGAAAACAATAAACCCTTCCCGATGCAGATAGGCCATTAACGCACTGGCGATATCTTTATCATCTTCCGCAAATACAATTTTCACGGCATCACTGGCGGATAATTTCATTTATTCACACTTCTCCATGCAATCTCCATATAACCTCCACACAGAAGGGAAAAATGGACAATATCATCTCTGCATCAAACGTTAGGGCTATATTAACGACTGGCTAGATAAGTTCCTATACCCAAGCGTGCGTTTATTTTTATCCAATAACAATGATCTCCACTTTTTATTCGATGATAGTGAACAACGAATTGATTCACTGACAAATTAAGTTTTCAGGAGTATTTAATGAAAAAGTCTATTTTCAGCGCTGCTATGGTATTTGGCCTGGTCATCTCTGCCCCTTTGATGGCGGCAGCCTCGTCGGTTAATCCGGTTGTGGTGATTGGCCACGTGTCGGTTATTGGTGCGGGTACGTTGGACCAGGCAGAACAGATGTTAAATAACAAAGCCCGTGCAATGGGCGGCGATGCCATCCATATCACCAGCATGGGCGGAAAGAATAAGCTGCATGCCACTGCCGAAGTACTGAAACACTAAGGTTGAAGCAGGCAGATCGTGTTGATCTGCCTGCTGATGATCAGGCACTGACAGGCTTAATGTCTCAAGCGATAGATATCAGCAAAATACAGGTAACCCTTTTTAGCCCGCATCTCGTTGAGGCGTGTTTTCTCGCTCTCTGTCAGTACAGGACTGGTCAGCAACTCATCGATAAATGCATCGCGCACATGGACTTCCATATACCAGTCGCCGGTGTAGCAATTCTTCCAGGCACCTTTATCAATATCTTTCGCTTTGTACGAGGGATTGACGTGGAAGAAGAAAAAGAAATTACACACAGCAAAAATCAGGATGCAGACTACATACTCGATGGTGCCGAATGAATCGGAGTACAACAGCAGCCCCATAGTGAGTGCAAACAAGATCCACATCAGTCCAAACAAACCAGGGTAGTTTTTGATAAACGAGATATCAAAGTAGGGGCGGTCATTACGCTGTTCTTCTACATTGATCCTGTCCAGTTCGGTTTGTAGCCGTTCATCCAGTTGATTACTCATGCATTTACCTTAGTGGTTTCCTTATCCGCACATTACGCGCGCCATTCTACCAGATAACCCCCACGATTTTAGCCTAACTGATTTGTTGTCAGCAGGCGTGTTTTACGCCTTTTATCTGATCTCCACACAATCGCAACACAACCTCGACGCTTGCCCAACACCCATTCGCTAACATCCTCGCCTGACTGGTTTTTTTATTCTTTCCCACGAGAATTTTCAGATGCTTATTCGCAAAACGCTTACACATCCAGGATGGCTGGTAGCCTTTAGTATCCTGCTTGCAGGGTGTGATGACCCTCTCTCATCCTCACCGCCGGCTACGGCGCCGCAGGTGATGGTCACCGTTGTCGAACCGCAATCAATTGCCATCAGCGACACATTACCCGGTCGTGTCACTGCATTGCGCGTGGCGGAGATTCGCCCGCAAGTCAGCGGCATTATTCAGCGACGTCTGTTTGAACAGGGTGCGGAGATAAAACAGGGCACGCCTTTGTACCAAATCAATCCAGCGCCTTTTAAAGCGGATGTGGATAGCGCGCAAGCCGCTTTACAGCGTACGCAGGCGGGGTGGGAAAAAGCGCGTCAGCAGACATCGCGCTTACGTGCTCTGATGCAAACTTTGGCGGTTAGCCGTCAGAGTTTCGACGATGCGCTTTCAGCCGAAAAACAGGCAGCCGCCGATGTCGCGCAGGCACAAGCAACCCTGGAACGAAAACAGCTGGATTTCAGTTTTGCCACGGTGGAGGCCCCGATTGCCGGACGCATTGATCAAACCTTGGTCAGCGAAGGGGCGTACGTCACCGCCAGCGATACCACGCCGTTAGCGCGAATTTATCAAATCGATCCTATCTACATTGATGTGCGCCAACCGGCAGAGGATTACGATGCGTTGCGTGCGCAGTTCAGTGCGCCAAATCTACGCTCGGCATTGCCGGTAACTGTATTACGTGCCAGTGGCGCAGCCTACACACAACAGGGCAAGGTGCTGTTTTCAGGCATTGCCGTAGACAGTGGAACGGGTGAGGTGATGTTGCGTGTTGAGGTGCCGAATCCCGAGCGCGTGTTACTACCGGGGATGTTTGTGCGGGTGCAAATTCCGCGACAACATATTGATGACGCTTTACTGGTACCGCAGCAGGCAGTGGTTCGCGAAAACGGTAAACCGGCATTATGGGTGGTGGATGAACAACAGCAGGTGAAGCTGATTGATGTCGATGTGGCGGATATCACGCAAGGGCACTACCGCATTACCCGGGGAATCAGCGCAGGTATGCGCGTGGTGACTCAGGGCATGGATAAGCTCAGCGAGGGTCTCAAAGTGGCGGCGGTGTTGCCTGCTGCGACAGCCAATGACTATGCCCAGGTAGAGGGGCAATAATCATGGCGCAATTCTTTATAAAACGTCCTGTGTTCGCCTGGGTATTGGCGCTGTTTATCATTTTGTTTGGTGCTATCGCCATCCCTCAATTGCCGGTTGCGCGTTATCCCTCGGTCGCACCTCCCAGTGTGTCGCTGTATGCCACTTATCCCGGTGCATCGCCTCAGACGATGAATGATGCGGTCGTGGGGCTGATTGAGCGCGAGCTGTCGAGCGTAAAAAATCTGCTCTACTTCGAGTCATCCACTGACACTTCGGGTCAGGCAACCATCACGGTAACCTTTAAGCCCGGCACCGACCCAGAGCTGGCACAAGTCGATGTACAAAACCGGATCAAAACCATCGAACCGCGACTGCCGCAAGTGGTGCGACAGAATGGCTTGCAGGTGGAAGCGGCCAGTTCGGGCTTCCTGATGATTGTCAGCCTGACTTCCAAAGCGGGGAAAACCAGCAGCGAAGCGCTGAGCGACTATATGGCACGCAACGTGGTGGAAGAGTTGCGCCGTGTGCAGGGCGTGGGAAGAGTGCAGCTGTTTGGGGCTGAACGTGCCATGCGCGTGTGGGTCGATCCCGCTAAGTTAGTGGCTTTCAACCTCACCATGAACGATTTGGCGACCGCTATCAGCCAGCAAAACGCGCAGATTGCACCGGGTCGCGTAGGGGACGAGCCCGCGCTGGCGGGGCAGCAAGTCACCATTCCTTTGACGGTGGAAGGGCAACTGAGCTCGCCAGAAGCGTTTGCCGCTATCGTGTTGCGCGCGAACAGTGATGGATCAAAGGTGACGCTGGGCGATGTGGCACGTGTCGCGTTGGGGGCACAAAGCTACAGCTTTATGATGCGTGAAAAGGGCCAAAACTCTACGGGGGCAGCGATTCAATTGTCGCCGGGGGCGAATGCAGTGAAAACGGCCGATGCGGTCATTGCACGGATGAATGCATTAAGCCAATCCATGCCCGGCGATATTCACTATTCCGTACCTTTCAATGCGGCACCGTTCGTAAAGATATCCATCGAGAAGGTCATTCACACACTGCTCGAAGCCATGGTGTTGGTGTTTCTGGTGATGTACCTGTTTCTACAGAACATTCGCTACACCTTCATCCCGGCCATTGTCGCGCCGATTGCGTTGCTGGGCACGCTATCCGTGATGTTGCTCGCTGGCTTCTCCGTCAACGTTTTGACCATGTTCGGCATGGTGCTGGCGATTGGCATCATCGTTGATGATGCCATCGTGGTGGTAGAAAACGTGGAACGCATTATGCGTGAAGAGCAGTTGCCACCGCGTGAAGCCACGCAGCGGGCAATGCGTGAAATCACCGGCGCGATTATTGGCATCACGCTGGTGCTGACGGCAGTATTTATCCCCATGGGCTTTGCCAGTGGTTCGGTTGGGGTTATCTACCGTCAGTTTGCCTTCTCGATGGCGACCGCCATTTTGTTCTCTGCGCTGTTGGCGTTAACACTAACCCCTGCGCTGTGTGCGACTTTGCTCACCGCAGTGCCGCCCGCTCACGCTTCACGTGGTTTTTTTGCTGCGTTTAATCGAGGTTTTGACTGTCTGACTGGACGGTATCAGGGATGGGTCGCGGCGAGTTTGAAACGCAGCGGTCGTATGATGCTGGCTTTTCTGGCCATTACCCTCGCGATGGCATTGGCCTTTAATCAGCTCTCTTCCAGTTTTCTGCCAGAAGAGGATCAAGGCTATTTCATCACCTCATTCCAACTTCCCGCGGATGCAACACAGCAGCGCACGCTTGAGGTGGTGAAAAAATACGAAGCGGCGGTGGACACCCGGCCCGGTATAGCCACAAATCAATCGATTATTGGCTTTGGCTTCTCGGGATCAGGCGCCAACACGGCGCTGGCCTTTACGGTACTCAAGGATTGGCAGCAGCGCGGTGCGACCTCGACTCAACAAGAGGTGTTGCAAGCGCAACAGGCGATGGCAGACATTACCGAGGGTACCGTGATGAGCCTGATGCCGCCTCCTATTGAAGATCTCGGCACCTCATCAGGTTTTACGCTGCGCCTGGAGGATCGCGCAAACCAGGGACATGCTGCACTGCAAGCCGCACAATTACAGCTGCTGCAGTTAGCGGCTAAAAGTGACAAGGTCACACAGGTCTATCCTGATGGCCTGCCCTCTGGCAGTAGCGTGCGACTTGATATTGATAGAGAGAAAGCCAATGCCATGGGCGTCTCTTTCAATGCCATTAGCGAAACCCTGACAGCGGCCATGGGCTCACTTTATGTTAATGATTTTCCCAATCAAGGCCGTATGCAGCAGGTGATCATTCAGGCAGATGCCAGAGATCGTATGCAAGTCGATGATATTCTCAACCTGTATGTGCGTAACAATGATAACAACATGGTGGCTTTGAAAACGTTTGTTCACCCGGTCTGGTATGACGCGCCGCTCCAGCAAGTGCGTTATCAAGGGTATCCCGCGATTCGTCTGTCAGGCAGTGCCGCGCCAGGTGTCTCCAGCGGCGATGCCATGAAAGAGATGGAACGATTGGCGCAACAGTTGCCTAAGGGGTTTGCCGTGGAGTGGACAGGGCAATCATTACAGGAACAGCAGTCTGCTGCCCAGGCCCCCATACTGATGGCACTCTCGATGCTGGTGGTGTTTCTGGTTTTAGCGGCGCTTTACGAGAGCTGGGCAATACCGCTGGCTGTGATGCTGGTGGTCCCGCTTGGCTTGATTGGCGCGGTTGCGGCTGTTTTGTTGCGCGAGATGTCCAACGATGTGTTCTTTAAAGTCGGGTTAATTACGGTAATGGGGCTCTCGGCAAAAAATGCCATTTTGATCATTGAGTTTGCCAAACAGCTGCATGAAGAAGGGCAAAGTATTATGGCGTCGGCTATCACCGCTGCGCGGCTGAGACTTCGCCCGATTATAATGACCTCGCTAGCATTTGGTTTAGGTGTCGTGCCGTTGATGTTGGCAAGCGGTGCCAGCAGCGAAACACAACATGCTATTGGCACTGGCGTATTTGGTGGCATTGTTAGCGCGACAGTATTAGCCGTGATCTTTGTTCCGGTATTCTTTGCTGTGGTGATGGAATTACGTCAGCGATGGCGTGCAAAAAACTCAGGGAACAGTCAATGAGTAAACAGCTGGTTTTAATTGTTGAGGATGATCCAGAAATTGCGGCCATTCTCACCGCCTATTTAGAGAAAGAGGGCTTTCGCACCCGGCATGCTGAGAATGGCGTGGTCGCGTTGGCTTTGCATGCGGAAGAACGTCCGCAGTTGGTGGTTCTGGATATTCGTATGCCAGAAAAAGATGGCTGGCAGGTGCTGGCTGAATTACGAAGCCGAGGCAGCACGCCCGTGATCATGTTGACGGCCAACGATGATGATATCGACAAACTCTCAGCCCTACGATTTGGCGCCGATGACTATGTGGTCAAACCGTTTAATCCGGCGGAAGTGGTGGCACGGGTGCAGGCCGTGTTGCGCCGGGTTCAGCCAGCGGTAGTGACAGAAGATCTGATTTATAGCGAGTCAATCGATATCAGTTTGACGCATCATCGAGTGATGGTTCGACCGAGTAATCTCAACATCGCACCCCGACTGACGATGACGGAGTTCCGCTTACTGGAGCATCTGGCACGCGCACCCGACCGCGTCTTTAGTCGCGAGCATCTGCTGGAAGCTTGTTTACCCGAAGGTGAAACCTTGCCGCGCACTGTGGACAGCCACATCAGTAAACTGCGACGTAAACTGGAAGAGGCAGGAGTCGAAGGGCTATTACAAAACGTGCGTGGGTTTGGCTATCGGCTGGGGAGAAGGTAATGAAACTGCTGACCATTAAGCAGCAGCTTAACTGGCTGATTTTAAAAATAACGCTCTATTCTTTCATTATCTCTTTTGGGACTTACTTTATCTGGGTGATGATCACCACACTGCGGACCGGTCATCCAGTCGGCGATGACCTGACCTTTGATACCGCAGACTGGATGCAGGTGATCGTTTCAACCCTGTTGACGGTCGTGGTCTCGGTGTTAACCGCTGCTGGCTTTGCGCGTAAAATCCTGTTCTCGCTGAATTCACTGACGGTTAGCGCTCGCCGGGTGGCAGATGGCGATCTCTCTGTGCGGGCGCAACAGGATGCAAAACCGCTGGCTGAAATGAGTGCGCTGGTTGATGACTTTAACCAGATGGCAGAGAAACTGGAAAATGCTTCGCGTGATATCCGCACCTGGAACGCTGCCATTGCGCACGAACTGCGCACGCCGGTCACTATCTTGCGCGGCCGTTTACAGGGGCTGGCGGACGGGATTTTTGCTCCCGAACAGCAATTGTTCCTGAATCTGGTCAAGCAGACCGATGGTTTGTCTCATCTGATAGATGACCTTCGCACGCTCAGCCTGGCACAAAGCGGTCATCTGCGGTTGCAGTATGGCGTGATAAACGTCCCGCAGGAAATCGAGGCGATTGCCGCCGTGGTAGAAGCTGACTTCAAAGTCAGCCAGCATTCGTTAGTGCTGCGCCTTAATGATGCGATGATTCCCTGTGATGCCGCACGTTTGCGGCAGGCATTACTGGCGCTGCTGGAAAATGCCCGTCGCTATGCAGTCAGCGGTGTGGTGATGATCAGCTGCCGCGAGCAGCAGGATGGGGTGGTGATCACTGTAGAAGACGAAGGGCCAGGTGTTAGCGCTGAAGTCGTAGCGACGATCTGGGATGCTTTTGTTCGCGGTGATGACTCACGTTCACGCCACAGTGGCGGTACCGGATTGGGTCTGGCGGTGGTGCGAGCCATTATCGTGGCACACGGTGGTGAGGTGAAGTACGATTCAGGGGAACTGAATGGCACGCGATTTTCTCTCTGGCTGCCTTACGCGGCAGATATCGGACAAAAAGAAGCCCGCTAAGCGGGCGGGGTAATTAAACCAAGGAAAAAATTCTCGTAGGCAACGCAGTGCTGTGTGTTGCGTCACTATATTAGCAACGATGCGCGGTCAGTACAGAAAATGATCGATGATTTAATTTTGCTGATTTGATAAAGGTTATATTTGTGACGGAAGTGTTATTTTGATGTTTACAACTGCACACCAAAGCAGCGCTGAAGCGCCAGTTTACCGGCTGGCGTGAGATTTACCTCACGGTAGCCTTCAACTCGAATCAGCCATTGTTTATCAATTAGCAGGCTAAGCAGTGCAGCTCCGACAGTACCACCGAGATGCATGCGACGTTCACTCCAATCGAGGCATGCGCAGCAAGGTTTACGTTTGCTGCGTAGGTTTAGTTGCATGCCCATTTTCTCTAATTCCCGCTGACCGTCTTGAGTCAGGCCACTTCCATCGGCCTCAATCCACTTCTCCGTAATCATGTACTGATAAATCTGCACAGCGAGTTCACCAGCCAGGTGATCGTAACAGGTCCGTGCATAACGCAAATGGCTTGGCGTCGTAGAAACGGGAGTCGACAGGGGCCGCATCGACACTCCCATTAAAGTTTCCAGTAGATGCGCGATTTCGCTGCTGGCCAGGCGAAAATAGCGATGACGTCCTTGTGATAAGCAGGTCAAAAGACGCGCATCCAGCAGTTTATTTAAATGCCCGCTGGTAGTCGAAGCGGCGATATCCGCAACGCCGCTCAATTCTGTGGCCGTCCATGCGCGGCCATCCATTAGTGCACACAAAATACTGACCCGAGAAGGGTCAGCTAGCGCGCTGGCGACGGCAGACATCGCCTTTTGTAATTCATTATCCGATGTATCATCAGCAATTAACGGGCTATTTCGGGCTGCCATGCGGTGGTTACCTCTGCTGCCCGATCGTTGTTATCGGTGATCAGGATCAACTGGTTACTGTGGTCACTATACTGCAGCAGAATGTTAACGCCATTGCGCGCGAGAGTGTCAGCAATTTCGCCAAGTTGACCCGGCCGATCCTGTTTTAACCTGCGAATGAGTGGTCGTTTAACGTCAACGACATTAAATCCTGCATCTTCTAATACCAGCCTGGCTTGTTCACCATGCTCGACCAAAAAATGAGCATGACTCTGTTCACCCACACTAAATACACCGCCTCCTTCAAGGCCCACGCCATTATTGCCCAATGTTGAGCCTAAAGCAGCCAGAGCGCCGGGAACATTATCGAGTATCACGTGAATATCAAACATGTTGGATTGCCTCATGTTCGTATTCGCGCGTCACCGTGGCGATACGGATTTGATAATAAGAGAAAAGGCCAGCGCGGCCCTCATGCTGGGCTTGCTGATGCTGGACATTGTTCTTCCACGCCAGCACGGCCTCCTCGTTTTCCCAATATGAGAGTGAGAGGGTTTTTCCTGTTTCAGTGAGGCTCGAAAAGCGTTCTACCGAAATGAAACCTGGAAGGTTGGAAAGCTGAGATTTCAACTGTGCGGCAAGTTCGAGGTAGCGAGCATGTTGCTCGGGTTGGGTTCGCGCTTCAAACAGGACGGCAATCATAATACTGCTCCATCAATGAATAATGGCTGCAGTGTATTGATTTAAAATAGGGATGCTTCGGCATCCACCGAAATATGGCGCATCGCCCCGCAATGCGCCAGCGACCTTATCCCACCCAACGTGATTGACGGATCACGCTGCAAAAATTCAGCGGTGCAAAGTCTGGTTGTTTGTCAGCGATGACATCCGCCTTCACATTACCGAAGGTGGTATCCGGTTTATGTTTAATGCCGTCATAAAAGGCCTGGATGATCTCTTCTTTAAATTGCGCTGGACGCGGATGCTGTTGCACCACGGCCTCACGCTCGGTATCAGGGAATTGCTCGTAGTTGATACCCAGCACATCCATTTCAACGCCGGCAGTGACTAACGCGATTTCCGGTGCCATAAACTGTGGGATACCCGGCGTGGTGTGCAGGGCAATCGCCGTCCAGACTTTATCGATATCGGCCTGTTCCACACCATATTTCTGCAGGAAGTCGCGTGCGGCATTGGCGCCATCGACCTCGAAACGTTTGTCGCAACTGCAATGTTCATGTGTCAGGCCAACGTCGTGGAACATACAGCCCACGTAGAGCAGTTCCGCGTCCACTTTGAGATTGAGTCGTTGGCCGGCCAGTGCGCCCCAGTAAAAAACACGGCTGGAATGATGAAATAGCAGGTCAGATTCGGTATCACGCACAAATTGAGTGGCGTCACGCGCCATTTGGCTGTCAGGAATTTTGATGCCGTTAATTTCAAATTTCATGGTTGTTCTCCCGGTTCAGTGAAGTTGCAATCAGCTTAGCGCGAGAGCAGAATGTCTTGAAATGATGTTTAACGATGAAAAAGGACATGGCGATGAATGCGGACGGTAATACAACATGAATCATCTCATCACCATTTTTGCGGTTCCGGGCACTCAATTATTAGATGTGTCAGGACCGTTAGACGTATTTGCGGAAGCGAACCGATTGTTGAATCGAGCGGTGTATCAGCTACGCGTGATGTCGCTCGATTCCGCCACCGTTGAATGCTCGTCAGGTGTGCGTTTAATGGCGGATGTCATGCTCGCTGATCCTCACCAACCCCATACTTTCCTGATTGCCGGGGCGCCTGACGCGATGACGTTGTCGTTATCGGCCGAGCATATTGATCACATCACGCAACGCTGTCTGAGCAGTCAACGCTACGGATCGGTGTGCACGGGAGCGTTGCTGCTGGCACAAACCGGATTACTACAGGATAAAAAGGTCACCACGCACTGGGCATGTGCGACGGCATTAGCGGCTTTGATTCCCAGTGCACAAGTCGAAGCCGATGCACTTTATGTAGCCGATGGAAAACTGCGCACCGCAGCAGGCGTCACTGCCGGGCTGGATATGGCACTGCGTCTGGTTGAGGAGGATGTGGGACGTGAACTGGCTCAGGAGATCGCCGCTAATTTGGTGATGTTCTTCCATCGACCAGTTACACAAGGGCATTTTGCCCGTAAACGACAGGTGGCGTTAGCCGGACGCAGTGCGTTTCAGGAGATGCAGCGCTGGGCATTGGCGAATCTGGCACAGATTAACTCACTGGACGATCTCGCCGATCACATGCAGATCAGCACACGCCATCTGGCACGCCTGTTTCGACAGGAAATGGATATTCAGGCCGGCAGTTGGCTGGAGAATGCGCGCATTGAACAGGCACGCAGTTTGCTGGAAGCCGGTGTGCTGCCTTTGAAGGCCATCCCGGCGGCTTGTGGTTATCAGAGTGCCGACGTGTTACGACGCGCCTTCACAAAAATCACCGGGATGACGCCTTCAAACTACCGCAAAATGTTTAAGCGTTAGCGGCGCAAAAGTTCTGCGCCGCTAATTGGAGTGTGTTTATTCCGGCCAGTTATCCAGAATGCGCTGACGCACTTCTTCCGGGTAGCCTTGCGCGAACGACGCATGCAGATGACGTTTGGTCTGCAAGGTATCAAACACCACTTTCGCCCCTTTTCCGGCAACGTACTCGGCCTCGTCATAGCACTGCGGTAAGCGGATCACGCGCTGATCGTCAAACACGGCACGACGACCGACAGGATGCACGCGCGTTGAAAGTGCCCAAACGACTTCACGCAGGTTGGTGGGATCAAAGTCATCATCCACCACGTAGACTTTCGGGATAAATACCATCGCATCGGTTTTGAACAGCACTTCACCAATGCGTTGGGTCAACTCTTCACTGCTGACACCCGGCAGCAGTTCCCGCCAGTTTTCTGGCATCACCACCAGCAACCAGTGAACGGTGGAATCTTCCGGAATCCAGGTTGTTTTGATTGGCAGTTCCGCTTCACGCAGATAAGTCAGCGCATCCGCCGCTAAGCCCATTGCCCATAAGGTGTGCGATTCATCGGTGGGGCGACCGGTGATCGACATCGGCCAGATCGGATCGTCGCGATGGGTAATGGTTTCCACGTGGAACGTGGGCTGAGCTGAAGAACCTTCGCCGAGGTAGCCGCCGTACTCGCCGTAGGGGCCTTCCTGACAATCACGCTCAATCGAGACATGGCCTTCAATCACAATTTCGGCCGTCGCGGGCACATCAAGATCGAGACTAACGGCTTTCACAACCGGCACCGGTTCACCCGCAAGTGTACCAATGTAATCGGCTTCATCCGCATTGGCTGGGATCGGAATCCCTGACACACATGAGATCGCCGGCGCAGGACCTTGCACGAGTGCATAAGGCATCGGCTCACCGCGTGCTACCCACTGCGTCCAGATCTGACCAATATGCTGACTTGGCACAATCAGACCAACCATGCGCTTGCCATCCACCTTCATCACACGAGCGATCGACCAGTTGACCCATTTTCCATCCGGGGTTTTCACAATCAGCGTGCCCCAGGTGTTGGCGTAACGACCACCGTCTTTGTCATGAGCGAACGGGATAGGGAAGCGGTCAAGATTTGCCGCATCGCCACGTAAAATATTCTGCTGGCACTCTGCCTGAGCAGACTCAACGCGCACAGGTGGAATACCGGGTTTAAAGCGGGCAGCGGACAGAGCTTCGATAATCTCCGGGCCGCTGGACTCAGGGGCTAAGCCCAGTGACATCGCGACGCGTGCGTAGGGCATATCGCTGCGCGACGATAATGCCGCCGGTGCACCAAACAGACGAAAGCCCGGCGCGACACCGGCGACCTTGTGAAACAGCGGCGCAGGTGACTGGATTTCATAGCTGCGGCGCGTGATGGCGCTGGGTTCGAAATCACCATCCACTTCACGCTGCACGTGCATGATATCGCCCATTTCATCGAGGGCAGTGATAAAGCTGCGTAAATCGCCGTAATATTTCATCAGGCTCTCCTTAAGCCAGGGTAGAACGTGGACCCGTCCAGCGATGGGTAATGTCGTTATCCAGGCCGAACTGATCAAGAATGCGAGAAACGGTGTGGTTAATGATGTCGTCAACGGACTGCGGGTTGTTGTAGAAAGCAGGCATTGGCGGCAGCATCAACGCGCCCGCGCGAGTGAGCGCCAGCATGTTTTCCAGATGAATGGCGTTGAGCGGGGCTTCGCGAGGCACCAACACCAGCTTGCGTTGCTCCTTGAGCGTCACGTCAGCAGCGCGCGTAATCAGTCCATCGCCATAACCGCTGCGGATACCCGCCAGGGTTTTCATGCTGCACGGCACCACGATCATGCCATCCACGCGAAATGATCCGCTGGAGATGGCCGCAGCCTGATCGTGTTCGCTGTAAGTCCTGGTCGCGAGGGCAGCGACCTCCTGTACACTGTAAGGTGTTTCCATTTGGATGGTGGCGCGCGCCCATTTGGAGATGACTAAATGGGTTTCGACTTCAAGTTCACGCAACGCAGACAGCACGCGGACGCCGATTGCTGCACCCGTTGCGCCAGTCATCCCGATAACTAGCTTCATATGTATCCCGAATTATTATATAGTTTAAGTTCAAACTGTTTGTGTTCGAACTATAAGTTTGACGATTTAAGGAGTCAAGTGCACCGATGTCACAAAATCCTGACTTAATTCTTGCCGCCCCCTTGTGGCCGCACGGCGATTGTTCGTTAATGCACCTTGTAAGGCGTGCCGGACAACACTCGACTTTTTGTTGGTCTCAATGTGTGGATACCGGCCTGTCAGCCGTGCAATACGCGATTCTGGTGGTATTGGCTGAGGAGTCAGCCTGCGATCAGCAAACGCTGGGTCAGCGTGCCGGGTTTGATAAAGCCACCGGCACCTATGTTATTGATCGCATGAATAAAAGTGGTTTGCTGAATGTAGTGACAGATGTGAACAACCGTCGTCGTAAACTGGTGTCGATGACCGCAGAAGGGGAAGTGATGCTGAATCGTATGATTGAGCAGGCAAAAAGCGCGGAGAAGATGATCACCACCGGCCTCGACAGCCAGGATATCGCCGATCTGAAGCGCTTATTAAGCAAACTGGGTGGATTGCAGGAACCTGAATAACATGCCGCAAACAGCTTTCGCCGAGCAACCTGGCGAACCGAAACCGGATCTCACCATCGGCTTTTTGCTGATGAAAAGTTTTACCCTGGCCTCCGTCGCGGGGCTGGTGGAGTCACTGCGTTTTGCGGCAGACGAATCGTTTACCAGTCGTCAAATCTTTTGCCGCTGGGAGTGGATGACCTGTGATAACCAGCCGATCACGGCCAGCTGCGGATTACCGGTTTCGCCAACAGCTGACCTCGATTTCACCAAACGCTGGGATTATTTTGTCGTGGCGGGAGGATTGCTGGAAGAAACGCGCCAGTCGCCTCCGTGGCTATTACAGGCGTTACGCAACTTGCATGCGCGAAATATTCCCATCATCACGCTGTGTAGCGGCGCTTTTGTCGCAGGCAACGCAGGCCTGCTGGATGGACGGCATTGCGCGATTCATTTCACCACGCGCGATGAATTTCGTCTGCGATTCCCGAAAGCGATTCCGGTTATCGACAAGACCTATATCAAGGATGGCGGCATCATTTCCTGCCCCGGCGGCACGGCGATCGATCTCGCTGCCGATCTGATCCGCCAGCATTGTGGGCTAGTGCGTTCACAGAAAGTCTTAAAGTATTTGCTGGTGGAAGAGCCCGCAGCACCGGTCAAAAAGACACAGCAAAAGAACTCGCTTAACGAGCCGGATGTGTATGAAAACGAGTTGGTGAATAAGGTGATCGAATTTATGAAACATCATCTCGATTCACCGGTTCCACTGGCCGATGTGGCTGAATTTGCAGGCGTTACCTTCCGTCAGCTCAACTTGATTTTCACTAAATGTACCGGCCACTCGGCTGCCGTCTACTGGCGGCGTATGCGTCTGGAGCAGGCGCGCAAGCTGATGGCGGATTCCAGCAACAGCATCAATGCGATTGCCACTGCGACGGGATTTGCCGATGCCTCACATTTGATTGCCTGGTTCCGTAAGCAGTATGGTGAAACGCCCAGCTCGTTTCGTAAACGGCGGCGTGTGGTGGAGAGATTGGTGAAGGAGTAGGGGCCGAAATGGCCCCTTTTTCGTTAGTGCGAATGCTTAGAGAGCTTGCCAGAAACGGGTGGCGCTGAGCTTTCTTCCTCCAGCGAGGCCGCATCATCCAGATTGCGCGACGCGGTTTCTGGTGCCAGGAACCACGACACGATCAGGCCGATAAACGTAATGCCTGCAGCAATGTACATGGTGTAACCAATGCCGATGGTTTGCAGTGAGATCGGTACCAGATATGTCCCCACCGCCGCGCCAATACGCGACATTGAGGTGCCAATGCCGACGGCTCCGGCGCGAATTTCAGTCGGGAAAATCTCATTCGGATAGACCAGCTGCAGCACCTGAGCGCCGCCGATAAACAGGGCGTAAGCACCAAACATCAGCAGGATGATCATCGAAGGGCCATCACGCAAGGCACCCAGCAACAACAGTGCCAGACCAGACCACAAGAAGCTGTGCAGCAACAATTTGCGGCGTCCCAGTGAATTCACCAAACGCGTGCCGATAATGCAGCCCACCACGAACAACAGAGTAATGGCGATAGAACCGTAAGATGCCCAGTCACCACTGAGATGCAGCGCCTGCAAAACTTTCGGTGCAAAGGCGTAGACGGCGAACACCGGAATGACCGAGCAGGTCCAGAAAATAGTCACAAACGCCATGCGTTTGCCATAACCGGAATGCAGCAAGCTACCGAATGACAGGTGATTGTTTTCAGGTTGTGCGGGCAGATTCTTCAGACTAAAGCTGTCGCCATAGACGCGGCGGATAACGGCTTCTGCTTCCTGATGTCGTCCTTTGCTAATCAGCCAGCGCGGTGATTCAGGTGTGCCCATTCTTACAATGAAGAGCAGCGCGCCGATGACTGCGGTGCTCGCCAACGTATAACGCCATGCTTCTACACCGCCAAAATTCAGCAAAGCTTCACCCACCAGATACGCGGTGGCCGCCCCGGCAAACCACAGAATGGTGAGCGTGGCGAGGCAGGGGCCGCGCGACTTCTTCGGCATAAACTCAACCAGAAAAGCGGTAGCAACCGGGTATTCAATGCCCACTGCGACGCCCGTCATAAAGCGTAAGGCAAAGAGCGTTTCTCCGCTTTGTACCCAAAACTGCGCCAGCGAACAGACAATAAAGAGGGTGGGGCCAACGAAGTAGATCATGCGGCGACCCAGGCGATCGGTCAGTACGCCACCCATGAAGCCACCAAAGAAAATCCCGATTAGGGCGGAAGCCGCAATCAGACCTTCCCATAATGGGCTGAGACCCAAGGCCGGCGACACTTTCGTCATGGCTATACCAATAATACTGAGCACATAGCCATCGACGAAAGAGCCGCCGCCTGAGCGCACCGTTAATAAGCGGTGGAAACGGCTGATAGGAACATCTTCAACAGACATGTTATTGGACATGTTTTACTCCTGTTTCTTTTCGGCGTGAGGGAACTTCACTACGCCAATGCGACTGAATTAAGCACAATCTGCGATGGGTGCTTAACATCATCAGGACGCCAGATAAATATAAACCTGTAGCGGTGATTAAAATGTTATTCAGAACTGAAATTAAAAAAAAGAAGTGCGTCGATAACGCTAACGGGATTGTTTCATATATCATTTCCTCCGGTGCAGGATAGTCGGATAAATACAACTGAGAGCTTTATAATTTTGATGTAGTTTTTTTTGCAGGAGGCGATAACGCCTCCCGAAGCATTATTCAGAAATCTTACTGCTGACACTTTTGGTAACCACGGTACGTGTTGACCACCAGCAGACTAACGACCCAAGACTGACCATCGCCGTGCCTTGCCAAAACGACAGGGTAAGGTGCGAACTGAGAATAAAGGCGGCTAAAATCGACGAAATGATCGGGATAAAGTAAGAGGCGGCGGCTAAGACCGTCACGTTGCCATGCAAAATGCCAACGTTCCACGCCGCGTAGCCGAATCCCATCGCCATCGCCGCCAGTGCCAGTGAAATCCACGTATTTAAAGAGGGTGCAAATTCAGGTTGCGGCGAAATAAGGTATTTAACCCATAACGTTAATGCTGTTAAAACAAAGAACAGCGTAATACCGTTATTACCGTTGGCAATTCTTTTGGTGACCACGCAATAAATGGCCCAAATGATGGCGCCGGTAAATGCCAGACCATAGCTTAACGGGTTTTCCATTATATTGTTCGTCATTTCACTGAGCGAAAACCCTTGATCGCCACCCAGTACGCGACATATTCCTGCCACGGCTAAAATCACGCCCGGAATAATCAGCGGGCTGACTTTTTGCCGGTTAACAATCACCGCCAGCACAATCGTCATACTTGGCCATAGATAATTCACCATGCCCACTTCAATCGCTTGCCGTCCGCTATGGGTAAACCCGAGTGAGAGCGAAAGGCAAAGTTCGTAGCAGACAAACAGCACGCTGCCGATAATCACATAGCGGCGGGGAAATTTTTTCAGGTTCGGAAATCCGACGCTGAACAGCAGCAATATCGCACTGCAGCTGTAGATCAACGCCGCTCCAGCGATCGGACCGAAGCCTTCGCTGACACTTTTGATTAATCCAACAATCGCGCTCCATAACAGGATGGCAATCAAACCTATGAGCGTCGCTTTCTTTTGGGGCATCACCCGCTACCTCTTCTACACAATGTTCACCTGAAATGCCGGTGCAAGCTTACCTGTTAAATTCAGGTTAAAACCAGCATAAAACTATGCCGCCTGACGCGCAGTGTAAATACGTCAAAGGGGACGATAGTTGTGGAATGTGATCGTTATCTGAATTCATTTAGAAAATTATTACGCCACTAAAAATAATTTAAGATATTGATTAATAATGAACAAAATTTAATTCCTGGTAGGAATGTCCCATCTGATAGTATTTCCTTTGTATTTCTCAGGTATACAAAAATCTTATCCCGATTGACCTCTCTCCATGCGATATGCAAATTGTTAACAAACGCAACCACACGGCGTTGCATTTGGTCCTGAATTCACCTGGAGATTTCGTGATGACATTTGAAGGTATCTACACCCCGGCAATTACCCCTTACGCGGCAGATGGCAGCATTGATTTCGCGGCGTTCGCCAACGTCCTCGAATCGCTGATTGAAGCGCGCGTGCACGGCATCATCATCGGTGGATCAACCGGTGAGTATTATGCACAAAGCGCGGAAGAGCGTCTGTCTCTGGTTGAACATGCACGTAAAGTGATTGGCAACCGTCTGCCACTGATTGTGGGTACTGGCGCTATTCGCACTGAAGACGCGGTGGCTTTTGCAACCCACGCTCGTGAGCATAAAGCCGATGCCATTCTGGTGACGTCACCGCCGTATGCGCTGCCAACCGAACTGGAAAACGCCCACCATGCGCTGACCGTCGACAAGGCCGCTCAGCTGCCGATCATGCTGTACAACTATCCGGGCCGTATGGGCATCTCCATGGGAGAAACTTACTTCCGCGAAGTGAGCCGTTCGAAAAATGTGGTGGCGATTAAAGAGAGTTCAGGCGACTTCAACAATCTGCATCTGCTGGCCTGTCAATTCCCGAACATCGCGCTTTCTTGTGGTTGGGATGATCAGGCGCTGGAATTCTTCGCCTGGGGCGCGCGTAGCTGGGTGTGTGCGGGCTCTAACTTCATTCCACGTGAGCACGTCGCGTTGTACAACGCCTGCGTCGTGGAAAAAGATTTCGATAAAGGACGTAAGATCATGGCTGCGATGATGCCACTGATGAACTTCCTTGATGGCGGCAAATTTGTGCAGTCGATTAAATACGGTTCTGAACTGGCAGGCCTGAAAGCAGGCCCGGTGCGTGCACCATTGCAGGCACTTGAAGAAGAAGAGAAAGCGCAGTTGCAGGCCGTGATCGACGGCGTGAAACGCAATGTGGCAGCCGTTGCAGTGCTTTAAGGAGTGCGTATGAAACAGGTACAAACGCTGAGCGATGTGGTGAACGTGGCGCGAGAACTGCGGTTCCCGGATCAGGCGTTCATTAACGGACGTTTTACTGCGGCGATTTCCGGCAAAACACTGGAAACCACCAATCCTGCGACGGGTGAGATTCTGACGCATATCGCTGCTTGTGCAAGCGCTGATGTGAACCTGGCGGTACAAGGCGCACGCAGTGCCTTTGAAGCCGGCAGCTGGAGCCAGCTTCATCCCGGCGAGCGCAAAGCCGTATTACTCAAGCTGGCTGACTTGCTGGAAAACGAAGTCACGCAACTGGCGGTAATGGAAAGTCTCGACAGCGGCAAACCGGTTAGCGAATGCCTGGCAGTGGACGTGCCAGAGACGATTCACGTGATTCGCTGGCATGCGGAAGCCATCGACAAGCTGTACGACCAGACCGCGCCGACCGGCAACGGGGCGATGGCGATGATCGTTCGTGAGCCGATTGGTGTGGTGGGCTGCGTGCTGCCATGGAATTTCCCGCTGCTGATGCTGGCGTGGAAAATCGGCCCAGCGCTGGCTGCTGGCTGCTCGGTGATTGTGAAGCCGGCGGAGCAAACTTCCCTAACGGCATTGCGCGTGGCTGAACTGGCGCATGAAGCGGGTATTCCAGCCGGCGTGCTCAACATCGTTACCGGTACCGGGAAAGAGGTGGGGGAACCTATCGGCCTGCATCCTGATATTGATATGGTGAGCTTCACCGGTTCAACGGCGACTGGCCGCCGTTTCCTGCACTATTCCGCGGAATCGAATCTGAAAAAGATTGTGCTGGAATGCGGCGGGAAAAACCCGGCGCTGGTGTTCGATGATGCCGAAGATCTGGCTAGCGTTGCCACCAATGTGCTAAACGGCGCATTCTGGAATATGGGTGAAAACTGTTCGGCAACTTCCCGACTGCTGGTGCAGGAAGGGGTGAAGGATAAGTTGCTCGCTCAGATCGCGGAGCAGATCGGTGAATGGCGCATGGGCAATCCGCTGGATCCAGAGAATCGTCTGGGCACCATGATCACCACCGATCATTTCTGCAAAGTCAGTGACTATCTGAAGACCGCGCGCAAAGAAGGATTACGCATCATTCAGGGCGGATTCACCGATCGCGGTATTTACGTGCAGCCGACCATTGTGGATGGCGTGACGCCGAAAAGCGCACTGTTCCGCGAGGAGATCTTCGGGCCGGTGCTGTGTGTCACCACCTTTAAAACGGAAGCCGAAGCCATTGCACTGGCAAATGACACTGATTACGGTCTGGCGGCATCTGTTTACACTGGCAAACTAAGCCGTGCTATTCGCGTATCACGTGCAGTGCGTGCGGGAACGGTGACGGTTAACTGTTTCGGTGAAGGTGATGCAACCACGCCATTTGGTGGTTATAAACAGTCTGGTTTTGGTGGGCGTGATAAATCTGTATACGCACTTGATCAGTACACCGAGCTGAAAACCATCTGGATTGATGTGCCTGCTGAGTAAGCTTAATGCCCGCCACGGATGGCGGGTATGCCCTGGAAATAGGATAATTCTCTGCAGATGACGACTCGTTTTTTTCTTCTGTAACTCCTTGTAATATCATCATTCCCTTTTCTGTGATCCACCGCAGAATGCAAAAAATATCCCATAATTATTTTTGCTGTATACACACTTTTTCTGTAGGTTAAGCAGGAATCGCATGCGGAATGTCATCACAGGAGGTCACTTTGAGATCGGGAAAAGCAGCGTTATACGAAGATTTAAAACGCCTAATTTTGACCATGGAACTGGACCCAGACGAGTTGCTGGATGAAGCCAGCCTGACGGGACAATACGGTTTATCTCGCACGCCTGTGCGTGAAGTTTTCCAGCGACTGGCAGGAGAGGGTTACTTAGAAATCGTCGAAAAACGCGGCGTGCGCGTCATCCCGATGAGCCATTCCACACTGCGCAATTTCTTCCTCGTCGCACCGATGATCTATGCCGCCACCGGTCGCCTGGCGGTACAGAATTTCAAACCCTCCCAGCTGAAATCACTGAAAGAGACGCAAAAGCGCTTCCGTAAAGCAGTGCAGACGCGTGATGCCGAAGCGCTGGCACTGGAGAACAATCGTTTCCATGAGATTATGGGCGAGATGGCTGCCAATCCCTATTTACAGCCTAGCCTGGGGCGCCTACTTATAGACCATTGCCGCATCGGCCACACCTTTTTCCGCCCGCAAAATGAAGACATGGAACGCCGCCTGCAGTTAGCTGCCGAACATCATGATGCCTTTATCAGCGCGATTGAAGCGCGAGATGAGCAGAAGGTGGTGGATCTGGTGTTCGAACATTGGGAACTGTCACGCGAAAATATGGAGATCTTTATCGCGCCGCAGGGTTTGAAAGCGGACGATCTGGTGCAGTCACCGGAAGATAGATGATTGCATGTCAACAGGTCACCGCTGATGGCGACCTGTTAATACAATGATGATCCAGACGTGATCTTAACGTTGAGTTCTTAATTATCAGCCTTTAGGCGCAGGCTGCGTGATTAATGCATTACCCGGAAGAATCCAAACAACAGTCAGTCCTAACGCAAAGAGATATAAGGGCACAGTGATCAGTAGGGCAAGATGCATAGTGTGCAGGGTTAAATTTTGATTGCCTAAAACACTGCCCAGAATAGCGACACCCATAACACTCCCACTCTGACGAGCGGCGTTAATTATTCCCGACGTGATTCCGCCTTGACCCACTGGCGCAGACGACATGCAGGCTGCGACCGTTGCCGGCGCGATTGAAGACATACCAAAACCCGTGAGCAACATTGGGATGAGGACGCCAACATAGGAACTTGCTGCATTCGTTGAAATGAGTCCCGCAAGACCGATGAGAGTGGATAACAACCCGATGATCATTGGTATACCAGCCCCTAGTTTTGCCGTCGCTTTGCCACAATAATAGGCTGTCATCGCCATGATTACCGCCTGCGGCAGAAGGGCGAAACCCGACACCATTGTTGAATAGCTTTTGATCTGTTGGAAATACAAACTGATGATAAAAAGCTGTCCATAAAATCCAAGATTAATGATTAACCCAACAATGGTCGCTGCAGTAAATTTTCTTGAGTGAAAAATTCCCTTTGGCAAAATAGGCTGGTTAGAATCCTTTTCGATTAAAACAAAGCCTAACCCTGTGATTATAAAAATACATGAGGATACGATGACTTTTGTTGAATACCATCCTTGTGATCCTGCAGCAATGAAAGTATAGGCAAGTGCACCTAATGAGGCAGCAATAAAAATTTGTGCCATTGGTTTTATTTCACACGGAGAAGTCTTAATTTCAGGTATATGCCTCTGTGCCATAAATATTGCAAAACCACCGAAGGGCAGATTGAGCAGGAAAGCTGAAGGCCAGCCAAATTTTGCTATTAACAGTCCACCTGCTACGGGACCTATAGCAGTTGCGACACCGCCCAGTCCACCCCAAACACCAAACGCTTTTGCGCGATCGGCAGGCTCCTTAAAAACCTGTTGCAGTAGCGATAAAGAATTAGCAACTAATAGTGCTGCACCGATGCCCTGTATCACTCTTGAAAAGACTAAAAAGGATAGTGTCTGCGCAATACCACACATAAATGATGCAACGGTAAATATAATCAATCCGATACAAAAAACTTTTTTAGGACCCAAAAGGTCGCCTAATGAACCGGCACTTAATAATAGTGTTGCGAATGCGATGGTATAAGAATCCACAATCCACTGTAAGTCAGTTAAATTAGCATTAAAACTCATTTTTAGGTTGTTCAATGCGACATTCACGACGGTAGCATCAAGACACACCATGAAAAATCCCATTGAAACTATTATCAGTATCGTTGTTGGTTTTAAATTATTTTGCTCCATTTTTCCTGCTTTTTGTTAGTTCGATAATATTTCAATCACCTTACCGTGTGTTACAAATGCAGAAAAACGAATTTATAGCACCTCAGCTTGATCAAATGTTATTCTGAGCATCATTTTTCACTTTTATGGTTATCCTTTTGAGAAGAATACTTCCTGGTATCTCTGCACTGACGGCATTCGAAGCAAGTGCACGGCACAACAGTTTCTCACGTGCGGCGCTGGAGCTTCATGTCTCTGAAGGAGCCGTGAGTCGTCAGATTGCCCGGCTTGAAAACCAATTGAGCATCCAGTTATTTCTGCGTCGCGGTAATCGTGTGGAATTATCAAGGCAAGGCATAGCCTATGCTTCTCAGGTCAGAGAGATTCTTGAAAGATTAGAACAGGAGAGTTTGCGCCTGATCGCTCAGCCAGTCGATGGTGGAACACTTGAATTGGCTGTTATGCCAACGTTTGCCAGTCGCTGGTTGATTCCGAGGTTGGGGCGCTTTCAGCAACTATACCCAAACATCACTTTAAATCTCTCGGAGCGGACAAAACCTTTTCCCATGGCGGGTAGTGGATTTGATGTCGTGATGCATTTTGATCATCCTGCCTGGGCGGGTCATGAAGCGCAGCCTCTCTTTGAAGAGTATTTGGTCAGCGTTTGTACGCCAGGTCTGCTTGCCAATCATACTAAAAAGGACTCTCCGTTAGTTTTACTGCACAAGCGCAATACACCGAATGCATGGCGCGATTTCGTCAGTGCGCATAGCCTGCCTATTGAGAATGCTATAGCCGGTCCACGATTCGATTTATTCTCAATGCTGATTGATGCTGCCGTAGCTGGCATGGGCATTGCGTTGGTACCCAAAGCTTACGCTGAGGCTGAGTTAGAAACGGGGAGACTTTGCATGCCATGGGCATTTTCAGAGAGAGGGAATACGGTAAATGTGGTGACGTTAGCGGATAACGGAGTCGATCCGAATCGAGAGGCTTTTGTTCAATGGTTGCTGAATGAAGCAGATTTATTCGTTGCCTCTGAGCAACGTCAATTGCAGAGCACTGGCTCAGGTCTGTAAACAACCGGCCACCAGCAGAAGGTGACCGGAGACTCTATTTACTCGTTGCCCCATTCATTCAAAAAATTGGCAATCTCATCGATTCGCAGCGCTTGAATACCCGCCTCACGGGCCATCTCTTGCTGTGACTCCTCGCTAATCTCTTCATTATTGCTAAGACGAGTTAGTAACAGCTGGAAGTAGTGCGCCAGTGCATCGAGTTCTGCTTCGCTCACATCGTGTTCAGATTCTGACGCGTATTCTTCAGCAATGTCATAATATTTCAGTGGAATATTGTTATTCATTATCAGCTCCCCTTTAAACTTTGAGCATTTTCACTGCAGCATCAATGTCGATCTCATCTTCAGTAAAGATCAGCGTCGTCCCCTGGAAAGTGGTCACCGCCAGTTTTTTCACTGAGCGCATTTCATCAGGTTTAACGTCTGTCTTGGGTTTGATGTTGTTCATCAGAAGGCCCACCGACAGTACGGTGTTTTCTTTATCAATACGGGTATCAACCGGCTCTTCTTCACTGTAAACCACGAAGGATTTAATCGATGTGAGCTTCAGACGCTCACCGGCAATAAAGATGTATTTGCTGTCCGGTATCACTTTCACCGAAAAGGCCGATAAACCTTTGTTATTGGTGGTCGGTTCGAACGTCACTGCCGCGTCTTTTTTAATCAGATCAGGGTTGGCGACCTTAATCACATGGAAATAACGGTTGTCTCCGTTTTCATCTTTGATAAATCCAAAACCTTTGTCTTCAAACCAGGTTGTGATCGTTCCGTTCATCGCCATTACCGCCTACTTAATCGTTAATCTAATCAGTTTTTTGCAGCGCGCAGTGTAAAGCACATTGCCTGCGCAGACTACGCCTTTGCTGTAAGTCTGGACGATAAATTTCTGCTGTGCGAGCGCGAGCCTGTGAGAAGAGGGCAAAATTCGTCAGCTCGCTGAAAATTGGTTATCATCCGCACCCACTTCCCAGCCTGGCAGTCCGATGTCCACCATTAACGATACCTTTATAGCTCCGCCGTGTTCTGAAGAGATCTCGATTCTCTATCAGGATGAGCATCTGGTATTGATCGATAAACCCACGGGGCTGCTCAGCCTTTCAGGTAAAAATCCGCAAAATCTGGATTCCGTACACCATCGGTTGGTGAAGTTGTTCCCCGGCTGCACCTTAGTGCATCGCCTCGATTTTGGAACATCCGGATTAATGGTGGTGGCGCGCAACAAAGCGATCAACGCTCTGTTGTGCCAGCAGTTTAGCCAACGCAGCGTGACTAAGATTTACACGGCGCTGTTGTGCGGACATCTAAGCCACGATGAAGGAATTATTGACGCCGCGATAGCAAAAGAACCGGCGCTGTTTCCGTTGATGTCGATTTGTGCCGAGACGGGGAAGCCTGCGCGTTCGCGCTATCAGGTAATAGAACGCTTAACTCGTGAAGGGGATAATGGCGTGTTATTGCCGGTTACGCGGGTGCAGCTATTGCCGGAGACGGGGCGCACCCATCAATTGCGTATTCACTGCCAGCAATTGGGCCATCCAATTCTTGGCTGTGATCTGTATGGCGGGTTACTGCAGCCGGGCACGGAAAAGACACCACGGCTGATGCTGCACGCCAGTGAATTACATTTTGTCCATCCCGTGAGCGGGGAGATCATCACTGCGCGTCATGCCAGCCCGTTTTGACACGGGCGACATTTACTACCACATCAAATCATCAGGCACTTTGAAGTCTGCATACGGATCGTCTTCATCCTGCTCTTCCTGACTCAATGCACTGTTCAACACAATGCTGTCAGCATCACGCTGCGCAATTTTATCAGCCACGCTGGCGGGAATAATCGCGTATTTACTTTCGCCACTGCTATCCGCAGCCAGGCGCGCAATCGCCAGACGGCCATTGATTAACTGTGTCTGCGTGGTTTTATCCACGGCGATTTTTTTGATTAAGTTGTTATCGGTGAAGTTGAAATCAATCGTCCCTTTGGCAACGGTGATCGCGTTCATTTCGATCAGTTGCTTAACCTGCGCTTTGTACTCTTTGGACAAAGTGGCTTGCTTCTGCTGCTCGCTTAGCTGCTTATCACGCTCAATTTGCGCTTTTTTATTCTCTTCCACCGCTTCGCGCGCTTCACGTGCCTGCACACGAGACTTCTTGGCAGTGCGCTGCACTTTGGCCATTTTCTTAGTGGAAACTAATCCAGCTTTGAGCATCTGCTCTTGTAAGGTGAGTTTTGTCATCTTCGTCTCTAAAATCCGTTAAAACCTGGCCGGATTATACCTGTAATGCGAAGGCTGATCACGGCGAGGTTTGAGATCCTGATGAATCGCCATATCAGCGCAGGAGTACTGAGATCAAGGCAATCAGAGCGGGAAGGGCCTGCACATAAAGAATTTTTCGGCTGGCGGTCATCGCGCCGAAGATTCCGGCAATCAACACACAGATGAGGAAGAACAGAGTGACAGGCATACCGTTTTCCCCCAGCCATAACCCCCAGAGTAAACCCGCCGCCAGAAAACCGTTATAAAGGCCCTGATTGGCCGCGAGTACACGGGTTTCGCGCGCAAAGTCGACGCTGAGTTTGAAGGCTTTCCGGCCGGTTTTCGTCTCCCACAGAAACATTTCCAGCACCAGAATGTAGATATGAATCACGGCGACGAGAGCAACAAGGATATTGGCTAACACGGAATTCCTTAATTGAGCGTTCTTAAAATGTATGGAAAGTTTAAGCCAGATTAGCGCCGGTTATTTTTTCCGGAAAAAAAGATTAGCGATAGCGGTTAATATCCCAATGAATGGCATCGTGATAGCCCCCGCCCGAAAATTGTGCTGGTCTATGCGTTTTTCTTTACGGATGTCATTAAAACGTGAAAGTGCTGCCTTTTCATCGGCCGCGCTGACCTCTTCAAACTGTTTTTCGAATCCCTGACGGATTAACAGAGTTGCTCCTTTAATGTCTGACTTTTGCAGCGCCACGATCTGATTTCCTTTTTTATAAAAACAATATTCAGGCATTCGATATTCCTTATCAAAAGAGGTAACAGCAACTTATCAGCAGTCGCGAATGTGTACCAAGCTTCTAAAGCGTTTTTTTCATGAAAATGCGACTTGCGCCTTCCGGTAGGCAGGCAATGCGGCCAAACTCCTCCCAGCCGTGTTTTTTATAAAACTCAGGAGCCTGAAAACTAATGGTATAGAGAAAAGCTGAAATACATCCTCGATTTCTGCCTTCTTCTTCAGCATGTGTAAGAAGTTTTTCTCCTAAACCTTTCGATCTCAGTTCTGAGGGTAAATAAACAAGGTCGATAAACAGTATCCCAAGATAGGTACGCCCGAGTATTCCTCCCAAGACCTCTTGCGTTTCATTGCAACGTATTACCACTGATAGCGGCAAATGGTCATTGTAACCTGTCATATCCGTATTAAATGCCGTCAGCCCAGCATCAATGGGTTGTAAATGTTCTGGCTCTATAACGGCGGATACTTCAACTGATAAATTTTCCATATATCACCTGATAAGTCAGTTTAAATGCCTTTTAATTTGATGGTCTGGACCGAACCAGAAAAAAGAAACGGTCAGGTCCTTGCGGTAAAGTTTTCTTCTAGAAGCAAAGATTGCCAGTTCAGTTATCTTACCGACTCTTTTAACCTTATGACCAGAACAACGCTTGCCAGGATGATACCCGATGCAACCAGAACCATCTCTTTCAAGCCGACAGCTGATAACATCAGGCGACCGACAAGCGCACCCATACCTATTCTTGGTTCATCATGGATCACTGCGGCAGCCCTGAAACAGCACGGCGAAATCAGCACACGCCTGGCGAAGGTTTTGCGCTATATTGGCAACACTAACACCCGAATATCTCTGCGAAACAGGTAACATTGGCAATGGCACTAATCCCGAAAAACTATGCACGGCTGGAAAGCGGCTACCGTGAGAAAGCATTAAAAATTTATCCATGGGTTTGTGGACGCTGCTCACGTGAATTTGTTTACTCCAATCTGCGCGAACTCACCGTGCATCATATCGATCACGATCATACTAACAACCCGGAAGATGGCAGTAACTGGGAGTTGTTATGTCTCTTCTGTCACGACCATGAGCACTCTAAGTATACCGAAGCTGACATGTACGGCACCCGAGTGGTGGCCGGGGAAGATGCGCAGAACGATGTAGAAGCAGCAACCTATAATCCCTTTGCTGATTTGAAATCGATGTTAAATAAGAAGAAATAATCGGCACTGATCATTGATGCTGCCAGCATGCCGAACAGAGGCTGGCAGCCTTTACCGTTTGATTTACTGGCGTAACTTCTCTAAAAGTTGCTCAGCCCCTTTATCAATTCCTGTCTCTGCTGCACTAAGTGAACCAAAAGTCGCACCCACATTCATGGCGTTGGGATATTGTTCCGCAACGTACGCCAGTAAGAGTTCATTCGATCCCGCATCTTTCACCTCCACGGCGAAATTCACGTAGCCACTCATCAAGCCACGTCCTCCACGTACCGACTGAACGATATTGTAAGGGCCGCCGGCTAAATCAAACTTTGTGAAGGTGCCGATCACTTGCGGCGTGGTATCGGCGCCGGTCAGCGTCAGTTTCAATTTGAGCGCAGGAGCCGCCCCGGCAGGGGGATTGGTGATGAATTTCTCCGCTAGCACGTCCTCAAATTTCTTACGCATATATTCAGCCAGTTGACGACGTTCATCCACAGACAAGTCATTGAATTGCGCATCATTGCCGCTGTAAATGTCGACCGGTTCAATGCTGATGCTGCGATATTTACTCCAGTCCACGGGAGCGGCATAACGGAAGGGAATGCGATCTCTGTCGTCAGAGGTATTAGGCGACATGCGTGATGCTGACGCGATACCAGCATATTTCACCGGGCTGGTAGAGGAACAACCGACAGCGGCAAAAGCGGCCGCTAATACAAGGCTACGACACAACGGGCTGAACAAACGACTCATCTTGAAGCTCTCCGATAGAAGTTATAAATGAACTGTACGGTTTAGTTAATATCAGTTAGCATAAATCTGTCAAGAAGAGGTTTCAGGGTGTGACATCGTGATGCGGGGGCTGAGAGGTGAGTGCAAGACGTTCGTTAGTGTCGGGTGAAAGAGTTAACGGAAACTATGCAGGATGATGGCCGGATTAGCGGTAATTTTGCTATTGCTATTGCTCTTCCGCGCCATCCGCAATTTAGGCGAGATACTTCATCTCTGGCAATTAGGTATAAAACGAGGCGGGTTTTATGCCGTCAGGGTTTGGGGAGCGCGCCGCAAACCCTTGTTGATGCTGCTGGTGATCGACACCATTGTGGTGGTGGCGCTTATTTTCATTCTGTCAGCCAGAATTCAGATGTTATGACCAGCGCCTTTGAGGAACAACGAAACGGCGTTTTGCACCATGATCGTCACCTCACTTTTGGCATAGCTCGGCAACGTTCGCTGTAGGAATAGTTCATCGACTTCAGCTTTTACTAAAGCTGAAAATTGTTTGGCGCGTAAGGCTGGGCTGCAGCCGATCAATTCCCCGTTAGCGATGTGATGCTCCATTACCGCCGTCAGGGCGTTCATACTCTCACGTACACCTGATTCATGAAAAAGCGCGCCGATATCGGAATGGCTCGCTTCACCGACCACCATTCTGTACAACTGCAGAGCCTTCCAGTCTGATGTCAGCGCGCCCAGCATACCTTCACCAAAACGCTGCAACTTCTCACTTAACAACAGGGATTGCGTCTCCGGGTGGTTAAGTTCATCAGCCGCACGCATCAGAAAATTAGTACTAAAACATCTGACAACCGCTTCAAACAGGCTCTCTTTAGAAGCGAAGTAGTTATAGAGTGTCGCCTTCGAGCAACCGGCCTGCTTTGCTACGCCATCCATTGAGGCTCGCTCATATCCCTGTTCAAGAAACACGGCTGAAGCGGCGTTGATAATGTCAGTTCTCTTTTGTTCGGTTAGCGTGCGCATCACTCTCTCCTCTGTCGGCGATAAATATTAACAAAACCGGGTGGTTCATTAAAGGAGAGAGGATGATGGATTCGACGTCTGGAAAATGACGAGTGGAACCTTAATTGCCACGAAGGGATGTGCGCTGCACAAGCAACACGCTGATTAAAACGATGACCAGTCCGACAAGAGCCGTACCGCTCATCACCTGAGATAACACTATCCAGCCGAGCAGCACGGCGGTGATCGGGCTGAGTAATCCGAGCGATGCCACCGCAACGCTGGGCAGGCGGCCAATTCCCCTGAACCACAACCCGTATGCCACAAATGCACCGGCCAGGGAGAGATAGGCATAAGCGGCCCATTGCGGCAGGGTCAGTGTGGGCAGTGGGGCGTCAATCAGCCATGCTGCGGGTAGCAACATTATTCCACCCAGTATCAGTTGCCAGCCAGTGAGGGCCATCACCGGCAAATCCATTTTCCAGCGGCGAGTCAGCCATACGCCTGTGGCCATACAGGTCGCGCCCAACAACGCTGCCACAATGCCGACGGGTTCGAACACCGTTTGTGGAGAGAGTAATAGCAAGGCCATCCCGACAACCCCGGCCAGCGCTGCCCATAAAGTGATTCTCGCTGGCGCCCGATGTTCAACTCCCCATGCCAGTAACATCACCAGCAGCGGTTGTATCGCGCCTAATACGGCAGCAAGCCCGCCGGGCAGTCGATAGGCAGCAACAAACAACAGTGCCTGGAAAACACCGATATTCAGCGCACTAAGAATAATGAGCCGTCCAATATCGCGGCTGGCGGGCAGGCGACGAGTGAACAGCAACAACAAGACCCCTGCCGGAAGTACCCGAATCAGCGCCGCCGTAAAAGGACGGTCGGGTGGCAGAAATTGTGTTGTGACGATGTAGGTCGATCCCCAGATAGCCGGGGCCAGGGCAGTCAATATCACGTCACGCCAGTACGAAAGAGAGAAAGAGGATTGCATCATTTTGCCTTTATCTTCAATTCAAGATAAAATCAGTGTGTCCACCAATTACCTTGAAGTCAAGATAAATGAATGATCAATCTGAAACCCGATCTGATGCCGTTGATCTCATCCTTCAGCAGTGGCAGCGCGAGCGGCCAGATTTAGACTGCAGCCCGATGGGGCCGATTGGACGTCTCAAGCGTTGCACGGCGCTGATTGAACAGCGACTTGAAGAAGCCTTTGCCGAGTTTGAATTGAGCATGTGGGAGTTTGATATGCTGGCAACGCTACGCCGTGCCGGAGCACCTTACAGTCTAAGTCCCACTGAGTTGTTTTCGACGCTAATGGTCACTTCGGGCACCATGACGCATCGCCTAAAACGCCTTGAATCCAGAGGGCTGATTACCCGACAGGTAAATGCAGAGGATGCGCGAAGCATGCTGGTGCAATTAAGTCCGGACGGGCTGGCGTTAATCGACCGTGCGGTAGAAAAACACGTGGATAACGAAAGAAAGATTCTCTCTGGGCTCTCTCCTGAAGTGCTGATGGCACTGGATAGCCACCTGTCGGGCTTACTGCAGTCGCTTGAAGGATCCCATCAGCGCTAATTGCCCAATTACCACGCGTCAGCGTTGTGACGTAGCAATGGGTATTCCCCTTTCAGGCCATCGAAATTTAATTCAGGTCCGGTGCTGTGGCGTAGGTTGAGCACACCGGATTCTTCTAACACTTTCTTGCCAATTCCCGCGCCTGAACCCCCGATTTTTTGCGATCCATAACACAATCGTATCGTGATCATATTGACAACATTTCATGAGATTCAGTAAAACTTTATACATCAGGTATACATGATAAATACCCGTGAAATGCATTAAATACTTACGCTTTACACCGCTAAAAAACCCTACGTTGTACGGGCAATCCGCCAGTACAAACAATGAAAACGTGTATTGGAGTAACGGAATTGCAAAAGATCACCTCACTGCCTGCCGATGATTCGATGCCGGGTTGGTTTCATACCAGTGCCGCTCGTACGCCACGCCCGGCGCATATTGGTCAGAAAAAAGTACGCTTCGCGATTGTGGGGGCGGGCTTAACAGGTCTGGCAGCTGCGCGACAATTAGCGCTGAATTTCCCCAATGATGAAGTGGTGCTGATTGAGGCGCAGGAAGTGGGATATGGATCGGCAGGACGTAACGCCGGTTTTGCCATCGATGTACCGCATGATATCGGCGCGAAGGATTATATTGGCGACGTCACCATTGCGAATAAAGTCCTCAAGCTGAATACATTAGGGCAAAACTATCTGCGTCAGATTGTGCAGGAACACGGCATCGAATGTCAGATGACCGAATCCGGTAAATATCAGGCATCAGTCGGTGAGCAGGGTACGGCGATTCTCGAAGCCTATCGTAGCGGATTGGCAAAGATCGGGCGCGAATCCGAAATGATATCGGGTAAAGATCTGCCGGATCACATTGGCACTTCTTATTACAAGCAGGCGCTGTTCATTCCCGGCACCATCTTGTTGCAGCCTTCAGCATTGGTAAAAGGTCTGGCGGATAATCTGCCTGCGAACGTCACGCTGTATGAGTACACGCCCATCACGTCGATTGATTACGGTGACAAAGTGACGTTGGTGCATGATAAAGGGAGCATCACCGCTGATACGTTGATCCTGGCTAATAACGGTTTTGCGTCGCACTTTGGTTTCCTGCAGCGCCGTTTGCTACCGACTTTCCTTTACGGCAGCCTGTCACGTCCGTTGAATGAAGATGAACAAGCGCGTTTAGGTGGCAAAGCGGTGTGGGGGGTGATTCCGGCGCACCCGTTTGGCAGCACCATTCGTCGTACGGTGGATAATCGTATTCTGGTGCGCAACAGTTTCAGTTTCCATCCAGATGGACGACCGCGCGAGAAATACCTTAAGCAGTATCTGGAAAACCATCGCAAATCCTTTGAACGCCGTTTCCCAATGCTGCCGCAGGTGGATTTTGAATACACCTGGAGCGGGGCGATCTGCCTGTCGGAAAACCACGAAGGTTTCTTTGGCAAACTGGCACCGAATGTTTATGGTGCGCTGTGCTGCAATGGGTTGGGCATAACGCGCGGCACGGCAACCGGCAAATTGATTGCGGATATGATCGCAGGTGAGAAAAACGAACTGATCGATTTCCTCACCCAATCTCCTGGCCCGAATCTCACGCCATCGGAGCCTTTCCTGTCGATTGGCGTCAACTCGGTGTTGAAGTGGGGCCAATACCGCGCAGGCATGGAAGTATAAGAAGAAAATAGCCGCTATCACTAATGGCGGCTTTTACCCTCATCGATTACCACTTCATCTCGCCAGTATTCACTTTCGCACTCAGCTCCAGTGAACTCTCATCCGGCAAATTCGGATAGGCTTTTTTCATCGCTTCAATCACTTCTGCAGACCCTTTGTGCTGCTGAAGTGCTTTTTCAAAGGTTTGCAGATAATTAAGGGTAAATGTCACCGCGCCATCGCCCGCCGGACGAGCGCCAATGTAGTGTCCTGGAATCACGACTTTCGGTTTAAGCTGCTGAATCTCTTTAAGCACGCTGCGCCACTGCTCACGGCTGGCTGGCGTTTGCGTATCTGCGGTCCAGACGTGGATGCCCGCTGCCACGGCGGTGCCACCCAGCACGGCCTTATTGGCTGGGATCCACAGATAAGCGGATTTATCACCCGCATGGCGCAGTTCAACACGTTCACCATCCACGCTAAACGAAGTCTGATGGGTGATCTGTGGTACATAAAGTTGGGTAGGCGCGCCGCCCGGCATTTTCGGGCCCCAATACGCTAACTTGGCCGCTTTGGTGGCTTCGATATGCTCAACCACCGTCGGTGCCGCGACAATTTTCACCTGAGGGAAGGCTTTGACGATGGGCTCGAGACCAAAGTAGAAGTCAGGGTCACCGGAGGTAACCAGGATTTGCGTGAGTTTTTTGCCGCTGGCTTTGATCATCTCCACCAGTTTCTCGCCGTCTTTCGGGCTGAACTGTGCATCGACTAGCAGCGCTTCGTGTGGCCCGGTAATCAGCGTTGACGATACCGGAAACACACCTTGTTCCTGTGGATTGTAAACTGCCAAATGCAAGGGGGCAGCAAACGCCGGGCCGGCTGCCAGTGCGAGCACCAACGTCAGTGACTTCATCTTCATCTCATTTTCCTTTCAGTGCCAACATGGCTGGTAAGCACATCATTGTAAGGATTTTGCTGTCTGCTAGAATTCCCGCAAATAGAGATGATCAGTTTCATAAAACGATCAGATGGAGAGCAGATGGACAGAGTCACAGCCGCTTCAGTATTTAATCGCATTTGCGAATTAGGCAGCCTGAGCGCCGCAGCGCGGGCGCTGGATATCTCCCGGCCGATGGTCAGCCGTTATCTGGATGAAATGGAGAAATGGGCAGGTGCACGTTTACTGCACCGTTCATCCCGTCGCCTGACCATCACCCCGGCCGGCGAAAAAGTGCTGGAGAAAACCCGTATGCTGGCTCGTCTGGCTGATGAGATCACCGGACAAGGCGAACCGGGAGAACCGCAGGGCACATTGCGCGTCGCCTGTGCGCACTCCACCGCGACCCATATTCTGGGGCCGATGATCCCGGCATTTCTGGCACGCTATCCATTGTTGCGAATTGAATTAGAAATCAACAATCAGCCGGTGAGCTTAGTGGGAGAGCGCATCGATGTAGCCGTCAGAATCACGGACAATCCGGAACCGGGCGCGATTGCCCGCCGTCTTGGCGAATGTGCTTCGGTGGTGTGTGCATCACCTGAATATTTGCGCAAGTATGGCACTCCTGAAACGCCGCAAGATTTGAGCCAGCATAATTGCCTGCACTATAGCCGTTTTGCCGGGCAGAGTTGGCAGTTTAACGATGCCAATGGCGATGCCCTGAACACAGCCGTAAGCGGAAACTTTAGTGCCGGCATCTCATCGGTGTTATGCGATGCCGCCATCGCCGGATGTGGGCTGGCCATGGTGCCAGAAATGGAGGCGCGAGGAGGGATAGCAAACGGTCAGTTGCGATGTGTACTGCCAGATTTTACGCCGAAAACCCTCGGCATTTATGGTTTGTATATGTCGCGCGAACGCCAACCCGCTGCACTTAGGCTGTTTCTCGATGCGGTGCAGCAACAGCTGGCCTCATAAATACATTACGCATAACGTCATACAGTTGTGCTAAGTCTTGAGAATCTGACACGCAAGGAGAACTCAAGATGCGCATTCCCGATTACCCCTCGCAACATAATGAACAGTGGGCACAAGTCGATAATTACTTTGCAAACGCATTGGCAGCCGAGGATGTGGCGCTGAAAGCTGCATTAGCGCATAACGCTGCTCAGGGCTTACCGGTGCACGATGTTTCGGCATTACAGGGTAAATGGCTGGCATTGATGGTGACGATAACAGGTGCAAAGCGCGTACTGGAAATTGGCACATTAGGTGGATACAGCACAATCTGGATGGCTCGGGCGCTGCCGGAAAACGGCCAAATTATCACGCTCGAATTCAATCCCCATCACGCTGAAGTGGCCCGTCACAACCTGGCGTTGGCACGTGTTCACGATCGTGCAGAAGTGATCGTTGGCGCTGCATTGGATAGCTTGCCGATGCTGACTGCGCCGTTTGACCTGGTCTTCATTGATGCCGATAAAGTCAATAATCCTCACTATCTTCACTGGGCATTGAAACTTGCTCGTGCTGGGACCGTGATCATTGCAGACAACGTGGTACGTGGAGGGGCGGTAGTCGCTGCTGATAGTGAGGATCCTAATGTCAGCGGCCTGCGTGAGTTCGTCGATATGATCAACCAGGATAATCGATTGGAAGCTACGGCACTGCAAACGGTTGGCGAAAAAGGCTGGGATGGGCTGATCATGGCGGTGGTGAAAAGCTTATAAGCGCTAAATTGGTGATAGTATCCCTCAGCAAATATCACTAATCGTTAATAAGGGAGTGTTAACTGATGCGCCACTGGGCTACTTACTTTGTTCTCATCTTTGGTTTGATGGGAGGCAGTCACTTTGGCGTGGCAGCACAGACAGCCGGCGCTACGCAACTCGCGGGATTGATACGTGAGCCGCTCGCATTAACCGTAACCTTGCCCAACGGGCAACGCGCAGTGCTGGATGCTTATGTCACACGACCAGACAAACCCGGTGTGTTTCCTGTTGCACTGATCACCCACGGCACCGATGGCAGCGAGCAAAGCGATCGCCAGCATCTCACGCCGAACCGTTTCTCAGCTGCCGCCATCACCTTTGCCCGGCACGGTTATGCCGCTGTGGTGGTGATGCGACAGGGTTATGGTCAATCCACCGGCCGCAACGATTATCAAGGGAACAGCTGTGCCCAACCGCAGCATGCACTGGCAGGCGAGATGGCACGAAACGATATCCTTGCTGCACTGACGGTGATACGGGTACAGCCATGGGCAGCAAAACATCAAGCGGTGCTTGTCGGTCAGTCTTCCGGTGGATTCAGCGTGCTCGCCGCCAGTGCCCTGAATCCACCGGGTGTACAGGCTATCATCAGCTTTTCAGGTGGACGCGGAGCCATGGGTGAGGGCCAGGTTTGTGATAAAACCTCACTGCTGGCGACGCTGAAATCTTATGGTCAAACCGCACGAATCCCAACACTCTGGCTTTACACTGCCAATGATCAGTCGTTTTCACCCCAGCTTGGCGAGGAGATGTTCAAGGCTTACCATCACGCAGAGGCTAAGGGTAAGCTGATCACTCTGCCGGCTTACGGTAACGATGGGCATGATTTACTGATTTCAGCACCGGAAGGATTCTGGTGGCGCAGCGTCTCGTCGTTTCTTAGCCAGCAACATTTGCCGAGCCATGAAGTGGTGTACCTTACTGAAGTCGAGCTTGCTGCACCGGGAGGATTAACGTCATCAGGTCTACAGGCTTTCAAACACTACCTGTCAGATCGCGGCTATGAGAAAGCGTTCGCCACCAACAGCGAAGGTGTGTGGGGCAGCGCGCACTGGGCTCGCACCCAGCAGGATGCGAACCATGAAGCTCTGGCATATTGCGAGCAGTATCGTGAGAAGGGAGAGGCGGCGTGCACCATTTACGCCGCCGGAGACCACCTCTCAGCGGCGAAATGACGCGCTAGGCGATGGGCGTGACTTGCATAAAATTCATGATCGCCACCAGTGTAACGATCGACAGCACCGTGGAGATGAGGATCGCGCCAGAAGTGATTTGCGCATCACGCCGATAATACTCAGCCAGCATAAAGGGCCCGGTGCCGGTGGGCAGTGCCGCCAGCAGAATCGCCATGTTAGTGAGATCCTGCGGCAGGTGAAACAGCCAGACGGCTAAAATCCAGGCCAGCAGCGGCTGCATCACCAGCTTGGCCACCACGACCAGGCCCACCGTGGTGAAACTCATTTTCGCGGCAGTGGGCAATTCGCTGGCTTTGGCTTTTTGCCGACTGGCAAGAAACACCCCCAAACACACCAGCGCGCAAGGGCTGGCCGCACCGCCGAGCAGTTTCAGGAAGGTTTCAACGCTACCTGGCATGGTCAAACCGGCGCTGGAGCATGCTGCGCCTAGCAGCGGCGAAATAATCAGCGGGTTCTTTAAAATGGCGCGCAGTACTTTAATCGCCAGTCGATGAAATTCACGTTCACTCTGCAAACCAATTTCGATCATCGCGATGGCAATCGCGAACAGGATACACGCCACCACAATGGTCGCAGTAGTGGTGGGGATCAGGCTGCTTTTACCAAAAATCAGTAACAACAACGGGAAGCCCAGATAACCGGTGTTGGGATAGGCGGCGGCAACGCCATCGACACTGGCATCGGCAGTGGATTTGCCTTTGAATTTTTGACAGGCAAAGACGATAACAAATGAGGCGGCGCAGGAGAGGGCAAACGCCCAGAAGAATCCCGGTTGATAAATGGTGTGCCACGGCGTGTGTGCCATGATGTCAAACAGCAGCGCAGGCAGCGCCAGCCAAACCACAAATTTATTCAATTCCGTCGCCGAGGTCGGCCCCATCACGCCCAGCATGCGGCAAGCGTATCCCGCCACAATTAAGCCGAAAACCGGCAAAAGAATCAGAAACGTCGCTATCATAGTGTCCTCCCAGTAAGCTGGAGGACTCTAGAGACTTTATTGATGCAGATCCAATAGCAAATTTGGCCGCGATTGATACGGAAAATGAATCATGCTCGATGTTAAACCACTGCGTTATTTTATCGCTTTGGCAGAGGTTAAAAATTTCCACCGCGCCGCTGAGCGCCTGCATCTGTCACAGCCTTCCTTGAGTCGTCATATTGCGGCATTGGAAAAAGCGGTGGGAACACAGTTGGTGGAGCGCAATACGCGCCAGCTAATGCTGACGCCCGCCGGTGAGAGCTTTTACCAGGACGCGCACAAAATACTTGAATCGCTCCAGCAAGCCCAGCAGCTGGCGCGTGACACCGCCGCGGGCAAATCGGGTTCATTGCGCGTGGGCTTCACCATGTATTCTGCACACAGCGTGATCCCGGAGTATGTGCGATTGATTCGCCATCACTTCCCCAATATTGCTCTGGAGTTGGAAGAGGCGGTCACCGAAGATTTGCCGGATAAAGTGCTGGCCGGTGAAGTCGATTTAGCGGTGCTGGTGGAGGGGAGTGCGCGCGTGGGCATGCAAACCTTAACCGTGTTAACCGAGCCTTTGTGTGTGGCCATGTCGCGCACGCATCCCAAAGCGAAAAGTCGTAAATTGCAGATCGAAGATCTGCGCGACGATCCCTTTGTGATGACCTCCGCCAGCGCCGGGAGCCGGTTAACCGCGGTGATCATGGATTACTGTCGTGCGCATGGGTTTGAACCGATGGTCAGCCTGCAGGTTCGTCTGCAACACACCATGCTTAGCCTGGTCAATGACGCCAGCTATGTGGCATTGGTGCCTTCGTCTGTTCAACAACTCAAAATGGATGGCATTGTCTTCAAACCGCTGGCGGATGCGCCACAGGTCAATCTCGCCGTTGCCTGGAGCAGCGATAACCGCAATCCCTGCCTCAACAGTTTTATAAAGCTGCTGATTCAACGCCACGCAGCAGTGTGAAACCTGCGCCAGCCGCATAATCATCTGCGGCGCGATAACTACATAGAATTAAATCAAACAGTTAAGATGGATAAACTCCGCGAGTCAGTGGCGGTTTCAGCCTGAAATCGCCACAAATACGGCATCATGCTGTTCAAAAAATGAGCCAATATTTACTTTATCATTAAGCTAATTTTAATCTTCGCCACGTAGAGTGCTCTCACAGTCACAACCATCAGTAAACGAAGTCAGAATTGCCGAGACGTAACAGAACTCCTGTTATTTGCCCGCGTCTATAGACCGTGCTGAGCTGTGTGTTATCCGCTGGAGAGTACCTTTGCTGCGACTATTATTTCTGTTGATGGGTGGACCGGCGCTAAGAGCGGGTTGGCCTTATCTGACCGGGCTGGGCCTGCTGTGTGCTGGCGCGAGTGCCGGGATCCTGATGGATCTGTTGCAACATGGAAGTTTATCGTTCCCCTTGCATGTGTTAGGGGTATTCCTTGCGGTAGAAGGGCTGGCGGAAGCGATGAGTGCAATCTATTCGCCTGCCGGCATTGCCTGGCCACCTTTGATGAAATCTGCAGGGCTGATGCTGTTCGGCCTGTTGGTGTTCATTGCACCGCATGACAGCAGCCTCTGCTTCTCGCTGGGTTTTGCCTTTATTTTTCTGCTGGATGGCGGGTTCCGTGTCATTTCATGCAGTCTGATGCGCTGTCGGCGATGGACGCGAAAATTTAGCCTCGGATGCGCGGAGATCCTGTTCAGCGTTCTGATTGCCACCCATTGGCCGCTGGCTCCGCATGTGATCGTGCCGCTGTGTTTTGCACTTTTGCTGGCGGGATGGGGCATCAATCTCTTGTTCATGGGAGCGCAAATTCATGCGTTGCCAGAGAACACCAGTGTGGCCGCACTTCCTCTCTTCACCCGTAAAGGTTTACGTGCGCCGCATGGGCTGAATTATGAACATCCGCCGCTGCAGGCCGGGCATGCCAGCGTGCCGCTAAATATCTACATCTGGACCCCACTAGGATCCGGTGATGTTGCGGGACGACGTCCATGGTTTGACCGTTGGGTGGCAGCGATTGACCATCGCGGTGAAGTATCAACCGGCCATACATCGTTAGAGATGGGTGATGAACTCTATATCAGCCTTTACCCGGTTGATGACGTTTCACGCAGCTTGCGCGGTTTCCTGCAAACGCTGTGCGCAAAAGAGGAGTTCGACGTTGAGGGTTGTTTACTGCCATCGCTGGAAAGTGAAATCAAAAGATGGTGCCGCCCTGATAAACGTTTGGTTCTCACGCACTACAATCAGGCAGCCCTGCGCAATTACTGGTACGCGAATGCAACCGATACCCGCTATAACCTCACGTCCCGCAACTGCTCGACCAGCGTGATGCAGGCGCTGGACGTTGCGACTGAAGGCTTGTTGGGTGAACACGGTTTGAAAGGGCTTTGGGTCATCCTCAACCCCGACTTTTGGTTGTTGAGTCTGGTACGCAGCCGCGCAGAAGGCATGACATGGACGCCAGGACTGGTGATGGATTACTGCATTTTGCTGCGCCGGGTGCTGGAATCTCAGCAGCGAACCAGCCGCTATCGCAAAATCATTCATCGTCTAAGAGTCGAACTGCTCGGCGCACGGATGGTCGTGCGCAGTTTGTTACGTTGACCGTTTTTGAACAGCGTTCAGGAAAAACCATGCTGTTGCAGAATGGCTCTGGCCGCTGTTGTACTGAGAAAGGCCGCAAGGGGATTAGCAGAGTGGGTGAAAGTTGCCCATCCATATTCCGCCTGAATGTTGAACGGTTCCGGGATGCTCAATACCTGCAAATGCGGATGATTGATTAGACGTGGAGCATAGCTGGCGTAGCCAATGAAGAGATCTGCATGCTGGTGGTCGATTAACCATTGTGCTGCCAGTTCGCCAGTGGGAACCGCCAGGCTATCAACACCGCCAACCAACTGACGCGCATGCTGCTTCAACCTTTCACCGCAGCCTGGATAAACCTGTTCAATATTGTCAAACAGCTGCCAGGTGTAATCGCCGGAAGGGTCGCTTAACGGCGTCGATGTTGCCAGCCGCAGGTCGTCACGTTGTAAAAGTGAAAGCCAGGTATCGTTCTCAGTGACAACGTCACGCCTGGCGGTCAAACATAGACTGTTAGCGGCAAATTTGCCGGTGTGCATTGCCAGACCGCGCTGTAACAGCGTGGCCGGGTGCTGAAGATTGGCGGATGCAAACAGATCGCAATGTTCACCTTGTTCAATCCTCTGCCGCAGTAAGCCAGCAGGGCCAAAGTGGGTGTCGGTCGTCAGGCCAGACAGATGATGAAAGGCTGTCATCAGATCCGGCCAGACACCGCGCAGACTACCGGCTGCCAGAATGTGTAGCGTTGTCATGATAGGCGGTCCGATAAAAATGCTGATACCAGCGACCAGCCTGCTGTTGCATATCAATATCGCGGAATTTTTCCGGATAGAGTTTCTTCGCCATCCAGAGCTCGCCTAAGCCGATAGCTTCTGGCATCGGATAGCCCCAGGCTTTGGCATATTCCGGCATCAGCCAGACCCGATGATTCTTCACCGCGTCAATTGTACGCCAGCGTGGATCTTGTTGGATCTCATCCACCACTTGAGGATAGCGATCCTGGACAAAAATCACCTGAGGGTTCCATGCCACAACTTGCTCCATGCTGACTTGCTTGAAACCCTGAACGGTGGATGCTGCAACGTTGTAGGCGCCCGCGTGCGACATCATCAAACCGGTGTATTTGCCAGAACCATAAGTGGTGAGATCCGGATTGGCCATGTAAGCACGGACACGCTGTTGCTCAGTTAAACCTTGCAGACGATCGCTCACCAGTTTACGTCCGGCAAACGCCGCGGCAATTAGCTCTTTGGCCTGTTGCTGCTTATTCACCACCTCACCAATCAAGGTAATCCCTTCTTTAATTCCGAGATCGTAAGCTTGATTCTCATTCTGCATGCTGGGGTTAATCTTGCCTTGTTCCCCTGCATCGTCATGGCGTAAGGAAATAGCCAATACCGGAATGCCCAGCGCCGAAATCTGGTCAATCATCTCTTTTGGCGCGTAGTTGGTGACAAAAACTACCTGCGGATGCAGCGCCACCAATTTTTCTAAATCCACATGGGTAAGATCGCCCAGCATGGCTTTCTGTGTCAGTTCAGGCACCAGCTGCGCGTAGCCATCACCTAACTGCTGCTTCCAGTTCGCAAGGATTCCGACGACCTTATCGGTCGCATTGAGTTGCACCAGCAGGTCCTGCGTTTGATGCTGTAGTACCACCACGCGATCAACCTGATCGGGGATCGTAACCTGGCGGCCTATCTGATCGGTCACCACACGGCTGGCGAAGGTGTTCAAAGAGGTAAAGGTGAGTAAGCCCGCCAGAATCAGGCGGTTAAGCGTTTTGTTCATGAGTTATCCCTGCAGCGTAATGAAACGGATTATATAGCGCTAATTGGCAGGCGCCTATGACTCTTTCAGTGAAGCGCAGTCGTCGGACGACATGGCACAGCGTCATCTGCTACTATATCGGCCCAATTGCAGCGCGATCCGCTGCACATATTCACCTGTCAATTTTAAAAACAAACGTCATCGGGCGAATCAACCTGCATGGCGCTGGAGTAATGGTTGTTATGTTGCACGATGTAGGAATTATTAATGTCTGGACGTTTCTGGCGGGTGCGCTGGTAATTATTCTGCTGCCCGGTCCCAACAGTTTGTACGTGCTGCGTACCGGCATGAGCCGTGGTGCGAAGGCAGCTTCTAAGGCGATAGCAGGGGTGATGATGGGTGATCTGATTCTCATCTTCCTTGCCTGGGCCGGCGTTGCAACGCTGATTCGCACCAGTCCGCACATTTTTATGGTGGTGAAGTATCTCGGCGCGATGTTCCTGCTCTACTTAGGCGTAAAAATCATTCTAGGTGCATTGCGCAAGCGCGAAGGTAACCAGCCCGCTGAAGCCGTTAAAATAGAAAATTATTTCCTGCGCGCACTGCTCTTGGGCGTGACCAACCCGAAAGCCATTCTGTTCTATGTCTCCTTTTTCATTCAGTTTATTGATCCCGCGGTCACCCATACTGCGCCTGCCTTTGCGGTGCTGGGCTCGATGATTCAACTGATCAGTTTGAGCTATTATTTGATTTTGCTAATGGCTGGTAACGTGATGGTTCGCTTCCTGAAAAATCGCACTCGATTGGTAAAAATCGGGAATATGCTCACGGGCATGTTGTTCTTTGGTTTTGCTGTGCGCTTAATGAGTGCACAAAGTTAATTTTACTCCCAGCGCTAATATCCAGGAAACAGCAGGAAAACCTGCTGTTTCCGTTTTCGGTTAGCATTTAGACAGCCATGATGTCTCAACCCAACCAACCAATCAGTGCCGCAGCACACAGGCAATAGCCACCGAACAGATGCCAGCGATCATGCTCCAGCCAGCGGGAAAGCCAGCGCAGCGCCAGAAGACCAGCGACAAAACTCAGCAACATGCCTACCAGACTGGGCAGCAACACGCCGCTGCTCACCGCGACCGTGCCACTAGAACCTGAACTGAAAGCGCGCAGCCCCTCTTTGACGATCACCGCCGGTGTCAGCACCACGGCTAACGCAAAGCTAAATTCTTCCGCGCGTTTACGTGCCACACCCAATGAAAGACCGGTAGAAATCGTGGCGCCTGAACGAGAAAAACCGCGGAACGGCAGGCACAAACCCTGAACGAAACCAATGCCTGCGGCGCTCAAGGGTGAAAGTTCGCCGCGATCTTTTTCTTTCAGGCGTGATGAGAAGATAATTAATAATCCTGCGGCGGCAAGGCCACTGGCGATTATTTTACTGTTACTGAATAAGGATTCTATTTCGAAAGTGTCGGCATTCGCGGCGAAGAAATATTTAATCAATTTCATTAACGCCAAACCCACTACGCCGGTGACTGCGGTGGCGAGAATAATTAAGAATACATTTTTCTTAAATGCACGACCTGAACTGAAATAGGTCTCCCGCCAGTTATTCCAGAAGTAAACAATCACCGCGAACATTGTGCCAGTGTGCAGCATCACCAGCAACAGCGTCATGTCCGGGGCCGCGGGGTCAAGGCCCAACAACTTTTCGGTCATAATGACGTGTGCAGAGCTGGAAACCGGCAGCAATTCCGCCAGCCCCTGAATTACGGCCAGAATGGATACGTCGAAATAATTCACCCGTTCGCCCTCAGATAAAAGAATGGAAAATGAGACTTTGTTTAACCTCGCTCACCCTGACACATTTCTCATTTTATCTGTGATAAGTATTATCCTATTCGCGATGTCGTTTATGAAATGTTTACTGAATTAAAATGCGAATATTAGACAGGTTACAACTTCATGACGGGGCGCTGTATTTTTCGACGTTACTTTGCTTAGCATAGAGATTTTAAATGATGTTAAATATGGCTATGTCGGAGATAACCAAAATGGCGCAACGCTGCGCTATTTCTGTGCTTCCTGTGAAATTGAATGCATGACTAAGAAACATAAGGATCGCGGCTTCGAATGTCTGGTGCTGTCCGATTGCTGCGCCGCGACTGAGCTAAAACACCACGAAGCGGCATTAAGCATGATTCACATGCAGGGCGGCATTTTTGGTGCGGTGGCCAGTTCGGAGACGTTGCTGGCGGGCCTGACTCAACCTTCCGCCGCGTTAAGCGTTTAACCATTGCAGATAATGTCCCGGCCACTCCGTTGTCCGTGTGCCGGGTTTACCCAATCCAAAACCATGGCCGCCGCTGGGATAGCGATGTATTTCAACCGGCACATGCTGCTGCTTACACGCAGCAGCCATGATCAACGTGTTGTGTGGATCGGAAACAGGATCGTCTTCGGCCTGAACCAGGAAAAACGGCGGTGATTGCGGGTTAACGTACGATTGAACTGACCAGGCGGTATCCGCGCTGAGTGATGCGTCTTTCCCCACCAACACTTTATGCGTGGAGGTGTGTTCATAAGGTGGCTCAAGCGTGATGATGGGATAGATCAGCGCGGCACGATCGGCCGTCGCGGGAAGATTGTCCAGCGCATCGCTGGCCTGATAAGCATGAAAGTCCGCGCGGTTCGCCGCCATTCCCAGCAGGTGCCCGCCTGCCGAAAAGCCCAATACGCTGACATTGTTCTCACGGTGGCGCACGATACGTAATGCACGCTGTGCATCCTGAAGTGACACCAACGCGCCATCTTTCCAACCTTCCTGTGGCAGGCGATAACTCAGTACATAAGCGGTATAGCCTTGCGCCGCCAGCCACGCGGCAGCGGGCCAGGCTTCTTTACCCATTTCGATGCGCGTATAGCCGCCGCCAGCGGCAATCAGCACGGCGCGTCCCTTCGGTTGAAGCGGCTTAAATACGGTAAGGGTTGGCATGGCAATATTGCGCTGTGCGCCTTTGGCGCTAAACGCCATCGCCCCTAAAGGCCCGCCGCCGCCAGGCGGTTGTTTATGCCACAAGGGCAACACTTGCGCGGGATTTGGCGCGGTAGCGGCCAGACTAAAGCCGCTGCGTGCGACTAAGGGTGAGAGCAGTAAACCGGTAAGAAAATGGCGACGAAGCATGGCCGATCCAGACTGAATCCAAAAAGGGTATTGAATCAGAAGAATCGGCAGAGAGTATGAAGAAGATGTTGTTAAGTATGACCAATCACCTCATTTTCCTCACGCTATGTGATGCAACGTCTCACCGACAGCGTCAAACAAGCGATCCAACTCGGCAGGCTGTGTATTGAACATCGGGCCAAACTGCAATGTATCGGCACCAAAGCGCACATAAAAACCGGCTTTCCACAGTGCCATGCCCGCATCAAACGGCCGAATGGTGGCATCGCCGTCACGTGGCGCAAGCTGGATGGCACCCACCAGGCCGCAATTGCGGATATCGATGACGTGCGGGCAATCACGCAGCGCATGCAGTGCATGGGCAAAATGCGGTGCCAGCTCGGCGGATTGCGCAATCAGCGCGTCATTTTCCAGTAACTCCAGCGTCGCCAGGCCCGCAGCACAGGCTACCGGATGGGCAGAGTAGGTGTAGCCGTGAGCAAATTCCACCGCGTGTTCTGGCAGTTTTTGCGCCATAAAGGTGTTGTAGATTTCGCTGCTGGCGACCACGCCACCCAGCGGCACCGCGCCATTGGTGATCTGTTTGGCGAAATTGAGGATATCGGGCGTGACGCCAAAATACTCAGCGCCGCTCCAGCGGCCCATGCGGCCAAATCCGGTGATCACCTCATCAAAAATCAGCAAGATATCGTGTTGTGTGCAGATTTCGCGCAGGCGCTCCAAATAGCCAACCGGCGGGATAATCGCCCCCGCAGAGCCAGAAAGTGGTTCAACAATCAAGGCTGCAATGTTGGACGCATCATGCAGCTCAATCAGTTTCAGCATCTCATTGGCCAACGCCACACCGCCGGTTTCGGCCTGCCCGGAAGTGAAGGGCAGATCGGTTTGCAGCGTGTGTGGAATATGGTCAACGTCCATAAACTGACCGAACATCTTACGGTTGCCGCCAATACCGCCAAGGCTGGTTCCGGCGATATTTACGCCGTGGTAGCCGCGGGCGCGACCAATGAGTTTGGTTTTCGCCGGCTGGCCTTTGATGCGCCAGTAAGCGCGCGCCATCTTCACCGCCGTGTCTGCTGATTCCGAACCCGATCCGGTAAAGAACACATGGTTCAGGTCTCCCGGCATAAGTTGGGCAATCTTGTCTGCCAGCTGAAATGACAGCGGATGACCGTACTGGAAGCCGGGCGAATAATCGAGTGCACCCAGTTGTTTCGCCACCGCCTGCTGGATTTCACTGCGGCAGTGGCCCGCGCCACAGGTCCATAAACCGGAAAGGCTATCAAAAATCTGCCGTCCTTTATCATCAGTCAGCCAGCGGCCCTGCGCACCGACAATGAAACGGGGATCGCGCTGGAAATTCCGGTTGGCAGTAAACGGCATCCAGTGCGCTTGCAGATTGAGATCGGTAGTGTTGACAGCATCAGACATGATGTTTCTCCAGACGGGTGTATGAAGAGTTTGCATTTAACGGTTAGTTAAGTTAAATCCCTATTAATTCATCTTCAGTTATTGATTTACTCACCTATATGAAAAGCAAATCGCTCGCGCAGGTCACCGACTTTGATCTCAAATTATTGCGCCTGTTCAAAACCGTTAATGAGAGCGGCAGCTTCTCTGCGGCAGAAAGTTTATTGGGGATGACGCGTTCGGCTATTAGCCTGCACATGGGCGATCTGGAGAAGCGACTTGGCATGCGATTGTGTCAACGCGGACGGGCGGGTTTTGCCTTAACCGAAGAAGGGCGTGAGATCCTGCGTCACAGCGAAAGTATGATGGCGGCTATCGAGCAGTTTCGCCTGCAGGTTAATCAGATGCACAAGCAGCTGCGCGGCGATTTGAATATCGGGATTATCAATAATCTGGTCACGCAACCACGCATGAAAATCACTCATGCGCTGGAGAAACTGCATGAGATAGGTCCCGATATTCGACTTAATATCAGTATGATGACGGCCGCAGAGATTGAAAGAGGGTTGATGGATGGCCGATTGCACGTCGGTGCACTGCCGGTCACTTCGCCAATTTCCGGCCTGGATTACATGCCGTTATATGATGAGCGATCACAGCTTTACTGTAGCGACACCCACGCGCTCTTTTACCACGAACCTGACGATGAGCAACTGAAAAGGTGTGATGCTATCGCGCCTGCTTTCCGCATGACGGCAGAAGCCATTGCCATGCATCAGAAACTCAATTGCAATGCCACGGCAACCGACCGCGAAGGCATTGCCTTTTTGATTCTCACCGGGCGTTTTATCGGTTTTCTGCCCGATCACTATGCCGCACAGTGGGTGGATAAAAAGACCATGCGCGCCATTGCACCAGAACGTTTTCATTTCACCAGTAAGATCGCTGTGGTAACACGCAAAGGGCGCAGTCAGAATGCCATTCTTGAACGATTTTTACAGGCGATTGATTGGGAATGAGTTTTACGGAAAGATGTAAAGCGAACGCGTTACTAGTTACAACATACTTTTAGTTTGAATTAACCCGCTAAATGCTAGCTTTCGTGCCTCATTGGCTAAACAGGGAGAAAAAGGGAGCGTCTGGATAAATTGAGCCAAAATGTTGGACTTTTTAGCCAACAGATTGGAGTGACGTCCCTTTTGACTGATATTTTTGCTTTTACCCTTCTTTTACAGCGCCACCATCACTACGCCGCGCGCTTTGCCGGAACAGGCATCAGCCAACGCCTGTGGCGCAGATTCTAATCCCTGATAGATGCTGGCAGCGAAATGCAAGTCCTGCCAGTCGGGCTGCGTCAGTTGCTGCAACCACTCATTAAACGCTTCAGGATGCTCATCGGCGCTGTAGCCCTTAAGCGTGACGCCTTTGACGATCAGATCAAAGCCGTCCATTTCAACCGGGGCAACTTTGCTGGAATGGCTGGTCGCCAATTCAGCGGAAAGGGCACCCAGCAGCACATAGCGTGCATGCTCGCGAGCCTGTGAAACAGCTGCGGCTAATTGTTCACCACCGACAATATCCACCAACACATCAATTCCTTCGGGTGCAGCGAGACGCAACTGCTCGGCGATTGCGCCATTGCCACGTTCGATGATGGCGTCATAGCTCAGTTGCTGGCGCATCCAGGCGGATTTTTCGGCAGAACCGGTGCTGCCGATAATGCGTGTCGCGCCTAATCTACGCGCGATTTGTCCGGCCATCGAACCGATTGCACCGGCGCCGCTGGTAACCAATACCGTATCGCCAGCCCGCACGGAAATTCCACGCGTGAGTGCTGCATAAGCTGTCCAGCCGTGACCGAGGTAGGCGGCAGGGTTGAGTAAGGTTTTGCCCAAAAGTACGCATTGTTGCTGTTCCACCTGCGCGAACTCGCGCCATCCGTAGGGATGCATGACGAAATCACCGACGCTCAGATCACTGCCTGGTGGCACATTCATGACTTCGCCGATTGCCGCATCGGCCAGCGTGTCACCTATCTGCAGTGGGGGAAATGGAATGCCTTTAACCACTTCGGCCTCCGCGCTCATCATCAATCGGGTAGAGATGGAAACGCGGAAACAGTGATTTTTAACCAGCACTTGATTCTCTGGCGACTGGACCAGAGTCGTCTCCACCACATTAAAATTATCCCTAGTGGGCATGCCATGGCTGCGCTGTGCAAGACGAATCTCCCTGCTGTGCATTTTTTCAGGTAACATCACGGTTTTCCTCCATATGTGAGTGAATACTCGTATTATCGGGCGGAGGGTCCTCAATGAATACTCGTGTTACTGACGCATCGAGAACGATGCGCAAAGCGCCACGCCAGCGGCGTTCGCAGGTGATGGTGGATGTGATATTGCAGGCGGCGGCTCGCGTACTGGCGAAAAGTGGTTGGGCAAAATTCAATACCAATGAAGTGGCGCGCATTGCGGGCGTCAGTATTGGTTCGCTGTATCAGTACTTTCCCAACAAACTGGCGTTGGCTGAGGCGATTCGTCAGCAGCATCTGGCGGCGATACTGCAAGTCCTTGCTGGCGCGGCGACAGAGGAAGATTCACTCGCGATACGGGTTGAACGGCTAATTGAAGGCATCATTGCGGCACACTTGATCAATCCCAGCCTCCATCGCGTGCTGCTGGATGAAGTGCCGCTTTCTGAACGCAGCGCTCACCAGGAGTTCGAGCAGCAATATGCTGAGTTCTATCGGCAGTTTGTCGTCACAACGTTGAGCAGGGATTCGGCACGCGCCACGGTAGTCGCCGTGGTACTCGCTTCAGCTGTTGAGGGGGTGGTGCATGATGCCGCAAGACGTGATCAACTGGGCTCAGATGACATTAAGCTCGAGTTACAGCGGCTGATTATGGCTTATCTGCAAAGCTAGCGGGAAAAGAGCAGGGTGACGAGAGCCACCCTGATATAAACGGTTAAGCGCGCTTCGGCTCACCACGCACCGGCAGTTCGCCAGCGACGAAGTAATCCGCTTCGCTACGCGGTAACGGCTGGCGACCACGGATATTATCCGCAATCTTTTCACCGATCATGATGGTGGTGGCATTCAGGTTGCCAGTGATGATCAGCGGCATAATTGACGCATCTACCACGCGCAACGCCTGTAATCCATGCACACGACCTTCGCCATCAACGACCGCCATGCTATCGCTGCCCATTTTGCAGGTGCCGCAGGGGTGATAGGCGGTTTCCGCATGGTTACGCACAAACTCATCCAGCTGTTCATCGGTCTGGCAATCGAGGCCCGGACTGATTTCTGCACCGCGATACTTATCCAGCGCAGGCTGATTGATGATTTGACGCGTAATGCGAATCGCGTCACGGAACTCATGCCAGTCCTGTTCATGCGCCATGTAATTGAACAGAATGGCCGGATCACGACGCGGATCGCGCGATTTAATCTGCACATGTCCACGGCTCGGTGAACGCATTGAACCTACGTGACACTGGAAACCGTGCGCTTCAACGGCGTTGGAACCGTTGTAGTTAATCGCTACTGGCAGGAAATGATACTGAATGTTCGGCCAGGTAAACTCTTCGCGGCTGCGGATAAAGCCACCGCCTTCAAAATGGTTGCTGGCACCGATGCCGGTCCCGTTAAACAGCCACTCTGCACCGATCTTCGGCTGGTTCCACCATTTCAACGACGGATAGAGGGAAACCGGCTCTTTGCACTCGTACTGCAGGTACATTTCGAGGTGATCCTGCAGGTTTTCGCCGACGCCCGGCAGATCATGTACCACCGGAATGTCGAATTTGTTCAGCAGCGCAGCAGCGCCCACGCCAGAACGCTGCAGAATCTGCGGCGAGGCGATGGCACCGGCGCACAGCAACACTTCACGTCGCGCATGCACCTGATGTGGCGTGTTGCCCGATCCCTGCAAATATTCCACGCCCACCGCGCGCTTGCCTTCAAACAAGATGCGGTCGGTGGTGGCATGGGTGACGATCTTCAGGTTTGGACGCACTTTGGCCGTGTCGAGATAGCCACGCGCGGTGCTGGAACGACGACCTTTCGGCGTGACGAAGCGATCCATCGGTCCGAAGCCTTCCTGCTGATAGCCGTTCAAATCTTCCGTGCGCGGATAGCCGGCTTCAACACCGGCTTCGATCATCGCAGCAAACAGCGGATTGTTATCGGGTTTACAGGTGGTGATGCTGACCGGGCCTTCGCCGCCGTGATAGTCATTGGCGCCGATATCGCGGGTTTCTGACTTGCGATAGTAGGGCAGACAGTTCAGGTAGCTCCAGCTTTCCAGGCCAGGCTGCTGCGCCCAGTTATCGAGATCCATCGCGTTGCCGCGGATATAACACATACCATTGATCAGCGATGATCCGCCCAGACCTTTACCGCGTCCGCACTCCATGCGGCGGTTATTCATATGCGGTTCTGGCTCGGTTTCATACGCCCAGTTGTAGCGTTTTCCCTGTAGCGGATAAGCCAGCGCGGCTGGCATCTGCGTGCGGAAATCGAAGCGGTAGTCAGGGCCACCCGCTTCTAAAAGCAGCACATTCACGCTGCTGTCTTCGGTCAGTCTTGTTGCCAAAACGTTCCCTGCGGATCCGGCTCCGATAATGATGTAATCAAATTCCATTAGTCGCTCCTCAGGTTAAAGCTCAATTAAAATACGGACTGAAAACGGGATAACTCGACCTGCACCGACTTCACCTGGGTGTAGTTTTGCAAGGTCATCAGGCCATTCTCACGGCCAATACCGGAGTGCTTGTAGCCTCCCACCGGCATTTCAGCGGCAGATTCGCCCCAGGTGTTGATCCAGCAGATACCCGCTTCGATCTGGTGAATTACGCGGTGTGCGCGATTCAGGTCTTGCGTCACCACGCCCGCAGCCAGACCGAAGTCGGTGGCATTGGCGCGACGCACCACTTCTTCTTCGCTTTCGTAAGTCAGAATCGACATCACCGGCCCGAAGATCTCTTCACGCACAATGGTCATCTCATCACGGCAGTCGGTGAATACGGTCGGTTCAACCCAGGCACCGTTATCAAACCCGGCACCGCTCAGGCGTTTACCGCCACACAGCAGGCGTGCGCCTTCGCTGATGCCGGATCCGATATAGCGCATCACGTTGTCACGATGCGGGAAGCTCACCAGCGGGCCGAAATTGGTGTCAGGATCGTTGAGGTCACCCGCTTTAATGCGTGCAACACGTTCAGCGATTTTCGCTTCAAACGTGGCCTGGAATTTTGCCGGGATAAACACGCGCGTACCGTTGGTGCAGACCTGGCCTGAGCTGTAGAAGTTGGCCATCATGGCGATGTCGGCGGCCAGATCGAGATCGGCATCATCAAAAATGATCAGCGGCGATTTACCACCGAGTTCCATGGTGACTTCCTTCAGCGTCGAACCGGCTGCATTGGCCATCACTTTTTTGCCGCTGGCCACGCCGCCGGTAAAGGAGACTTTATCGATGCCCGGATGGTCAGTCAGCAACTGACCAGTGACCGCGCCACGGCCGTTTAGCACATTGAACACGCCGGCCGGCACACCCGCTTCGGTGTAAATTTCTGCCAGTTTTAATGCGGTAAGTGGGGTGACTTCGCTCGGCTTAAAGATCATCGCGTTACCCGCTGCCAGTGCAGGCGCGGATTTCCACAGCGCGATCTGAATCGGGTAGTTCCATGCACCAATACCGGCGACTACGCCCAACGGTTCACGGCGGGTGTAAACAAACGCGGTGTCGCGCAGAGGGATCTGCTGACCTTCCAGCGTCGGGATCAGCCCGGCGTAATATTCCAGCACGTCAGCACCAGTCACGATGTCCACATATTGGGTTTCGCTCAGTGGTTTGCCGGTGTCGAGGGTTTCCAGCGCGGCCAATTCGTCGTTGCGCTCACGCAGAATATCGACGGCACGGCGCAGAATGCGCGAACGCTCCATGGCGGTCATCGCGGCCCAGACCTTCTGGCCTTTTTGCGCGGCAGCGACGGCACGGTCAACATCGGCCTGCTCCGCTTCATGTACATCTGCCAGCACTTCGCCATTGGCCGGGTTGATGGTCTGGAAAGTGTTGCCAGCGCTTGCTGCAACAAACTGACCATCGATATAAAGCTGCTGTTCTGTGAATCGGGACATGATTCCTCCTTCCTCAGTGATTCAGTGCGCCAGCGAGTTGCTGACGAATAAATTGGGTGGTGAGCGTTTTGGCCACATCCAGATTGAACGGTTTCCCACTCAAGGCGGCGCGAAGCCAAAGGCCATCAATCAGGGATGCCAAACCGTGCGCCGCTAAGCGTGCCTGCTCACGTGGCAACTCACGACGAAACTCGGCAGCCAGTGTCGAAAACAAACGACGGCTGCTGACTCGCTCTAAACGACCGAGCTGCGGCTGATGCATGCTGCTGGCCCAAAAATCCAGCCAGGCTTTCATTGCTGCGCTGTGCACCTGGGTGTCATCGAAGTTGCCTTCGACAATTGCCAGCAGGCGCGCTTCGGTCTTCGCGCCAGCCAATGGTTTCAGGCGGGCAGCCACGGCATCACGTAATTGACGCGTAATGTCGCGCATCGTTGCTTCCAGCAAACCGTTCTTGTCTTTGAAGTAGTGGCTGATGATGCCGGTTGAGACGCCAGCCCGGCGCGCAATCTGCGCAATGGTTGCGTCGTTGATACCCACTTCGTTGATGGTATCGAGGGTTGCATCAATCAGCTGCCGACGACGAATCGGCTGCATTCCCACCTTTGGCATGACTCCAGCTCCACCACAATGTCAGGGCACCATTAAAACTTTTTTTGATTGCACGTTCAATATAAAAAAGAATTTTGTTAGGATGCTGTGCTTCGATTGTTACAAAACAGCGGCGGTGAACCGGGCTATGCGGCATATCGCCAGTGGAAAACACTGAGGGGAGGGAAAGCAGGGAGAACCAACAACGACAAGGCCTGATCAACAGGTCACGCTAATCCATTGAGTCAATACAGGAAATTAACCAGAGGTCATCGATGATTAATCCACCTGCCAGTGAAAAAGACAGAATCAATCCTGTGGTGTTCTACACCTCAGCCGGACTGATTCTGACATTTTCACTTGTTACTATTTTTTACAGCGAGTTAGCAGCGAGCTGGATTCAAACCGCCGTGAACTGGGTCACATCGACCTTCGGCTGGTACTACATGCTTGCTGCCACGCTGTATATCGTGTTCGTAATCTATATGGCCTGCTCACGTTACGGCGCTATCAAACTCGGGCCAGAGCAATCAAAACCAGAATTCAGCTTATTAAGCTGGTCAGCGATGTTGTTCGCGGCCGGTATCGGTATCGATCTGATGTTCTTCTCGGTGGCCGAACCGGTCACGCAGTACATGCAACCGCCGGAAGGTGCCGGACAAACCATGGAAGCGGCACGCCAGGCGATGGTCTGGACGCTGTTCCACTACGGTGTCACCGGTTGGTCGATGTACGCGCTGATGGGCATCGCACTCGGCTACTTCAGCTACCGCTACAATCTGCCGCTAACCATCCGTTCTGCGCTGTACCCGATCTTCGGAAAGCGTATTAATGGCCCGATTGGCCATACCGTGGATATCGCGGCAGTGATCGGCACCATCTTTGGTATCGCTACGACACTGGGGATTGGCGTGGTGCAGCTCAATTACGGCCTAAACGTGCTGTTCGATATCCCGGAAGGCTTCACCGCGCAGGCCGCGTTGATTGTGCTGTCGGTGATTATCGCCACCATTTCCGTCACCTCCGGCGTGGATAAAGGCATCCGTATTCTGTCGGAACTTAACGTTGCGCTGGCATTGGGGCTGATTCTATTTGTGCTGTTCATGGGCAAAACCGACTTCCTGCTGAACGCGCTGGTGCTCAATGTTGGTGATTACATCAACCGCTTTATGGGCATGACGCTGAACACCTTTGCGTTTGACCAGCCGAAAGAGTGGATGAACAGCTGGACGCTCTTCTTCTGGGCTTGGTGGGTCGCCTGGTCGCCATTTGTCGGCTTGTTCCTGGCGCGTATTTCACGTGGTCGTACTATCCGCGAGTTTGTGCTCGGTACGCTGATTATTCCGTTCACCTTCACGCTGTTGTGGCTGTCGGTGTTCGGTAACGCAGCGCTGTATGAAATTATTCACGGCGACGCCGGCTTTGCTCAGGAAGTGATGGCGCATGCAGAACGTGGCTTCTACAGCCTGCTGGCGCAGTATCCGGCGTTCAAGTTCAGCGCTTCGGTCGCCACCATTACCGGCATGCTGTTCTACGTCACCTCAGCGGATTCTGGTTCACTGGTATTGGGTAACTTCACCTCGAAGTTGAAAGACATCAACAGCGATGCGCCAAACTGGCTGCGTATCTTCTGGTCAGTGGCAATCGGTGTTCTGACCATGGGTATGCTGATGACCAACGGTATCTCTGCGCTGCAGAATGCCACGGTGATCATGGGCCTGCCGTTTAGCTTTGTGATCTTCTTTGTGATGGCCGGTTTGTATAAGTCACTCAAAGTCGAAGACCATCGCCGCGCCAGCGCCAGCCGTGAAACGGCACCGTACATTCCGGCCAGCAACGATCGTTTAAGCTGGAAAAAGCGCCTGTCGCGTCTGATGAATTACCCAGGCACACGCTACACCCAGCAAATGATGGAGAACGTCTTGTTCCCGGCGATGCAGGATGTGGCGAAAGAGCTGGAACTGCGTGGCGGTCGGGTTTCACTGGAACGCGTCGAACCGGAAGAGGGGCATCCGTTAGGCTATCTGGATTTGCGCGTGCTGCTGGGTGAAGAGCAGGACTTTGTATATCAGATCTGGCCGCAGCAGTATTCGGTGCCGGGCTTTACCTATCGGGCGCGCAGCGGTAAATCGACTTATTACCGTCTGGAGACATTCCTGCTGGAAGGCAGCCAGGGCAACGATTTGATGGATTACAACAAGGAGCAGGTGATCATCGATATTCTCGATCAGTACGAACGTCACCTGAACTTTATCCATCTGCATCGCGAAGCACCGGGCAGCAACATTACTTTCCCAAGCGTGTAAGCCTACGGACAGCGGCAGCCCTGCCGCTGTCCGTGCACTTTCCCTGGAGCAAGCTACACTTTCAGCCTGCTCTAAGGGAGACTGAAATGAAATTGGGTTTTGCGTGTAAGTATTTCGATGCACAGGCTAAGCAGCCGTTTCCGTTTAAAATCACCACGCGTACGCGTTTCCTGAGTCTTGATCGCGAAGAACAAGCGCGTTTACTGGCGCAGCTGGCAACCAACAACCTCGAAAACCAATTCCTCACGCTGCAGCAACTGGCAAAACTGCCAGATGCGATGCGCATGATGCGGATTGGCAGCGATCTGTTACCGCTGTATACCGTGCCAGAGGCCACCGCTATCTACAGCGAACTGATGCCTGACTTACAGCCGCTGCTGGCCCGCTGTGGCGAAATCGCGCGCACCAACAACATCCGCCTCTCATTCCATCCCGGACAATACTCGGTACTCGCTTCGGATAATGAAGGCGTGGTGGATCGGGCGATTGAGGATGTGGAGTATCATGCGCTGTGTGCCGTGTTAATGGGGTATGGTCGCCAGTTCCAGGATTTCAAAATCAATATCCATATGAACGGCAAAAAAGGCATCGAGGGGTTTCGCGCGGCGTTTCAGCGCCTCTCTCCTGAAGCACGCAATATGCTGACGGTTGAAAATGACGAAATCTCTTGTTCGCTGGATGATGTACTTCAGGCGCGCGATCTCTGTCCGGTGGTGCTGGATATTCACCATCACTGGGTGAAAGAGAATCAATTTATCAAAGCGGATGATGCGCGTATCCCGTTAATCATCGAATCGTGGCGCGGTGTGCGTCCAGTATTACATTATTCGATTGCGCAGGAAGGATTAATCCCAGAACACGGCTTCCCGGATCAGCACGATTTAACGGTGGCAAAAACCAAACTGCGTGCACATTCTGACTACTACTTTAATCAGGATTTAAATGACTGGGCGCTGTCATTTACTGACTTCGATATTATGTGCGAAGTGAAAATGAAAAATCTGGCGGTCGAGCGCTTATATCACTATTCAATGACGGGAAAAGAGTAGGGTGTGGGTTAAGCCGTGACCAGGCTTAACCCTTTCACTTATTTGCGTGCAGCAACAATACCCTGTTGTGTCGCCTCAATAGCGATCTTAAATCCGGCGGCAGCGGCTTTGTCATTGGTGGTCACTGCGGCAGACTCACGATCTTTAACCGACTGCAACATCTGCGATTCCATTTGCTTATCCAGGCCGTTAATCGTCCAGTTAGCACCTTTATAGCAGGTGAATGTGATGACCTTACGGTAATTTTCCTCAGTATATCCAGCATCTTCGAAAGACATTGGGGAACCAAGTAGCTGCGTGGTCATTTTTTTAAATTTAGCCACCGCATCGCGTGGCGCAATAGTGTCGCAGGTGTTCTGCACCTTTTGACTAAATGAATCACGATCAATTTTGGCTTCAGTGATCAACTTCTGTCGTGATTCCTGATGTTGATGTGCGTCTTGGGTGAAATTATTGTCAGGTTTTCCTGATAAGGTAATTTCAGCGTGAGCAAAGCCAGAGAGGAATAGTGCGGCAATAGCAACCTGTCGTTTCATAGTGACTCCTGTCATAGTGATGAAAAAAGCAGTTTATATTGGTACTGAAGGGATGAAATAGTATCTCAATTCAATGAATTTAATATGCAGCGAAATAATTGTCAGGCGGGATGTTATTAGAAGTGGGAATGAGAATCAAATCAATTGGGCAGAATATTCCGCCCAGAAGTTGTGAAAAAATGCTTAAGGTGAGGTAATCACAATCGCCACACGGCGATTCTGCGCGCGGCCTTGCGCACTGTTATTACTGGCGATGGGGGCGGTCATGCCCATACCGCGGGTGATAATGTTGGCGCGCGGGACATCAGCGCCCAACGCCCATTGTGTTGCCACAGCATCGGCACGTTTCAGTGACAACTGCTGGTTATAATCTGCCTTGCCGTAATTATCCGTGTGACCGTCAATCCGGACATGCTGAATACCGGTGGCCGAGAGGTTTTTCGCCATATTGGCGATATTGGCTTTACTGGCCGCAGTGAGTTCGGACTCATTTACTCCAAACAGGATTTTGTCCGATAAACCCAATCCCCAGCCTTCCATGTTTTCAGTAAAGCCCGCGCTTTGCATCGCCGCAATCTGTGCGGCGGTGAAACGACCTTTAGACTGACAACCCGCACAAACCAGAATACACAGCAGCAGAAAAAGTTTAATTTTCATACCCGTACCTTACTTATCCCTTTGTTTTTGTACATATGCATATCCGCACGTTCCAGAATCGATTGCACCGTATCGCCATGCTGCGACCAGGCGTAACCAATAGTGACCGAGGTGGTGATCGGTGTGCCTTCGGCAATCATGATCTTTTGCGCAATGGCTTCCCTGATCTCCTCTGTCAGCTGCAGCAGCTGTTTCTCAGTCGCGCGGCTGGTTATTAACATCGCAAATTCATCACCGCCGAGTCGCGCAACCATATCTTGCTTGTAGGCCAGCGCCACAAGGCGTGAGCCGATAGCTTTCAGCACCTCATCGCCCGCCGCATGTCCCCAGTTATCGTTGATGCTCTTGAATCGATCGCCATCCAGGAACAGCAACACAAAGCGCTCCTGAGCGAATTGGCCATCAAGCAATCGGGTTAATTGCGTAACAAAGGCGGCGCGGTTTGCCAGCCCGGTGAGCGGATCTTCCAATGCCTTCGCCGCTAACGAACGGTTATCACGCAGTAACGAAGCCTGTAATGATTGCATCTCTGCGAGCAACGAGTTGAGATCGTCCGAAAACAGCTGAAACTCTTTGGTCGGGCTTTCAGGAATGCGCAGTGAAAAATCACCCGAGCTGATGACGTAATGAATCGAGCTGGTGATATTGCGCAGCGTCTGCAAAATGCCCCGATGTAAGAATGCGCTTAGCATAAAGGCGACGATCAACACACACAGCATACCGCTGGATAAAATCATCACCGAGTAACGGATAAAATCCGTCGCCCCTTTGACCGTGCCCGCCAGCGTCAACGTCCCGACGACATTTTCCGCGTGATTGATATTCACGCTCAGCGGGCGCGCGTAGATCCATTCGCGTAAAAAGTTCTCATACCAGCCATCCTGCTGTTGTTGGTCTTGCCAGTTAACCAGCACCGTTTGGTCGTCCGTCACCAGTTTCGCCGTAGCAAACATGCCTTCGTTGCCCAACATGGCAATTTTTTTGTGGGCGTCATAACTGTCTTCAAAGACGGTGGCGGCGGTCAGGCTGTTGCTCAGCGTCGCGGCAATCAGCTCCAGGTTGCGCTTCTCATAACGCTTGATGAAAAGTAATGACGTCGATGTCAGCAGCAGCCAGCACAGCAACAAAATAACGGCGGAGTTGATGATGCTGATCTTGCGCAGCCTGATGCGGATAGATGATTTTTCATTTTTAATTTTTTCAAATTTCATCTTATTGGCTTCCTTTGCGCGACAGCAATAACACATCCGGACTCACGCGAACGCCACTGCGAGCCAGTGAATCAAGGTTTACGGCAAACATCGGATGATCGGCATTAAAAATAAGACAGAAAGCGGCTCCGATGGCGCAATCGGTATTATTTTCAGCCAGAGAGAGAACGGCGTGGCCTTTCTCCAGGCTGAGCAATTCGGTCTGTTGCTGCGGCGACTGATCACCGAAATAGAGGGCATCACAGCGATTGCTGGCTAACTCGGTTTCACTGTTGAGGTAGACCACGCTAAAGGGCAGCGCTGTCGCGGTGGCGCTGGCAGGAAAATTGACGTGACGCGCAGAATTGAACACACACAACTGTGGAGCGTCGTGCAACGCCGGCCAGCGGGTGAAGCTAATGATACCGCTGACAATACGGTTGGCTTTGTCATCTTTCGTCGCGGGGTTTTGCGCCGCAGCAGCAGGCAGGGACAGCGGCAATATCAACAGTGCCAGCGAACCGATGCAGATCAGTGCGGCTTTAAGCTGAGCCAAAAGCAGAAATAAAACTTCACGAGGGTGAAGACGAGGTTCAAAACGTAACATGCCGCTATTCCGCTGGGTTCAACCCGCAAATAGTACCATCGGCATCTATAAAAGAGTACAGGTGTTCAATAGCGGAAAACGCGGACTATTTACTCTGGCAGGATAATCAGATCCAATCATTAATAGAAAGTTTAGAGCGGTATTTATATAAACATGCCGGGCGGACTGACATCGCCCGGCAGTGAATCGCAAAGATTATTCACTTAAATCGCGGCCATTGCTGGCAATCACTTTTTTATACCACCAGAAAGATTTTTTGCGGGTGCGCGCCAGTGAGCCATTACCCTGGTCATCACGATCGACGTAAACAAAGCCATAGCGTTTACTCATCTCACCGGTTGAGGCTGCGACCAAATCAATGCATCCCCAGGTGGTGTAACCTATCACCGGGATGCCATCGGCAATCGCTTCGCCCATCGCCTGAATGTGCTGCTTCAGGTAGCTGATACGGTAATCGTCATGAATCTCGCCGTTGGCATCGATTTCATCGCGCGCGCCCAGGCCGTTTTCCACCAAAAATAGCGGCTTTTGATAGCGGTCATACATCATGTTCATGGTGATACGCAGGCCTAAGGGATCGATGCCCCAGCCCCAGGCACTGCGCGGAATATGCGGGTTGGTCAACGATTTCACCACGTTTGCCGCGCTGCTGTTCTTCTCGTTCATATCGGCCGAGGCACAGCGCGACGCGTAATAGCTGAAGGAGACGAAATCCACCGTATGACGCAGAAGTTCTGCGTCACCGTCTTGCCATTGGATCTCAATGCCTTTCTCGCGGAACACGCGAGCTGCGTAAGAGGGGTAAGCACCGCGCGCCTGTACATCGATAAAGAACAGGTTCTCGCGATCCTTCTCCAGTGCCGCCCAGACATCTTCAGGGTTACATGACCACGGATAGAAATTGCCGCCCGCCAGCATGCAGCCGACCTGATTTTCGGGGTCAATCTCGTGTGCAATTTTCGTCACCAGCGCACTGGCGACCAGCTCATGATGGGCCGCCTGATATTTCACCTGTTCTGGATTATCTTCTGGTCCGAATACCAGACCAGCGCCAGAGAAGGGACTGTGCAGCAGAATGTTGATCTCGTTAAACGTCAGCCAATATTTCACCAGCCCGTTGAAAGCTTCAAAGCAGGTGCGGGCATAGCGGGCGAAGAGTTCAATCATCTTGCGGTTGCGCCATGAACCGTACTCGGTAACCAAATGCATCGGTACGTCAAAATGGCATAACGTCACCAGCGGCGTGATGCCATATTTTTGGCACTCTTCGAACAGGCTGCGATAGAAAGCGATACCTTCAGGATTTGGCGTTAACTCATCGCCTTTCGGATAGATGCGGCTCCAGGCGATGGACGTGCGAAACACGGTGAAGCCCATTTCCGCCATCAGCGCGATGTCATCTTTGTAACGACGATAAAAATCGATGGCATCGTGGCTCGGATAGTATTCATCGTCACGCAGGGCGAAGCGCGGTTCCAGCCCGAGTTTGACCGGCATACGGTGTTCGCCATGCGGGATCATATCCACCGTGGTTAAGCCTTTACCGCCCGCCAGATAGCTCCCCTCTGACTGATTGGCGGCTAACGCGCCGCCCCATAAAAATCCCTCTGGAAATGTCACTTCAGACATAAAAAACCTCAGTTAATCAATTCACATTGACGGCTTTAGCGGCATCCACAACCGGTTTAGGCTGTGCTGTTTCACTTACCGGAATATCTTCAAAGCCAAGAATCAGCGTCAGAACAAATGAAAGCACCACCGACAACACCATCACACCACCCACCCACACAATGCTCATCGGATTGGCCGGATCAAAGAACTGCACGCTGGTGAACAAGCCGGGTGAGGCCATGGAGTGACTGGCGAGCCCGCCGATACCGGCCACTGCACCACAGATGAATCCGCTGATCAGGCTGGCGATCAATGGTCGTTTGAGTCGCACCGCAACACCATACAGAGCGGGTTCCGAGATCCCAGCCACAATCGCTGAAGCCGCTGCGGCAAACGCGGTCTGACGCAATTCCGGATTCTTGGTTTTAAAGGCTACGGCCAGCGATGACCCGCCGAGTGACAGATTGGCGCCGATTTCAGAGGGCATTACCATGCCTTCTTTGCCGGTCTCCGCAATAGTCTGAATTATGGTCGGGGTGAACACGCGGTGCATGCCGGTCATCACCAGCAGTGGCCACAACGCACCCATGATCGCTACGGATAACCAGCCGAGATAGCCATGAATGGTGTAAACCAGCGCAGAAATACCGCTACCAATCCAGATGCCGAGTGGGCCAATCAGCACAATGGCAATCGGCGCGGCAATCAGCACAATCAGCATCGGTTTAAGGAAGTTTTTGGTGACCGCTGGCGTAAAGCGATCCACCCAGTATTCGATGTGCGACAGGATCCAGGTCATCACCAGCGCCGGGATGACGGTGTAAGTGTATTTCACCGCCGTCACCGGGATATAGGCGAACTCCACGGCCTGGCCCTGTGCCGCTTTGGCCATCAAATCAATAAAGTTGGGATGCACCAGTACGCCGGCAATCGCAATCGCCAATGACATATTGGTTTTGAATTTCAGCGCCGCCGAAGCCGCCACCATCACCGGCAGGAAGAAAAAGGCGCCGTCACCGATCACATTCAGGATCACCAGCGTAGACGAACCTTTCTCCAGTACGCCGCTCATCTCCAGCACCATTGCCAGCAACTTGACCATCGATCCACCGATGATCGCCGGGATCAGCGGCGACATGGTGCCCACCAGCGCATCAAGAATGCCCGCGCCCATGCTGCGCAGGGTGATTTTGCGTTTCACTGGGGCGCTGTTGTCGCTATTCGGTGTGCCGAGTTTAAGCACTTCCTGATACGCGAGATTAACGTTATTGCCAATGATCACCTGGCATTGCGTATCGGTATGCACCACGCCCATCACGCCTGGAATCGCTTTTAGCGTGGCGTTATCGATTAGGGCAGTGTCGCGAAGCACAAAACGCAGGCGCGTCATGCAGTGCGTAACGGTTTCGATATTGTTTAAGCCGCCGAGCGAAGCCACGATGGCGCGTGAAACGTCAGCATAATTTTTAGCCATGGATTGTAGGTCTCTGATTTTTTTGAGTAGGGGTACGTTTGCCCGCATTTCTATTGCGAGTCATGAGAAACCGGTTTCACAAAATCATGAATATGAAATCCATGCCAGGCAAGAAGTTTAAAATTTGATGTTTAAAAATGTGATACTGATCGATAACGAAGTGAGGGACACGCGATTAACACAGTGAAAAAAATCTCCGCATAATTCGCGACTTAGGTAAACTTCAGCGATACAGACGTAAATCAGAGTGAAATATGGCAACCATAGTTGAGGTGGCGAAGGTCGCAGGCGTATCGAAAGCCACGGTTTCCCGTGTGCTGTCCGGCAACGGTTATGTCAGCGAAGAGAAGCGGGAATTGGTGTTTAAGGCCATCGCGGAAACCGGTTTTCGCCCCAATTTACTGGCGCGAAATCTGGCAACCAAGTCGAGCCAGACCATTGGTCTGGTGATCACCAACACCCTCTATTCCGGCAGCTACTTTACGGAACTCATGCAGCATTCCGCCCGACTGATGGAGCAGCAGGGGAGACAACTGCTGTTGGTGGATGGCAAACACAGCGCGGAAGAGGAACGCGCCGCGATTCAATTTTTGCTCGATTTACGCTGTGACGGCGTCATCATTTATCCGCGCTTCCTCACCATCGAAGAAATGGACGCCATCATCGACCAGCACCCGCATCCGATTCTGGTGATCAACCGTCGTCTGCGGCAACACGACAGCTACTGTATTTACGCCGATCAACAACGCACCAGCGCCGACGCTGTCGAAGCGTTAATCAAACTGGGCCATCGTGACATTGCCTTTATCACCGGCTCGCTCGATTCGCCCACCGGCCGTGAGCGCCTGGCCGGCTACCAATCGGCGCTGGCAAAGCACCAAATTCCTGTCCAGCAAGCGTTGATTATTGAAGGGAAGTGGCAGGCGCAAAACGGCGTAGCGGCGGTAGAAACCTTGTTAAAACAGGGCAGTAAGTTTAGCGCACTGGTGGCCAGTAATGATGATATGGCGGTAGGGGCGTTAAAAGCGTTGGCATCGCACAACATTGCGGTTCCGGCTCAGGTCTCAGTGCTGGGATTTGATGATATTCCGCTGGCCCCATTCACCGTTCCGTCGCTCTCTAGCGTGAAAATGCCGGTGACGGATATGATTCAGGAAACACTTGCACGGCTGATATCAATGCTCGACGGGGGCGAAATGCGCAATCGCCAGCGCTTCTCGGGTGAAGTGATGATGCGAGAATCCGTCGGCCCAGGACCTTTCGCCTGATCAAAAAACGATGACGGATCAGTAATATAACGCTTATAAACAATAGGTTGACGAATCTTATCGATATATAATCGGAAATATAGCGCTAGCTTAACGCGCGCATCCTTTCGTTAGTCATCCTGGAAATGTCATGTTTATCAAGCGTATCACCCTGGTGAAAACAGGTTTCACCAGTGCCATGTTATTGTCCGCCGTTCCGCTGTATGCCACATCCGAGCAACCGACCATTGCAGTGACTGCCTCGCCGAATCAACCCCCTGCAGAAACCGATAAAAAAGCCACGCTGGGCAATCTCGGCAAACAGGAAGTGCGCAACACGCCGTGGTCGGTGCAAACCCTGTCACCTGAGTTGATGAAGCGCCAGCAGTTGAAAAGCGTCAGCGATTTGTATCGTTACATGCCATCGGTGCAGGGGGATGGGGCACGCCCGCAAACGCGGGGTATGCAGGGCAGTGTGGTGCAGAACAGCATGATCGATGGGCTGAATGTAGTGTCGACTACCGACTACGCCGCCGAGCAGTTTGATCACATTGAGGTGCTGAATGGTCTTGCTGGATCTTTATATGGTCCGGCCAATCCGGCAGGCCTGTTTAATTTCGTGAGCAAACGCGCGAGTGACACGCCTATGCACTCCATTACTGTGGGCGCGGGGACCGGATTAAGCCATCAGCTGGCCGGTGATTTTAGTGGGCCGCTGGATAGCAACGACCGTCTGCGTTATCGCCTTAATTTCCTCGATGATGAGGGCGATAGCTATGTGAAAGGCAGCAAAGTTCGCCGTCAGCTGTTCAGCCTGGCGCTTGATGCTAATCTGACCGATCAAACGGTGCTGGAAACCAACTTCAGCTATTACCATTTCTACGACAAAGGCCTGCCGGGCAAATTTGCGCTTGGCAAGGGGTTGTCATTCCCCTCTGCACCCGATCCGAAAACGGCGCACCTGGGGCAATCTTATGCGGGTGATGACAACCACACGCTGACTACTGGCCTGCATCTCAAACATGACTTCGACGGAAACTGGCAGGGTGAAATCGGCGTTTTACGTCAGATTGCCGATCGCGAATCCACGGCGGTAACCAACACCTTTACCGACAGCCACGGCGATTACACCACCACCACCTCATCTGCCACCGCCAGCCGCTTTACGATTAACAGCTACATGGCGAATTTAAATGGGGAAGTGGATACCGGGTGGATTCATCATCAAATTTCAACCGGGCTGCGCGGTTTTGTCTGGAAAAATTACAACCCCCGCAACGGTGCTTCCTCGACCCTGGGCAGCGCTTCACTGGATAACCCACAAGCGTTTTCCGAACCTGATTATCCTGATTTTACCGACCGCTATCATTCCGCCACTGCCAGCCAGCATGCATTTTTGCTCAGCGATAATCTGCAGTTCTCACCGGAATGGAGCCTGTTACTAGCGGGCAGTGAGAGCCTGCTGAGTTCATCCAACTACAGCAAAACGGGCAGTCGCAGCAGTGACTCTGCTGATAGCGGATTCAGCGGTTCCGCCAGCCTGATGTATAAGCCGATTGATCCCCTGACGCTGTATGTCACTTACGCTGATAGCCTGCAACAAGGGGATACCGCACCAGCCACGGCCAACAATGCCGGTGCGATACTGGCGCCGTATCGCAGCCGTCAGGTGGAAGTGGGCAGCAAGTTGGCGATCAATAAACTGCTGCTGACCGCCGCGCTGTTCCAGATTAAACGCCCGTTCGCTTACACCAACGCCAGCGGCGATTACGCTATCGATGGCGAACAGCGTAACCGTGGGCTGGAACTGATGGCGGATGGTGACCTCACCGATCGTCTGCATCTGTTTGGCGGCATGACGTGGTTAGATCCGCGTCTGCTGGACACCGCCAGCACACAAACCGATGACAAGCAGATTGTCGGCTTGCCGCGTTATACCGCCAGCCTGTTTGCCGCTTACGATTTACCGATGTTCACCGGTACCGATATTCACGGCGGCATTCACTATGTTGGTCGTCGCACTACCGACAATCAAAATGACGGTTGGGTGAGCAGCTACACCACGCTGGATGCCGGTGCAGCCTATAAGACCCGGCTGTTTGATACCGCCACCACCTTCCGACTTGATGTCACTAACCTGACCAACCGCCATTACTGGACCAATATCGTGCCCGGTGGGTTAAACGGGTATAGCGGTGCAGGCTATGCCAGCGCTTCTCTCGGTGCGCCGCGTATGGTGCAGGTCTCCATGCAACTTAACTTCTAAGGGAGTGAATGATGAGCAAAATGTGGCGTCGGCTATTACCGATGTTGATGGTGAGTACACTGGCTTCAGCCCAAACGGTGATCGATGACACTGGCAATCATGTCGAAATCAGCAAACCGGCGATGCATATTGCTGACGCCTGGTTTGCGCATCACTCGTTGTTGATGACGTTGGGCGCGGGGGATCGCATCGTGGCGACGGTGAATCATCCCGCCGATCGTCCGTGGATGTTTAAGGTTCAGCCATCCCTCAATCAGGCGTTGCAGGCGAAGGGTAAAACCTTCGCCAGTGAAGCTCTGGTGGTGCGCAACGTTGACGCTATCTTCGTGCCAGCGAATGATCCTGATGCGGAATCGTATCGACTTGCGGGTATTCCGGTACTGGCAATGAACTTCGATGATTTTGCTTCGATGAAGCGTTCACTGATCACGACGGCGCAAGTGGTGGGTACGCCCGAGGCGGCGACGCGAGCAGAAGCTTATAACCGCTACCTTGATCAGCACATTGCTGACATCAGCGGGAAAACGGCGGGTTTAAGTGAGGCACAGCGACCACGGGTGTTGCACATCGAGTCGCTGCATCCACTGAAAGTCGATGGGCGCGATACGCTGATTGACACCTGGATTAATCTTGCCGGTGGTCGAAATGTCGCTGCAGGCATTGTCGGCAATATGAAGCCCATCTCGCCTGAAGAAGTGATCCGCTGGAATCCTGATGTGATTATCATCGGTGCGGGCGCCGGATCGCTGGCAGATTCCGACTTTAAGACGTTGTTTGCCAGCGTGAAAGCCGTCCAGCAACATCGTGTGTGGCAGAATCCGGCTGGGGTGTTTCCGTGGGATCGTTACGGCACCGAGGTGGCATTACAGATTCAGTGGGCCGCAAAACAGTTGCATCCGGCGTTGTTCCCACAGCTTGATTTAGTGAGTGCTACGCAGGCGTTTTATCAACAATTTTATGACTACTCGCTGACGGCGAATGACGCGCAGCGAATTTTACAGGCGTTGCCACCGGAATAAATCGTGCTTTTTTAAATATGTCATTTTAAATTCATTAGCTCCACTGTTGAAGAATCATGAACAAACCCGTTTAAGCTTTACTTATAACGGGTTTTTTAAATGTCCAATTACAGGTTTTTTAAGAAGGTGAATGGTCTTAAGTGCCGGGGGATAAAAGGATTAGGATTTGCTCCATCCTGAATTGGTAAGTCCAGTGAAAATTAATGCTTGATGTTGTCATGCATTAAAAAAACGCGCATCAAGAAAAGTTTTAATCAGAATAAGTCTTATTGTGAGTAAATAACTGTCAATGCTAAGTTGAATTTACACATCCGGACATCTTTCCTGAGGGAATTATGCACGCACGCATCAAGCATCTTGACGGAATGCGCGGTCTAGCCATTTTAATGGTGATTGGTTACCACGCTTATGCACGTTGGCCAGAACTCTTGCCCTATGCAAACCTCACCCAGCATATTCCAGTTTTTTCTTTCGGCTGGTTTGGGGTTGAGTTATTTTTCATGATCTCCGGCTTTGTCATATTTATGACGCTGGATAAGTCTGAGAGCTATATCAGCTTCCTGAAAAAACGCTGGCTGCGACTGTTTCCGGCGATGCTGATTGCCAGCTTGTTACTCTTTGCTGTGGGTGGATTTTTCCCGGAATGGTCGGCTATGACACCCTATGTCAAGAATCTGCTGCCTGGGCTGATCTTCACCAATCCTGAAACGTTGACACAAATAACCGGTATTGAATTTAAATCGATGGCGGGTTCTTTTTGGTCACTGTACGTTGAAGCAGTATTCTATCTGATTATTGGTGCCATCTATTTTACCCTGGGACGGAAATATTGCCTGCCGGGCTTGCTGGTGCCGATGTTACTGCTGTCCGCCTCCTCGGTGTTAAAATCTTTAGGTCATCCCATTTTCATTGATGTTATTTCTAAGTTTGGTTTTATTCACTACGCCTGGTTTATGGTTGGTTGCCTGGTGTATGAAAGAATGCATGGTCGTGATAAAGCGTTTCATTATGCGATTGTGGCTTTTGCCATGCTGATTAATTTCAGCTATTACGTCAAGAATGCCGGGATGCTGACGGTGATCCCGCTGCTGATAGTGATGTTGTTCTTTATTGCCAGTTTTTATTCGAAACAGCTTGAGCGTCTGTTATCACTTCGATTCTTCACCGCGATAGGTTTTGCCAGTTATGCTTTCTATTTGATACACGAAAACCTCATGATTGCCATGCTGATTAAACTTAACGTGTATATCAAAAGTGAGATGATCATGTTGCTCATGCCGCTGGTGGTCGCCACCGGGCTGTATTATCTGGCCTGGTTTATCACCAAATATCTTGAACCGGCGTTGAGAAATATGTTGAAAGGCAAACGGACACCGGCACCAGAAGTGGGGTGATGAAAGGGGTGCGGTGTTAATCCCGCACCCGATGCTTCACGTTACAAACCAAACCCATAACGCAGCGCGGTATACGCCACCATGCCAGCCAGCACGGTGGCGAACAAACCGCGCGTCACGATGCCGGTGATCGCCGCAATCAGCGCCGCCAGTAACGATAAACTCAAACCTGAAGCGGTTAACGCCGGTTTTTCGATTAACTCAGCCGTGACAATGGCCGCCATAATGCCCGCCGGGATAAAGCTCAGCCACTGTTGCGCCAGCGGGGCGAGTCTGAAGCGGGAAAGCAGCAGAATCGGGCCAACGCGCATCACCGCTGTGATTAGCGCGGCAACCACGATGGTCATCAGGACATTACGCTCCATGTTATTTCCCCTCCTTGTATTTCATGCGTAACAGCAGCGTGGCCAGACTGGCGGCAATAGAGGCGGCGATGATCACCACCACGCTGAGATCGAGATGTCCCGCAGAAAAATAGGTCACCAGCACCGCAACCACAATCGCCAGCGTCTCCAGCCATTTGCGGCGACTGGCAAACCATGTCATTAAAATCAGTCCGATAAACATCGATACCAGACTAAAACTTAATCCGGCCATCAACGATTCAGGGACGGCGGAAGCCGCATAAGCGCCAATCACACAGGCAATAATCCAGTTCAGCCAGGCGGGCAGGTTGAGACCAAACATCCAGGCGAAAGCGATTTTGCCATGCTGGCTGCCGTGCTGTACCGCGACGCCGAAGGTCTCATCAGTGAGCAGCAGGCCACTGACGACTTTTTGCCAGCCGCTTTGGCTGCGGAAGAACACGCTAATCGCCGAACTCATTAGCAAATAGCGCAGGTTAACCAGCATCACGCTGAGCACCACCGAGGTCATTTCCGCGCCTGCTGCCCATAGCGAATAAAATAAGAACTGCGCCGAACCGGTGTAAAGCAACGTGGCCAGCAGCGCTGTTTGCAATACGGAGAAACCGGCCAGCGTGCCAATGGCACCGGCAGCAAAACCGATGCTCAGGTAGCCGGGGACGGTGGGTAAGCAGGCGATAAAACCCGCGCGAAAACTCAGTGGATCACTGTGTTTTGGCAGGGTCTGACTATTTAACGACATGACAATTTTCCAAAACCTTCTGAACAGATGCACCAATTTTAAGCCACGATGCGCAAGGCTATAGTAAAATCCTGCTCCCGGAGTACATCAGCGAAGGATTTGTGATGCAGGAAAAACGTGATGACATCAAATTGTGGCGTGACCGTGGTATGCACGGCGGCATGGAAATCCTGCGCGCACGCTGCTACGAGCACAGTTATCCGCCACACTTCCACGACGAATTCGTGATCGCGGCGTTTGCCCGAGGGGCACAACGTACCCGCATTTGCCGTCAACAGGGCATTGCCGCCGCTGGCACGGTGATGGTGATTCTGCCGGGAGAAGTGCACACCGGTGAAGCGGTTCAGCGTGAGGAAGGCTGGGATTACTGCGCGTTTTATCCTTCCGCCACACTGGTCAATGAAATTGCGGAGTCACAAATCGGCGGCAAAGGCGAACTCAATTTTGGTGCGGAAGGGATGCGTTATGATCCGCTACTGGCGCAGCAGATGTTGCAGGCTTCCGCCGTGATGCAAGAAAGTCCGGACGCAATGGAAAAAGAGTGTGCGCTGTTTCAGGTGCTGAGCGTGTTAATCCGTCAACATGGCGAACGCACGCTAAAAGGCGGCGAGCGGCATGCGTTACGCGCCGATATTCGGCAGGCGATCGATTTTCTGCACAGCGATTACCATCAGCTGCTGGCGGTCAGTGAAATCGCCGCCGTCGCCGGGCTAAGCGAATACCATTTTATGCGCACCTTCCAGAAGCTGACCGGCTTATCGGTACATCAATACCTCACGCAGATTCGCCTGATGCGGGCAAAACGACTGCTGTCACAAGGCTTCGATGCCGCGCACACCGCCAGTGAAGTGGGCTTCTTCGACCAAAGCCACTTCATCAAGAAATTCCGCGCCCATTTTGGCATTACGCCGGGTGCATTTGCGGCGGCATCGCAATGATGGAACGAGGATCTTGCCATGACTTCCCGTAACAAACCCAATGAACAGGCAACGCCGCTGTCGGTCGGTTTCGTCCTGCTGAACCGCTTTACGTTGCTGCCGTTCGCGGCTTTTGTGGACTGCCTGCGTCTCGCCGCCGATGAAGGCGATCGCAGCCGTCAGTTGCGCTGTAGCTGGACGTTTATGTCCAGCTCTGGCAGTGAAGCGACTTCTAGCTGTGGCGCGGTGATCTCGCCCTGTGAAGCCCTCAAGAATCCGGAACATTTTGACTACATCGTAGTGATTGGCGGGGTGCAGGATGAGAAGGATAAAACTGATCATCGTGCGCTGGATTACATTCGCCTTGCCGCGCAGTTTGGCACGCCATTGGTCGGTTTGTGCACTGGGGTCTTTGCATTGATTCAGGCTGGCGTCATGAAGGGAAAACAGTGTTGTGTCAGCTGGTATCACCATGGTGATTTACAGCGGCGTTTTCCCGATATCACGCCGGTAGCCGATCGCATCTTTGTTGATGAAGGCAAGCTGATTACCTGTGCCGGTGGCGTGGCGGCGGCGGATGTTGCCGCGCACCTGATTGAACGCCATCTGGGCCGCGCATGGGCGATAAAAAGTCTGCATATCATGCTGATTGATGAAGCGCGCACCACGCATCATCCGCAGCCGCAACCGGTGATCTTCGAAAAAATCAAAGATCGCATGGTGCGCAGTGCCGTTGATGTCATCTCCCAACATATGGGCGAGGTGATTTCGGTTGAGCAACTCGCGCAACGCCTCAATACCTCGCGACGCAATATTGAGCGTAAATTCAAAGATGAGCTGGGTGTCAGTCCACAACGTTTCGCACGTGATTTACGACTGCGTTATGGTCTTTGGCTACTGCTGTACAGCGCGAAGACAGTGACAGAAATTGGCGAGCGCTGTGGCTTCTCTGATACTGCGCATTTTTCCCGTCATTTCCGCGATGCCTTTGGTTATCCTCCCAGCCTGGCACGCAAGCAGGCCGCATTGCGCGATCAGCAGCATGTCGATCCATTCTTTATTCATATTGATAGTGCAATTGAAGGGCGTTGATTTCAGCGCTCTCGTTATTTCATTCTTGCTGCACAAAATGATTACCCACTGATTTAATTGATTTTTTCCTCCCGACCGATTTAAACATTTCCAATCAGACATCACATTTTCTTATCCAATCGTGATGCACCTCAAACAATACAAATCAGCTTCAAAAAATAACGCATTGATAAATAAGGGTTGTCGCGATTTTGTCATATTAATTGTCGCAAACGTTCAAGCTTGCACCTGGCGATATTCAGTAGTGTGAAAACGTACTGAATTTGGCCACTAATCCTGATGATGAGGGTGTAGCAATGAATGCAAATGATTTGAACAGTGCCGATCCACAACTGTTTGCCGCTGTAGTGGGCGAGCTGGTGCGACAGGAAACACACATCGAATTAATCGCCTCGGAAAATTATGCCAGCTCCCAGGTAATGTCCCTGCAGGGCAGCCAGCTGACTAACAAATATGCTGAAGGCTATCCGGGGAAACGCTACTACGGCGGCTGCGAACATGTCGACACCATCGAACGTTTAGCCATTGAGCGTGCCTGCCTGCTGTTTGGTGCGGATTATGCCAACGTGCAGCCTCATTCCGGTGCTCAGGCGAACGCCGCGGTGTTTATGGCGTTGATCAAACCCGGTGACACCATTCTCGGCATGAGCCTGGCGCACGGCGGTCACTTAACCCATGGCGCCGCGCCGAATGTCTCCGGCAAGCACTACAACGCCGTGCAATACGGTTTGAATGCCGAAACCGGTGAGATTGATTATCAGGAAGTGGAGCGCCTGGCAAAGGAGCACCAGCCGAAACTGATTGTGGCCGGTTTCTCCGCTTACTCGCGCATTGTTGACTGGAAGCGCTTCCGCGAAATCGCCGATAGCGTTGGCGCCTGGCTGATGGTGGATATGGCGCACGTCGCCGGTCTGGTCGCTGCGCGCTGTTATCCCAACCCGTTGCCGCATGCACATGTGGTGACCACCACTACGCATAAAACCCTGCGCGGTCCGCGCGGTGGCCTGATTCTCTCAGCGAACGGTGATGAAGCGCTGTACAAAAAACTCAACTCCGCGGTGTTCCCTGGCCAGCAGGGCGGCCCGTTGATGCACGTGATTGCCGCCAAAGCAATGGCTTTCCGTGAAGCGATGGAGCAGGACTTCATTCACTACCAGGCCAAGGTGATCGATAACGCCAAAACCATGGCAAAAGTGTTCATCAAACGCGGCTACGACGTGGTGTCAGGCGGCACTGACAACCATCTGTTCCTGGTTTCGCTGATTGGTCAGGAGATCACCGGCAAAGAAGCCGATGCTGCCCTGGGCCGCGCGCATATCACCGTGAACAAGAACTCCGTGCCTAACGATCCACAAAGCCCGTTTGTGACCTCCGGTTTACGCATCGGCACGCCAGCCGTGACCACGCGCGGCTTTGGCGAGAAGGAGTGCGAGACCCTGGCGGGCTGGATTTGCGACATCCTCGATGTGCTGGCGCTGAAACAGAACAGCGACAACATCGAAGCCTGGGTGCGCTTCAACGTATCAGAGCTGTGTGCCAGACATCCGGTGTATGGCGAGCATTCACCACAGGCTATCGCCAAAAAAGCCATTGCCTGACCATTTTTCCCGGCTCAGGCCGGGAGTTTTAGGAGACGAGTATGCAACGTTTTTCTGGTTTCGGGCTGATTAGCCACGGACTGAGTTATCACGAAAACTGGCAGCGCATGTGGCGTAATCCCACGCCGAAAAAGTCCTACGACGTGATCATCATCGGCGGGGGCGGACATGGCTTAGGGACGGCTTATTACCTGGCAAAAGAGTTTGGTATCCGCAATGTAGCAGTGATCGAGAAAGGCTGGCTGGGCGGCGGCAACACCGCGCGTAACACCACCATCGTGCGCTCGAACTATCTGTGGGATGAAGCTGCCGCACTGTTCGAACACTCCGTGAAATTGTGGGAAGGGCTGACTCAGGAGCTGAACTACAACGTGATGTTCTCGCAGCGTGGCGTGTTGAATCTCGGACACACTCTGCAGGACATGCGTGATATCCAGCGCCGCGTCAACGCCAACCGCCTGAATGGCATCGACGGTGAAGTCCTTGATACTCGCGGCGTACAGGATCTTGAACCGCTGCTGGATTGCTCTGCCCGCGCACGATTCCCAATTATGGGCGCTTCCTGGCAACCGCGCGGCGGTGTGGCGCGCCATGATGCGGTGGCGTGGGGCTTTGCTCGCGGCGCAGATGCGCATGGCGTGGATATCCTGCAACAGACCGAAGTCACCGGTCTGATGATCCGTGACGGCCAGATTTACGGCGTGCACACCAATCGCGGTGATATCGAAGCGAAGACGGTGGGCTGTGTGGTGGCGGGTAACTCGGGTGTGCTGGCCAATATGGCCGGCATCAAACTGCCGCTGGAATCACATCCTCTGCAGGCGCTGGTCTCCGAGCCGCTCAAGCCAGTGGTGAATACGGTGGTGATGTCGAACCACGTACACGGTTACATCAGCCAGTCCGATAAAGGCGATCTGGTGATTGGTGCGGGCATTGATGGTTACACCGGTTACGGCCAGCGCGGCAGCTATCCGATTATCGAACACACCCTGCAGGCAATTGTTGAGATGTTCCCGGCCTTCTCGCGCGTGCGCATGAACCGCCAGTGGGGCGGCATTGTGGATACCACGCCAGATGCCAGCCCGATCATTTCGAAAACCAAGGTGAACGGCCTCTATTTCAACTGCGGCTGGGGCACCGGCGGCTTCAAAGCGACACCGGGATCGGCGCATGTGTTTGCCGCCAGTCTGGCTAAACGTGAGATGCACCCTCTGGCGGCACCGTTCTCTATTGACCGTTTCCACACCGGTGCTCTGGTGGATGAGCACGGCGCTGCGGCCGTTGCGCACTGAATATTGTTCGGGAGAAAGACAACATGTTTCATATTTATTGTCCGTGGTGCCAGGAGCATCGCGAAGAAGAAGAGTTTCATGCCAAAGGCCCGGCACATCTGGCGCGCCCGAAAGATCCGGAAGCCTGCAGTGACGAAGAGTGGGGCGACTATTTGTTCTTCCGTGATAATCCACGCGGTGTGCATCACGAACTCTGGGTGCACGCGGTGGGTTGCCGCAAGTTCTTCAATATTACGCGCAATACCGTGACCTACGAGATTCTGGAAACCTACAAAATCGGTGAGCAGCCGGGCAAAAGCGTGCAGGCGGAGGTGGTGACCTTACCGGTGCGCCAGGAAGCGCGGGAAGCCGCCAACGAGAACGTGAAAGTACAGGTCGGAGGCGCATCATGAGCCAGGTCAATCGCCTCAAACAGGGCGGTCGCATCGATCGCAGCCGCAAAATCACTTTCACTTTCAATGGCAAAACGCTGGAAGGTTTTGTCGGGGACACCCTGGCATCAGCGCTGATCGCCAACGGGATTGATGTGGTCAATCGCAGCTTCAAATACTCCCGTCCACGCGGCATCGTTGCGGCTGGCGCGGAAGAGCCTAATGCCGTGGTACAGCTTGGTGGCGCAGAGCAGGAACAGATCCCCAACGTGCGTGCCACTCAGCAAGCGCTTTATCAGGGGCTGGAAGCCGCCAGCACCAACGGCTGGCCGAATGTCGATCGCGATTTGATGGGCGTAGTAGGCAAAATCGGTGGGCGTTTTATGCCGCCAGGTTTCTACTACAAAACCTTTAAACAGCCAGCATCGATGTGGAAAACCTACGAAAAATACATTCGTAAAGGGGCCGGTCTGGGCCGTAGCCCAACTGTCGCCGATCCCGATATTTATGATCACTTCAATCAGCACTGCGATGTGCTGGTGATTGGTGCTGGTCCGGCCGGACTGGCTGCGGCGCTGGCCGCAGGGCGCAGTGGTGTGCGCGTGATCCTGGTGGATGAGCAGGAAGAGATGGGCGGCAGCCTGCTCGACAGCCGTGAAATCATTGATGAGAAAGGTGCCGCGCTGTGGGCCCGCGATGTGCTGCAAACCTTGCAGGCGCTGGACAACGTACAGCTGCTGGCAAAAACCACCGCTAATGGTTATCACGACCATAACTTTGTCACGCTACTTGAGCGTCGCACCGATCACCTGTCGATCACTGCGCCAGTTATCAAGGGACACAAACAAGCGCGTCAACGTATGCATCGTGTACGTGCCGGACGGGTGGTGCTGGCCACCGGTGCGCATGAGCGTCCATTGGTGTACAGCGGCAACGACATTCCCGGTAACTATCTGGCGGGTGCGGTTTCCACCTATATCCATCGCTATGGCGTCGTGCCGGGCAACAAACTGGTGGTCTCCACCAGCAATGATGACGGCTACCGTGCCGCGCTGGACTGGCTGGATAGCGGGCGTGAAGTGGTGGCAATTGCCGATGCGCGTCCGAGTCCGGACGGCGAGTTAGTCAAACAGGCGCGTCTCAAGGGCATCACCATCATGACCGGCAGCGCGGTGATTGAAGCGCAGGGCGCAACGCGCGTGCGCAGTGTCGATATCGCCCGCATCAACAGTGAAAGCTTTGTGGTGGTCGGTAGCGCCACGCGTCTGGTGTGCGACACCGTCGCCAGCTCGGGTGGCTACAGTCCGGTCATCCATCTCGCATCACATACCGGCGGGCGCCCGCAGTGGCGTGACGATATCCTCGGTTTTGTGGCGCCGCAGGTAAAAGGGATGATGGTTATAGGAGGCGCGCAGGGTATCTACAGCTTGCCAGACGTGCTCAGCAGCGGTTTCGAGGCGGGAAAACGTGCCGCTGAAGAAACCGGAGGCACACCGCAACCGATGGCGCTGCCGCAAACACGGGCGCGTCGTGATGGCCCGGCGCTGGCGCTGTATCAGGTGCCGCACATGAAAACCACCATGCGCGCACCGAAACAGTTTGTCGATTTGCAGAATGACGTAACGGCCGCCTCGATTGAGCTGGCCACGCGTGAAGGCTTCGAATCGATTGAACATATCAAACGTTACACTGTCATGGGTTTCGGCACCGATCAGGGCAAACTGGGCAATATCAATGGACTGGCGATTGCGGCGCGCGTATTGAATCGCAGCATTCCTGAGGTCGGCACCACCATGTTCCGCCCTAACTACACGCCTGTGGCCTTTGGCGCAGTGACCGGACGCCACTGCAACGAGCTTTTCCAGCCGGAACGCTACACCGCGCTGCATCAGTGGCACGTGGAAAATGGCGCGATGTTCGAAGATGTCGGACAGTGGAAGCGCCCATGGTACTTCCCGCAGCGCGTCAATGGCCAACAGGAGACGATGCACCAGGCGGTGGTGCGCGAATGTCGCGCAGTGCGAGAAAGCGTCGGCGTGCTCGATGCCTCAACCCTCGGCAAAATCGATATTCAGGGGCCGGATGCGCGTGAATTCCTCGAACGTGTCTACACCAATAAGTGGGCCAAACTGCCGGTGGGCCGTGTGCGCTACGGCCTGATGTGTCGCGACGATGGCATGGTGTTTGATGACGGCACCACCAGCTGCCTTGGCCAGAATCACTTCCTGATGACCACCAGCACCGGCAATGCCGCCACCGTGCTGGAATGGCTGGAACTCTGGCATCAAACCGAGTGGCCGGAACTGCAGGTTTACTTCAACTCGGTCACCGATCACTGGGCCACGATCACCGTGACCGGACCGAAAGCCCGCGAACTGCTGGCGGAATTCAGTGATATCGATTTGGCGCGTGACAGTTTTAAATTTATGGACTGGCGTGAAGGCAAGGTGGCGGATGTTCCGGCTCGCGTGTTCCGCATCTCGTTCACCGGCGAACTGGCGTATGAAATCAACGTGCAAGCCAACTATGCGTTGCATGTCTGGCAGGTACTGTTCGCGCACGGCAAGAAATACAACCTCACCCCTTATGGGACGGAAACCATGCACGTATTGCGTGCGGAGAAGGGGTTCATTATTGGCGGTCAGGACACCGACGGATCAATGACGCCACACGATCTCGGTATGGAGTGGTGTGTGGGCAACGACAAACCGTTCTCGTGGATCGGCAAACGATCGCACACCCGATCCGATGTACTGCGCGAGGATCGTAAACAGCTGGTGGGGCTGTTACCGAAAGATCCTAAAGTGGTGATGGAAGAGGGTGCGCAGGTGGTGTTCGATCCTCAGCACGCGATCCCCGTGCCGATGTATGGCCATGTCACCTCCAGTTACTACAGCCCGACGCTGGACAGCGGCTTTGCCATGGCCGTGGTGACACGCGGACATCACCGCATGGGCGAAACCGTCTGGCTTGCCAGTTCGGACGGCCAATTCACTGAAGCCAAAATTGTTAGCTCCGTGTTTATCGATCCAAAAGGAGAGCGCCAGAATGTCTGAGACCCTCACTGCCAACCTCTTTAATGCACATCCTGCGACGCCGCTGGTGGGCGAATCTCCGCTGGTGTGGAGCTATATCAAAACGGGTATCCCTACGGTAACGGGCGCCTCGGATATCACACTACGCGAGCGCGCTGACCTCGGTCACCTGACGCTGCGCGGATCGGCTATTGAGCTGGATAAGGCGCTGCGCGCCGTATTGCAGCTCTCTCTGCCCGCGCAGCCTTTATCCCTGACGCAAGCCGGTGCATACAGTGCGCAGTGGATGTCACCGGACGAGTGGCTGCTGATTGTGCCGCAGGGTGAAGAGTATGCGATTGAGCAGCAGTTACGTGCTGCGCTCGGCGATGCGCACTACGCGATTGTGAACATTGGCGGCGGGCAAACCTTGCTGGAGTTGCGCGGTGAACAGGTGATCAATCTGCTGAAAAAATCGGTGGTGTATGACGTGCATCCGCAGAATTTCCCGGTAGGTAAAGGTGTGATGACCTGCTTTGCCACCATCACGGTGATCCTGCGTCGCCCAACAGAAGATCGTTGGGAACTGGTGGTGCGCCGCAGTTTTGCGGACTACAGCTATCGCTGGCTGCTGGATGCCGGCGCGGAATATGGCATCAGCGTGCTGTCCTGATCGGACATCGTCGCCCATTTTACGCGGTGGCCTGCTGGTCGCCGCCATTCGGCTCAGTTGCCAATGATGTGAGGGTTTTTTATGAGTCGTAGCAATGCCAACTGGATTTTGACCGCGCAATGCCCGAGTAAACTGGGCAGCGTGGACGTGGTAACGCGCTTTCTGAAAGAACAGCGTTGTTACATCAATGAGCAGCACAGTTTTGATGACAAATGCGCGCAGCGATTTTTCATCCGCACCGTATTTGAACCGCAGACCGAAAGCTTTGATGCGGCGGCATTTCGTGATGAATTCAGCACGCGCGCGGCTGACTTTGACATGTCGTTCGAACTCACCGAACCCGGCTATAAAGTGCCGGTGGTGATCATGGTGTCGAAAACCGATCACTGTCTCAACGATCTGTTATATCGCCATCGCGCCGGTAAGCTGGCGATTGATATCAAAGCGGTGATCTCCAACCATCCGCTGCTGGAGCCCATCGTGGCCTGGCACGGTTTGCCTTACCACTATTTCCCGGTCTCTGCGGCGAATCGTGCGGAACAGGAGCAACAAATCTGGCAGGTGGTGCAGGAGACGGGAGCGGAACTGGTGGTGCTGGCGCGTTACATGCAGGTGATGTCGGCGGAGATGTGTCAGAAGCTCTCGGGTCGTGCGATCAACATCCATCACTCCTTGTTACCCGGGTTTAAAGGCGCTAAGCCTTATCACCAGGCCTACGACAAGGGGGTAAAACTGGTGGGAGCCACCGCGCACTTCATCAATGAAGATCTCGATGAAGGGCCAATTATCAGCCAAAAAGTCGAGGTGGTGAGTCATGCCGATTACGCCGACGATCTGGTGGATAAAGGGCGCGACATCGAGCGCTTAACGCTGGCACATGCGGTCTCGTGTTATGCCGAGCGCAGAGTGTTCCTGTATGAAAATCGCACCGTGGTGTTCTCACGGTAAGGTGCAGTGGAGATGGACAATTATCCGAATCCGACCACTGACGAACCGGCATTGCCGCTGCGGCCTGACATTCGCATCGGCTTTGTGCTGATCAACAAGTTCACGCTGCACTGTGTGTCAGAACTGATCGAACCCATCCGCTTTGCGGCGGATGTGTCTTTCCTCAGCCGTCAGATTTTCTGTCAGTGGGAGTGGATGAGCTGCGACAATCAGCCTGTGACATCCAGCTGTGGCTTGCAGATTACGCCAACCGCGCCTTTCGACCTGGACGATCAGTGGGATTACGTGGTGTTTGCCGGTGGCCTGCTTGATGAGACGCGCGATTCGCCAGCGTGGCTGCTGGAGGCGATGCGATCGTTACAGGCGCGGCGTATCCCCATTATTACCCTGTGCAGCGCCACTTTTATGGCGGCCCAGGCTGGCTTGTTGGAAGGTAAGAAGTGTGCGATTCACTTTACGACGCGCGATGAATTTCGTCAGCGCTTCCCTGCGGTGACGCCGGTTATTGATCAAACCTACCTGAGTGACGGCGGGGTCATTTCCTGTCCGGTTGGCACCGCGCGCGATTTGGCCATGGATATCATCCTGCAGCATTGTGGTGAGTTGCGGGCGAAGAAAGTGCAGAAGTACCTGTTGATGGAAGAGAGTAAAAAGCGGCAAGTCACCACAGCACGCTCCAGCATGGGCGGGGAGCTAAAAAACTATGATGACGAATTGGTGAAGCGCACCGTTGCGTACATGCAGCAGCATTTGTCCTCACCTGAGCCGTTGCAAACACTGACGCATGCCATGCAGATTAACCTCCGTCAGTTGAACCAGGCATTTTTACACAGCACCGGTGATACCGCAGCCGTACACTGGCGTAAAATGCGGCTGGAGCATGCGCGCAAATTAATGACCAGCAGTAATGTCAGTATTAATAGTGTCGCGAAATCATGCGGTTTTTCTGATGCTTCACACCTTATTTCCTGGTTCCGAAAACAGTATGGTGAAACGCCCGCCGATTATCGTAAACGGCGGCGGGATGTTGAAAGATTAATTCAATAATCCTCACTTTTTTGATGTAAAGCCCACACGCTATCATTGCGGAGTGGGCTTTATTATTTTCACTACTTGACTGAATTTCAAAGCAAGAGGTTGGGTATAAAGAAAAACACCAATCATGTCCCATTTCACAAAAATAAGAAAAGGATATGAATGAATTGTTAATTAATTATATAATTGATTATATTGGTTTTTGTCTGGTGGTGAGTGATAAATATTATATTGGTGTGAATTTTTATATTATTTCCACTTTGTTGTCAGGTTGACCAGCATTGCGTGCTGATGCAATTATTCCCTTACGAATTCACGGATATACTGTGAGGCTGAAATGAAAGGGTCAACCTGTAATCTGATAGCGCGCACGGCACTCCCGCATAAGGCATATGGAAGGCATCGCGCCAAAGGAAGTGTGAAGAAAATTGATGTGATATTCTGCGCGGTAAGTAATGGCATCATTGAAAATTCCTACATCAAACCGGGTAAAAGTCTGTTGCGTCTCGGCAAAGCGCTGTGGAATTTAATTGCCGCGCCCAATGCAAAAGATGAAGAGAAACGTAAATTCAACTATTAACTCTCCAGAGGGCGCAACTTGCCCTCGCTGTTTTCCCCCTGCGATTTAGTCTCATTCCCTCGTTTGGTTTACCGTTCTAAGTTCTAAGTTCTACGTTGCACGCTGTGCTGTTGAAGTTCCTGGTCTGCATTTGGGGTTGATTTCTCTGCCGCAGAAGGGGACTTTAGGTTTGCCCAACTGCAAAATCAAAGGAATAGCAACATGACGAACGCCCTGTGTCAGGCGCTTCAGCTGCAATACCCGCTTATTCAGGCACCGATGGCGGGCGTCTCCACCCCTGAAATGGCAGCCGCCGTCACCAATGCCGGTGCGCTAGGTTCTATCGGTGTGGGGGCCTCCACTCCCGAACAGGCAGCGGTGATGATTGCGCAAACCCAGGCGCTCACCCGAGGCCCCATCAACGTTAATCTCTTCTGCCATGCGCCAGCGGAACGCCATGTTGAGCGCGAGCAGGCATGGATTAATCGCTTTGCGCCGTTGTTTGCCCGTTATGAAGCCAAGTTACCTTCGGCTCTCTCGGAGATCTATCAAACCTTCCTGAATAATGACGCGATGCTCAGTGTGATTGAGCAGGCGGCGCCGGCAGCAGTGAGCTTTCATTTCGGCATCCCTTCTGCGGCAGTGATTCAACGACTCAAGGAACGTGGGATCGTGTTGCTGGCCACCGCGACCAGTGTGGCAGAAGCATTAACCATCGCGCGCAGCGGCATTGATTTCATCGTGGCGCAGGGGATTGAAGCAGGCGGGCATCGAGGACATTTTGATCCTCAGGCTTTCGACCATCAAATGTCGACCTTCACCCTGGTGCAGGCGATCCGTCAGCAAACTGCGCATCCGGTGATTGCGGCGGGTGGCATCATGGATGACTCGGGTATCGCGGCCATGTTGCAATTGGGCGCAACCGGTGTGCAGTTGGGCACTGCCTTTGTGTTATGCCCCGAATCGGCGGCAAACGCGGCTTATCGCGAGGCAATGAAGCAGGCCAGTGCAACCGGCACCGAACTTACCGCTGCGATTTCTGGCCGTCAGGCGCGCTGTTTACGCAATGATTTCTGCGATTTTAGTCGTGACTTCGCCACGAGTGATGTGCCGGATTATCCGTTGACCTATTCACTGGGCAAAGCGCTGGCCGCAGCCGCTGCGGCGAAACAGCACCACGGCTTTGGCGCGCAGTGGGCTGGGCAGGGTGCAGCCCTGGCGCGTGAAATGCCTGCGGGTGAGCTGATTAAGACCTTAGTTCGTGAATGGCAGGGGTGAATAAGCAGCAGCTGAAGAGGTGGTCGCACATAAAATGTGTTCTCACCGGCAGGCGCTATTTTTGAGTGAGAAGCAGCTTTCAAGGGTGATAAGTCACCCTTGATTCACTAGGGTGCCAGGGCATTCAACACGGCTTCAGGCATAGAAGGGCGTCCATTACTGAGACAGGTGGCGACAAAAGTCGCATCGGCGTAAACCACGTCATTGACCTTTATTTGTTGGACGAAATTCACCCGGTTACGCTTTTCATTTTTTTCCAGCGCGCATGTCACTTCGACATTGTCACCTTTTACCAGGCTCTTACGAAAGCGCAAAGAGTATTCAAGAACCATGTACAGTTTGCCCTGTTTGAACTCTTCTTCAATATCTATCCCGAGCGCTTCTCGCATAAATGCATGGCGAGTCCATTCCATATAGAACGGATAATAAAGGCCATCTACCACGCCCTGGAAATCAATATGGTTTTCATCAACGTCATAGTGTTTAACGAACATTTCTGCATCCTAAACTGAGGGTTACATTGGTCAGAAGTGTATATATCGCAGAAGAGCCGCAGGGTAAATGCGTAGATGTATCAAAGTGATGCCGGACGGCGATGAAATGTCCGGCAGTAGAACTGCTAGCCAAAGGCTGACGCCTGTTGAGTCAGGGTGTATACGCCAGGTATTACCGTTATGTCTTATGCTTTTCAGATGAAGCTCATAAGGAACAAGCGGGATGAACAAGGATTTACCCGTCACTCAGCCATTACGCTGGGCACTGGCCCTGATATTTACCGGTATCATAGCGGGAATTTGCGGCATGTTATTGGCATTGCTGCTGCATTTTATCCAGCACATAGCCTTTGGTTACAGCCTGGATGCGGTGATCAGCAATGAGTCATTTTTGTCCGGCGTCACGGCGGCCACAGATTGGCGTCGATTCTCCGCCATTCTGTGCGGTGGCCTTGTCGCGGGTTGGGGATGGTGGTTACTGGGGCGTTACGGCAGTCAACGCGTCTCAGTCAGTCAAGCCGTCAATCATCCGAACAAGCCAATGCCACTTGTCACGACAGCCATTCATGCACTACTGCAAATTATTACCGTGGCGCTCGGATCTCCACTCGGTCGTGAAGTGGCACCGCGTGAAGCGGGTGCGTTAGGTGCCGGGCTGATTGCCAACGTATTAGGCCTCGATGCCGATGCACGCAAAGTGTTGATTGCCTGCGGAGCTGGGGCTGGACTCGCGGCGGTCTATAATGTGCCGCTGGCGGGTGCACTTTTTACACTTGAGATGTTGCTGGTCACCTTTCGTTGGGAATGTGCCGTCGCAGCGTTAATCACCTCAGCTATTGCTGCGGGTGTCGCCACTTTAGGACTCGGCAATGAAGTGCAATATCACTTTTTAGTCGGCGCGGCACCTGCATCTATCATTGCCTGGGCGATCATTTGTGGCCCCATTCTAGGGGCGGCGGCGATGCTGTTTCGCAAGCTCACGCAGCGGGCGCGGAGTAAGGTAAAAAACTCACTGCAAATACCGCTGTTTTGCCTGTTGTCGTTTGCTTTACTTGGCGGACTGAGTGTGGTCTTCCCGCAACTTCCTGGTAACGGTAAAGGTCCGATGCAACTGGCGCTGGACGGTGCAATGCCCATGGCGTTGTTTATTAGCCTGGTCATTCTCAAGATGCTGGTCATTTTGGCGGTGCTGCGCAGCGGCGCAGAGGGGGGATTACTGACGCCAGGGTTAACGATTGGCGCATTGTTCAGCCTGATTCTTTGTGCCGTCTGGCAGCATCTGGTTCCGGTAGGTCATAGCGGGAGTTTCGCCCTGATTGGGGCAACCGCTTTTTTAGCAGCGTCAATGCAAATGCCCTTGACCGCGGTCGCATTGCTGCTGGAGTTTACGGGGATGGATCACAGCTATCTGGTGCCAGCCATTCTCTGCACCAGCGGCTCATTTTTAATGTGCCGCTGGTTAGAGAAAGCTAAGGTTTAAAACACTTCATCCAGCAATTGATACAGGCGTTTGAAAGCACGCTGAGTGACTTCCGGGTGATACTGCGATACGCCAGCATTATCGGCTTTCGGATCGGTGAAGGAGTGCACCGCACCGGCAAAGCTCACCAGCTGCCAGTCAACGCCTTTGCTGTTCATCTCATTCGCGAAGGCGGCTAGCTGCTCGCGCGGCACCAGGGGATCGGCCGCGCCGTCCAGTACCAGCAGTGAAGCCTGAATAGTATGACTGTCATAAGCGCCCTGGGTATCCAGCGTGCCGTGGAAAGAGGCGGCCGCTTTGATATCCGCGCCGCTGCGTGCCAGCTCCAACGCGCAGTGGCCGCCGAAGCAGAAACCGATAGCCGCCACCTTATCCGCATTAACGGGAGCCGTAGTTTGCGTGCGCAATGCGCTGAGCGCCGCCTGCATGCGCGCCACTTCGGCGGGGGTGTCTTTCACTGCCATCATCATCGCACCGGCTTCTTCGCCGTTGGTTGGGCGTTGACCCTGACCGTACAGGTCAGCTACCAGCACCACATAGCCGTGGGCGGCAATGGCTTTGGCTTGTTCAGCAGCATCAGTGGTGGCGCCCATCCAGTTGGGAGCAATAACAATGCCCGGTTGAGCAGGGTTATTATCAGCCTGATAAACTAAATAACCTTCAAATGTCTCATTGTCCACGGTGTAAGAAAGGAATGAAGACTGGATGTTGCTCATTAATTAAGCTCGCTTATTTTTATTAGCAGATGAAGCCACGACGTTACCGACTATTTTAGATTTAGCAATTGCATGCTGGACTCACCGCACCAAATGTTTAATGTCATATTTAATATTTCACTTCAGCATTAAATTTCTGCCATTTTGGGCTGGGCTTTTCCTCCGCCAAGCGTGCTGAGAAAACTGAGCAGGGTGAATACCGTCATAATGCTCACCATGATCCAGGGCGTACCGTTGTTAAGCCCTGCCAGCAGCAGTGAGGAGACAATGCCACTGCCGTATTGCAATGAACCTATTAGCGCAGAGGCTGAACCGGTGGCATTCGGCACGGCATCCAGCGCGGCTGCGGTAGCGGAGGCGGCAATAATTCCGTTCATTGAGAAGAAAATGAAGATGCAGATGACCAATCCCGCCAACGCTGCCGGATGCGTTTTTAGAACAAAACACATCACTAATGTCATCAGTGCGGCGATAAAAGAGGCGGATTTCAGCAGCGTCTCCAGCCTGACCTTTTGTACTAAACGTTTATTGACGGTGCTCACCGTCACCAGTCCAAGGATATTTATGGCGAACAGCCAACCATAATGTTGCGGATCGATACCGAAATAGCTGATATACACCGCAGGCGAACCGACAATAAAGGCGTAAGCGGCAACGTAGTAAAAAGTCACGCACAGGGTAAAACGCATAAAGTTTTTATTTTGCAACAATGCGCGATAATTACCCATTATTTGCCGAGGTGACGCCGTTACCCGTTTTTCTGCCGGCAGTGTTTCAGGAAGCCAGAGCAGTGATATGAGCATCAATGCGCCGACCACTGCCAGAAACCAGAAAATCACCGGCCATTGCGAGTAACGAATGATTTGCCCACCCATTAATGGCCCCGCGATAGGGGCAATTGCCATAACAATGATCAGCGTCGACAGCATTTGCGCAGCGCGCGTGCGGGTGAAAAGGTCGCGGATCATCGCACGCGCCAGCATCGGGCCGGTGCAGGCGCCAGCGGCCTGAATGACACGCCAGAAGACAATCTGAGGCATGTCACTGGAGAGTGCGCATCCCGCTGAGCCGACAGCAAAGATAATCATCCCGATATATAGCGGTGTTTTTCGGCCGAGTTGATCGCTAATCGGACCCCAGATTAGCTGCGCGATGGCAAAGCCAATCAGAAATCCGGTGACAGTCAGTTCCGAATCGCCGTGTAACGCGGCTGACATGGCGGGCATCGCCGGAAGATAGATGTCGGTTGAGAGCGAGGTAAATGCCATCAACGCGCTGAGAATAATAATAAAAGCGATGCCGGTTTTCATATCCGGAGGATGCGTTGCAGTTTTGATATCCATAGTGTCTTTTTATGAGCAAAGGAAAGGACCTGTGCGGTGACAGGGCTTAAATACAGTGATGGAAAAGGGGTTGTGGAGTAGCTTAACAAAGGCAGAAGGGATTGATTAGGTGCGCCAGTCTACTAGCACCTATGAGAAAATCTCATTAATGGGATGGTTAAAAAGATGAAGGCACATCACCGCCAGAGCAGTGATGCGCTTTAACGCGATTAAGGCTGTTGTGCTGCCAGTTGCAGCAGCAGCGCTTTGGCAACATCTTCTGAGCTGGCCGGATTTTGCCCTGTGATCAGATGACCGTCTTGTACGACAAACGGTGCCCAGTCAGCGCCTTTTTGATAATGCGCGCCCAGTTTGATGAACTCATCCTCAATCAGGAAAGGCACCACGTCGGTGAGCTCAACGGCTGCTTCTTCACTGTTGGTAAAGCCGGTGACCTGCTTACCCTGAATTAACGGGGCGCCGCTCGCAGCTTTCACATGACGCAACGCGCCGGGTGCATGGCAGACAAAACCCATCGGCTTATTCGCACGATCGAAAGATTCGATCAACTGGATGGAGTCTGCTGACTCCGCCAGATCCCACAGTGGACCGTGGCCGCCAGGATAAAAGACCGTATCGAAATCCTGCTGATCGATGCCTGCCAGCTTCACGGTATTGGCCAGCGCCTGCTGTGCCGCCGCATCAGATTTGAAGCGTGCGGTCATTGCAGTCTGGAATTCAGGTAAATCACTTTTTGGATCCAGCGGCGGTTGTCCGCCATCCGGAGAAGCCAACACCACTTCGGCACCCGCATCTTTAAACACGAAGTAGGGTGCGGCGAACTCTTCCAGCCAGAACCCGGTTTTTTTGCCGGTGTTGCCCAACGAGTCATGGGATGTCAGTACCATCAAAATTTTCATTGTCTGTCCTCGATTAATGTTGGTTATTCAGTAATGCAGTCAATGCTGCGCGTTTGTCCTGATAGGGCGCACGCAGCCGTAAATTTGTGGTGCCCGCCTCATCCTGGATCACAATCGGCTTGGCGTGACTGAAACGACGGAATCCGTGAATCCCGTGATACGCGCCGATACCGGAAGCGCCCACGCCACCAAATGGCAGGCTGTCGAGAGAAGCATGGGTCATGACATCATTTATCACCAGTGCGCCAGAAGTGGTGTGCTGAGCCATCAGCTTTTGACGCTGTTCATCGTGGCCAAAATAGTAAGCGGCCAGTGGACGTGGATGCGCATTGATATAGCGAATCGCTTGCTCTACCTCTCCGCTGTAGCTTTTGATCGGCAGCAGCGGGCCAAAAATCTCTTCCTGCATGACTGCCATCTCTTCGGAGACATTGAGGATCAAATGCGGCGCAATTTTGCGGCTTTGCGCATCAAAGTCCGGCTCGCCCGCAGGGGCCAGGCTAATGATCCGGGCACCTTTAGCTCGGGCATCTTCGATCAGATCGATCAGTCGCTGATAATGACGAGCACTGATTATGGCGGTGTAATCCACGTTGCTTTGCAGCGTTGGGTATGTCTGCTGCATGAACTGCTGTGAAGCGGTGATAAATTCCGCTTCAGCGGCATACGGAAGTAACAGGTAATCCGGTGAGATACAAATTTGCCCGGCGTTAAAGGTTTTAATGGTCAGGGTTCGGGCTGCCGCCGTTGCCACATCCGCATCAGCGTCAATCACCACCGGCGACTTTCCACCCAGTTCCAACGTGACAGGCACCAGATTTTCTGCCGCTGCGCGCATCACATGCTTACCGACGGCGGTGCTGCCGGTGAAGACCAGATGGTCGAATGGCAGAGCGCTAAACGCTTGTCCCACGCTGGCGTTACCCAGAACCACGCTGAGTTCATCGGCGGCGAAGTAACGCGGCACTAATTCCGCCAGTAATGCTGTGGTGTGGGGTGTCAGTTCAGAGGGTTTCAGCATCGCAGTGTTGCCCGCAGCAAATACACCGGCCAGCGGGCCAAATGCCAGGTTAATCGGGAAATTCCACGGGCTGATAATGCCAACGACACCTAAAGGTTGCGGTTCGATACGCGCCTGCATACCTGCAACCGGGACTTCGGCGATCTCCGGCTGCATCCACTGCTCCAGATGCTCGGCGGAGTGCTGCAACATGTTGATGGTGGTCATCAGGTCGGCCACCTGGGTTTGATAGGCGCTGCGGTGACCGAAATCGGCGCTGATGGCCGCAGTGAACGCGGCATGATTCTCGCGAATCAATGCCACGCTGCGTAATAAGCGATCGCGGCGAAGTTCGGCGCTAGCAGGTTCGTTCTGCAGATGCGCCTGTTTCATTGTGTGCAGCACATGCAGTAATTCTTGCTGAAGTGACATGATTTTTTTCCCGTGCGTTTCAAGATGTGGGCAGCTTACTCGCGCTGGTGTTTGGCGGCTAACAAGGCTATTTTGGCAGGGGTATAAAATAATTTATGGGTCACTATGTCACTGGTTCGCTTACGAACGTTTATGGAAGTGTATCGCCAGCGCTCAATTTCCGGTGCGGCGCGCGCACTGAATCTGACGCAGCCTGCGGTTTCGCAACACATTAGCGGCCTGGAAGTCGCAGTGGGTCGACCACTGTTTGAACGTCAGGCCCATGGCGTGACGCCGACGGCCGCTGCCGACGATTTGGCCGCTGATATAGGCAACTCTCTGGATACCGCAGAGTCTGCTTTATCATCCGCGCGTGCCCGATCGATGGATGTGAGTGGAACGTTGCAGATCATTGGACATGCTGATTTTATGGCGGAGAAATTATCGGCTGAATTGCTGCCTCTGCTTGAAAGCGGCATTCGCGTGCATATGCACAGCGGTGATGGTCCGCTCGTTGCGCAGATGGTGATTGAAGGGCACTGTGATCTTGGCGTGACGGCACATCCGGTTACCGATCCACGTTTAAAGGGGGGAAGTGATTTTTCAAGACCGTGTGGTTGCTGTGGCTGCACCGGCCGTGGCGGCTCGCTTACACAACAGCGCAGATTTTTCTGCGGATTTGATTAAAGAACCTCTGCTGGCTTATGACCTGAAACTCTCTTTGATTGATCACTGGCTGGATAAAAATCGTATTAAATACCAGACGCTGTTACCTGCGGTAGTTGGGCAGGATTTACGTGGTTTGCGAAGTTTACTCTGCGGCGGATTTGGCTGGTCGGTGATGCCGGCATTTTTATGCCAGGCGCAAATCGCGCAAGGGGAGTTGGTGGTGCTGGACGCGCCTGTTGGAGACACAGAGATTCGTTATCACCTTATCTGGTTACCCAGCGCGCTGCGCCAACCGCGTATTGCTCATGCAAGACAGGCACTGGTTTGGGGGATGAATAAAGCGTGACTTTGCCTGGCATGCGGCAAAAAAAAGCCGGACATTGTCCGGCTTTCTTCATTAGCGCGAGGGAGAATTACAGCGCCATATCCTGCTTAGCGGATTCTGCGCGAGGCTTAGCCTGCGTAGGGGCAACGGACTGATCACCCATGTTGATGACCGGTGGTTTAGTCAACTGCAGCGTAGCTGCGGTGTTGTCCCAAACCTGCTGAGTCAATGCGGTGTTGCCATTCAGTTTCTGACCGAAGCTTGGGATGATGCCACGGATCTTCTCTTGCCACTCAGGAGAAGCAAACTGCTCCGGGAACAACTTCTTCATCACGTCGAGGGTGATTGGCGCAGCAGTAGAAGCACCAGGTGATGCACCCAACAGGGCAGCAACGGTTTTCTGCTGATCGGTCACGATTTCGGTACCCAGTTTCAGCACGCCGCCTTTATCCGCATCTTTCTTAATGATCTGAACGCGTTGGCCCGCCTGGATCAGTTTCCAGTCTTCTTTACGTGCGTTCGGGTAGTACTCTTTCAGCGCGGCAAAACGATCGTCGTCGTTCAGCATTACCTGACCAATCAGGTATTTCACCAGGTCAAAGTTATCGATACCAACGTGAGTCATCGGCATGATGTTGCTGGTGGTGGTAGCGCTTAACAGATCGAACAGTGAGCCATTTTTCAGGTATTTGGTAGAGAAGGTCGCGAACGGCCCAAACAGCACCACGCGTTTTCCATCCAGGTTACGTGCATCGATGTGTGGAACTGACATCGGAGGTGCGCCAACTGAAGCCTGACCATACACTTTTTCCAGGTGACGGTTGGTCACTTCTGGATTTTCGGTCATCAGGAACGAGCCACCCACCGGGAAGCCGCCGTAGTTATCCGCTTCAGGAATGCCGGTTTTCTGCAGCAGTTTAATCGCTGCACCGCCTGCACCGATAAACACATATTTCGCATCAACGGAACGGTTCTCACCACTCTTCACATCTTTGATGGTGACATGCCATGAGTTATCGCTGTTGCGCTTGAAATCAGTCACTTCTGAAGAAGTTTCTAATTTGAAGTTCTGGTCTTTCTTCAGGCTACCGATCAACTGACGGGTGATTTCACCGTAGTTAACGTCAGTACCCACTGGCGTCCAGGTGGCCGCCACTTTCTGATTAGGATCGCGACCTTCCATCACCAGCGGAGCCCACTGCTCAATCTGCTTGTGATCGGTAGAGAACTTCATGCCCTGGAACAAGGTGGTTTTCTGCAGTGCATCGTAACGCTTAGTCAGATACTCAACGTTTTTATCGCCCCAGACAAAGCTCATGTGCGGGGTGGAGTTGATGAATGAACGCGGGTCATGCATTACGCCGCGCTGTACCTGAGAGGTCCAGAACTGGCGGGAAATCATGAAAGCTTCGTTGATTTCCAGCGCCTTGCTCACGTCGATTGAACCGTCTGCACGCTCTGGCGTGTAGTTCAGTTCCATGTTCGCAGAGTGACCGGTACCGGCGTTGTTCCAGCCGTTAGACGATTCCAGTGCGACGCCATCCAGACGCTCAACCATCAGCTGTTTCCAGCCCGGTTGCAGTTCCTGTAGCCAGGTTCCCAGTGAGGCGCTCATGACGCCGCCGCCAATCAACAGAACATCGGTTTTTTCTGGTGCGTTTTCAGCGTGGACCACTGAAGAAACAAGCAGCGCTGCCAGTGAAAGGGCAGACACGATTTTTTTAGAGTGAGTCATTCTGATCCTGATCTTTGTACTTTGCAGGTGAACGTTAAAATTTCGGTTTGCAAATTAAAAGATTGTTACGAAAAGATTAACTTGTTTTTAGTTAATAAAGTATTGGTGTTAATTACTTAACTTACATAAAACCAATGTGGCGGGAATTTAAGCAATGAATGCGAAAGGTAGGGAGATATATCCGTGAGTACTGCGCGGTTATTCTTTATAGCGAGCATCGCGACTTAGGTCAAATAAAACACCATAACGCCAGGTTAAATATTTACTCGCTAACTGGGTGCGCATGGCTGCGCACCACGACGATGACTAAGCGCGAACTTTAAAATTGCGTTTCAGCGACATGCCGTATCCCATCAAGGCGCAGCCAGCAATGAACCAGGGAATCATCTTCACCACGCTGGAATCACTGCCGCTTAAGGATTGCAGATTATTGACCACCAAAATAATCGTCACGCTCATGCACACCATTGACAGCAACGGTGCCCAGAATACGGTAAATGGATTTTCGTTATTCTCCATCCGACGGAAGAACAGTATTACGGCAGCGGAAACGCCCAGTTGTAAAATCAAAATACACAGTGTGGCGACAGCAGAACCGATAGCGAAGATGTGCACCATCGGGTCCAATCCCGCGCTGCCCATGCCTGCCAGTAGCATCAGCATGATCACGCTGTGAACATGGCTGGCATTATGTGGCGTGCCATTGGTGGGATGAGTTTTGCACAACTCTTTCCAGATCAAACCATCGCGGCTAATGCTGAACAAATAACGTGAAATATTGTTATGAAACGCCAGCGCCGCCGCAAATAAACTGGTGATCAGCAATACCGACATGGTTTCTACGGCCCACTGTCCAACATATTGCCGGGTAATGTTAAACACGAAGTTGCCGGGATCTTTGCTGGCAATCGCGACAATCTGATCAAAACCGTATGCCTGCACCAGTGACCAACTGGTGAAACAGAAAAATGCCGTGATGAGCAACAGAGCACATACCGTGGCACGCGGCACGGTTTTATGTGGGTCACGGCACTCTTCCGCATATATGGCGGTAGATTCAAAACCGATAAAAGCGGCGATGGTGAAAATAAAAGCGATGCCGAGGTTGCCCTGCATAAATACCGACGGCTCAAACGATTGGAAGCTGTAAGGACCGACTTTTTTGACCAACAGCATCACGTCGGTGAGTAACACAATAGCCACTTCCGCTAGCATTAATATGCCGAGTAATTTTCCACCGACTTCGACGCGTTTAATGCTCAATACCCAACATACCAGCACAAATAGCATGCTCAATGCCCACCAGGGAATATGGGCAGAAAAATGTTCTTCAATAAACAGCTGCGTGAAGAATCCCAGCATTGCCACGATGGCAATCTGAATGGAGATATACGCCATCAACGCTAATACTGACGCGGAGGCGCCCCAGTTCTCGCCCATTCCTTTAGAGATATAGGTATAAAAGGCTCCCGCGTTATTCACATGGCGGCTCATGGCAATAAAGCCCACGGCGAATAACATCAAAATAATACACGAGAGAATATAAAACACCGGAATGCCACCGCCGTTGCCAGAAATAATCGCCACCGGCAAGCCGCCCACCACGCCTGTCAGCGGCGAGGCTGCCGCGACGACAAAAAAGACCAGAGAAAACAAACCCAACGTATTTTTGCGTAAGCCGGAATCCGTATTCATCGCCAAAGCCCTCAACCGCTAAGAGAAAGTTCTCAGGCAATCTGTGCCGCCTGAGGCAGGTAACATAGCGGCATCATTTCTCAGCTGTGCATCTGACGGATAGAAAAAATCGGACAGCGTCACAGTGCAACGCTGCACTCTTTTAGTGCTCAGTGGAAACGCAAGCGATGGAAATAGGCATCATGGGAAATACGTCGCTGATAATCACAGGGCGTGGTGCTGACAAACTTTTTAAACTCGCGCAGGAAGTGCGACTGATCGCTAAATCCAAGATCAAAGGCCAGATCGCTAAACGACACTTCCTGCTGTAAGTGAATGCTGCCCAGCGCCGACTGGCAGCGCAAAATGCGGCTGAAAGCCTTGGGTGACATCCCGGTATCCTGGCGAAACTGGCGCTGGATAGTGCGGCAGGTGTAGCCGGTCAGCGCTTCCAGTTGATCAATGCGAATGTTGCCTTTCTGCTGGCGCATGGTGTGGATGATCAATGAGGTAACGGCGGAAGCTTTGCGCACCAGGCGCGGCGTGAAACTGGCGTTGAACAAAGCAATCTGCCGCGAAAAATCGCGCGTCTGCACGATCTGTTCAAAGGCTAACCGTGCATCCGGCACCACATCGAGGAAATTGAACTCACGGTCGGGAATCTCTTCTGCCATTACATCGAGGAAATCAGGAATGATGCCTGGCGCGAAGCGCACACCAAAATAGTGGTGGTTATGCTGCATATCGGCACCGCGCGCCTCCAGCGTGGTGCCACACACGCGTGCAGCAGGACGCTGCGCATCGCAATCAAACACAATATCCACGCAGCCGTCGGGAATCGCCAGCGTCATGCTGGCACTCTGCGCCACATCAAAACTGTAGAAATGGGAAATAGCCGGATTGTCTGACGCAATCAGCGAGTAATGCTGTGCGGCGTTCAGCACAAACCATGGCTGCTCGGGTTGAAATCCACTGTGGCGATAGAGAGGCAATTGTGTCATGGCGGGCTCCGCTGCGGGCTATTTACTGCTTGAGTAATGCAAGGGCTGTGCCACGCACGAATTTCGTCATGTCGCAAATATTCAATACAGCTCGCTAACTGACGCGCTATTTCTATTTCACCCAGCGAAGACCATCGACACCTAAGACGGTTTTTGGCCAGTGAAATCGCTATTTATGGCAGCGCTCGCCACGGCGGGAAATAGACCAAAAGACTGATTGAAGAGGCGACTTATGAGTGATTCAACCCGGATTGATTTTATTTACCTGTCAGAGCAAGACATGATTCGTGCGGGCGTGACCGATATGGCCGCCTGTGTCGATACCATGGAAGAGATGTTTGGCCTGTTGTATCACGGCGACTATCGCATGGCCGGATCCAACAATGATTCACACGGCGCGATGGTGACCTTCCCGGAAAATTCGCCGTTCCCGACGATGCCAAAACCCACTGCCGATCGCCGCATGATGGCGATGCCTGCCTACCTTGGCGGCAATTTCGGCACGGCCGGCGTGAAGTGGTATGGCTCCAACATCGCCAACCGCGAGAAAGGCCTGCCACGCTCGATTCTTATGTTTACCCTCAATGATGCCGATACCGGCGCGCCGCTGGCGCATATGTCAGCCAATCTGCTGTCGGCGTATCGCACCGGGGCAGTGCCGGGCGTCGGCGCACGTCATCTGGCGCGTAAGGATTCTCGTGTGATCGGTTTACTCGGACCGGGCGTGATGGGAAAAACCGCCGTAGCGGCATTTATTGCTGTGTGTCCGCACATCGACACCATCAAAGTTAAAGGGCGCGGTCAGCGCAGCCTCGATAACTTCATTACCTGGGTGCATGAGACCTATCCACAAATTAAGCAGGTAGAAATTGTCGACTCGCTGGAAGCGGTGGTGCGCGATAGTGACATTGTCACTTACTGCAGTTCTGGCGAGGTCGGTGATCCCGCCACTTATCCGCTGGTAAAACGTGAGTGGGTGAAGCCTGGCGCGTTCCTCGCCATGCCCGCGCTGTGCAATATCGATGAAGGCATGGAGCAGTCGGATGTGCGTAAGGTGCTTGATAACACCGGACTCTATCATGCCTGGTTTGATGAAGTTCCCAAGCCTGCGCATCGTTGCGTGCCGATTATCGGTGTGCGCTTTATGGATATGGTCGCTGAAGGGCAGCTGCAGGCGGAGCAACTTGAGGATATTGGCAAAATTGTCGCCGGCGAGGCGCCAGGCCGCCAAGACGAGAGCGAGATCATCATCATGTCTGTGGGTGGTATGCCGGTGGAAGATGTGGCCTGGGGCACGGTGTTGTATCGCAACGCACTGGAAAAAGGAATTGGCGTCAAACTCAACCTGTGGGAATCACCGGTTTTAAGCTAATTCATTTATTAATAGAGAAAACATCATGACCAATATCATCAAAGTCAAAACCGGTTCGAAATTTGAAGAGCAGGCGAGTTATTCGCGCATCGTGGCCGTGGATAACTGGATATATGTCTCCAACACCGCCGGTCGCAACCCACAAACTAAAGAAATTCCCGAAGACCTGCGCGAGCAGACTTTGCAGGTGTTTGCCAATATCGAAGCAGCTCTGGCAGCCATCGATGCCTCATTACAGGATGTGGTGTGCTCGCGCGTGTTTATTCAGGATCCGGCGGATGTGCCTGCGGTGATGGCGATCATTGGTGAGAAATTCCGTGGGGTTAATCCCGCCTCAACGGTCACTTGCCCACCGCTGGGATCGACCGTTTATAAAGTTGAACTGGAAGTCACGGCCTATCGCGGTGCCGGTAACGCTCAGATTCAGGAAATTACCGTAGCCCTTTAAGGGCGGGAGACGCGCTATGGCACCTGTTATTTCTCCGGTTACGCCTTCGCCAACGTTGCCGGATGCCACCACGGTGGTAATTATTGGCGGAGGGATTGTAGGGTTGACCGCCGCACTGACGCTGGCGGAGCGCAATATTCCCGTCGTGGTGTTGGAAAAGGGGCGTATTGCGGGCGAACAGTCTTCCCGCAATCTCGGCTGGATCCGTAAAACCAGCCGTGCGCTGGAGGATATCCCGCTGGCGCAGGCCGCCGATCGTCTGTGGGCGGGGATGGCCGCGCGGGTTGGCAGCGATGTAGGCTATCGTCAGGCTGGCATTATGTTTGTGGCGCGCAACGAGCAGCAGATGGCCCTGCATGAAAAATGGTTAAGCGGGATTAGCGCTGCGGGGTTGGATACGCGCTTACTGAGCCACGCGCAGATTGCGGCTCAGGTGCCAGGCGGCGTGGAGAAATGGGCAGGCGGGATTTACACCGCTTCTGACGGGCGGGCCGAACCCACTCTGGCGGCTAGCGCAATTGCAAACGCCGCCATCGCCAGAGGCGCGGTTATCCTTGAAAACTGTGCCGTCCGCGGCTTAGCCACCAGCAATGGTAAGGTGAGTGGCGTAATGACCGAGCGCGGTGAGATTCGATGTGACCAGGTGTTGCTGGCTGCAGGTGCCTGGTCGCGTCGATTCCTTGGCAATCACGGTATTAATCTGCCGACGCTGCCGCTGATTTGTTCGGTGATGCGCACTAAACCGCTGGAAGGCCCGGCCAATATAGCGGTGGGCGCTCCTGACTTCTCATTCCGAAAACACCAGGACGGTGGCTTTATCATCACTCAACGCGGTGCGCTGGATGCGCCAATTACGCTTGATCATCTATTGATCGGAACACGTTATATGCCTCAGCTACGTCAGGCGCGTGACAACCTGCGGATTTCGCTGGGCAAATACTTTGTGAAGGATCTTGCACTGGCACGTCGCTGGCGCAGCGATCGGCGCTCACCCTTTGAGCAGGTCCGCACGCTGGACCCTCTTGCCAATCCGGCACTGAACCAGGAAGCGATGCGCAACCTGCGCGCGGCGTGGCCGGTGTTCCAGCAGGCGGAGATGGCGGAGTCATGGGCTGGCGTGATAGATGTTACCCCGGATTCGAACCCGGTGATTGGCCCAGTGGCTTCGATACCTGGGCTAACTTTGGCGACGGGCTTTTCAGGGCATGGTTTCGGGACATCACCCGCAGCCGGGCAGTTAGCCGCAGATTTGGTGACCGGGCATACGCCGCTTATTGATCCCGCACCTTATCGCTTCGAACGCTTGCAGTAGCGTCATACTTCTATCGGCGGCTGTGAGGTCGCCCATTAAACACACTTCATAAACCATCACTTCACGTACTGTGTTCATAGTCTTAACCACAACTGTATTACCCTAGAGTCTCTAATGACTTGTTGATACTTTTATGTGGGCAATCGCATGGCTAACAAAACACTGTATGAAAAACTGATCGATCAGCATGTGGTACATCAGTTAGACGATGAAGGGCATGTATTGCTCTATATTGATCGATCAATACTCAACGAATACACCAGCCCGCAGGCCTTTAGCGGACTGCGTGAACATCATCGCCCGGTACGTCATCCGGCGACCATCTTACTTAATGTCGATCACGTGAATCCCACGCGTCCTGAGCGTGATGACGCGATGACCGATGCAGGCGGGCAGCTGCAGGTGGATTACTTCCGTCAAAATGCCGCCCATTTTGGCATCGAACTGTTTGATGTCATGGACCCGCGCCAGGGCATCGAGCATGTGGTTGCGCATGAGCAGGGGCTGGTCATGCCCGGTATGGTGATTGCCGCCGGTGACAGCCACACCACCACCTATGGCGCATTTGGTGCGTTGGGTTTCGGCATCGGAACGTCAGAAATTGAACATCTTCTCGCCACGCAAACTCTGATTTATCGCACGCTCAAAACCATGCGCGTCACGGTAACGGGTGAGCTGCCTTATGGCTGTTCAGCGAAAGACATCATTCTGGCGTTGATTGAAGATATTGGTGCCTCAGGGGCAACCGGTTATGCCATCGAATTTGATGGCCCGGCGATTGACGCGCTGAGTATGGAAGGGCGCATGACACTGTGCAATATGGCGGTCGAGGCCGGCGCTCGAGGAGCGATTATTGCGCCAGATGAGAAGGTCTTCGCCTACATCCAGGGCAAACCGCAAATACCAACAGGTGCAATGTGGGAGCAGGCAAAGGCCGATTGGATGACTTTGCGCAGTGATGACGAGGCCAAATTCGACCGGGCGATTGAGCTGGATTGCAGCGACCTCGAACCTAAAGTGACCTGGGGCATCAGCCCGGATCAAACCTGTGCCATCGGCGGCTGTGTGCCTGATCCGCAACAGGAACCCGATTTGATCAAACAGCAGGCCATGCTGGTAGCACTGAAATATATGGGGCTGGAACCCGGTATGCGCTTGTCTGACATCGCCATCACTCATGCCTTTATTGGCTCCTGCACCAACGGCAGAATCGAAGATTTGCGCGCCGCCGCCGCAGTCATTGGCGACCATAAAATCGCCCGACACGTACGCGGGATTATTGTCCCGGGTTCTACGCAGGTGCGACTTCAGGCGGAAGCGGAAGGGTTAGCGCGTATTTTTATCGATGCAGGATTTGAGTGGCGCCAGTCGGGTTGCTCAATGTGTCTGGCGATGAATGAAGATGTGCTGGAACCCGGTGACCGCTGTGCTTCAGGCACCAACCGCAATTTTGCGGGCCGTCAGGGTGCGGGCGCCCGCACTCATTTAATGAGCCCGGCGATGGTCGCCGCCGCTGCGGTGGCCGGTCATCTGGTCGATGTACGCAACTTCAAGACAGCAGAGGTTTAATATGGACGCCTTTCACAGCATCACCGGACGTATTGCCCATTTACCGGCGGCCAACATCGATACTGATGTGATCATGCCAAAGCAGTTTCTCAAAGGTATCGATCGCCAGGGTTTGGATCGGGGCGTGTTCTTTGACCTGCGATTTTTGCCAGACGGCAGTGCGAATCCCGCGTTTATCCTCAACCAGCCCGCCGGAAAGAACGCGGCATTCTTGCTGGTCGGTCCCAACTTTGGCTGTGGCTCCAGCCGCGAACATGCGGTGTGGGGACTGAATCAGCTGGGCATCCGCGCCATCATCGGCACCAGCTTTGCCGGCATCTTTGACGATAACTGTCAGCGCAACGGCGTGCTGACGCTAACGTTGACTGAAGAAGCCTATCAGCAGCTCAGTGCGGCCACGACTGACGCAGAGGACAATTCAATTACGGTTTCGCTGGAAGAGAAGACCATCACCGTCAACCAGCAGGTGTTTCATTTTGAGGTCAGTGCGCTTAAACGTGAGATGTTAATGGGCGGCGGCAGTGCGGTGGACTGGACGCTACAATACGAGTCTGACATTGCACAGTTTGAACATCGGCACTTTGCTCAGCGCCCTTGGCTGCAGCGGGTTAAAGGACAAACAGCATGAGTGACATCAAGGATTGCGGCGCATCGCCGTTTATCGACGGATTTGCCCTGAAAGAGGTGACACTGGCGAATGGTATTACGCTGCGCGTGGCGATAAGCGGCGCAGGTACGCCACTGCTGATGCTGCACGGTCATCCACAAAACCATCTGGCGTGGCGGAAAATCGCTCCGCAGCTGGCAGAGAAGTATCAGGTGATCTTGCCCGATCTGCGCGGCTACGGCGACAGCGATAAACCCTCCAGCGACGATCGGCATCTGGCTTATTCAAAACGCACCATGGCCGAAGATATCAGCCTGTTGATTGATGCGTTGGGACTTTCGCGTGTGGCGTTTGTCGGGCACGATCGCGGTGCGCGAGTGGGTCATCGCCTGGCGCTCGACCATCCGGAAAAAGTGGCCTGCTGCACTTTTGTCGATATCGCCCCGACGGCCACCATGTATGCACAAACCAACAAAGAGTTTGCCACGCGCTATTTCTGGTGGTTCTTCCTGATCCAGCCTTATCCACTGCCCGAGACAATGATCGGCCACGATCCGGCCTTCTTCCTGCGAAAACATATTGACGGTCAACTCAAGACAGCGGGGGCGACTTCAGAAGCGGTATTCAATGATTATTTGCGCTGCTATCAGCAGCCCGAGATGATCCATGCCGTCTGCGAAGACTATCGCGCTGCCGCCACGGTCGATTTAGAGCACGATGCAGAGGACAGCGACAAACGCATCGCTTGCCCATTGCAGTTGCTGTGGGGGGAAAAGGGCACGGTCGGTCAGCTATACGATGTAGTTGCCAGCTGGCAGGACAAGGCCATCAATGTGCAGGGCAGTGCGCTGCCCTGCGGACATTCTCCTCAGGAAGAAGTCCCGGAGGTGTTTTTAATGCAGCTTCAGGGCTTTCTCGATTATGTGCTATAACCGCTCGATGTTGGCTAACCGCGTGATGATATGAAGCTTTTGCTTGCTGGAAAAAACGTTCAGAAACCGCTGCAGGGCTGGCCCTCTGTTGAAGATCTCTATGTGTTTATCAGTGTGGCGCGCCATGGCGGCTTTGCTCGTGCTGCCGTGGAGCTGGGCCAGTCTCCCTCGTATATCAGTAAGCGTATTGCCATTCTCGAGAAGCAGCTCGATACGCGGCTTTTTTTCCGCACTAACCGTGTCATGCGACTCACGCCAGAGGGTGAGAATGCGCTGGAGGGCGCGCGGCAAGTGGTGCAGGAGATGGATACGTTTCTAAGCAATTTTCAGCAATGGCGTGGTGAATTAAGTGGTGAGTTGACCGTCGGCTGTTCGTTGGGTTTTGGTCAGGCCTATCTTTCAGATGCCATTTCGGCGTTTATTACTCAGCATCCGTCTTTAAATATCAAACTAATTCTGAGCGATCGAGAGATTGATCTGATGCAGTCCGGGACGGATGTGGATATTCAGGTCGGCGATAATCTGAATCACTCCTACATCGCGCGTAAACTGGCCGTAAACCAACGTATTCTTTGCGCATCCTCTGAATATTTAGCCCGTTCAGGTGCCGTCAATTCGCTGGATGACTTAATTAATCACAGCTGCCTTATTATTAATGAAAAGAACAATTCCTTCGGCAATTGGGCGCTGACTGACGGTGAGCAACAGGTATTGTGCCGCCTTAATAGCCATTATTCGTCAAACAGTGGCAAAGTTATTTTGAATTGGGCGTTGAAGTCACACGGGATTGCACTTCGTTCAGCGTGGGATGTGGCACCTTATCTTAAGACCGGCGAGTTGGTCCATGTTTTACCTCAGTGGTATCAGCAGGCGAATATCTGGGCGGTGTATACGCAACGGACATCGGAATCGCCGCGCATGAAAGTGTTTATCGATTTTCTCGCTGAGTACTTTAAAGAAAAAAGCCTGTCACGGGAGTGGCAGGCTTAAATGCAACAGCGAAGGGGTGGTTAACATTAGCCGTACGCCACTTTGCTATTGATGTGGTACAGGGTTGCGGTAGCCGCCATCACATGCTGACCATCGTGGCCCGGCTCATGAGATTCAACATCGGTAATGTGATAACCCACAGCACCTGCTGCCAGCGTTTTTTTCACAATCGCATCGGTCAGCTCTTCCATTGAGGTGGCCCAGCTAACGGAAGTGAAGCCCACAGGATGAATCGAAGATAATTCACGATGGGTTAAATCAGCGCGAACCAAAACCGGCTGAACATTTTGCGGTGTGAAAATTGAGATAACATCATTAATAAGTTCTTTCATGGTCTTACTCCTCAAAAAAACTACTGAGCCGATTTAAAAGCTACGCGTTTTATTGTTGATAGTCTGTTTATTGATTCCGACAGTTGCGCACGGCAGGTAATCGGTGCCGGTAGGCTTAATAAACACCTTTTGAGGTTATGCGTTTTAGCTAAAATTGCTAATTAGTTGTTAAGAAAAGTTCAGCCACAACTCTGATAAACTTTCGGGAATATTCTTTCATCTGGTTACATTTATCGCGGCACAATAAATCAAATAGGGCGTAATAAACGCCCCATTTTGTTAAAACTCGCGCTGGCCACCTAACTCGATAACACGATTGGGTGGAATATTAAATTGCTCATGCGCACGCAACGCATTGCGTTGGCAGAAGTGGAAGATACCGCCTTTTATTCTTGCCAGTCCGCGGCGTTTTTTCATCACCAGAGTATCGTGTGAGGTAAAGAAAGACGCTTCATTCACTGTACAGCCAAAACCTTCCAGCCCGCACAGGTGCAAAACTTCCGCCATCGAAGGCACTTCTCGCCAGCCGTATGCTGCCGTCACCTGCCAAAAGGACGGCGACAGTTGGGTGATAGTGATGCGCTTCTGATTATGCACGCGCGGGGTATCTGTGGTGCGGATGTTCAGCAACACCACTCGCTTATGCAGCACCCGGTTATGCTTGAGGTTATGCAGCAACGCCTGCGGAATCTCAAACTCTTTGCGTGCCAGGAAGATGGCGGTACCCGGTACGCGACTCGGCGGATTGGTTTCCAGTGATTTCACCAGCGCCTGCAGACTTTCCGGATCGTTGTTCAATTTTTTGATTAACCGATTACGCTCGGTGCTCCAGATCAGCATCAACCCCATCATGGTCAGCGCCATCAGTACCGGAACCCAACCGCCTGACAGCAGTTTCATCAAGTTGGCTGCAAACAACGGCACATCAATGGTCAGCATACACAGCAGGAAAATCACCGCCAGCGGCAGTGGCCATTTCCAGTTACGCAGCGCCACCACGCCTGCCAGACAGGCGGTGATCACCATGGTGCCGGTCACCACGATACCGTAAGCGGAGGAGAGGGCAGACGACTGACGGAATGCCAGCACAATCACGGTAACCGCCACAAACAACAGCCAGTTCACCACCGGAATGTAGATCTGGCCAGATTCAGTATGGGAGGTGAACACAATGCGCATGGGTGGCAGAAAACCCTGACGTATCGCCTGATGCGTCAGCGTATAAACGCCGGTAATCACCGACTGCGCCGCGATCACCGTGGCGAGTGTTGACAGCACAATCAAGGGAATCTGTCCCCAACCCGGAGCGAGATTAAAGAACGGGTTATTAACCGCCTTTGCATCCGCAATCACCAGCGCCCCCTGACCGAAGTAATTCAGCACCAATGCCGGCATGGCAATCACCAGCCACGCCAGGCGAATCGGCGCTTTGCCGAGATGCCCCATATCCGCATACAGCGCTTCAGCACCGGTGACGGCCAGCACCACCATGCCCATCGCGGCAAAGGCGAGAGCCTCGTGCGTCAGTAAGAAGGTCAGGGCGTAGCTGGGATTAAGCGCCTGCAATACCGTGGGATTGAGCGCGATACCACGCAGGCCCAGTAAGCCAATCGAAACAAACCAGATAAACATCACCGGACCAAACACCTTACTGACTTTTTCCGTTCCGTGTTTTTGAATGATGAACAACAGGGAAAGGATCACCACGGCCAGCGGCACCACATATTTGTCGAGGTGCGGGGAAACTACTTCAATCCCTTCAATGGCGGAGAGCACGGAAATCGCCGGCGTGATGATGCCATCACCGTAGAAGAAAGCACCGCCCGTTAAACCGGCCAGAATGATGATGTGGCCAATCTTCGGACCGACGTTACGACGCGCCAGTGACATCAGCGTTAAAATACCGCCTTCACCATCATGGTCGGCACGCATGACAAAGCAGACATATTTCAGGGTAACGATCAGGGTTAACGCCCAGAAAATCAGTGACAGAAAACCCATCACGGCAGTGGTTGAGATTGAACCATCCGGTAAGATCGACAGGCACTCTTTCAGGGTGTAAAGCGGGCTGGTACCGATATCACCAAACACGATCCCTGCGGCGGCCAACATGCCAGCAGGCAGAGACTGTTTCTCGGTCTGACTCATATATTTCCTGTTTCTTATCAGCGTGGAACGGCGATGGCTGTGTCTATGACGGCGAACATACCTGTTTACCCGAACGGTTAATAGCGGGTGGTGGTTTTGTGACCTGCATTTTTACGCCTGGCCGCGAAATTTTTACGACATTTTTATATCGCGGCGGTTTTTTAATCTCAGAATAGTCGAACGGTGAGAAATAAAATGACGGATGGTTATCAGAGATAAACGAAAGCTAACTGGACCGCTTTTTCCTTCACCTCGTGCAGATCGCATTTATCCGCCATTTATCTTCGCTGGCATACATTCGAAGCCACGCTCAATGGACCGTTTTCGTCCAGAAACCAACTGATAGCTAAATACTATGAATACGATTTTAATTACTGGCGCGACCGGATTTTTAGGCGGAGCAGTAGCGGTTAACTTATTGAAGAAAAGCGAGAATAATCGACTGTTACTGCTGGTGCGCGGTGATTCACCCGCCGAAGGACTGAGTCGGTTGCAATCCAATCTGGCTAAGTTTGGCGTGGCTCAAGATCTGTTGAAATTACTGACCACAGATAACATTCTCATTGGCGATCTCGCGGAACCAGAGCGGTTTACTGCCGACCCGCGTCTGAATAGCGTTACACATGTGCTCAACTGTGCGGCTGTGGCTTCGTTTGGGGCGAATCCTTACATCTGGAAAGTTAACGTTGAAGGAACTTTCACCTTCGCCAGTCGTATGAATCAGGTCAGCGGACTTAAGCGCTTTATTCATGTCGGAACGGCAATGTCTTGTGCGCCGGAAGCTAACACTCTGGTGACCGAGAGCAAACTCAATACGCTGCGCGATCAACACATCGTTGAGTACACCTGGAGTAAAGCCACGGTGGAAAAAATGATGAGCGAGATGTTGCCCGAACTGCCGCTGGTTATTGCGCGTCCCTCTATTGTTGTGGGCCATTCCGATCATGGCTGCACGCCCTCGCCGAGTATTTTCTGGGTGTTCCGCATGGCACTGACATTGGGTAAGTTTATGTGTGAGCTGGACGATCGTATTGATGTGGTGCCTGTGGATTATTGTGCAGATGCGCTGGAGCTGTTGTTGACCGCTGAAAACGTCGATAAAAGCATTATTCACATTTCGGCGGGGCTTAACAGCAGTGTCACCTTCGCGGAGATTGATAAAGCGATGGCCAAAGCCTCGGGCAATGCGCCGGTGGGCGAGAGTTATCAGAAGGTGAATTATCGCGAACTGGCCGAAAGTAAGAAAAATTTCGCGTCACTGTTTGGCCCTTGTAATGAACGCATTGTGTTGCGCGCCATGAATCTTTACGGCCATTTCTCCAAACTCAACGTGGTGTTCTGCAATGAGAAGTTGCTGGAGTTAGGCATGCCGCCATCCTCGAAATTTACTGATTACCTGCACCGCTGCGTGAGCTCGACACAGGATTCAACCATCGCTGAATTGATGGCAGTGGATTTTAAATAATAAAAAGCCGCGCAACACTTCTGTTGCGCGGCTTTTTAAGCGGCTATTACCAACCCTTGATAATATCGCCTTTGTAAATCTCGTTAGCTTTATCCAGCACTTCCGGCGACTGGAAAGCCTCTTTCAGCTTCTGCACATTTGCACTGTCTTTGTTATCTTCACGCGCCACAATCGCATTCACATACGGTGACGCTTTGCCTTCCATAAACATGCCATCCTTCGACGCGGAGAGGTTAACCAGCGCGGCAAAGTTGTTATTGATGATGGAGATATAGACCTGCGGATCGTCGAGAGTGCGGGCCAGTTGCGGGGTATCCACTTCAACGATTTTAAGCTTCTTCGGATTATCAGTGATATCCAGCGTGGTAGGCAGCAGGCCGGCTTCAGGTTTCACCTTGATCAGCCCTTGAGCTTGCAACAGCAGCAGGCTGCGACCGAGAGTGGTTGCTTCGTTGGAGATGGTGATGGTCGCGCCATCTGGCAGTGCATCCAGTGCTTTAATCTTGCGGGAATAGCCGGCAATCGGGAACACAAAGGTGTTGGTGACCACGGCGAACTTATAGCCACGCTCTTTAGACTGCATTTCCAGATAGGGCAGGCTCTGGAAGGCGTTGGCATCGACATCTTTATTGAACAGAGCTTCGTTCGGTTGAACATAATCGTTAAATGCCACCACATCGACATCCAGATGATATTTATCATGAGCGACCTGTTTAACGGTCTGCCAGAGCGCTTCGTCAGGACCGGTGTTAATGGCGACTTTGATGGCATTGTCTTTGTTGTTGTCGCAGGCGCTCAGCAGTGAAACTGCAGCGGCGAGAAGGGTGGTAACGAGTAATTTGTTCATAGTACGAGTCCCTGAGTAACGTAGGATACGGACTATAATATACGTCTGGACGTCTGTACATCCATGATCGGTGCGTTCGCCTTAAATTTGCTCAGTGCAATTAATCGCCTATGCATAGCAAAAAGTAATTAATATCGGTGAATGACATTGCGCATTGCTGATATATCCATCATGAAACCATTTAGAAATTTCACAGCTTTCCGTTTTTCCTGGGGTGTAGATTGCACTTTCTGAAGCTGAGATCGATCTCATTTATCAGATAATCTGCGGGTTTGTCGCAGGTGGGTAGTCATTTGCCATCGGATTTTTTGCAGATTGTAATATTAATATAACTGCATTGTGCATCAAGAGACTTACAAGATAATCTGTTGCTGCAGATTATCTTGTTATAGATCGGGAGAAGATGATGGAGTCTGTTAAAGCGTTAGATATGGAGCAGTTAAACTCGTTTCTGAGTAGCGGTAAGCATCCTTCAGTTATTATTGGCTTCAATTTAACCAGTGATGCGTTTTTCAATATGGCAGCATACTGGCGTGAACGCGGCGTCACGATTGAAAAACACGAACAGTATTTTGTCGCCAAATCGGACAGTTCAGTCACTACGTCCTGAATCGAAAAATTTCTATCCTTCAAAGCGCGAGTTTAATAAAGGCATGCAGATCGCTGATTGCCTGTTCCCGCGCTTCAGCCTCCTGCACCACAATGAGTAAATCCGCATAGCCATTCAGCATAGCACTGAGCTGCCGCGCGACCTGTTCTGCATCAGCCTGACGAAAAACACCTGCATTTATCCCATCACGTATGATGTCGGTCATCAGTGCATGCCACTGCTTTGTTACCTGGGTGGCCAGTTCGGCATAGTCGACTTCTGTAGTGGCTTTACGCCAAAGTGAGCTGTAAAGCTGCCATACCGCATCCGGTTCCAGCGGCAGATAATCGGCAATGAAGGCTTCCAGTCTCTCATGAAAGGGCAACAAGCCAATTTGCTGCGTAAATTCCTGGAGATCTTTTTGCGCGAAGCGCGCGCACGCCTCCAGACTCAATGACGCCCAGCCTGAAAAGTAGTGATAAATGTGGCTACGGGATAACCCCAACTGCGTCGTCAGTTCGCGGGTTTTCACATTCTCCAAACCTTTTTCGATGAACAGTGCCACCGCTGTATCCAGGATCTTTTCGCGCAATTCCGCTGTTGTCTCTTTCATCACCACCGCCGTTGACTTTGAGCAAGTGCTCAAATACACTTTCGCCACTTTTGAGCAACCGCTCAAAAGTATCAATTTGAACGTAATCTAATGCAAATCATACCTGAAAATATACCAAGCGGAGCCTCACGCAGCGCCCTTAATACACTGAAAGTGCTGGCGAAACGCAATAAGAAAAAATTGCTGCTGACCCTGATGCTGGTGATCGCTGAAAATGTGGTTTACCTGCTTTACCCGTTGCTGGCGGGTTTCGCGATCAACGCCATCATGCATGGCAACGCACTTCACGGCCTGTTTTATGCCGGTTTAGTGCTAATCATGTGGTTGATTGGCGCTGCCCGCCGCACCATGGACACTCGTACTTTTGCGCGCATTTATGCCGGCCTGGCAGTGCCCGTGATCCTGGCTCAGCGTGAAGAGGCGCACAGCCATTCCGCGATTGCGGCAAGGGTGACGCTTTCACGCCAGTTTGTGGATTTCTTTGAAACGCATCTGCCGATGTTGATCACCTCCGCGGCCTCGATGTGTGGTGCCGTGGTGATGTTACTCACCATTGAACCCTGGGCAGGATTGGCGTGTTTAGCGGTTTTGCTGCTGTTTGCCGGATTCTTGCCGGGCTACACACAAAAAAATGAATCGCTTATCGGGCGGATGAATGATCGACTGGAGCGGGAAGTGGGTTTTGTCAGTACCGCAGGCGAACAGAAGCTTAATCGCCATTATCACTTTCTGGCGCAAGTACGGATTCGCTTGTCTGACCGCGAAGCGATTGGCTATTTGTCGATTGGTATTGCCTCCGCACTGCTGTTTGGCATCACGATCAGCGTGATGGCGCTAAAAGGCGGTATGAGCGCAGGCCATATTTATTCGGTCATGACCTATTTATGGATGTTTGCCATGAGCCTTGATGATGGCCCGTCATTGCTGGAAAAGTATTCTCAGCTGAAAGAAATCGGCAAACGGGTGAATACCGGGCTGGTAGGTTAATCATGATTACCTGACGCCGTCCAGATTGGCGCGCAGATGATCACTATTCCGATTCTGCGCGAAGTGAATGAGTTTCGCGTCGAACTGCCTTATGAATTTAGCCATGAAGAGTATCGACAAATTATCAGTGACTTCATCGTGGGCGTTGCTCCTGCTTTAGGCTGGAAAAGAGCAGGGCAGATTAGGCCTGTGGCGGCTGTAACTGATAAATCCACGCTGTGATTTTCTCTCCTTCGAGGGTGGTGACTTCAACATCAACACGATCATAACCATCCTCGAACTCATCCAGCATTGGCCAATGAGAAGCCAGATGTTCTGAGAAGAAAAGTGAGCCCGCAACAACACCCGCATCGTTATCCAGTACGATGCCGGGAAAATCCGCTGCTGCACCCCAACCGCGCTCATAGAAGACGCCGTTAACCGTCCCGGCCAGCCACTCGCCACCAATACTTTCCAGGATATGCGCATTTGAATGGCCCGGTTGCAAGGTGCCGTAAACAAATAAATGTTTCATTTTCCCTCGTAAAATCAAACAAAAGAGAGACTTTAGCGCTCAGGAAATGAAATGTCATCTTAAGCATAAGTTTCATTACCAGACCGCCCGTTATGCCATATAGGATTCACCAAAAGCCGTTATTCTGAATCACCGCATACGTCCAGGTAAAAGATCAATGTTGAATTGTTCAAGCGTCTCCCGCAGTGCCATCAAGGGGTATCCGCACTCCGCGCAGTTTGACGGCAAGCGTTTCACCAATGTTGCCCCTCGGCAGCCGTTGAAACTCAGTGAATATATGAAGATGTTCTGGGATTTAGCATTCAACAAGCCTAAAGAAACCGTTCCTCAGCAGCAATTACCTGTGCAGCCCATCACGTCTGAGGCACTCGCACAGGCAGCTGATAACAGTGTGTTTCGGCTGGGGCATTCATCGCTGCTGCTCAAATTGAAAGGCAAGTATTGGCTCACCGACCCGGTATTTAACCTGCGAGCGTCTCCGTTTCAGTGGCTGGGGCCTAAGCGTTTTCAGCCTGCACCCATAGAGGTGAGCGATTTACCGCCTATTGAAGGGATTATTTTATCCCATGACCATTATGATCATCTGGATTACCAGACCATCTTGCAGTTAAAAGATCGTGTGCGCTATTTCCTCGCCCCGTTGGGCGTCGGTGATTTGCTGGCAAAGTGGGGAGTGGCTGAGGAGAAGATCACCCAACTGGATTGGTGGCAGTCCAAGGATGTAGGCGCAATTCATTTTGTCGCCACGCCGTCGCAGCACTTTTCAGGCCGCGGTTTGTTTGATGGCAATAAACGTTTGTGGTGTTCATGGAGCATCATCACGGATGAATTTCGTTTGTTTTTTGGCGGGGATTCCGGTTATTTCCCCGGCTTTAAAGAAATTGGTAATAAGTACGGTCCATTTGATGTTGCTTGCCTTGAGAATGGGGCTTATGACAGCCGCTGGGCGGATATTCATATGTTACCCACTGACACCATAAGGGCGTTTCAGGATTTGAAGGGAAAATGGTTAATGCCCATTCATAACGCGGCCTTCGACCTCGCATTCCATCACTGGAATGATCCCCTTATACAAATAGCGGCGCTGGCGCGTGAGCAAAAAATTAAATTGTCTCTGCCGGTGATCGGACAAGCTGTGAACATTGTTCAACCAAGGGAAGAAGCGGTCTGGTGGTAACTGGAAATGTAGGCTGCTATTTACGGTAAGTAGCAGCCATTCTGTTTACGATTTAAACCGCAATGAATGAAATTATTCAGCGGTAAGCTCATCATAGAGACTGCGCAATCGCGTACGCAGAGAGAGCACCGCTTTGTGTTTGCGTGATAATAGCGCCTGGACACTAGCGCCACTCTCTTCAGCCAGTTCGTTGTAGCTATAACCCAGCAATTCCGTTTTTTCGAACACCTCGCGCTGAGCGGAGGGCAGCTCGGCTAAAGCTTCCTCCAATTCTTCCCATAACAGCGCTTTGAGATATTCATCTTCTGGTGTTTCCGGCACGCCAAATAGCGTTTCAGCCAGCTCATCTTCAGGGAAATCCGCTTCATCATCGCCGTCTAAGAGAGCGGATAACGGCAGTTCACGCTTTTTTCGTGCCCGATCGGTCATCTCATTGCGTGCAGCACGGAATAACCAGGCCGCGACATTTTCCACCGGTTGCTCGACCTGCATGAGCTTGTAGGTCACTTCCTGCAGAATGTCGTCAGCATCTTCTCGTACCGACGTGCGCCCGCGGATAAATGCGCTTAATTTTGACCGACAGGCGCTCAACGCGGACATCAGCAGTGAATCCTGCGCCATGGCGTTTACTCTGCGTCTGGCGATTTTGCGGGTGCTTCGTCTGACGGTGAGCGCGCATCATCGCGGCGGCTATGCCAGTCACAGCGATCACGGCGTCCACGGTGCGAACGTTCACGGCGATGTTGCATAAACTCTTCGCGCTGCTCTGGGGTCATCTGCATCCAGCGTTCGTGCATGCGACGACGCGCCATGCCGAACATGCCGGGGCGGAAACCTAAACCACCAAACAAGATACGGCACAATACCAGCAACCCAAGCGCCTGCCAGAAGCCAATCGCCTTCACGCCGATAATCGCAGGCAGTACGGCATTCCACAGCGACATCACCAGCAGCCCAAGCGCCGCAATAATCACCACGCCAATCAACAGCGGCTTAATCATGCGATGGCCACCAAAATGGTGGTCACGGTGGTGTTGTCTGCGCATATCGAAATCTCTCATTGTTGTTATTCCTCATTACAGTAGCCGATATTGGCTCGTACTGAGGTAGACGAATGAGCTATGTGAATATTGCTAAAAAAAGGAAAATATTTTCAGAAACGATGAATTGAGCGGTACAAGGTGTGATTCGGTGCCACTTTGGTGATCCGACTAAGCTCAGTACTCATGCCTGGTGCAGAGGGTTTTGCACATGAGATGGCTGGAGGTTGGCAAAGTCGTTTTTACCAGGCGACAATAAGCACCTTTAAAACTTATGCGATGAAATCAACCTATGAATGCCCATATTGAATCTGTTGAGCTGGAAAAAGCCTATCGTCTTATAAACCATGGCCCAACTACACTGGTTTCCTCAAGCCATGACGGGATTGATAATGTGATGTCTGCATCCTGGGTGTGTGGACTGGAGTTCAAACCGGCAAAACTCACCGTGGTGCTGGATAAATCCACTTTCACACGTAAGTTGATAGAACAAAGCCATAAATTTGTTATACATGTCCCAACCGTCAGTCAGGCGCAAATGGTTCATTATCTCGGTACGCATTCATTCACAGAACAGTCAGATAAGCTGGCCACAGCTGGTGTTGAGTTCTTCCGGTTACCTGAAAGCGATCTTCCTTTGGTGGCAGGCTGCGCGGCCTGGTTGTATTGCGAATTGATCCCGATTGAACAGAATCAAATCGACCACGATCTGTTCATTGGTGAAATTAAGGGTGCCTGGGCGGATAGCCGGGTGTTTAAAGAAGGGCGCTGGTTATTCGAGGACGCACCAGAGGAAATGCGCAGTTTGCATTACATCGCCGGGAAACGTTTTTATAAAACGGGCTCACTGCTGGATGTCGAGTAAGCCCCGTTTAATGCATTAATTTAGTTTGGCCTGACGCATTGGCATTTTATCAATGGTTGAAAACAACACCTCGGTATCCAGAGGTGTTGTTTCACGTAGCTTCATTCCACCATCTTTTCCAACCAGAACCACTTCAAATGCTTTCGGATTAAGTTGCTCACGCAGCGTGCCATTTGCCGTCGGAGAGGTATCACTGAGCACGATGATATCCCGATCGGCCAGTTCTGCTTTCTGCTTCTCAAGCATCGCCATTTGAGCGACATAAGCAGGATCTGTTTTAGATTGGGCAAAGATCACCAGAGGGCGATTGTGCCAGCGATATTGTGCAAGGTCTGAGACCTTTGGGGATAAAGGCTGAAACAGGGGATCTTCAGCTGCATGAACGTTGTTAATGCTCATCATTAAAGCAATGGTTGTCAGCAGCAGTGGCGTTTTTAGCAGTAAATTCGTCTTCGACATGATGGTTTCCCCGGCAGGTTAAAGAACGTGTACTACCAAGGTTAGCGGAACAGTACGTATGCGTTGCTTACTTCACGTTTCTTTACCCACAGTGGTAAAAACGAAAACAATAGTGAAGCATTTCTGCGGCGTGTGTTGGCCGAAACCGCCGTAACTTTCGCGTAGCAGCGTCAGTAGGCGGCAATGAAGTCAGCTTTGCTTCTATAATAACTGTCAAAGCTCAATTAAAGTGACCGCTCTGAGGCTCAATT